>JAGFJP010000040.1 GCA_024102665.1 Thiogranum sp. | reverse complement strand
GTCGCGGCGCTTCATCGGCGCGATGCCCGGCGTAGCATTCGACGCGTATCGAGCGTTGCGGTCTGTCGCTGCCAGCCATGCTTTATTCCTCAATGCCGCGCGGGAAATTCCCGGCCCGCCATGTTGCGGTTATCATACCTTTCCGCCGCTTTGCGTACATCAGACGACATCGGGTTCTCCGCAATGGCGCAGAATGAAAGCCCGGCTGCGCTCGCGCAGCGCCATGGCGAGGCTCCAGTTGTCGCCGCGCGCCGCTTCGACGAGTTCATGCGGATCGATCGGCTCACCGATTTCGATGCTGATGAATCCGCGCCGCGGCAACCAGGAACCGGCGCGCAGCATGGAACGCGTGCCACGGATCGCCAGCGGAATCACCGGCGCCCCTGCCCCGGCGGCAACCACGAAAGCCCCTGAATAAAACGGCCGCAGGCCGGGCACACGGGTGAAGGTGCCTTCGGCGAAAAACATCAACGCCTCCCCGCTGCGCAACACCTCGACCAGGCGCCGGGTATCGCGCACCCCCTTGCCGGCGTCGAAACGTTCGACAAACTCGGTATCGATATTCTGCAACGGAGCGCGTACCAGGTACTTTGCCGCCAGCTCCGCCTTGGCGATAAAGCGCACCGGGCGCGGCAGGCATGCCACCAGCGCATAGGCATCGAGGTAACTGGCGTGATTCGCCACCAGAACACAGGCATTGCCGCGCGGGGGCAGATGCTCCAGGCCATTGACCCTGACCGGAGTGGCTGTGGCGCGGACCAGCAAGCGGGTGCAGCCACGCACCAGGCGCCAGCGCAGCGACAGGCGCGGGAGCAGCATGACGCCCAGCCACACCACAGGCGCAAGCAGCGCGAACATGCACCAGCACCAGGCGGCGTATAGCAGCGTTCCCGTGTACTGCGACCAGGCGCGCAACCGCGGCGCGACACCGGCCAGCGCCAGCCGCGCCAGCTGCCAGCTGACACCGCGCTGACGCTTGCCTGTAGCGCCTTTTTCGAACAGCTCGCGACTCGCCGCCCGGCGGATTTTCCCGCTCGAGGTTTTCAGCACGGTGCCGGGCGGCGCCAGCACGACCTCGTCCGGCGGCGCGCCCACCAGGTCCGTGGCCAGCGCGTTGATGGTCTGCCGCAGGCTGTCGCGTTCGCCGGCGTCAGTGCTGCGCGTTTCCGCCAGCACGATCAAACGTTCCGTTCCGCTGCCGGGCGCTGCGCTGCCGAACACCGCCACCCGTCCATTGCGCACGCCGGGAATGTTGCCCACCGCTTCTTCGAGTTCGTGCGGATAGATATTGCGTCCGGCACGGATAATGATGTCACGGGTGCGCCCGGTGACGAATACTTCGCCGTTCGCCATGTATCCGAGATCGCCGGAATCGAGCCAGCCATCCCTGAAGAGGCTGCGGGTTTTCTCGGGGGCGCGATAGTAGCCGCTGGTCGAGGACGGTCCCCTGAACTCCACCCGGCCTTGCCTGCGTTCAGGCAGCTCGCGCCCGGCCGGGTCGACGATCCTCAGCTGGTGATGCGGCAGCGGCAGGCCGCCCGAGACAAAGCGCAGCGCGCTTGCGTCGTCGCTGCCCGCCGGTTCGGCGCGACCGGTGCGCACAAAGGTATCGCGCACAATGCGATCGATACGCGCTCCGCGTCCCGGCGGCGGGAACGCCAGACCGACCGACGACTCGGCGAGACCATAGACCGGCATCATGGCGTTGCTGCGAAAACCGTATGCTGCGAAACGCTGCGCAAATGCTTCTACAGTGTCCGGGCTGACCGGTTCGGCGCCGTTGAATGCGGCACGCCAGGATCCCAGGTCCAGCCCTTGCAGATCGGCGTCCGCGATACGCCGCAGACAATATTCATAACCGAAATTGGGCGCTGCCGACAGGGTGCCGCGGTGCCGGTGAATCGCCCACAGCCAGCGCTGCGGCCGCGCCAGAAAACTCAACGGCGACATGACCACGAACAGCGCCGCATAGTACAGGCTGCCCAGCCAGGCGCCGATCAGGCCCATGTCGTGATACAGCGGCAGCCAGCTGACGAAAACATCTTCCGGCCCTGCCTCGATGACCTGCCCCATGGCGCGGATATTGGCCAGCAGGTTGGCATGGGTGAGCACCACGCCTTTGGGGTCACCGGTGCTGCCGGAAGTGTACTGGATAAAAGCGATGTCGCTGGCCTTCAGAGCCGGCAGCACCGGAATGGACGGCGCAGCGGCCTGCAATTCATCGACCGCTACAATATGCCGCAACGTGGAGACCAGCGACCTGAGCAACTGCGCCGCGCGTTTCGCTTCCGGCACAGTGATCAGCACCGGCGCCCGGCAATTGGCGAGGATGCGGGCATGGCGGCGCATATGATCTTCCAGCTGCGACGGTCGCGCCGGCGGATACACCGGCACCGGGGTGGCGCCGGCCAGCAACACGCCGAAGTAGCTGTAGAAATAATCCGCCCCGCTGGGCAGCATCAGCGCCACAGGTTGCGCAGGATCCAGACCGATCTGCTGCAAACCGGCCGCGACGCGGGCGGCACCTTCGCGCAGTTGGCGGTAACTGATGATGTCACCGCCACCGTCATCCTGGTAAAGCTGGATGTGCGGCCGGTCGGGGTGATGGTGCGCGTGCCAGTCAAGCACCTCCACCAGTGTCTGTGCCTGCCCGGGAACGCGGCTCGCGACTTCCCGTTCCAGCGGCGCGCGTTGCTGCGCGTCGCCCGCCGCCAGCGTTGCCGGTGCGCCCCCCGGCACCGCGCGCAACAGATCCCGCGCGGACTCCGCTTCGGCAAAGGTGCGTTCGGGCAACGCCAGGCCCAGCCGCGCTTCGACCCTGGCAATCAGTTCGACACGCGCGAGGCTGTCCAGGCCGAGATCTTTGTCGAAACGGCTGTCCAGCGTGACCGGCCGCACGGCACCGCGCTGCGGGTGCGCTTCAGCAACCAGATCGCTGATGAGCTGCAACAGGACCGTCGCGGTCTGCTGCGCCTGATGATCGGCCTCCATCCGACAAGCTTAGCCTGCATTTCTCACCGCCGTTCGCAGCGAGGCGGTGAGAAATGCAGGCGAGCGCAGCCGCCGCTCAACACCAGCTCGCCTGGGCTTCCGGGCGCCGCAGCAGTTCCTCGACATTCGCTTCGATGACGCGATAACCGATGTTGCCATAGAGTTTCTGCCGTCCTTCATTCAGCACATAGGTCGGGCTGCCCTCGACGCGGTAACGCTCCTGCAGGGCCAGGTCGCGGCACATCGCCGCCATGGCGTTCCCGGAGTCAAGCTGCTGCAACAGGGCCTCGCGCGGCAGATCGAATTGCGCGGCGATCTCCATCTGGCAATTGCGTTCGCCGACATTGCGCAACTCCCGGAAAAATGCCTCGCGAAAACGCCACAACACGGCTTCGAACAGGGTCTTGCCGCGGTACGCGGCCACCGGTTCAGCACAGATCTGTCCACTGCGTTGCAGCAGCTGCACAGCTTTGAGGAAACAGTGGCAGCTGGCCGAACTGGCCGGCACATTGCGCGTCCAGATTTCCGGATGCACCTCGACGTGGGGGAAACCACGGCAGACATCCTGCACGTTGCGGCAATACGCCTCGTATCCGCCGCGCTCCTTCCAGCCTTCGCCGATGCGTTCCTGCGTGCAGCCGAACACCGGTATGAAATGATAGTGAACGTCGATGCGGTTTGCGAAATTCTGCCGCAGTTCGTCAAGCCGCACCTGCGCCGTGTACGCCCACACGCAAAGTATGTCGGAAAAATAGTCGATCCGTATCGGTGTATCCGTTTCCATAATGTTGCGGGTCAACCTTCGAACTGGCACTCCTTGTGTGAAATATCGCAAAATGGTTTGTTGCCCGACTGGCCGCAGCGGCACAGCGCGGCCTCGTTGCGGGTGACGCTGAAATTGCCATCGGCGCTGTGAACGACCATGACACCTTTGGCGAGCAATCCGGCATTCTCATGCACTTCGATGCACAGCCTTCCCTCGCCGCCCGGTTCCTCGGAAGTCACGCCGGCGAAGATACCGTCGTTCTCGAACTCCGCTTCCCGGTGGCTGCCGTCGCAGAACGGCTTGTTCTTGGAGTGCCCGCAGCGGCACAGCGCGACATCCTCCGTTGCTCTCAGGAGTGTTCCCTGCGAGTCGTAGACTTCGATATTACCGGTACACAGCAGCGGCCCGTTCGGCTGCACCCTGATGTGATTGCCCTGGCTCATTGTCAGACTCCCGTTACAGGTTGAACTTCCCCGCCGGCGCGGGAGTGGGTCGAAGATACACCAAAATACCGTCGCAACGCACATTCACAGGCGAGCTTCCCGACCATGCGCTTTACGGCCTAGAGAAAACGCCACCAGACATACAGGCTGCTGATGGCGATCGACAGCAGCATCAGCGGAAACGAAATCAGCATGAACGGCAGGAAGCGGATCGGCTGCCCGGCGCGTTCGGCGAATCCGGCCACGATCAGGTTCGCGCTCGCGCCGATCAGACTGCCGTTGCCGCCCAGGCAGGAACCCAGCGCCAGCGCCCACCACAGCGGCGTCAGTTCATGGCTGCCGCCGAGCGCCGGCCCCATGCTGTCGATCAGCGGAATCATGGTCGCAACAAACGGAATGTTGTCGATCAGCGCGGATGCGACCGCCGACACCCAGAGGATGGAAAGCGCGGTTACCGCCTTGTCGCCGCCGGTCAGATCGAGTATCCGGTGCGCAAGGATTTCCAGGACACCGGTGGACTCCAGCCCGTAGACGACAATGAACAGGCCGATAAAGAAAAAAATGGTTATCCATTCCACTTCACCGAAAGTCCTGTGCACCACCTCCGACTGTTCGCTGATGTGACGCGGCAGGTTGTGCATCAGCATCAGCAGCGCCGCGCCGAACATGGCTATGGTGGCCGGTTGCTTGTCGATGCTGTGCGCCAGCATGAAGCCGGTGATGACCAGCGCCAGCACCCCCAGCGACTGCCAGAGCAGGGTTTTATCCGTGATCGCATCGGCCTCGGCATATTCCATCACGCGCCGGCGATGCTCTTCCGTCGACTTCAGCTTGCGGCCCCAGATCAGGTAGATGGGCAGCAGGGTCGCGGGCAGGATTATCGCCACGGCGGGTCCCAGGTTCAGCAGAAAATCATTGAACGTGAGACCGACAGCGGAACCGATCATGATGTTCGGCGGATCGCCGATCAGCGTCGCGGTGCCGCCGATATTGGAGGCGAATATTTCGGCGAACAGGTAGGGATAGGCGTTTACCCTAAGTTCGTCGGTGATCAGCAGCGTGACCGGCGCGATCAGCAGCACGGTGGTGACGTTGTCAATCAGCGCCGACAGCACGGCAGTGACCAGCACCAGCATGACAAGAATTCCCCAGGGACTGGCATTGACGCGCTTGGCCGACCAGATCGCCAGGTACTGGAATATCCCTGACTGCCGGGTGATGGCAACGATAATCATCATGCCGGTCAGCAGACCGATGGTATTGAAATCGACGCCCCGGATCGCCGCTTCCTGCGTGAGCACGCCGCCGAGGATCATCAGACCGGCCGCCGAAAGCGCGATAATGGCGCGGTTGCAGCGCTCGAGCATGATCAGCAGGTACGTCGCGACAAACAGTGTCCCCGCGAACCACAGCGGGTCCAGTCCGAATATCACCTGCGCCTGCGCGTCCACGCTCATTTACACCTGGGCAGCGAGAATGGCGGCACCGACATCCCAGTACGAGATCATGCCCATCAGCCGCCCGCTTTCCGGGTCCACCACCGGCAGGCTGCCGCGGTGGTGATAGAGAATGCGCAGGGTCTCGATCAACGGCGTATCGGGGGCGACGGTTTCGGCCTCTTCGCCCATGCACAGCGAGACCGGTTGCTTTTCAACTTCGAGAAAACGCCGGTGCAGATCCGAGAGCGTTTCCCTGATAAAGGGTGCCTTTTCCAGACCGTGTTCCATCACAATCGCTTTCGGCAACACCATGCGCAGCAGGCAATCCACACCGAACACGCCCTGGTAGCGACCGTCGGCTGCGACTACGGGCAACCTGCGGCAGCGATGTTCCATGATATATTCGGCCGCAGTGCCGATGGTATCGGTCGGCCGCAGCACGGTGGGGTTGGGATCCATGACAGAACTGGCAGTCATCGCGCTTTGCTCCCTGTCGGTCGAGCCAATGGAATCGGCCTGTACATCGAGGTCGAGTTGCTAGATTGGGTGAATCATGATCGCGAGTCAACTGTGTCGCGAACCACGGGCAGCAACAATTGATCTGGATCAGAAATGAAGGCACTCGCGCGTGCTACGCTCGGCGCTGACAACAAGGATACAGTCAGGCGGTTGCATGCGCTCTCAAACGGCTAACTAAGGTACGCAAGCGATGCTCGATAAATTAACCGTCAGGGATTTTTATATCCCGATGACAGACTATCCGCACATCGACGCCTCTTCGCCTGTATGCAAGGCAATCGTGCTGATGCACAGCAGCCTGGCGGCGGGCCACAAGTTCCGCACTATCCTGGTCGTCGACGAACGGCAGCAGCTCAAGGGCTACCTGTCGTTGCGCGACCTGACGCGTGCCGTAGGCCCCCCCTACCTGAGAAAAAAGGCGCCGCAGATCCGCGGCCACCAGCCGTTCCAGGTCACGGAACAGGACTTCACTGCCCTGTCGCTGATCTGGCAGGAGGGCTTCACCGAGAAAATCCGCGAAGAGGCCATGCGGCCCGTAGCTGAAGTCATGACGCTGGTTGACAGGACAGTGACGTTGGACGACCCCTTCGCCAAGTGCGTTTACCTGTTGCTGGCCCAGGACGTGCTGATCCTGCCGGTCGTGGAAGCGGATAAGGTGATTGGCGTGGTACGCCTTGTGGACGTGTTTGAACTGATCGCCGACAACCTCTGCAACGACGAGTTGGGCGCATAACCGGGGTGTATTGCAGGCATGACAGAGACAGCAAGACGCGACAGCACGATACGCCCGGCCGCACCTGAATCGACCCTCGACCTACGACGCATCGCTTTCATTGTGCTGGGCCTGGCGGTTTTTCTCACCGTCTACTGGCTCGATCCCCTGCCCGATGCTGTCGACCCGGCGGGCGAGCGCTTCGCTCTGTCGCGCGAGGGCAAGGCGGCGATCGCCCTGTTCCTGATGGCCGGAATCTGGTGGGTTTTCGAAGTGATTCCCATCGGCGTGACCAGCCTGGCGATAGGCGTGGTGCAGGCGGTGTTCCTGATACGTCCTGTCGAGACCGCGTTCAAGGATTTCATGGACCCGTCGGTGATGTTCATTTTCGGTTCGCTGATTATCGGCATGGTGTTCACCAAGGTGGGGCTCACCAAGCGGCTTGCCTATAAAATGCTGACCGTGGTCGGCGAGCGCACCAGCATGATCTACCTGGGCTGTTTCCTGGTGACCGCGGCGTTGACGCATCTCATGGCGCACACCGCGGTGGCCGCGACCATGTTCCCGATTCTCATGGCTATCTACACGCTCTACGGCGCCGGCGACGGACCGACGCGCTTCGGCAAGGGGCTGTTCATAGGCATGGCTTTCGTGGCGGGCGCCGGCAGCATGATCACGCTGCTGGGTGCCGCGCGCGGCGCCGTGGCGATCGGCTTTTACAATGATATTTCCGGTCAGCATGTGTCATTTTTCGAACTCATGTACTACATGTTTCCGATAGGCTGGCTGCTGGTGCTGCTGACCTGGGGCCTGATCATGGTGATGTTCAAACCGGAAAAGGACCGCATTCCCGGCTTGCGGGAAAAAGCCCGGCGGCTGTACCAGGAAACCGGGCCGATCACCGGCAGGGAAATCTTCGTCGCTCTGGTGGTGTTCGCAGTCATCGCCACGCTGTCGATCAAGTCGTTCGTTCCGGGCATGGAAGCGCTCGACAAGACCTCGGTAGTGCTGATTTCGACCATCATTTTTTTCGTCTTTCGCATTCTGTCGCTGCAGGACCTTGAACAGATCCCCTGGAACATCGTGCTGCTGTTCGCAGGCGCCATGAGCATCGGGTTCTGTCTGTGGGAAACCGGTGCAGCACAGTGGATGGCGGTGCACTGGCTGGGCATGTTCCGGGAATCGAACTGGTTCGTGTTTGTGCTGGGGATCTCGTTTTTCATCATGATCTTTACCAACTTCATCATGAACGTCGCCGCGATCGCCATTTCGCTGCCGGTGGCGCTGGTCATCGCGCCCTATCTCGGCGTCGCCGCGGAAGTGGTGCTGTTCGCGGCTCTGGTGGTTGCCGCCTGCCCCTACCTGTTGCTGGTCGGCGCGGCACCGAATGCCATTGCCTACGATTCCGGGCAGTTCACCGCCGCGGAGTTCTTCAAGGCCGGCATTCCCGCCAGCCTGATGCTGATGGCGGTAGTGGCGTTCGCGGTCGCCATTGTCTGGCCGCTGATGGGCATGCCGGTAACGCTGTGAGCTTGTGCGCGTCGAACCCTGTTGCCGGCGCCAGTGCCGTCAGCGATCTGCGACGCCGGTTTTCTCCAGCAGCCGGTCCAGGAAATCGGCCTGACCGGGGGTGATTTTGCGCCGCGCCTGTGGCAACCGGAACCAGGCCGCCCTGTCGATTTCGGGAAAGGTCTGCTGGACACCCGAATGCCTTGGCCATTCGAGGCTGAAGCTGTTGCTCGCCACTTTGGCCGCGTCGATGTCTTTTTGCAGGGCCCAGGCATGCACGATCTTGCCGCTGGGTTGTCGCAGCGAGCCCAACGGGATCAACTCACCGTCGGCGGCAAAACCGGTTTCTTCGCGGAACTCCCTGCGCGCCGCGTCCAGCAGGCTCTCGTTTTCCCCCACCAGCCCCTTGGGTATCGACCAGGCGCCGGTATCGCGCTGCGCCCAGAACGGTCCACCGGGATGTACCAGCAACACTTCGATACTGCCTTCGACAAAGCGGTACAGCAGGATGCCGGCGCTCTGCAATTTCATGGACGGGCGCCCCGCCACAGTGGATATCGTTGCGTCAGGGATTTGCTATACTGCGCCGCAACACTACCAGGTATCTGTTTCGCATGACTGGCAAAGCTATCTACCGCATCGTGTTTCTCAACCAGGGCAGCGTCTATGAAATTTTCGCCGGCAAGGTGGAGCAGAGCCCGATGTACGCCTTCATAGAGGTTGAAGACATTATTTTCGGTGAACGCTCGAAAGTACTGGTCGATCCTTCCGAAGAGAAACTCAAGCACGAGTTCAGCGGCGTTCGCCGTACCCACATCCCGATCCAGGCGGTGATCCGCATCGACGAAGTCGAACAGGCCGGTCCGGGCAAGATAACGTCCAGCGGCAATGTCACACCTTTCCCGCTCAACATGATGCCGCCGGGCAACAATCCCGGGAAGTCCTGAAACCGAAGCCTGCTGCCGGCATGCCGCGCCAGCGCCCGTCACCGTCAGGCCCCGGCCGCATCGCGCGGCGCCAGGCAATTCCAGCACAAATCGAAACCGCGCGGATTCTGCTCCAGACACATCCGGCATTGCCATCCGCAATGGTTGTCGTTCACGCCCGCGCGTGCTTCGCAGGCCTCTATCAGGCGGCGCGCCGCCGCTGCATCGCGCCGCCGCACGCGCAACTCCACTTCGATCACGTTTGCCGGCAGTTCGCCGACGCCGGCCGCCAGGCATTCGCCTGCCAGCCACACATGGATGCCGCTTTGCTCCAGCATGCCCTTCAACAAGTGCGCCTCGATGGCGTTGGCCGCACGATAGACACGCATCAATTCGTCATCCACGGGAACCGTCCTTCAGCCATCTCCGGATTCCAACGGAATACGGATCCGTGCAACGGTGCCGCCGCCCTCGCGCTCCAGCAGCTCGATATCCCAGCCGTGCGCCGAGCACAGCTGGCGGGCGATGGTCAGGCCCAAACCGCTGCCGCCGGTCGCCCGGCTGCGTGAAGTCTCGAGACGATGGAAGGGCTGAAACACGGCGTGACGTTGCGCGGCGGGCACGCCCGGGCCGCGATCCAGCACATCGATACAGGCGGACGTCCCGTCACAATGGCAGCGCACGTCCACGGGCTGTCCGGCGCCGTAGCGCACGGCATTGTCCAGAAGGTTCACGAACACGCGGCGCAGCGCCAGGGGATCGACGTTGCACAGGCAGCAGGCGCGCGGCTGCCAGATGATGTCGGCGTCACCGCGCCGGTAGTCCATCAGCACACCATCGATGAATTCCTGCAGATCCACTTCCTCGGGTTCACGCAGATCGAGGCCCTGCGCCAGTGCCAGGGTGTCTGAGATCAGCTGATTCAGCAAATCCAGATCGCGGCGCAGACCTTCCACCAGCTGCGGATCGGCATCCTCGGGCAACATTTCCAGCGCCAGCTGCATGCGCGTGATCGGCGTGCGCAGATCGTGGGAAATGCCTGCGAACAGAATGGTGCGGTTCGCCAGCAGTTCGCTGATGTGCTGCTCCATGCGATTGAAACTTTGCGTCAGGTTGGCGATTTCACGCGGACCGGTTACGGGTAAAGGCTCCAGCGTTCCGGCGCGGCCGAAACGTCCCGCCGCCTGCGACAGGTCCGCCAGCGGCCGGGTCAGGCGCCTGACCAGCAGCAACGAGGTCAGCAACGTGATCACTCCGCCGCCGGCAAGCACCAGCAAGGCCGCGGTGGGCGGCCGTGCTCCGATACGTTCGCGGGGAAAGCAGGTGCGTATGGTACGCCCGCCCATCGGGATGTCGGTGCAGTATGAGACGCCATCCTCTGTGCAGACACTGATCGGCATCGCTTGCCCGACGCGTCGTTCCAGGGCCTTTTCCAGGAACCTCAGAAACGGCAGCATGCTCGTGGAGCGCGGCAACGGCTCTTCGCTCAGCGTCAGGTTCAGCCGGTATTCCTGCATCAGCTCCTGTTCCAGAAACGGCCGCGTCTGCGGCGGCAGCTCGACCCAGCTCTGGGCGGCCAGCACCATCAACGCCGCCAGGTCGTCGGCGCCCTGGCGGGCAAGCGGGATCAGGATGTAGTTCACCATCGAGGCGACGGCGATCAACATGAACACGACGAACGCCGCGGTCAGGGTCATGCCGGTCCTGGCCGCCAGCGAATCGAAGCGACGCATGCTCACTGCGTATCCGTTCCGTCGTCCGGACAGAAACGATACCCTTCGCCCCACACGGTGCGTATGTATACCGGTTCCGAAGCATCCTTCTCGATCTTGCGTCGCAGGCGGGTCACCCTGACATCGATACTGCGATCGTAGGGCGAGCGTTCATAACCCTTCAACAGGTCCAGGAGCCGGTCCCGGCTCAACACCCGCCGCGGGTGTTCGACAAAGATTTTCAGCAACGCAAATTCGCTGCTGGTCAGGGGCACTGCCTGATCGCCGCAGCGCAGCTCCTGGTTGGCGAGGTTAAGTCGATACGGCCCGAAACGCCGGACTGGCTCGTCTGCCGTTTCGCCATCCCGCGGCAGGCCGCGTCCGCGGCGCAGCACGGCGCGTATACGCGCCAGCAGCTCGCGCGGATTGAAGGGTTTTGCCAGGTAATCGTCGGCGCCCACTTCCAGTCCGACGATACGATCCACTTCGTCGCCGCGCGCCGAGAGCATCAGGATGGGCAACGCCGGGTGGCTGCTGCGCAGGCGCCTGGCAATGCTGAGGCCGTCTTCACCGGGCAGCATCAAATCAAGGATCAGCAGGTCGGGCACAGCGGACGCCAGACTGGCATCCATTGCGGCCGCATCCCTGGCCCCGGTGACAACGAAGCCCTGCTCCGACAGATAGCGTTGCAGCAATTTGCACAGATCGGGATCATCGTCCACGATCAGGATCCGGTCGGGCGCCTTGTCCATGTCTCAGGCCCGGCCGCGCTCAACGGGCCCCGGCGCCAGGCCTTTCGGGTGCGCGCGCAACCGTTGGCCGTAACATTCTGTTACAAATTTCGCCATCCCGGAAATCCCTGCGTAACAACTCGGCATTAAGCTTTCGACCATGGATAGATTCACACTGCAATCGGTCCGCACTGTCGCCGCAAGGCGCGGCCTGCACTATCTGGCGCCGGCGGCAACGTTGCTGGTGGCGGTCATTATCCTGCTGCATGGAAGCATCGCGCAAGCTGCCGGAGATACCGCAACCGGGCCGGAAGCGTTACCGCTGCGTGATCAGGTGCGCATCATGACCTCGGAACCGCCAGCCAGCTGGCACCAGGACGATGGTCAGGCGGATGTGCAAACGACGCGGGACCGCGCACCGATTGACAGGAATCAATCCGGCCGCTCCGGAAACCTGCGTTACGGAACCGGCTATGAATCCCGCATGGGCGTGCAACCCCGGCGGCAATGAGCGCTCAGCCTGAAGCACAGCACATTGGCTGCCAATGTGACTTCAGCTGGCACAGTCCCGTCCTCGGTGACGGCACATATGGAACAGAAACGACAGGAAGAGGTGCATCATGATACTCGACATCGCAACGCTGGCCGGCGCTATTGCCGTTCTGCTGATCCTCGGCGCGCTGATCTCTGTGCGTCGGCGGCGTCATTGATGCGCCGTCCCGCCTCGCACCTGGTTCACCGGACAGCGGTTGATCTGCCGCTGCCGGTGACGCCTGCGGTCAGCACGAAGCGCATGGCTTCCTCCATGTTCATCTGCAGTGGCCGCACTGCGCTGCGCGGCATCAGCACCGTAAAGCCGCCGATCATGTAACTCATCGGCACGTATACCAGCACGCCCGCTTCATCGCGAAAATCCCCCGGCATCTGTTCCGGTACGGCCTGTGTGACGAAACCGATCACCTGCATGCCGTTGTCCAGCGATACCGCCACGACCTGTTCGAACTCCTTTTTCCTGGAAGGCGAGAAAAAATCGAACAGATCACGCATCGCGCGATACACCGACTTGATCAAGGGCACGCGATAGAGCAGCTGTTCCGCCTTGTCGAACACGCGCTGCACGACGTAGGCGTGCATCAGCAACCCCACCAGCAACGTCACCACCACCCCGGCGACCACACCCATGCCGGGCCAGTACATGCCTTGCGGCAATATCAGCCGGATAAGGTTTCCAAGCACCGTCTCGGCCGATACCGCCAGCCAGTAGAGCAGATAGAGCGTCAGCACCACCGGCAGGATGGTGATCAGACCGGTCAAAAGCGTTCTGCCAAGTAATTTGAGCATGAGAACTCCGCCGTCGTGGTATGGAGTATCAGGCTATTCGCAGTGACAGTCTTTGTCCAACAATCCGGGGCAAATATCTGCCTGCGCCGCGCCTGCGGGAAATCCGGCGCCCCTGCAGCGGCGACTTGCAAATCGTCGCCCGGTGACTTTCTAATTGGCACTCGCAGCGAAGCGCGGGCGACCCGCCCGCCTGCCAGGGGACGTGATGACGCCAGGCGCCGCCATTGCCGCCGACAACGGTTACCGGTTGATCACCGCCCTGTTCCTGCGCCTGCTGGGTGTTATCTATCTCATCGCCTTTGTGTCCCTGGGCGTGCAGATCGAAGGCCTGGCCGGCAGCGAGGGCATCCTGCCGTTCAGCGAACAGCTGGCACAACTGCAGTCGCGTGCCGGCATCGAACGCTGGATGCAGATGCCGACGCTGTTCTGGCTCAACAGCAGCGACCTGGCCCTGCAAGGCGCGGCGGTCGCGGGCGCCATCGCCGCGCTGGGAATTATCGCCAACCGCTGGTCGCGAGCGGCGCTGGTCGCGTGTTTCGTGCTGTACCTGTCCCTGTACCATGCAGGGCAGCTGTTCACCAACTTTCAATGGGACGGTCTGCTGCTGGAAGCGGGATTCCTGGCGATTTTCCTCACGCCGCGTTCGCGGATCGTTATCATCCTGTTCCGCTGGCTGCTGTTTCGCCTGCGCTTCATGTCGGGGCTGTCCAAGCTCACCATGCAGGATCCTTCATGGCCGGGTTTGACAGCGCTTAACCACTATTTCGAAACCCAGCCGCTGCCCAATCCATTGAGTGCGTACGCCCACCAGTTGCCGGAATGGCTGCTGCGTTCCGGCACCGGCGCCACACTGGTCATCGAATTACTGGTGCCCCTGATGATGTTCCTGCCGCGGCGCTGGCGCTTTGCGGCCGCCTGGCTGACCATTCTCTGGCAGGTGCTGATTATTCTCACCAGCAACCACAACTGGTTCAACATCCTGACCATCATCCTGTGCCTGTTTCTTTTCGATGACAAGGCGCTGCGGCGCCTGCTCCCGCATCGCTGGCAGGCTGCCATCGAAGCTGCGCCGTCATCTGCGCCTGCGGGGCACAGGCCGGGGCGCATCGGAGTCGGAATGCTCGCCGCTTTTATCGCGATCACCAGCGTTGCGCATTTCCGCGAACTGGTCACCCTGCGCCCGGTGAGCGGAGTTCCCGGCTCCTTGCTTGACTATGCCGAGGCGTTCCGGGTGGTGAACAAGTATCACGTGTTCCCGACCATAAGAACCGAGCGCATCGAACTGGAACTGTCGGGCTCGGTGGATGGCCGCGACTGGAAACCTTACGGGTTTCACTACAAACCGGGTGACCCGCGACAGCGCCCGCCTGTCGTCATCCCGCATCAACCGCGTCTCGACTGGCAGATGTGGTTTGTCACCCAGCATCCCCGGCAGTTGCCGTGGTTCGATCATTTTTTGCAGGCGCTGCTGCGCAATTCAGCGCCGGTTACGGCGTTGCTGAAACACAACCCGTTCCCGGACCAGCCACCGCGCTACATCCGCGTTGATGCCTGGCGTTATCACTTTACTGACGACGAACAACGCAGGCGCACCGGCCACTGGTGGAATCGTGAAGCCCTTGGACCCTTTGCGCCGCGGCCGTGGGTGGAGCGCTGAGAAATGCGGACTATAATCAGCGCGTGCAGCGGCGCCCGGGCGCCGTCGCCCCCGAATCCGGGCACAATGTCATGACTATTAAATGTTTTGCGCAGCGTCTGCTGAATCCGTTTCGCGGCGTCATGAACATCATCGAATACCAGGGCGCCGAAGCCATCACCACCGATGGCGTGCACTGGGATATCTATGTGCGCAACAGCGAGCTGGTCGAGGAACTGCCCAACAGCAGCCAGGTGCAGACCAGCGATATCCGCTATGGCAGCTGGTCGGAGAAACAGGGCCTGAAACGCGGCGCCATATTTCCGTCCGACGATTTCAGAACGCTCGAGCAACGCGGCGCGATTGTCTACGAGTATCTGCTGCGCCACCACCGTGACATCCCCTTCCCGCTGCAAGACCGGCTGGAGTGCTGGCTGCTCGACGCCAGCGGTCGGCCGCTGGGCCTGCTCGACAGCGCGGTGCGCGCAGAAGACCGGCCGCGGGACGGCCCGCTGGACTGGCGCGCCGGACGCGAATGCTGCAGGTCCTTCCGCTCCGACGCCATGCAGCAGCTTGCGCAGGACGATGGTGAGACGGCCGCCGGCGAATACCTGACCCGCTATATCAATGCCTGCGCCGGCGATCCCCCGCGGGCGCAGTGGTTCCTTCGCGAGGCGGACGGCTCCGGAACGGTGCTGCGCGACACTGCGCCTGCCCCCGAAGTTCCGGATCGAACTCTCGGCGTTGAAGCGTTCCCGCCATTCTTTATCAACGAACATCGGGGTTCAGCTGCGCAAAGGCAGCTGGTGCGTGATTTCATCGCCTGGCAGGCGCCCTGGATTCTGCTGCTGCAGACCCTGACGCCGGCGGCGCGGGCGGATTTCGAACAGCATGCGCGGGCGCGCGCCGTGACCGTGGAAAAGCAGTACCGCCTGTATCCGGAAGTACGCGACAGCGAGGCGCTCAAGGCGATGCGCGTCGAGGCCGCCCTGCGCAACAACCTGCCCGGCAATGCGCACGACGACGAGACCATGGCGACGTACTACATCGAGTTGAACATATCCCGTACCAATTGATGTCAACCAGCCACCGTGCCGCGCCACGATGAGGGATACGGTGTGGTGCGGGTCAGCTTCCAGATATCGTTGTTGTAATCGAGCATGGTGCGGTCGGTGGAAAACTTGCCGCTGCAGGCGGTGTTGAGGATGCTCATGCGCGTCCAGCGCTCTTCATCGAGATAGGCCTGCGCGACGCGCTCCTGGGTGTCGACGAAACTGCGGAAATCAGCCGCGGTCAGCCACGGGTCGTGCGCGCTGGTGATGGCATTAATGACGGCATTGAACAACGCAGGCTCGAACTGGTTGAAAAAGCCGCTTTGCAGCAATTGCATCACCGCCTGCAGATCCGCATCGGCTTCAATGATTTCCGACGGCCGGTAATCGCTGCGCATCGCGGCGACCTGCTCGGCTGTCAGCCCGAACAGGAAAAAGTTGTCTGCGCCGACCTCTTCCATGATCTCGATATTGGCGCCGTCCAGGGTGCCAATGGTGATGGCGCCGTTCATCATGAATTTCATGTTGCCGGTTCCCGACGCCTCCTTGCCGGCGGTTGAGATCTGCTCGGAAAGATCGGCGCCCGGACAGATCACCTCCATGGCCGAGACGCGGTAATTCGGCAGGAACGCGACTTTCAGCAGATCGCCGACCTGCGGATCATTGTTGACGATGGTGGCCACATTGCTGATCAGCTTGATGATCAGCTTGGCCATCGCATAACCGGGTGCGGCCTTGCCGCCGATCAGCACGCAGCGTCGCGTCCAGTTTGCGGTATCGCCGCGCTTGATGCGGTTATAGAGGTGGATGACATGCAGGGCGTTCAGCAACTGACGCTTGTATTCGTGGATGCGCTTTACCTGCACGTCGAACAGCGCGTCGGGGTCGAACTTAACACCGCACTCGTTTGCCACCATGTCCGCGAGGCGCTCCTTGTTGGCGCGCTTGACCGCGCGCCAGCGCTTGCGAAACGCGGCATCTTCCGCGCGTTGCCCGAGCTCGTGCAGCTGGTCGAGATCGGTGATCCAGCCGTCGCCGATGTGTTCGCTGATCAGCGCGCTGAGCCCGGGGTTGCACATGGTCAGCCAGCGGCGCTGTGTGACCCCGTTGGTCTTGTTGTTGAACTTGTCCGGCCACATTTCGTAAAAATCGTGAAACAGGCCCTCCTTGAGCAACCGCGAGTGCAGTTCCGCCACACCGTTGACCGAAAAACTGCCGACGATGGCGAGATAGGCCATGCGCACCATGGGCGTATCGCCTTCTTCGATGATCGACATGCGCCGCAGGCGATCGGTGTCCCCGGGCCAGCGCCGCGATACCTCCGCCAGGAAACGCGCATTGATCTCGTAAATGATCTCCAGCAAACGCGGCAACAGGTTCGCGAACATCTGCACCGGCCATTTTTCCAGCGCTTCCGGCAACAGCGTGTGATTGGTGTAGGCCATGGCGCCGGTCACCTGGCGCCATGCCGCATCCCAGTCCATGCGATGCACATCCACCAGCAGGCGCATCAACTCGGCGACAGCGATGCTGGGATGAGTATCGTTGAGCTGGAAACAGTGCTTGTCGCTGAAGCCCTCGAAATTGCGGCCGTGCAGCCGCACCCAGCGGCGCAACACATCCTTGAGACTGGCGGACGCAAGGAAGTACTGCTGTCTGAGCCGCAGCTCCTTGCCGTTCTCGCTTGCATCGTTGGGATACAGCACCATGGTGATATGTTCGGCATTGTTCTTGGCGGCCACCGCTTCGGAATAATCGCCGGCGTTGAACTCCTCGAGGTCGAACTCGTCGGTGGCCGTGGACTTCCACAACCGCAGGCTGTTGACCGTATCGTTGTTGTAGCCGGGAATCGGTATGTCATAGGGCACCGCAAGCACGTCGTGGGTCGACGCCCAGCGCACCCGCCGGTGCCCGTTTTCGTCGTTGTAGAACTCGGTATGCCCACCGAACTGGATGCGCTGGGTGAATTCCGGGCGCTCCAGTTCCCAGGGATTGCCGTCGCGCAGCCAGTGATCGGGTTCCTCGAGCTGATAGCCGTTGACCAGTTCCTGGCGGAACATGCCGTAGTCATAACGCAGACCGTATCCGAGCACCGGCAACTGCAGCGTGGCGCAGCTGTCGAGAAAGCACGCCGCCAGGCGGCCGAGGCCGCCGTTGCCGAGTCCGGCGTCATGCTCGGCATCGGCCACCTCCTCGAGCCTGATGCCGTAGTCGTAAAGCACGCGCGATACGGCATCGGTGACGCCCAGGTTGAGCATGGCGTTGCCGAGCGTTCGGCCCATCAGGAATTCCAGCGACAGGTAACAGGTGCGCCGGGCATCCTTCTCCTCATAGGAGAAACGCGTGTTTTTCCAGCGCTCCATGAGCCGGTCGCGAATGGTGTAGGCGAGCGCCTCGTAGAGATAATGGTTCGTGCAATGGGTCTTGTCGCGGCCCAGCGTACGGTTGTAGTAGCGCAGGAAGTCATCGTCGATGGCCTGTTTGTCCATGGCCAGCGGCGGCAGCTCGGTGAGCTTCGGATGCGGTGTCATTGCGTTCGGCGGGAAATGTTGCATATTGAGTCAGCCACCTGTCAAAACCATTGAAACACTGCAATACGGTCCGTTACCGTGTTGCAACCTTGATGTTAACGAATATCAGCGCTGGCCGGGCTGCCGGTGTTCAGCGCCGGCGATGGATCCCTGGGAAGCGGTGCTCCTGACACCGAGATATTCGGCAAACTCCCTGTCGCTGCGCGCCACGTGAACCACGAACCAGGCTTTCAACGCCTTCAATGTCTGCGGATTCATATTGCAGCAGCCCTGGTCCAGGCGTTCACGGAATGTCGATTTGAACTCGCCGAGCAGCATGGCATGTTCGCGCGCGTGCGCGGTGAAACCGGGATAGCCCGTGCCGGCCATCAGCGCTTCCTCGTCGCTGAAATGCTGCCTGGTGCGGGCATAGAATTCGTCCAGCAAGGCTTTGAGGATACGCTTGCGTTCGTCACTGAGGCTGCGTTTTCCGGTTTCATCGCAGGTGCACTCGCGCACCAGGCGGTTGAGGAGATTCGCCAGTTCCCGGTGCTGACGGTCGAGATGATCGACGCCAAACAACCAGTCGTCACGCCATGTGATGAATTCGTCCAAGGTCCCTCCTGTCGACTTTCGTTACCCGGCGGGAGTGCCGCGCTCCCGAACCGCTGCTCGCCCCTGTCTGCGGGCATTGTATTCCGCAACGTTGCAATTGTAATCGATCTGTTGCGCAATCCCGGGCCCGGGCTAGCGCTTGCGCCGGGTGGCGGCGGTCGCTTGCGCCTGCAGGGGATCCTCGGGCCAGTGATGCTTTGGATAGCGTCCCTTGAGTTCTTTCCTCACCTCATGATAGCTGCCTTGCCAGAAACTGCCGAGCTGTTGCGTAACCTGCACCGGGCGGCGCGCCGGTGATAACAGGTGCAACAGAACCGGCACCCGGCCGCCGGCGATGCGCGGCGTGTCAGCAAGACCGAACATTTCCTGCAAACGCACCGCCAGCACCGGGATGTCCTGGCTGTAGTCGAGACGCACCCGCGATCCGCTCGGCACGGTCAGAAACTCGGGAGCGAGTTCGCGCAGCTGTCGTTGCCGGGTCCAGGACAACGGCGCCAGCAGCAGCGCGTGCAGATCCAGCCGTTGCAATTGCGCCAGGCGCGTCATGCCGGCCAGGTGCGGCAACAACCAGTGTTCGAGTCCGGCCAACAAGGCGTCATCGCTGACATCTTCCCACTCGGCGGGCACCAGGTGGTGCAGGAAATTCAGGCGCGCCTGCAGCCCGCGCGCCGCTTCGTTCCAGGGCAGGCAGGCAATGCCACGGCGGCGTACGCCTTCGAGCAAAGCCGCCTGGATTTCCTGCGGATCGGCGTCCGGCCAGGCTTCATCGGTCAGCACCAGTTCGCCTAGCCGCAACTGGCGGCGGGCCCGAACACACTGTTCACGGTCGTCCCAGGCCACGAAACAGTGTGCACTGAGTAGGTCGCCGTGATATTCCTGCAACTGCTCGCGCTGCACTTCGGCGGCCAGAAAAATGCGCGCCTCACGGCCATCGCCGAGTTGCGCCGCGACCAGGTAGTCGGCGGCCGCCAGCGGTTCGGGGTCGCGCAACATCGCACCGCGCCCGTTACTCAGCAGGAAACGCCCGTCGACGCCGCCGCGGCGCTGGCCGATGCGGTCCGGCCAGGCGAACGCCAGCAGTGCGCCCGCCATGGCATCGTCGGCCGCGACGGAGGACGCGCTGCCGCCGCCCAGCTGACGCTGCCATTGACGCGCTGTATCCTTTACCCGCCCGGACAGACCCTTGTCGCTGCCCTGGCCGGTGCCACGCCGGCGCAGCAGGTCAAGCCGCAACAGCATGTCGGCTTCCGTGGCGCGCGCGCCGCGCAGCGGATCGCGCTCGCTCAGCAATGCCGCCAGTTCGCAGGCCAGCGCGGCATACCCCAGTTCCCGCGCACGCAACATCATGTGCGCCAGCCGCGGATGCGCGCCAAGTTGCAGCATGGCGCGCCCATGCGCGGTGATGCGCCCGCCGCCGTCCAGCGCGCCGAGCTGTTGCAGCAACTGTCGCGCCTGCGCAAGATGCGCCGCCGGCGGGCTGTCCAGCCAGCGCAGCTGCGCCGCATCCTGCACACCCCACTGTGCCAGCTCCAGCACCAGCGGCGCCAGATCGGCCTCGAGAATTTCAGGCCTAGCGGCGGGAAGCAGATGCTGATGTTCCGGCCACAAGCGGTAGCAGACGCCCGCTTCAAGTCGTCCGGCACGACCGCAACGCTGGTCAGCCGCAGCCCGGGAAACCGGCAGGGTGACCAGGCGCGTCAGACCGCTGCCGGGATCGAAGCGCGGTTGTCGCATCAACCCGGCGTCGATGACAATGCGGATACCTTCGATGGTCAGGCTGGTTTCGGCGATGGATGTCGCCAGCACCAGCTTGCGCTTGCCTGGCGGTGCAGGCTGTATCGCCAGATCCTGGGCGGCGCTGCCGAGCTGGCCATACAATGGAGCGATAATGACATCGGGTCCGATCTGCGCGCCGTGCAGGGCGTTTTCCAGCTGACGGATTTCGCCGGCACCCGGCAGAAACACCAGTACGCTGCCGGATTCTTCGTCGATGGCGCGGCGGATTTCGCGCACCAGGTCATCGGTCACCACCGCGTGCCGGCGCGACGGCTGGCGCGCCGGGCGGTAATGAACAGTGACCGGGAAACTGCGTCCCTCGCTGCGCAGCACCCTGGCATCCCCGAGCAGGCGCGCCACCGCCGCGCCGTCCAGGGTGGCGGACATCACCAGCACCCGCAGCGTTTCGTTGAGCGCGCTCTGGCTGTCCAGGCACAGCGCCAGGCCGAGGTCGGCGTGCAGACTGCGTTCGTGGAACTCGTCGAAAATCACCAGGCCGACGCTTTGCAGCGCCGGATCATCCTGCAACATGCGGGTCAGAACGCCTTCGGTCACCACCTCGATGCGCGTGCGCGGTCCAACCCGGGATTCCAGGCGGACGCGGTAACCCACCGTTTCACCGATACGCTCACCCAGCGCCGCCGCCATGAATCGCGCCGCCGCGCGCGCCGCCAGACGCCGGGGTTCCAGCAACAGAATCTTGCGCTGATCCAGCCACGGGGCGTCGAGCAGCGCCAGCGGCACACGGGTGGTCTTGCCGGCGCCGGGTGGCGCCTGCAGGACGAGATTGCGTTCGCGGGCCAGGGATTGCCGCAATTGCGGCAGCAGCGGTTCTATAGGCAGGGTAGGCACAATGCACGGCGTATCCGTAGTTGTGCGAAGTGTGTGCGCATTCTGCGACTTCGACAAGCCCGACGTCGCGCACACCGGAGTTGACGTAAATCAACGCAGCGGGCTCTCCGATCTGCTAAAAATCAGTCGGCTGGGGAAGTTCCGGTCACGCGCCTGGTCCGGGCCGCGACGCCATAACGCGATTACGGCCGCGTTCGCGCTGATTGCAAAAACCGGCCCTTATCCATAAGAGGAGAGATGTGATGAAAGTGCAGGACATTATGACCCGCCAGATCGCCTCGGTCACACCGCGCGCTTCGCTCAGACAGGCCGCGCGCAAAATGAGCGAACAGGGTGTCGGTTCGTTGCTGGTGGTCGAGGATGACCGGTTGCTGGGTATCATTACCGATCGCGATATCGCCTGCCACGCCGTGGCGCTGGGCCGCGACGCCAACGAAACCGAAGTTCAGAAAGTCATGACGCGCGATGTCGCCACCTGTTTTGACGATCAGGACGTCACCGATGCCGCGCACCTCATGAAGGACCGCCAGATCCGCCGCGTCGCCGTGCTAAGTCATGACAACAAGCTGACCGGCCTGCTGTCGGTCGATGACCTGGCGCGCAGCAGCCGGGATCTCGCGGGTGATGTACTGGAAGCTGCCAGACCGATCCATTGAAGCGGCCGCAATCCCGAGGAAAGCCACTATGAAAATCTACGAACTCATGACGCCGAAAATCGAGTCGATCTCGCCTGACGCCACAACCAAGGAAGCCGCGCGCAAGATGCACGACCTGCATATCGGCGCGCTGCCGGTGGTCAGGGACGGGCAGTTGCTGGGCATCATCACCGACCGCGATATCTGTTGCCGGGTCGTAGCGACGGGGCGCGATGCGGTGATGACAAAAGTCAGCGAAGTGATGGTCAAAGAGGTCACTGTGTGTTTCGATGACCAGGATGTCGATGAAGCGGCCCGCTTGATGGCGGACCACCATATTCGCAGGCTGGCGGTGCTGAAACGCGACAACAGCATGGCCGGCTTTCTGTCGGTAGACGATCTGGCGCGCAGCTCGCACGACCTCGCCAGCGATGTTCTGCAGGCAACCACTGCCCGGCTGCATTGATCTGACCACGGCTGCAACACAATGCCGGTTTCGACAGTCACTGGCAGGGAAAATCGTTGTGCACCTTGTCTGACGGAGGCCGTTGCCTTGGGCAGACATAGGTGTTTTCTTACAGCGAAAAACGTCGAATAGCCGACAAAAGCCGTCCCCAAAAAGCGACAAGTTCACAGGTTATTATCAGGGACTTGGCGAAATACAGAAAAATCCGTCACCTATCGGCGACATTATTGGAAGAATTTGGTGCGAATCATAACTTTTTATGGATTTATTACCTTCTGTTATTGCAAGAAAAAATCGTCACAGGTAAGGTAATGGTCTGCGAATTGCTTGATTTATCAGGGAACCTTTTTTCGGCTGCAGAGGGAGAGGGATATGGTGAGCAAAAGCACACTGGCTGGCGTTGCCGGAGTAATCATTACTGTAGCGTCACTCCTGTTTTACGCCTATGGAACCTTGCTCGACGGCGCTCGTGAGCTGGCGCTCAACGGCACAGCCCTGCTCGCGGCTGCGACCTTTGTCGCCGTCCTGGCCTACGAAGACTGGAGAGACGCGCGACGCAACACGCGGCCACGCGACAGTCGCAATCGCATCTGACGGGAACGCTCCTCCCTTCCAGGGCACCCGGCTCTCGGTGCTCGCGTCGCCGCGCTCGCAGACAGCAAGCGCCCGGACGCTGCCGCTCAACTGAGCGTTATCACGCGGATCAGATCGGTTCCGCCCGCTTTCTGCCGGTGACCCGCCGTGGCGACAATGATGTCTCCCGAATGCAGATAACCCAGCTGTTTGGCGCGATCGATACCGAATTCGATTTTCGCTTCGTCGCTCCTGTCCCCACTATAAAGGATCGGTAAAACCCCCCAGTTCATCGCCAGCCGGCGCGCCACGCCCTGCGCCGACGTAATGGCAAGAATCGGGCAGCCAGGGCGGTGCTTGGACACCAGGCGCGAAGTGAACCCGGTCGAGGTCAGGCTGAAGATCGCGGCAGCACCGAGCTGGTTGGCCATTGCCACAGCGGCCTGGCTGACCGCTTCGGTGACCACATTGGAAGGATGCGGCAGTATTTTCTGCAGATAACCGTATTCATCCAGGTGCGATTCGGCGCGCAGGGCGAGCGTCGCCATGGTCCTTACCGACTCCACCGGGTATTTGCCGACAGCGGTTTCGCCCGACAGCATCACCGCCGACGTGCCGTCGAGAATGGCATTGGCCACGTCGCTGGCTTCCGCGCGCGTGGGCTTCGGATTCCACTCCATGGACGCCAGCATCTGGGTGGCGGTTATCACCGGTTTGCCGTTGGTGACGGTCTTGCGGATCATCATTTTCTGTGTGCCCGGCACCTCCGCCATCGGCAGCTCCACACCCAGGTCGCCGCGCGCCACCATAAGTCCGTCGGCCGCCGCGACAATCTCATCCAGATTCCCCACACCGGCCTTGTTTTCGATTTTCGCGATAATCGGAATCTCGACGTTCCGCTCAGCGAGTATTTCGCGCATCCTCACGATGTCATCGGCGCTTTGCACAAACGACGCGGCGATATAGTCGACCTCGTTCTCGGTTGCGAATGTCAGTTCACGGATAACGTCTTCGCGGTTTTCAGGGCCCACCGCACTGATCGACAGACGCACATCCGGCAGATTGACGCTCTTGTTGTTGCGCAGCGTGCCACCGTGCACCACCCGGCAGTGGATCGCATCCGCATCTATGGATTCGACCTTGAGTTCGAGGGCTCCGTCATCGAGCAGAATCGCGACACCTGCCGACACCTCTGCCGCAAGCGCCCGGTACGATACCGATACGCCGCCCGCGTCTCCGATGCGTGGCTGCATATATAGAGTGAAACTGTCGCCGCGGAACAGTTCCGCGGCATCGCCCGCGAGCTTGCCGGTGCGGATCTCGATGCCGCGGGTGTCGATCATGATGGCGACATGGGTCTCGAGCTGCATTGCGGCCTCGCGCACCCGGGCCAGGCGCTGGTACTGTTCCTCCAGTGTCCCGTGCGAAAGGTTCAGCCGCGCGACATTCATTCCCGCCTGGATCATCGCCTTGATGGTGTCGAGGCTGTCGCACGCGGGGCCTATGGTCGCCACGATCTTGGTTTTGCGGATATCAGTGTTCCTGTTCGTCATAAAACCTCTTCGGACGCTGAGTTCACGGTATCGCTAAAAAAGATCAGCAAACCTGTTTCTCACATCCAGGTGAATCGCGACAAGCTGTTCGCGGTAGGGTGGCGGCAGCGTCGCGAGCTGCGCCAGGCGTGCGGGATACTCCCGCGTCACTGCCAGGGCGTCCTCGATCAGGGTCAGCGCCCGGTCCTTGCGGATTCCGGTTTCGCGGATAAACGCAAGCATGGCCTGACGGAAACCGACCGGCTCATCCTGGCCCTCGACGTAAGCGCCGTATTGCCCGAACGGCATGCTGGTGAGCATATTATGGATGCTGTAGGCGCGCATCGGCGTGGGATCATACACCGGCGAGAACGCCAGCGCGCCATCGCGCATCAACAAGGTCAGGTTCTGCATGTGCAGGTCGCCGTTGCCCGTCAACATCGCCAGTACAATACGTTTCAACAGGTAATACTGGGCCTGCTTCCTGTCGCTGACAAGCTGGATGTCGGGGTTGCGCAATGCTCGCGCGATGGTGTCATAGTCGGCGCTGTAGGGTGTGCTGATGGCGCCCGGGTTGCCTGACGCCATGACCGAGTGCAGCGATTCCATGAACAGCGGCATACATCGGGCGTTGCGATCGAATCGCTCGATCGCCAGCCCTTTCACGCCGCCGATATCGACCTGCCAGTGACGCGGAACCTCGAAACCGGCCTCGGCATGGATGTCCAGCGCCAGCGCCTCCAGCTCGACGATTCCGGGATAGGCCTGCGGTTGTTCGAACTTGAGCACGATATCGGTACGTTGCGTATCGCCGAAGCGCGTCGGCAAACCGATGCGCCCGTCCCAGCCGCTCCTGGGGATGGACAGCAACAGCTTGGGGATAGCGCCGCCGACGCTGGGCGTCGGACCGATCAGCTCGATCAGCCCGCTGGCGTCCTGGTCAAACCAGGTCATGAAAGACTTCAGCGAAAAGCCGAAGCCCTGATCGACCCGATAAAGCACGTTCGACGGCGGCGTCGAATACCAGTCCACGGCCGCGTCATCGGTTTCGAAAACATCGATGTGCCCGATACCGCCATGACCGGAACGCACCAGTATCTGCCAGTCCTGATCGAACGGCGTTTCCGGCTTGATGTTGATTTTCTCCAGGTACTGCAGCACCAGCTGACGCTGGAAATTGCGCTCCGCGTGAGGCAGGATCAGCGACTGCACCGGCGGCGGAAAGTCGAAGCCGGCGGTGCGCGGGTAGCGGATGGTGTCGTCGCCGAAATAGGCCGGCGCAAACACCAGACCCAGACCGGGCAACCCGGTGTCGCGGTAGCCGGCCTCGTAGGTGAACCGACTGTCACTGTCGGTGACATAAAGGCTGCCCATTTTGAGCGGCTGTCCGGCGAGCCGGGTCCAGACCTCGGCGCGGCGCTCCCTCACTTGAACAACCCGCCACGCTCGATCTTGGCGGCCAGCGGGATATCGGGCGCCAGGGTAAGACGCAATCCGACGCTTTTCGCCAGCCGCTGCAAGGTGGAAAACTGGATATCGTCAGCACGTTTGGCGCGGGAAAAAGTAACCGCGCCGATACCGGCATCCTCGGCGATCCGCGCCTGCGTTTTGCCCTGGCGCTTGCCCTTGCTGATAATTTCGTCAAGCAGTTCACGCAGCTCCTGGTTCATGGCACCCTCAATTATTATCAATAGCGATAACTTGCGGGCCAATTATAGCGATTCTTTACAGAAAAGATAATTTATATATTATCGTTTAAGATAACTTACGATAAAACAAGAGAATAATTATCGCATTCGATAATTTTTCGCGCGCCGGCGCGGCGTCATTTGATAATGCGATAACAGGGAACGTAGCGCCTGCCCGGCAGTTTCATGCGGTGCTGGGCGACAAAGGCGCTGAGCAGAGCGTCCATCGGCTCCATGATGCCGGCGTCGCCACGGATTTCGAAATGGCCATGCTGCTCAATGGCACGTATTCCCTCGTCCTTGACGTTGCCCGCGACGATGCCGGAAAACGCCCGCCGCAAATTCGCAGCCAGAAGATGTCCCGGCTGGTCCCTGTGCAGTTCCAGGTTGCGCATGTTCTCGTGGCTCGGCACGAACGGCGTCTGGAACTCACGATCGACCTTGAGCAGCCAGTTGAAGTAGTAGGCGTCATCCCTTTCCTTGCGGAATGCGCGCACCTGCGCAATGCCTGCCTGCACTTCGTGAGCGACGCGCACCGGATCATCGATGATGATCTTGTACCGCTGCTGCGCCTCGATGCCCAGCGTGTCGGCGATGAACTGGTGGATCTGCCGGAAATAGTCGGCGGAGTTTTCCGGCCCGGTAAACACCAGCGGGAACGGAATGTCGACATTGTCGGGATGCAGCAGGATGCCGAGTAGGTAGAGAATCTCCTCCGTGGTACCGGCGCCGCCCGGGAACACCACGATGGCATGACCGGTGCGCACAAAGGCTTCCAGGCGCTTTTCGATATCCGGCATGATCACCAGGTCGTTGACGATGGGATTGGGTGACTCGGCGGCGATAATGCCGGGCTCGGAGATACCCAGGTACTGACCACCGCTGATGCGTTGCTTGGCGTGACCGATGGTGGCGCCCTTCATCGGGCCTTTCATGGCGCCCGGTCCACAACCGGTGCAGATATCCAGACCGCGCAATCCCATCTGGTAACCGACTTCCTTGGTGTAGTCGTACTCGTCGCGGGTGATGGAATGCCCTCCCCAGCACACCACGAGGTGCGGATTGGTCATGGGACGCAGGATGCTGGCGTTGCGCAGGATGTGAAACACCGCATTGGTGACGCCGTCCGAAGTCGCCAGATCGAGCTTGGGATTGTCATTGATCTCGTCATTGATATAGACGACGTCGCGCAACACCGCGAAAAGATGTTCGTTGATGCCCTTGATCATCTTGCCGTCGACAAAGGCGCTGGACGGAGCGTTCTTCAGCTCCAGCTTTATGCCGCGTTCTTCCTGGAGCACCCGGATGTCGAAAGAGCGGTATTTCTCCAGCAGCTCCTTGCCATCATCCTGGTAGCTGCCACTGTTGAGAACGGCCAGCGAGCAGTTGCGGAACAGGTTGTACAACCCGCCCTGGCTGGTATCGAGCAATTTGCTGACTTCAAACCTGGACAGAACGTCCAGGTGCCCCTGCGGCGAAATGCGCGCGTCGATGCGATCCTCGTTCATACTTTCCTTTATCAATTCCCTGTCAAAATCCATGACTCCTAGCGGCACACGCAGGCGGATGCATGAGTTGCGGCCGCTTCAGTAGCGATAGCTGCTCTCGATATCCTCGCGCGTCAAAACGCCCACTACGCGCGGGATGCCCGGCACCGTCTGGCTGATGACGTATAACAGCGCGGCATTGCTATCGTGCAACTTGTCCCAGGCTTCCTGCAGGGTCGCGCCCATGTCGATCGGCACCGCCAGCAGCCGCTCGCCGGGCACCGCAAGCAGGTCGTATGATTGCGCATCGGGTGTTTCCCTGCGCGCCCGCACCAGGTCCACCGCGGCCAGCAGCAGATCCGCCTCCCCGGTTTCCCGCAACAGCACCCACAGCGGCTGGGCGGCGAGCGCGCGATCCACGGAAGCGGCGCTGGCTTCGCGGCTCAGCGCCACCACGCGGCGATCCATGATACTCGCCACACCGATACGTCGCAGCGACTGAACCACGGGATCGTTGCGGTAATCCAGGCCACGCGCGCGCAACAGGCTCTGGAACAGCGACTCGCGCCGCACGATGCGGCCGGCGGCGATGGTGGCGGCCACCACCGCCAGCATGCCGGGCAGGATGAAGTCGGGCTCGCCGGTGAGTTCCAGGATGGCGATCAGTCCGGCCATCGGCGCCTGCATGGTACCGGCCATCATGGCGCCCATGCCGATCATGGCGTAAAGACCGAGCGATTCCGCACCGTTGATGCCGAGCATGACGCCCAGGGCTCCCAGCAGACCACCGGCCGCCGCACCGATGAACAAGGTCGGTCCGATGATGCCGCCCGGCAGACCCAGGCCGATGCCGCCGATGGTCGCGATAATCTTGACCAGCAGAACCGCTGCCAGAAACTGCAGGCCGGTTTCAGCAGCGAAAATGGCGTTCACCGTATCGTTACCGATACCCATCACTTGCGGCACCAGCAGACCGCACAACGCCACCAGCACACCGCCAAGCAGCGGCCTCTGCCAGCCGGACAGCCTCTGCCCCTGCACCGACACCCACTGGAAAAGCCCGTTGAAGCCGCCCGCCAGCAATCCGATAAGCAGGCCGCACATCAGGATGTAGGGAAGCTCGTAGAGAGAACCCAGCGACAGGGGCGGAACCGTATAGGCCAGATCATTGCCGAACACGGCACGGGTCAGGGCCGTAGCGCTGACGGTGGCGAGCAGCACGGGCGCGAAGCCGGCCACCGTGTACTCCATGAGCAGCACTTCCATGGCGAACGCCGCACCGGCCAGCGGTGTATTGAACGAAGCGGCGATGCCCGCCGCCGCACCGCAGGCGGCCAGCACCCGCAGGCTGTTATGCGGCAGATGCAGCGCCTGCGCCGGCAGGTTGCTGCTGGCCGCACCCAGGTGCGCGCTCGGCCCTTCCCTGCCGACCGAGTGCCCAGCGATCATGGTCACCGCGCCGCCGACGAACTGCACCAGCGCATTGCGCAATGGCAGCCGCCCCTGGTGGAACGCCAGGCGCTCCAGGATGTGCAGCACGCCGACGCGCTGCCCGTCGTCGGGTATGAAACGGAACAGCAACGCGACCAGCGCCCCGCCGGCGATAGCGGCGCCGGCGCGCAAGCCCGGCGACATGGCTTCGAAATCCTCCGGCGTTTCGATGCCGTACAGGGCCACCTGCGCATAATCGACCAGCAGACGCAGCGCGATGACCGTCAGCGCCGCCAGTGTCCCCGCGATCAGCCCCAGCACCGACAGCGGCACAATGGCATCGGCGCGCGACAACTGCACGCGAAACTGCTCCAGCCGGCGTTGCATCCGTTCCGACCAGCGCTGTAACCATTCACCTTGCCGTTTCACGTCGCGCAGTGTTCCCGAGTCAGCGCGCGGTGTCAAAAGGCAATGTGCCTCATGCGCGCCCTGTCGTACATCGTCGTGACGCCGCCGGATCCTATCGCGGGGGTGGAACAGATGCAGGCACTGGCCTATGCTCGCGTGCATGAACTTTTCTTCGTCGTTGGCTGTTGCCGGAACGCTGGCCTTGCTGGGTGTAATGCTCTGTACGCCCGCTTTCGCGCAACAGCCGCAATCGCGCGAATATGAAGACCAGGACGTCTATATCCGGCTGGTGTTGCGCAGCCCTGCGCAACTCACCGCGTTTTACATCGCCCGCGAGTTCGACCGCGACAGCATCGAGCGGATTCTCGCCACCTGTTTCGTCACGCCCATCATTCACAACAAGGCGATTGATGTGCTGTGGCTGGAACTGGATAACTGGCAGTTCACGCGCAACGGCGAGCCCATTCCCCGCATCAAGCGCGACTACTGGACTGAACAATGGCGACAGACCGCGCTGCCGCAAGCGCACCAGTCCACGTTTGGCTGGACACTGATGCCCGAGGTTCGCGACCTGCGTCTCGATGAAAGCGTGGGCGGCAGTGTCGTCATTCCGCGCCAGCCGCAGCCCTTTACCCTGACCGCCAGGTTCCGCACCGGCGCCGACCGACAGGGCCCGCTCAAAACCGTCGTCTTCGAGGATGTCCCTTGCGTTACCGACACACCCTGAAATGCGTGCTCGCCACGCTGCTGATGTACGCCGCCAGCGCAACGGCATTCGCGCTCGACCGTCTGCCGAAAGGCATTCTGCCGCTGGACGGCCGCGACGCTCCGCCTTTGCAGCTCAACAACATGGACGGCGACACCTGGAATCTCGAGGCCGCGCGCGGTCGCTGGGTATTCGTGCATTTCTGGGCCACCTGGTGCGGTCCCTGCCGCGAAGAAATGCCCACCATCCAGGCGATCTATCCCCTGTTCGACTCCGACGAACTGGAAATCGTTTTGATCAACACCGCCGAATCCGAGGACACCGTGTTCGCCTTCCTGGCGGCGGTGGCGCCGGATATCACGCCGCTGATGGATAACGACGGACTGGTCACGGAACGCTGGCAGCCGCGCGGACTGCCGTCGACCTATTTCGTCGATCCACAGGGCAAATTGCGCTACCTGGCGCTCGGCGGCCGGCCCTGGGATTCTCCCGAGTACCTGGATTTACTGCGCAGGATGATCGCTGAGTGATGTCGTTGCGTTCGCTGCTGCAGGCCTGTGCGCTTGCTGCCGGCATCGGACTGATCGCCGCTTGCGCGCCCCCCGTGCGCACCGACACGGCGGCGCCGGATTTCGATGTCGTCGAACTCACCATTACCCGGGCCCACCGGGCCATCGCGAGCGGTCGCATCAACTGCGAACAACTCACGCGCCATCACCTGCAGCGCATCGATGCCTACGACCAGCCGCGCGGACTCAACGCCATCATTCACATCAACGCCGGCGCCATCGACCGCGCCCGGCGACTCGACAGGCAGTTCGCGCAGACCGGTCGGATGCGCGAACTGCATTGCATTCCGGTCATTCTTAAAGACAACTTCGACACCGCGGATATGCCGACCGAGGCCGGCTCCATCGCCCTGCGCGGCTCGTTGCCGCCGGACGACGCCTTCATGGTAAGACGCCTGCGCGCACAGGATGCCATCGTGATCGCCAAATCCAACATGGGCGAATGGGCGTTCAGCCCTTACGAAACCATCAGCTCCACGCACGGTGAAACACGCAACGCCTATGACCTCGAGCGGGTGCCGGCCGGTTCCAGCGGCGGAACCGCGTCGGCCATCGCCGCAAGTTTCGGCATCATCGGCATGGGCAGCGACACCGGCAATTCGATTCGCGGCCCGGCCTCGCACCTGGCGCTGGTCGGCATGCGTTCCACCATCGGCGCCACCAGTCGCGACGGCATCGTGCCCCTGCTGTCGAACCGCGACGTCGGCGGCCCCCTGACGCGCACCGTGAGCGACGCCGCCATCGCCTTCGGGGTGCTGGCCGGTTACGATGCCGCCGACCCGGTCAGCGCGTCCGCCCGGGGCCGCGTCAAGGGCGATTACCGGCCCTGGCTGCAACGCGACGGGCTGGGGGGCGCGCGCCTCGGCGTATTGCGTGATCTTGTGGATACCGCCACGGCGGATGCGGAAGTGGCGCAAGTCATGGAACAGGCCATCGCCGACCTGCGCAAGGCCGGTGCTGTGATCGTCGATCCGTTCGATATTCCGGATTTCGAACAGTTGAGCAACGCCACCGGCTTCTGCAGCCGGTTTCGCTTCGATCTGAAAAACTATCTGCAATCCCTCGGCGACGCCGCGCCGCTGCGCAGCCTGGATGAAGTCGCCGACAGCAAGCGTTACCTGCCAGGCAGCGCACAGGCCATGCAGTGGGCGATGAGTGTCGACGGCGATCCCGCTGCGCAGGACCCGCCGTGTGTCGGTGTCGATGGCGATCCGCGTCGCCACCGGTTCCTCGATGCCGTTGTGGCAGCGATGGAATCAGCGGACATCGATGCCATCATCTATCCGTCCTGGAACAATCCGCCGCGGCGTATCGGCGACCACGACAGTCCGCATGGCAACAACAGCCCGGTGATCGCGCCGCACACCGGCCAGCCCGCTATCACGGTGCCCATGGGATTCACCCGCACCGGTCTGCCGCTGGGCCTGCAACTGCTGGCCCGCCCGTTCGACGAGCACAAACTGTTTCAGTATGCCTACGCCTACGAACAGGCCACCCGGCATCGTCGCCCGCCCGCGGGCTTCGGTCCCCTGCGCTGAGGCAGCCGATGGGGAGTTCACGCGGGCGCCGTGTTTCCGAAAACCCCTGCCGTTTCATGCGTCAGGCACTGTTCGGGTACGGGCGCACTGGTACCGGGCCGGGCACGCCGCACGGCTTGCAGACCTGAGTTATCTGCTATTAATAGTACTGAGCCGAACCGGAGGACCACCATGATCGAAACCGGCGTCATCGGGGCAATCCAGGGCCTGCGAACCGGGTCCGGCAGGCCCTTGCCGGGGCCGTTGCGCGGTCCACCGATCGAGATTGCAAACTGATGGATCGCGGCACAGACGACGAGGTTCTGGGCGACGCCGTTCGCTGGCTGCGTGGCGGCGCCCGGGTGTTCCTGGTGACCGTCACCCGCACCTGGGGTTCATCGCCGCGACGACCCGGCGCGCTGATGGCGATTCACGCCGACGGCCGTTTCACCGGTTCGGTGTCCGGCGGTTGCGTGGAAGACGAACTGGTGCAGCGGGTACTGAAAGGGGAATTCGACGCGGGCGGTCCGCGGCGGCTGGTGTTCGGCGTTACCCGGGAGGCAACCGCCAGCGTCGGACTGCCTTGCGGCGGGCGCCTGGAAGTGCTGCTCGAATGCATCGAAAGTCCCGCGCAACTGGCCAGCGTCCTGCGCACGATCGAGGCACGGCAACGCATCGCGAGGCGGGTGTGTCTCAATACCGGCGAAACCAGTCTGCATGCCGCGACGATCGACAGCGACCTCAGTATTGACGACAACAACCTGGTCAGGGTGTTCGGTCCGCGCTGGCGTTTGCTGATCATCGGCGCGGGAGAGCTGTCGCGGCGCGTGGCGCAGCTGGCCATGACGCTGGATTATGCGGTGACCCTGTGTGACCCGCGCCCCGAGTATGCCGCCGGCTGGCATGTGGACGGCACCGAATTCGCAGCGTCCCCGGTAGCGCAAACCATAGCCCGATTCGGCCCCGACGCGCGCAGCGCGGTGCTGGCGCTGTCGCATACGCCGGCACTCGACGATGCAGCCTTGCTGGCGGCCTTGCAAAGCGACGCCTTCTACGTCGGCGCACTGGGCTCGACCAGCAACCAGCGCACACGCCGCGAGCGCCTGCGACGCAGCGGCCTGTCGGCCGCTCAGCTGGAACGCCTGCAAGGTCCGGTCGGACTGGACATCGGCAGCCGCACGCCGGCCGAAATCGCTGTTGCCGTGGCCGCAGCGCTTGTCCTCGAACGGCAACGCCAGGCGCAGCGGCTTCCCGGGGTGCAGACGGCGCATGGCTGACATTACCGGCATCCTGCTGGCCGCCGGCGGCAGCCGGCGTTTCGGGACCAATAAGTTACTGGCGCAACTGGGTGAGTGCCCACTGGTGCTGCACAGCGCCGCTGCGCTGGCGCCGTGTGGTCGTCTGCTCGCGGTGATCCGGGAGAATGACCGGGACCTGGAACGGCTCCTGCAGTCCGCAGGCATAGAGACCATTGTCAATGCGCGGGCCGCGCGCGGCATGGGCGCTTCCATCGCCTGCGGCGTGCAAGCCAGCGCAGACAGCAAGGCCTGGTGCATTCTGCCGGCGGACATGCCGCAGGTGATGCCGGCGACGACCTGGCGCGTTATCGAAGCGTTACTGGGTGGCGCCGCCCTTGCCGCGCCCTTCTACCACGGCAGGCGCGGTCATCCGGCAGGATTCGGAGCCATGTTCGCAACCCGGCTGACGCAGCTCGACGGCGACATCGGTGCGCGCGAGATACTCGCGCGGCACAGCCGGCAATTGTGGCGGCTGGAAGTCGACGACGCCGGCGTTGTCAGCGATATCGATACGCCTGAGCAACTGGCGCTGGCGCGCGCCTGAACGACCGTTGACAGCGCAGGCCGGTAATGCGGCTCCTTACGCCGCATCGTCGTCGCCACCATGCGGGTAGCGCGAACGCAGGAAATCGCCGAAACAGCGGCAGGCGTCGAGAGCGGTGAATACGCCCGCCAGTTTGCCGCCCCGGGTAACAACCGCTGAACCGATGCGCCTCTCGGCCATGGTCAGCAAAACATTGTCCATGGGCTCGTCAATGCTCACCACATAGGGGTCGGCGACGTACAGGTCCTGAACCTTCAGCGTATCCAGCTCGCTGGCATCTCCGCAGCGGTACAATGCCGACGCGATGTCGTGACCGGTAATCACACCGACCACAGCGTGCGCCTCGGTAACCGGCAGGTGGTGGAATTTATGCTGCTCCATGAGCTGCTGCACTTCCCTCAACGGTGTGTCGCGCTGCACGGAATAGGGGAACGGCGTCATCGCCGTTTTCAGGCTCGGATGTTTTATCATGCTGCGGAAGATTCCTCGGGCGTAGTCGGGTGCCAGCGTTGCACAAGCGTCCAATGCTACTATCATCGCGCCCCGCAGGCGACTGCCGGCGCAGCTTCGACGTGGCGCATCCCGCAAGGCACCCGAACGCCAGCCCCGCATTCTGACCGCCGTACTACGACGACCCGCAGGTGCGGCATCGCGGCGCGAATCGTGGATTAATGGTGACTGTAGTGGCCGTGGCGGACACCGGCCAGCAGTGTCGCGAAATCATCGGCATTGACATGAATCAGCTGATCATGGTCGCCGGCCTCGAAATACAGATTGGCGAGACTCGTCAGTGAATCGTCCAGGAAAGTCTCCACACCGTAGGCAACACCCAGCGGCGGCACCGCCCCGATTTCGCAATCGCTGAACAGTTTGCCGATCTCGGGTTCGCTGGCCAGCTGCAGATCACGATTGAGCTGTTTGCGCAAATGTTCCATTTCGAGCCGGTTGTCAGCCGGGATCACCACAAGCGCGTAACCGATCTGGTCCTTGACCACCACGCCCTTGGCGATATGGTCCTCGGGAACATGAGCGGCTTTCGCCGTTTCGTGGCTGGAACCGGTATGCGGATGCGGAACCAGTTCATAACGTATCGCCTGCTGGTCGAGAAAACGTTTTACAGTCTCTGCAACTGCCATGTTCCAACTCCTTGCCGGGTAAACCGCGGCGCACAGATAATCAGCGAACAAAAGACACCGGTCTGATGAAATTATAGTGTACGACGCTGCGACAGCGGATCAGGTCGGTTGCGGCTTTGCCGGTGAGCCGATGTGCTCGATTTCATGCAGCCCGGGTCCGGTGAGCCGCCACGCCTGACCGAAACCCCGCACATAAGTGCCGCTCACCGGCGTCAGGCGGACCAGCTGGAAGTCGGGCAGATTCCGCAGCGTAGCGACAATGTCACCGAAACGCTCCGTGAATCGCTGCATAGTGAGATTGAAAGTGACGGTATCGCGCGGCACCAGCGTCGCCTTGCATTGATAACTCAGGCGCTGGCGCGCGAAGGCGTTGGCTGCGGCGTCGACCGGTTCGATCAGCAGCACTCCCGCCTGTGGATGCGCCTCGAGGTTCGCGGTATGCCGCGCCAGCCTGCTAATGTAGATGTAGAACTCACCGCTGTCGCCGGCAATGGCGGGCGCAGCGCTGGCTTCGGGGACACCGTCCGGTGAAACGGTGGCAAGCAGCAGGTTGTCGACACTGGCGCGGAACCGGCGCATATCGGCGCGAACCCGGCTTATAGCGTTGTTTTCCCGATCCATGCCCGCAACCTGTTGCTGTCGGAATTGCCCGGCAGCCAGTTTAACCAACGACGTTGCGCGACTCCAACGCCGGCACCGGGCGGTGCAAACTGATGGCGGCCGCAGTCGACGCCAACGCTGCGGCGAAGAGGTGACGCCAGCGTGAATTTCAACCTGACAGCATTTGGCCGCCGCCTTTCGGGATACCTGCTGGCCGCAGCCCTGTCTCCCGGAATTGCGCCTGTCGGCGCCGCCGCACCGCAGGCACCGGCCGTTGATCCCGGAGTCCTGCCCTGGCAACTGAACGCGGTGGCGACCCAGTTGCAGGGGGCAGCGGCCGAGCTGCGCGCCGACCTCGCCGGTATCGCGCTCGACGAACTGGCCACGGCTTATGCGCAGGAAGCGCTGAAGGCGCGCGGGGACCAGCAACATCATACGGCCGACCGCGAACTGCAGCGCTGGGCCGATGCAGTCGACCGACTGGCGACGCACCTGGCAACGCTGGCAGAATCGGTCACATCCCTCACCGCGGTCCACATCGACGTCAGCCCGGAACATAGCCTGTACCTGGTGATCGACGGCGAACCGGTGGTGGTCAGCGGCCCCAGAACGGACCGCCAGGCGGCGCTGGAACAGCGTATTCTCGAGCGATTCTGCAACCTGCATTCCTGTGCACAATTGTTTGCCGGAAATGCGCGCATTGCATCGCTGCCGACGCGCGCGCCCGCCCCTGCCAACCCGCACTGGCGTTTCAGCGATGCGGCTGGCCCGGTGTGCAGCAGCGGCGACGGTCTCGACTTCGCATTCCGGGACAGCAATAACCTGCTGCACAAACGCAGCGTTTGTAAACGCGTCATTGACGAGCTGAACACCCTTGCAGAGGCCATTGCCTATCACAGCGCTGGCGGCGCCCGCATCGATTGGGATGCGCTGGCAATCCGCGGTGCATCGGCGGAGGGCGCGCACGAGGTGCAGATCAGCCGTGATGGCTCGACGCTGCGCATGCCGCTGCATCTGCCGTTGCTGACCGCAGCGCCGCGGCTGCTGGAGGAGGCGCGGCCCTGGCTGACCGCCCGTATCGACGGCAGGCAGCAGCGGGTGGTGATCGAGAACGCCGAACAGTTGCTGGCGCTGGATGCGGCGCCGTGACCGACGGCCCGCCGATCCCCTGCACACGTTTGCGGGAACTGGAAAGCGCTCCGTTCCATGCACAGCTGCCCGGTGACAGAAGGCGCAAATGCATGAGAGGAGCGTCCGGATGCCGCGCAGCGCGCTGTTGCGCCTCCGGGACGGCGTTGTGCCGACGTTTCTACCTGCCGGACCTGACCTGTAATTGCGTGCCGTCGATCTCCTGCAACACCTTGATGATGGCGAAAATGTTCGCCGCGCGCGGGTTGCCCTTCGGTCCCAGCATGCGATGGATGCTTTTGCTGTGTTTGTCGAGGGCCGCGGCGAGCGCCTCGAAACCGATCGTGGCGTTAATGTAATCGCGCAGCAGGGCTTTGCCCCGAACCAGATCGCCGTCGAGCAAGGACTGAACCGCGCCGCTCAATAAACCGTGACGGTAGCGCGCGTCTCGCTGCGCCCGTTCTGCGACCCGCTCGCGAAATTCCCGTGTAAGCACCATCGGGTGTCTCCTCTCTCCTGAATCTGCGCGCCCGGCGCGTCTGCGGCTGCTGCCGGTCGATTCGGTATAGCACAAAAGTAACTTTAATGTTACTTTTGGCCTGCGATGTCTTCAGGGTAGCGATTGCAGATGGATTTCAAGAGCTTCGAAGCGATGTTTCGCGTTTACTGTGACGTTGTTTGCAGTTCGCCGGGACACACCGGCGGCAAGCCTCAAGTTTCGCTGCTGGACCACCGACAAGCCCGGTTACCGCATCTCCCGATAACGGAACCAAGACAGGACCCCACCGGTCGCAACACCAGAGACATGGAAACCCCCTCTCTCACCTTGATCATCGCCTGCCTGGCCCTTGGCGCGGGCGCGCTGGTTCAGTCGCCGGCCCACGCCATTCCGGCGGGTCAGGAAGCGGTGGTCGAAGAGGTTCAGCCGGATGCGGACCTGCCGGTGCCCGCACCGCTGCCGCTGCAGGCTGAACAAAGCGCCGATGTATCCGAGGACATTCCCGAAAGCGCGCCGGCAGACCCCGAGGCCGTAGCGACGCCGACATCGCCCCCTCCCGAACCGACCGCAGCCATTCCCTGCATGCAGGGTCTCGCCGACGCACCCGGCGACAACGCTGCGGCGTGCGCCGGTTCCACGGCCGACCCGCGGCCCTTGTCGTTCCAGCTGGGCCGCCGCATCGGCGTCAACAGCGGCATCCTCGACAACTACGACGGCATCCGCGTGGATTACCGCCTCAGCCACGGACTGAAACTCAATGCTGTCGCAGGGTATCCGGACATCTCCGGGCAGAAGCTGGATTCCGCGCGGCGGATGCTCGGCTTCAGCGCCGATTCCGGCAAGTTCGCCGGAGACTGGGACATGAACAGTTTCTACCTGCAGCGGCAGAACAACGAGGGCGCCATCAGTCGCGTCGTCGGTGGCGCATTGCGCTACCTGCGTCCAAGACGCTCGGTACTGGTGTTTGCAGACTATGACGTCAACGGCGATGAACTCGACGTCCTGACCGCCACCGGAGCCTGGCAACTGCACGGCGGAACCACCTTCAGCACCATTCTGGGTCTGCACCATAGCCCGGTGAAAACACGCCAGCAGAAATACCTGCAACAGACCATGGCCGCGACCGAGGGATGGACCTGGAGTCTCCCGTCGGAACGCATCCGTTATTACACCGCCGATCGCTCCGAAGCGGTCAGGACCCTCGCCTTCGGTTTGTCACATGCTTTTTCCGATCGCCTGAAAGTGACCGGCAGCGCGGCCATGCTGGATGTCGAGACCGAAGCCGTGCCGGAAACCGCTAACGCCGCCGCACCGCCGAACGAGTATTTCTACGCTCTCAAGCTCACCGGCAGAAACCTGGTGTTGTCGGGTGACAGCAGTGTGCTTGATCTGCAGCACAGCGTTACCGGGGCCTGGCGCAGTTCGTCGGCATCGATCAACAGCCACTACGCCATCAACCGAGTCTGGAACATCAGCCCGCGTCTGCGCGCCAACTACCGCAACCACGAACTGGAAAGATCGGTGCGCTGGGTAACGTCACCGGCGGTGAAAATGGAATACCGCAGCAAGCATCGCTACGGATTCCAGATCGAAGCCGGCGGCGAGTGGTCAAGCGAGGAGTCCGCCAGCCAGGACAGGACGGACACCTCGTACTTTCTCAGCCTCGGCTACCAGGCAAAATTCTAGCCTCGCCAGATTCGGGCTGAGCCGCCCCCTGCCCTCCCCTTCCACCCAGCGCTTGAAAACCACCTGTAACCGCAGCCGCGCAAGCCGGGTTGCGCATGCTGTACATTATTTTCATTTTGCGGGAACACCGACTGATCCGGACCGACTCGCTTCTCTACCTGGCACGCCGGATAGCGAGGAAATGTCAGCGATTGTTGTGGAGTATTTTCAGACCTTCCCGGCGCCTGTTCGTGATTTGGCGACAGTTAAGCGTTCCTGACCGACACCCGATCGCTCCATTATTCTATATTTAAAACATACTTATATGAACTTTTACTATTATCAACATTAACTAATTACGCTAACTGCTCTTCTCTCTACTGGCGGTTTCGCTAAGATAGCCGGGCTCTGCCAGACCAGTCCAGCCAACTCAAGAACCGCTTCACACAGGGAGATGTCCATGGATTTTGCCCAAGCACTCGGGTTGAACAAGGCCGCGGAGAGCCCGGAAGACGAGCGCCAGAAAGTGCAGCTCTACATCAACCTGAAACTGGCATCCTCCGGTCAACCGACCTGCGTATCCGGTGAGGTCGAGCGCTTTTTCGGGATTTCCCGCGACCTGCTGAAAAGCTACCGCGAGAAGAACCGCCTGCTCTCCGATTACCACTGCTGGGCCGACCAGCGTATCCAGAATTTCCTCGCGCGCTATTTCGAAGATCTCCACGTCGACGCGATACCCACGTTGCCCACGCAGACCTTCATCCTCGATCGCCACGGCGTGGCGCGTGAACTGTCGCTGCCCATGGGCAAGGACGAGTTTCACTCGGATATCGTTTCCAGTTACCGGGTCAAGCAGGGCGTGTTGCACAACCCGGCCAGCGACCGCCGCACCACCAAGGGCTCATTCCATATCAGCGAGGGCGGCTTGCCGATACCGGGCGACAAGAAAGCCGTGCCCAAGCGCACCTTCGCCCACCTGCTGGCGAAAGCGCTGAATCCACCGCAGGAGCTGCTGACCGTCCCCTTCACCGCCGGATTGCCCGAACCGGCACGCATGTTCGCATCCCTGCTGCTGCGTCCGGTGGTATGTCCGGAGATCCCGGGCAGGGAACCGGAAAAGACCATGGAGATCCGTTTCTTCGCGCCAGGCAACCTGGTCAGCAACCTGGATTTCGTGGAAAGCATTTTTGGCAATGCCGGCAATCCCTATCTCGCCGAGTGCGATGCGGGGCTGGATGTCGAGCACTGGAGCGGTCATACCGGCTGCGTGATCCTGGCGCCGCACCTCGTCGGCCTGACCAAGCAGGAGGTGGGACTGCCGCACTGGGACGAAGCCAACGAGCGGCAACGCCGTGAAGGCATGTGCTGGAAGGAGCCGTTCGAACTCTACAACGACGGCCATGCCTTCAAGATCACCGCGCGCGACGAATCCGGCGTGATTGTCACCTTGCTCGCCGACAACTATTTCGGTTACTGCAAAAAGGAAGTCAAAACCCAGATCGGCTTCGCCGCCAACCTCTACGGCCTGGCCGAGGAGGAACACGCCGGTGGTGCGCTGGCTTTCCCGCGCCGCAACCACGGCGAGGAATTCGGCGTCGACAGCCGCACCCAGAAACCCGGCTATTCGTTCGCCGACATGGTGGAACGTTACGGTGACATCATGGATGTGCAGCCTGAAGGTTACGCCATCGACAGGAAGTATCCGGATATCATCTATATTCCGCAGAAAGTGCGCATGGACCTCAACGCGCAGACCGTCACCTGGTACCAGGACGATACGCTGCAGACGCTGCGCCTGCATCCCGGAAAAATCTACATGCAGCCGAGCGGTTACAAGATCGAAATGAAAAAGCATCCCGGCGCGCCTTCGTGGCGGCTGGTAGGGATGAACTCCGAAGGCACTTTCTGCCACAAACCGTCGACAGTCTCCGGTGGCGGCAAATCCGAGATCTCCAAGTCGCTGAACGACGCAGTCATCTATCGCCCGCTGTTCGTCGACGACCTGGAAAAGGATCTCGACCAGGTGCAGGCGATTTTCGACAAGGACTACACCCGGCGCTTCAAACCCGGTTTCGAAAACCAGGACCGCGATCCAACCCGCAAACCGCTCAGCCCCGAGCGCAGCCTGGGTTCGGTGATCAAGCTGCTGACGCCGACATCGACCTGCACCGATGAATACAACGCCTGGCTGGCGTCGATTTCCCCGCGCATCCTCGCGCTGGCATTTCTGATCAAGCGATTCTATCGCGTCGAATGGGGCGATCGCTGGCGCGATCACCTGTCAGTGGACGAAGTGGACGGGGCCCCCGCGCACGAACTGAAACTCGATGGCCGCAACATCGTCGCCTCGTATCTGCGCGTCGGTTTCGACCGCGAAGGCAAGTGGCGCACCTTCAAGCTGCGCCAGGACTATATCGCCACCGAAAAAGTGCAGATGGAGGACGACATCACGGCCTCGGTCGTGGTGCCGGCCGAGTGTGTCGCCAGTTGCGGACCGGCGCAGGACAGCAGACGCAGCGTCAAACTGGCGAAGAACTGCGAATACCGGCTGTTCCAGCGTCCCGATGACGCCATTCACCCCGGCTTTGACAGGCAAACCGAGAAAGACATGTCGCAGCCGGACAATTTCCTGGCCAACTGGCATCCGCTCAATGGCGCGGAGCTGGCGGCGCTGGTGGAGGACGTGCATACCTTCTGCCGCTTTACGCCACCGATGCGCAAGCTTCTGAAGAAAGCGCACCAGGACAAGGCGGGTTATGCGGTTTCCTCGGCGCACCCGCGCCGCGTCGACGGAGGACCCTCGAAGAATCCGCGCTATCTGCAGACCCGGCCCGACCTGGCCCGGCCGGCGCGCCGATACCTTGCCGATGTCAGCACGCGCTTCAAGCGCAAGCTGGACATGAACACCGCCGTTTGCCACCCCGTCGACGCGGTGCTCGCGGGCCGGCGCAACAACCCGCCCGAACCCGGCATCCGTTCCCTGGCGGTGTACAACCCCATCCATTACCAGGAACTGCCGGAACTGTTCATGGACTTCATCTGCAGCCTCACCGGCAAGTCACCGTCGACCACGGGCGCCGGCAGCGAAGGCGCGCTGACCAAGGGGCCGTTCAATGCCCTGCGACCCACCGCGGACCTCAACAATGCACTGGTGTCGTTCATTCTGACCGGCTATCACGGCTTCTCGAGTTCGGCCGGTTACATCGGCCCTCACGTGCGCGTCGACCACGACATCAGCCTGCTGGTGCCGGAAATCTGGGCGCGCCTGGAACCCGAAGAACGCCAGCCCGAATACCTGATCGAGCACGGCTATCTGGAACCGCTGGAGGATTTCGACCATAAGGGCGCCAGAGTGCTGGCCAGCCGCCTCGGCTACCGCATCACCGAACAGTTCGTGCACGGTTTTTTCGGCAAGATTTTCGATCACCCGCAGGCGGTGTTCACCGAGGAAATCCTCAAGCCGGAAACCCAGGACCTGGAGGTGTTCGTCGACGGCATCAATAATATCGTCGAAGCCCAGCAACGCGTCGCGCAGGGTTATCTCGATGACGGCAGCATCGAGGACGCCTGCCCGCCGTTGCAGGCGCTGCTGCATATCATGGCAAGCGGCTCATACCGCGGCATGGATGCGCGCCACCCGAAACTGCGCGCCATGTTCACCCGCGAATCGCTGCTCAAGTCCGACTGGTACCGGGAACGGCTGAAGGTGAAACAGCTGCGTGATATCGAATTGTGGAAACGCCATGTCAGCAATCTGCAGACCTTCCTCGATGATTCGCATTTTGCCGACGAAGCTGACCGTCTCGGTATCGCCGGGCGCCTGGACATGGCCACGCAGAAGCTCAGGGAAGTGCAGCGCAAGAGCTGGCTCAAGAGCCTGGTCGGAACCCTTGGCGCCGACCCGCTGGCGCCACCGGGCAGCGTCGCGGAAAGCCGGGTAATACACTGGAGCCGGATGATCACCTCGTTCGCCCCGGACAAGGCATCGATCGCCGATGCCGACCCGACGCACGGCGAGCGCATTCCTTCGTTGCTGCAACGCTTCAAGGCCCGGTTCCAGCGATCGCGGTTACATTGACCTCCGACAGCGGTTTCACCCCCATGACGCTCGACGATCCGATGCTTGCCCTGATAACCCGCTTCGTGGTCCGGGAGGCAGACGCCCTGAACCTGTCGGACGAGCAGTATCTGCGCGACCAGTTCGCCGCAGTCCGCCGTCACATCGAGAGCTTCCCGGAGAACCGCCGGGAACAGGCGGCCCTCGACTGGATTGCGCAACACGCCGAACGTTACCGCCGGGACTGGCAGACGCAGACGCTGTCGGGCGTGTTGCCCGACCGGCGCTGTCCCGACTGCCCGCTGGCCGACGATGGCGCGCGATCCGCCTGCATCATCCACAAGCGCTGGGTCGGTCTGCTCGGGGAATATGTTGCCGGCGAAATCAGTTCGCGCCGGTATATCGAGGAGACCTTGCGCCTGCTCGGAGAACACAAGGATCATCTGAAGGTGGCGCTGGATGTCCGGACACCGCAGGAGCGCTCGCATTGACGCCAATGTCGACGGTTTCCCCGGGGCGGCCACAAAAATATGAAAAAAAGCCCCGTTTAATGCATAATTGCCGCGCGTTGAGTCTCCGGCACTGATTCTCATACACAACCAACCCCCGTTTGTATATAATGCCGCGCCGCTGATTTCACACCCGATCGGCGTCGAGGGCGCAATGCTGGCCGTGGTCGGAAAGCCGCATTCAATCACTGGATTAACCGCAGAGTAGAGCAATGACTGATTTAGCACAGTACCGAAACATAGGGATTTTCGCCCACGTTGACGCCGGCAAGACGACGACCACGGAACGCATCCTGAAACTGACCGGCAAGATCCACAAGACCGGCGAGGTGCACGAGGGCGAAGCCACCACCGACTTCATGGACCAGGAACGCGAGCGCGGTATCACCATTCAGTCCGCTGCCACTTCCTGCTACTGGAACGGACATCGCCTGAACATCATCGACACGCCCGGCCACGTCGACTTCACCATCGAAGTGTACCGCTCGCTGAAAGTGCTCGACGGCGGCGTCGGGGTTTTCTGCGGTTCCGGCGGCGTGGAGCCCCAGTCCGAGACCAACTGGCGCTATGCCAACGAGTCGGAAGTGGCGCGCATCATTTTCGTCAACAAGCTCGACCGCATGGGCGCGGATTTTTACCGCGTGGTGCAGCAGATCAAGGATGTGCTGGCGGCAACTCCGCTGGTGATGGTCCTGCCGATCGGCATCGAAGACGATTTCAAGGGCGTGGTGGATCTGCTGACCCGCAAGGCATGGATCTGGGACGCCTCTGGCGATCCCGAAAAATATGAAATCCTGGACCCGCCGGCGGAAATGGCGGACAGCATCGAGGAATGGCGTGAAAAGCTGATCGAAACCGCGGTCGAGCAGGACGACGCCATGATGGAGAAATACCTGGAAGGCGAAGAACCGTCCATCGAAGATCTCAAGCGCTGCATACGCAAGGGCACCATTGCCCTGGACTTCTTCCCGACTTACTGCGGCTCGGCATTCAAGAACAAGGGCATGCAACTGGTTCTGAATGCCGTGGTTGACTATCTGCCCGACCCCACGGAAGTCACGCCACAGCCGGAAGTGGACCTGGAAGGCAACGAGACCGGCACCTTCGCCATCGTCGACCCGACCAAGCCGCTGCGCGCGCTGGCGTTCAAGATCATGGACGATCGCTACGGCGCCCTGACTTTTATCCGTATTTATTCCGGCAAACTGGAAAAGGGCACGACCGTGCTCAACACCTTTACCGGCAAGACCGAGCGCATCGGGCGCATCGTGGAAATGCACGCCGATTCCCGCGAAGATATTGACAGCGCGCAGGCCGGTGACATTGTCGCCGTGCTGGGCATGAAGAACGTACAGACCGGTCACACGCTCTGCGATCCCGACAACCCGGCGACACTGGAGCCCATGGTGTTCCCGGATCCGGTCATTTCCATCGCTGTGGCGCCGAAAGACAAGGCAGCTTCCGAAAAACTGGGTATCGCCATCGGCAAGATGATCAAGGAAGACCCGTCGTTCCGCGTCGAAACCGACGAGGACAGCGGCGAGACCATTCTGAAAGGCATGGGCGAACTGCACCTGGACATCAAGGTCGATATTCTCAAGCGCACCCACGGCGTCGAGGTTATCGTCGGCAAGCCGCAGGTGGCTTACCGCGAAACCATCACCCAGCGTGTCGAAGACAGCTACACGCACAAGAAACAGACCGGTGGTTCGGGTCAGTTCGCGCGCATCGACTACGTGATCGAACCGGGCGAACCCGGCAGTGGCTACGTATTCGAATCCGCCGTCACCGGCGGCACCGTGCCGCGTGAATTCTGGCCAGCCGTAGACAAGGGCTTCCAGAAGAGCAAGGACGTCGGTCCGCTGGCAGGCTACCCCTGCCTGGACTTCAAGGTGACGCTGATGGACGGCGCCTACCACCCCGTGGACTCCTCCGCCATCGCTTACGAAATCGCCGCCCAGTCCGCCTATCGCCAGAGCATGCCGAAAGCGCAGCCGCAATTGATGGAACCCATCATGAAAGTCGACGTGTTCACGCCGGAAGACCACGTCGGCGACGTCATCGGCGACCTCAACCGCCGCCGTGGCATGATCAGGTCACAGGAACCGGGTCCGACCGGTGTGCGCATCAAGGCCGAATGCCCGCTGAGCGAAATGTTCGGCTACATCGGCGACCTGCGCACCATGACCTCCGGCCGTGGTCAGTTCTCGATGGAATTCCTGCACTACATGGCCTGCCCGAAGAACGTGGCCGATGCCGTGATCAAGGAAACGCTGGAACGCCGCGCAAGCTGACAGCGACCCACGCTGCAAAGGGGACAGATTGTCGATCTGTCCCCTTTTTTATTTTTGCGGAGCGAACAACAGCTCGACGTAAGTCCGGTAGTGCCTGAGCTGCTGCCAGGTGATGCCCGCCTCATCCAGCGATTTCTCCAGAATGAAAGCGCCTTCGAACAGCGTCATGAAGCCATCGGCGAGTGAACGCAGATCCACCGCCGCCCGCGGCGGATATTTTTCGGCGACCGCTTCCAGAAGGCGGGTCAGTTCAGTGCGCGAAACTTCGAACTCCGTGCGCACCAGTTCCCTGATCGGCTCGTCGAACTGCTGAAACTCATACGCATAGGCTGCCAGCAAGCACCCGTCATAAGGTTCGTCGAGCCCCTCGAATATTTCCTCGTACTGACGCACGACAATCAGGAACTGCTGCAACGGATCATCGCTGTAGGTCCGGGCCCGTGCCAGCGCGCTCCTGAGCAGGGCCACACCCTCGTCTGAAAACCGCTGGATCAGGGTGCGGGCGAGATCCTTCTTGTTTTTGAAATGATGGAAGAACGCCCCCTTGGTCATGCCGAGCTGGCCGATCAGCTGGTCCAGGGACATACCGCTGTAGCCGTGCGACAGGATCAGCTGTTGCGCGGCGTCCAGGATGCGCTTGCGTGTGTCATCGCCCTTTTTGCCCATGCGCGAATATAAACATACTTGATGGTATGTTGTAAACAGGTCGTTGCCCGTCATTCCGGCCGGTGCAGGAATCCAGATTACAACATGCTCATATCTTTATGACTTTTGATGGATTTTCTTAACAGTTTGAATGTCGACATGATTGTGCAATCTCGCCCCGGATTCCAGCCTGCGCCGGAATGACGAGTTGCTATGCAACAAAAACATACCGAACGGTATTGACTTTTGGGAAGCGGAGGTCTAGGGTACTTTCCGTACCGTTTGGTATTTTTTAGAATCACTGAGGAGACCGCGATCATGTATGACTATCTGGAGGTGCTTACCCTGGCCCTGATACCGGGCTTTCTGGCGCTGGATTATCTGGTGCACAAACGCAGCTACCGGAAGAGCCGTCACTGGCGGCTGCGGGGTCTGCTGGTAACAGTAGCGATTTTCTTCTTTACGGGTGAAGTCGCCGCGATCTGGGGCAACGTCTTCGGCGACTTCCACCTGCTGGACAGCAGCGGCCTGGGGCCGTTCGGCGCGGTCGTCGCCGTGCTGGTCTATGAACTCTTCCACTACGGCTATCATCGTGCTGCGCATCAGTGGAACTGGTTGTGGCGTGCCGGACACCAGATGCATCACAGCGCCGAAAGCCTGGATGCCTTCGGCGCCTATTACCTGCATCCCTTCGACGCCGCCATGTTCACGACCTGGAGCAGCCTGGTATTTTTTCCGCTGCTTGGCGTGACCGTAGAGGCCGCCATACTCGGCGCGCTGTTCCTGACGTTCAATGCCATGTTCCAGCACGCCAACCTGAAAACGCCGGTGTGGCTGGGCTATGTCATCCAGCGTCCGGAAAGCCACAACATCCACCACGCGCGGGGTGCGCACAGATACAACTACGCCGACCTGCCCGTCATCGACATGCTGTTCGGCACTTTCAAAAACGCGGGCGAAACGATCGATGTCGAATGCGGCTTCTACGACGGCGCTTCAAGCCGTATCGCCGAAATGCTGATCGGCAGGGACGTCGCAGTGCCCAGGGCACGCGCAGGTGAGCCCTGCCCGGCAAGCTCACAGGCAGCGTAATGACCCGCGGCCGATGCGGCAGCTCCCGCCGCATCGGCCGCGAATCTGTGCCATTCTATGAACCCTGACCCGACAAATCGCAGCGCACCACGCCACGGAGCTGTCTCTCATGTCCACGCCGCGCACCGCAAAGGCCATCGAGCTTATGGACGCCTTCGCGCAACGCACCGGCCTGACCGGCGCGCAACCGCCGCGCCGCTATCTCTGGACAGACGCCTTCGCAGTCTGCAACTACCTCAGCCTGTCGCGCAGCACCGGTGACCCGCGCTATACCGAGCTGGCATTGCACCTCGTCGACCAGGTGCACCACACTCTCGGACGTCACCGCGAGGATGACCAGCGCAGGGGCTGGATCAGCGGTCTTGACGAACAGGAAGGCGAACGGCACCCGACCCGCGGCGGCCTGCGCATCGGCAAACCGCTGCCCGAGCGCCGGCCCCGCGAACCGTTCGACGAACGCCTGGAATGGGACCGCGACGGCCAGTACTTCCACTATCTCAGCAAATGGATGCACGCCCTCGACCAGGTGGCGCGTCACACGCAGCAACCGCGCTTCAACACCTGGGCGCGCGAACTCGCCGATATCGCCTGGCAGGCCTTCAGCTATCAGCCGGTCCCGCACTGGGAGAAACCCCGCATGCACTGGAAAATGAGCATCGATCTGTCGCGGCCGCAAGTCGCGTCGATGGGCCAGCACGACCCGCTCGACGGCTATATCACCAGTCTGCAACTGCGCGCCACCGCGGCCGCATTGCCCGGGGCGCCCGCGCAACCGGACCTCGAACAAGCCACGCGCCAGTATGCCGCCATGCTGCAGGGCAGCGAATTGACCAGTGCCGATCCGCTGGGTATCGGCGGCCTGTTAACGGACGCGCTGCGCCTGCAGCAGCTGATAGCGCAGGACGCGGCAGCGGATGCGCAACTGCTGGAAAAACTGCTCGAGGCATCAGTCGCCGGACTGCACGCTTATGCCCGGAACGCGGAGTTGCAGTTGCCTGCGAAGTACCGGCTTGCCTTCCGCGAACTCGGTCTGGCGATCGGGTTACAGGCCGCGCAACGCATGCAACAGCAGGACACCCGGCACACACAGCAGCGGGCGCTGATCGTGCCCCTGCGGACACTGATGCAGCACCAGTCGCTGCGCGAGATGATCGAGACATTCTGGCTGGACAGCCGGCAGCAACGCGCCGCGACCTGGCTGGAACACCAGGACATCAACAGCGTGATGCTGGCGACAAGTCTGGCGCCGGATGGTTTTCTGGTGATACCAGCTCCCGGATAAAGACTGCCGCGCGTGCCGCGCGAAACGACCCGGGCGCTGTTCATGGGCCTGCGCGCAGCTGCTATGCTGCTATTTATGGGGAAGAAAACGACGCTATCCAGGGTTCCTGCGACAACCGGCTGGCTGGTGTTGCTGTGGATGTCCTGCCCCGCCCTGCTCTTTGCCTCCGCCGAAAGCGATGCATTGCGCCAGGAACTCGAACGACTCCGGCAACGCATCGATGAACTCGAGCGCCGCCTGTCCGTCCCGCAAGATAATACGGTCGATGCCAGAGAAGCGGCAGCCGAAGACGTCGCCACGCCGCCCGCCGCAGAGCAAGCCCTGGATATCGGTGGCGCCCTGCGCTTCAACTACGTGTGGAAAGACTTCGACGACGGCTCCGAAACCCGGCGCGGCGATGCCGGGCTGGATTTGTTCCGCATCAATGTGGACGGTGAACGCAACAATATTCTGCTGTCCGCCGAGTACCGCTTCTACGCCTTCATGGACACCATTCACCACGGCTGGATCGGTTACGACTTCGAGACGGCAGGACAGCTGCAGGCCGGCATCACCCAGGTGCCGTTCGGCCTGCTGCCCTACGCCGCCCACAACTTCTGGTTCGGCATACCCTATTACATCGGGCTGGCCGACGACTATGACACCGGCATCAAATACGTGCGCGACAGCGGTCCCTGGAACCTGCAGCTCGCGGTGTTCAAGAACGCCGAGTTTACCGACAGCGCCGAACTGGATCGCTATTCCTACGATCCGGTCACAACGGGCGCAGCGCGCAACGAACAGACCAACACCCTGCATGCACGGCTGGTTTACACGGCACGCCAGGGCGGTGACTGCACACACGAGTTCGGCGCTTCCGCATTGTGGGGGCAACTCTACAACAAGGATACCGACGAGGACGGCGATTACCGCGCGGCCGCGGCGCACCTGGACAGCCGTTGCGGTCGCTGGAACCTGCAGCTCGAGGGCGGGCGCTACGAGTACGATCCGCGCAACCCGGCCGGCGTCAGCGATGACAGCATCACCTTCGGCGCGTTCGGCGGCGTCCACGAAGTCGCCGCCGAGGGCAGTTTCGGTGTCGCCAACATCGCTTACAATCTCCCCGTCACCCTCTCTGGCGTCGATCTTGTCACCTGTTACAATGATTTCAGCGTGCTGGACAAGACGCGCGGCGGCTTTGAAAACTCCTATCTGAACACGACGGGATGCGCGGTGGGTATCGGTCCGACCTTTACCTACATCGACATCATACGCGGCAAGAATGCGCTGTTTCTCGGCGACGGTTCGCTGGCCGGCGACGGCGACAACCGCTGGGCGACGCGCTACAACATCAACATCGGTTATTACTGGTAGCGCATGACCCATTCCGCACAAAAACAGCAACCCGCAGCCTGGCAACGCCGGCCTGTGGCGTGCCTGATGTCGCTGCTCATGCTCGCGCCACTGCTGGCACACGCTGAAACGCAGCTCACCATGGCCTCCTGGGGCGGCGCCTATACACGCAGCCAGATACTGGCTTTCGTCAGGCCCTATCACAGCCAGACCGGCATCGCGATCGACATGGTGGATTACCACGGCGGCCTCGACGAACTGCGCAACCAGGTGCGTTCGCTGAATTTCAAATGGGACGTGATTGACCTGGAACTCAGCGATGCGCTGCGCGGCTGCGAGGAAGGCCTGCTGGAACGCATCCCGGTCGATGCGCTGACACCGCCTCCTGACGGAGACGGCATCACTGAGGATTTCATCACCGGCAGTCTCACCGACTGCGCCGTGGGCACCGTCGTCTGGTCCACGGTCATCGCCTATCATCGTGAAGCGATGGGAGACGCCGTGCCGCAGACGCTGTCGGACTTTTTCGATACCGCGCGTTTCCCCGGTCCACGTGGTCTGCGCCGCAGCCCAAAGGCCAATCTCGAATGGGCGCTGATCGCCGACGGCGTCGCGCCGGAGCGTGTCTACGAAGTGCTCGAGACCGGACAGGGACTGCAACGCGCGCTGCGCGTGCTCGACAAAATCAAGCCGGAGCTGGTCTGGTGGGAAGCCGGAATCGAAGCGCCGCGATTGCTGGAAACCGGCCGCGTGGTGATGACCTCGGCCTACAACGGGCGCATTCACGACGCCGTGGCCAACCGCGGCGAACCCCTTGCCATCATCTGGGATCACCAGGTGTGGAACATTGACCTGCTGGGAATACCCAAAGACAATCCGAGGCAAGCACAGGCGCTGGATTTCATCCGCTTCGCCACCGCCGCAGAACAGCTCGCCGAGCAGGCCCGCCACATACCCTACGGGCCGGTGCGCCGTTCCTCGCTGGCGCTGCTGGCGCCGCAGCTGCGCGCCGGTCTGCCGACCGCCCCGGACAATTTCGCCAACGCACTGCAGATCGATGCGCGCTGGTGGGCCCGGCACTTTGAACGCATCAACGGCCGCTTCGAGCAGTGGCTGCAGCAACCGGTCGGCGTTCCGCGCCGGCTGCCGCGATAAACGACAATAACCGGAAACGAACAACAATATCATGACAACAGGCGACAAACCCGACGACAACCGCGGCTGGCTCAAGCTCGACGTACATCCCTACGTGTTCTTTATTTCAGCGGGTCTGATTGTGCTGTTCGTGATCCTGACGCTGTTTTTCGAACGGCGCATGGACGACCTGTTCGGCCAGGTGCAGTCCATCGTGTCGCACTACGCCGGCTGGTTCTTCGTCGCCGTGATGAACATCATCCTGATTTTCGTGATCGCGCTGCTGCTGGGTCGATTCGGCAGCATCCGCCTCGGTGGCGAAGGCGCCCAACCGGAATTCTCGACCGGCGCCTGGTATGCCATGCTGTTCAGCGCCGGCATGGGTATCGGCCTGTTGTTTTACGGCGTCGCCGAGCCCATGTTTCATTTCATCGCCTCGCCGCTGGCCGAACCGGGCACGCCGGAGGCGGCGCGCGTGGCGATGGACTTCACCTTCCTGCACTGGGGTCTGCATCCCTGGGCGCTGTATTCGCTGGTCGGGCTGGCGCTGGCGTTCTTCGCTTTCAACCGCGGGTTGCCGCTGTCGATCCGCGCAGTCTTCTACCCGCTGTTCGGTGAACGCATTTACGGCGGCATCGGCAATGTCATTGACATCATGGCCACCGTGGCAACACTGTTCGGTGTCGCCACATCGCTCGGACTGGGCGTGCAACAGGTCAACGCCGGCCTGAACCACCTGCTGGACGTGCCGCAGAACAACGGCGTGCAACTGACCCTGATCGCCGGCATCACGGCGCTGGCGACCTGGTCGGTGGTGCGCGGGCTGGACAAGGGCATCCGCGTGCTGAGCCAGATCAACGTCATTATCGCCGCGTCGCTGATGCTGTTCGTGCTGCTGATGGGGCCGACACTGTTTATTCTCAATGCGCTGGTCGAGAACGTCGGCTACTACCTGCAGAACTTCGCCCAGCTCAGCACCTGGAACGAGACTTACGAAAACACCGAATGGCAAAACGGCTGGACCGTGTTCTACTGGGGCTGGTGGATTTCCTGGTCGCCGTTCGTGGGCATGTTCATTGCGCGCGTATCGTACGGGCGCACGGTGCGCGAATTCATCAAGGGCGTGCTGTTCATCCCGACGGTGGTGACTTTCATCTGGATGACGACCTTCGGCAACAGCGCGCTCAGTATCGAAATGTTCGGCGCCGGCGGCATCGCCGCAGCGGTACAGGAAAACATCCCGGTTTCCCTTTTCGTGCTGCTGGAAAATTTCCCGCTGGATGTGGTGACCGCCACCCTGGCCGTGGCGGTGGTCGTCACCTTCTTTGTGACTTCGTCCGACTCCGGTTCGCTGGTGATCGATATCATTACCGCCGGCGGCAATCCGGAACCGCCCAAGGTGCAGCGCATTTTCTGGGCAGTACTGGAAGGCGCAGTAGCCGCCGCGCTGCTGGTCGGCGGCGGACTGGTGGCTTTGCAGACCGCCGCGATCGCCACCGGTCTGCCCTTTGCCATTGTGCTGCTGGGCATGTGTTATGCCCTGCACAAGGGCATGGCCGAATACCATGGAGGCCAGACCTTCTCGGTCGCCCTGGAGCAGTACGAGGGACGCGAATACCGTACCCGCGCGACGCGCAACCTGCCGACCTTCGGACGCCGCACCTTCTGGATTGGAAGCGCTGACCAGGCGCGCCGCGCGAAAGACGAATGATGCCAGCCGCAACGGGGGAATGATGCTTCAGGGAGTCAGTCACAAATTCCGCAGCGGCTGCATGATGCTGGCACGCAGCCAGGCGGGATCCATCACGTTTCTGGGCACCGCTTTCCTGGTGCACGAGCAGGGCTACCTGCTCACCGCCGCGCATCTCACCGCCGAGGAACCGGACCTGGTGGTGGTGCCGGCAGCCGCCGGTGATGACTTCAGTCCCATGACATTCGACCGCGTCGCCGCCATGCCGGTCGAGGTCCGGCAGCGCGATGTCGAGCGCGATGTCGCATTGCTGCGCATCCGTCAGGATATCGCCATTAGCGTGCCGGATGATTTTCTGGGCGCCACCGCCGCGGTGCGCTGCGGCGCCAGCGTCATGAGCCTGGGCTATTCCTTCGCGCATCAGCAGGTGCACAGCCTGCTCGGCTTCAATGCCGTGGTCAGCGCCAAAATACGCTCGCACAACGACACCGCGCTGATTCTCTACGATTCGGCCTTCCACGAGGGCGACCGCGGCGGACCCCTGGTGCACGTCGCCGACGGCCATGTCATCGGCATTGTCAGCGGCCGTTTCGAGCCCGCGGAAATCGTCGCGCCCGCCGCCGCCACCGCGCACAAGCTGGAAGCGCGCGAAACCAACGTCTCCTATGCCGTCGCCATCGAGTATGGCCTGGACCTGATGCGCGCGGAAAACCTGCTCGCCGAGCAGTTCGGCGCGGGCTGAACTCTGCACTGTCGCGTTTTGCGACCTTCCCTGGATTACTCGCTTTGCTCGCCCTTCGGGCCGCCCTGCGGGCGTTCAACGCTAACGCTTTTGTCCGGCCTGCGCCGGAATGACGACGTTGCAAGCCGGGCGTGCACATCTCCGGACGCGCTGCTATACCTAGAAGGACCAGCCGGACCGCAGGAGGAATCTATGTGTCCCCGCAAACGCAAACCGCCTGTCACGCCCCCCGCCGCGAATCCCGACGGCTGGGCAGGATTCACGCGCCGCGCATTCATCAAGACCTGGAGCGCCGGCACCCTGACGCTGGCGGTGGGACACAACGCAATGTCCTCGGAAACCGCACAGCCCGATGAAACGCTTGCCGCCGACGAACCGGTGCAGCTGACCCTCGATGTCAACGGCAGGCCGCACGCGGTGCTGGTCGAACCGCGCTGGACCCTGCTGCATGTGCTGCGCGAGGAGCTGGGACTGACCGCGGCGAAGAGCGGCTGCGAACGCGGCGAATGCGGCGCCTGCACAGTGCTGATCGATGATCTTCCGCGCTATGCCTGCCTGACGCTGGCGCTGGAAGCCGAAGGCCGGCGCATCGAAACCGCCGAAGGCCTGATGGACGGCGGGCAACTCGGCCAGGTGCAGGCCAGCTTCATGAAGGAGGACGGCCTGCAGTGCGGCTACTGCACACCGGGGCAGATCATGGCCGCCGAAGGCCTGCTGCGCCAGAACCCCGAACCGACCTTCGACGAAATACGTCGCGGCATGAGCGGCAATCTCTGCCGCTGCGGCGCCTATGCCAGCATTTTCAGCGCCGTCGCCGATGCCGCCACGCACAGGAAGGGCTGAGCCATGGCGGATAACGAAACCGATATCGAAGGTCAGCCACGTATTGCGCCGGATGCGGGCGCGGCAGATGACGCGCGACCCTGGGGCGAACAGACGCGCGTGGTGGGAAACCGCCGCCCCCGGGTCGACGCCTGGGAACGTGTCAGCGGCGCCGCGGTGTTTCCCTCCGACCTGGTGCTGCCCGGCATGCTGCACGCAGCGGTGCTCGGCAGTCCGCACGCCAACGCGCGCGTGACAGCCATCGATACCTCGAGAGCCGAGCGCATGCCCGGCGTGTATGCCGTGATCAGCCGCAACACTCCGGAGGCCAACCCGGACTGGGATTATTTCAGTGCTCACTCCGGCAAGCTGTTCTATGACCACTGTCGCTTCGAAGGCGATGCCGTGGCGGCGGTAGCGGCGCAATCCCCGTACCAGGCTCACGATGCCTTGCGCGCCATCCAGGTCGAATATGAAATCCTGCCGTTCGTCTCCGATGAACTCGAGGCGCTGAAGCCCGGCGCGCCCGAAGTGCACAGCGGCGGCAACCGCGCCGGCACCCAGACCTACGCGCGGGGCAACATCGAACAGGGATTCAGCGAAGCCGACCTGGTGCTGGAGCAAAGGTACCGCACGGCGAGCGAAATGCACACGCCGCTGGAACCGCACGGCTGCGTGGCGCGCTGGGACGGCGACAGCCTTACGGTGTGGGAGTCGACACAGGGCGTCTATGCCGTGCAATCGAAAATCGCCGACGTGCTCAAGCTGCCGTTATCGCGCGTGCGCGTCATCGGCCATTATGTCGGCGGCGCGTTCGGTTCCAAACTCAGGACCGACAAATACGCCATCATCGCCGCCTTGCTCGCGCGCCGCGTCAACCGTCCGGTGAAACTGTTCATGACGCGCGAACAGACACTGCTCACCCAGGGCAATCGTCCGCCGGCCACCATGACCGTCAAGGCCGGCGTGAAAAAAGACGGCACCCTCACCGCCATACAGTTTTCCGGCATCGGCGCCAGCGGCGCCTATAAAGCCGGCGGCACGTCGCTGCTCGACTGGCTCGCCAAGGATCTGTATCGCTGCGCCAATGTCAGCACCGAACTGACCGATGTCTATATCAATGCGCAGCCCGCCCGCCCCTTCCGCGCGCCGGGGTACGTGCAGTGCTCGTGGGCGATGGAACAGATGATGGATGCGCTGGCCGACGGACTCGGCATGGATCCGGTGGAGCTGCGCCTGCGCAACATTCCGGCGGGCACCCAGGCGCGCGATGACAAGCCCTACACCACCGACGGCCTGCGCCTGTGTATCGAACAGGGCGCGCGCGCCTTTGGCTGGCAAGAAGCGCGCGCCGCGGCGGCGCAGCACAGCAAGGGGCATCTGCAACGCGGCGTCGGCATGGCCGCGGCCAACTGGTACGCCGGCGACGGCGGTCCGCCGTCGACGGTGATCGTGCGCCTGTATGCCGACGGCACCGCCAACCTCAACATGGGCGCCTCGGATATCGGCACCGGCACCAAGACGGTCATGGCCATGGTGGTCGCCGAAGAGTTCGGCGTGGACCCGGACGCCGTCCAGATAGAGCACGCCGACACCGGCACCACCCAGTACGCAACGCCCTCGGGCGGCAGCAAGACAGTGCCCACCGAGGCGCCGGCGGTGCGCCGCGCCTGTCTCGCAGTAAAATCTCAACTGCTGGACATGGCGGCGCAGCAGCTGGGACGCCCGCGTGAGGAGATCGTCTTCGACGGTGACCACCTGCGCACCACGGACGGTCTGGAGAGCCTGGCGATCAGGGAACTGGACAGGCTCAGGAAGCAGAAAGTCGTGGTCGGCGTCGGCCAGAGACAGAGCAACCCGCAGGGAGTGAGCATCACACCCTTCGCCGCGCAGTTCTGCGAAGTCGAGGTCAACACCCTCACCGGCGAGGTCAGACTGTTGCGCATGCTGGGCAGCAACGAAAGCGGGCGCGTGATCAACCGCCTGACCTGGGACGGACAACTGATCGGCGGCATCACCATGGGTGTCGGCTACGCCACCACGGAACGACGCGTGCTGGACGGGCCGACCGGCAAGCTCTGCAACAAGAACTGGCACGATTACAAGTTGCCGACGACGCTGGATGTTCCGGCCGAGGTGATCTCCGAGCCCATTATGCTGACTGACGAACAGGCGAATATCGTCGGCGCCAAGGGGCTCGGCGAACCGGTCACTATTCCGACGGCGGGAGCCATCGCCAACGCCGTCGCGCACGCCCTCGGCATGCGCCTGTATGACACGCCCATCAACCCGGTGACGCTCATCGAACGCGTCGCCGCCAGGGAGGCCTGACATGCTCACCCCGTTCGCCTATGTCCGCCCTGCCTCGCTGCAGGACGCCGTCGCCGCGCTGACCGAAGGCAATGCCCACATCCATGCCGGCGGCACCGACCTGCTGGGCTGTCTGCGTGATGAAGTGTTCGGGGCAGACAGGCTGGTCAGCCTGGCGGCGCTCGGAGACCTCGCGGGACTGCGCGAAACCCGCGACGGTGGCCTCGACATCGGCGCCATGACAACCATCACCGACATCGCCGCGCACCCGCTGGTTCAACGCCGTTATCCGGGACTGGCGCAGGCGGCGGGCGAGGTCGCCAGCCCGCAGCTGCGCAACCAGGGAACGCTCGGCGGCAACCTGTGCCAGAAGCCGCGCTGCTGGTATTACCGGGGCGACTTCCCGTGCCTGCGCAAGGGCGGCCACAAGTGCTTTGCCGTGAACGGCGAAAACGAATATCACTGCATTTTCGGCGGCGCGAACTGCTTTATCGTGCACCCTTCCGATATCGCGCCGGCGCTGGTGTCACTGGACGCGGAAATCGAAACCGCCGGCCCGTCAGGCGGACGCCGCCTGCCGGTGTCGCAACTGCACATGCCGCCGGAGCAGGATCCCACTCGCGAAACCCTGTTGAAGCCGGGCGAAGTCATCGTCAAGGTGCACGTGCCGCCGGCGCCCGCCGGTCTGTACAGCAGCTATCGCAAGGTGCGTACCCGCCGTTCCTGGGACTTCGCGGTCGCCGGCTGCGCGCTGGCGCTCGTCATGGACGGCGACCGGGTGCGCGACTGCCGCGTGGTGCTGGCGGCCGCCGCACCCATCCCCTGGCGTTCACCGGAAACGGAACAGGTGCTGCGCGGCCAGACGCTGGATGACGCCGTTATCCGCAAGGCCGCCAAAGCCGCGGTTGCCAATGCCCGGCCCATGACAAAGAACGCCTACAAGATTCCCCTGTTCGAGGGCATGCTGCTGGAAGAGCTGCGCAAGGCGGCGCAGGTGTAGACCGATGTCGGAAAACTTAGCTGCTCGGCGCCAATCTAAAAATAGATTATCAAACAACGGAATAGGCGCCGCATGTGAGACTCATGCGCATCGGATTGTGTCAGGTTGCTTAACGGCGAATATGGACCATACACCGCTAACCATTGTTTCACATAAGTTTAAATGGTGGTGGGCGTGTATCTTGCTTGAAAAATCCGCATATCATGGCCCAGACCATGAACCAGACAGGTTGTTTTTGATCCGCGTCTGCGCGCGAGCGCATCATTCCCTGGAAAGCGCTCACAACGGCCAACACGAACGACCGAAAGGGGGAACTTGAAGATGATCCGGAACTCGCAACCGAAGTTCAGAGGCCTGTTGGCTGCAACGATGTTTGCTGCAACCGTTGCCGCATCAACAGATGTCACTGCTGCGCTGGTGACAGTATCGTACCAGGGAACGGTCGACAGCTTTACCGATGTGAATGGAACTGTTGGCGCAGTTTCGTCTATCAGCGGGAGCTTTGTGTATGACACGGAGGCTCCGGTCCTTTCTTCTTCTTCAACTCGCACGATTTATTCACCCGCCGTCACTAGCATGCTTGTACAGGGCGGTGGCTCCATCTTTCCAGCGACTGAATTATCTGGCAGCTCAATCATCGTCGACAACAACTTTGCTTTCTATGACGCCATCCAGATATCGGTAGCTCTGGATGATGCATTTGGATACGAGAGTATAGTGATCCGCTTCAATTTGGAGGATACAGACGGAAGTTTGTTCAGTAGCACTAGCCTTCCCACATCCCTGGCCCTGTCTGATTTTCCCCGTCGCGCGGAGTTTTCACTGACAGGCAACAAACCGGGGACCGCCAGGAACCTATACGACTTGAGGATCGACGGGGATCTGACTGCATTTCATAGCAACGACGCCACGGTAGTTCCGCTGCCTGCTGCGTTCCCGCTTTTAGTCGCTGGACTTGCCGGCCTTGGATACCTGGCAAGGCGGAAACGTTAATCGGGGTCAGAACACAATTGATGCTTATATTAGTGAAAACTGTGTTCTGACCCCGAGCAGATAGATGTCACACCAGGCCGGCGCTTTCGATAACGCCGGGCGCCGGTGCCGCCACGGGCCGCAGCTGCGACAACAGACGCGCGCCCTTGAACAACTGCTGCACCATACGCCGGCAGCGGCTGAGCTGGCCGAGCGTGTCGGTCATGTCCTGGATGCCGATCTCGTTGCGGGCACCGGCGGCAAGGAACTCCGCCTTCAACCCCTGGTAGTGCTCCTCGAGTTGTTCGGCGCGCTGCCCAAGCGCCTGCGGATCGAACTCTGCCTGTTGCACATCCAGATCCCGCAGGAAGCCCGCGACCTCGGCGTAATAGCGCGCCAGCCTCGCCGCCGGGACCGGACGCAACAAGGGTGCGCCGCCCACCCGTGCGCCGGCGATGTGCTCGGCCTCATCGACCGCCTGCGAGAGATAGCGCAGCACGCGCAGGGTCTGCGGCAGTTCGTCCGCAACCTCCCGGGAAAGCTGCTCGCGCCCCAGGTGTTCGACGAAATCGCTGATGGCCGTTCCCAGGTTTCGCGCCACAGCGGCATCCGTGGCGATCTGCCGTCCCGGCGACAGCTCGGTGCTCACCGCCGTCTGCGCCATGCGCCGCGCGATATCCAGCACGCGTTGCAGTTCGTGGGTCAGCGCGTCCACCGCCAGCGGCGGGGTGGCCAGTACCGTGTTGTCCAGAAAGCGCGGCTGCCCCTCGGTCTCCTCGGCGGTGCGGAAGCGCCCTGCGAGAAACACCGCCAGCCGGTTGGTGAACGGCAGTATGACCAGAACACCCAGCAGATTGAAGGTGCTGTGGAACAGCGCCAGACTCGCCGCGGGTTGCGCCGCCAGACCGAGTTCCTCGCCGATCTCGCCGACCAGCCACAGCAGGCCCGGCAAAATCGCCAGCGCGATTGCCCCGGTCATGAGATTGAACAGGATATGTCCGGCGGCGACACGTTTGGCGTTGGAAGTGGCGCCGATCACGGAGAGGGCCGCGGTCGAGGTAGTGCCGATGTTTGCGCCGATGACCATGGCTGCGGCGCCGCTCAGGGGCAAGGCTGCGCCGGAAACTGCTGTCAGGATGATAACGATCGCGGCGCTCGATGACTGGGTCAGCACGGTTATCAGGAAGCCGGCGGCAACCAGGGCCATCAACTCCACGAATGACGTCGCCTGAAGATCGGGCAGATCCACGTTCAGCGCCAGGCCGGCAAAGGCTTCGCGCAGAAAATCGATGCCGATGAAAAACAGCCCGAAACCGGCCAGTGCTTCGCCAAGCGGGCCGCGCCGGCTGGAGCCGCCGGTCAACCGCAGCAGCATGCCCAGGCCGACCAGCGGCAGCGCGAAACTTTCCAGCTTGATCTGAAAACCGACCGCCGCCACCAGCCAGCCCGTCATGGTGGTGCCCAGATTGGCGCCGAAGATCACCCCGAGCGCGTGGCTTAACTGCAGGATGCCGGCATTCACGAAACCGATAGTCGCGACGGTCACGGCACTCGAGGACTGCACGATGGCAGTGATCAGCGCGCCGGTGGCGATGCCTCGCAGCCGCGTGCCCGTCCAGCGCTGCAGTATTGCGCGCAACTGCCTGCCGGCCGCGACCTTGAGCCCCTGGGTGATCATGCCGACGGCGATCAGAAACAGGCCGAGACCGCCGGCCAGGGTGCCGATGATGATCAGGGTTTCAGTGGACATCGTTTTATCGCGTCACGAACCGGGGGTCAAAACACAATTGCGTCTAATATTACTGGAAACTGTGATCTGACCCCGATTTATTATTGCGATATCACAATGACAGCCGTAGCGACGCCTTTCATGCTGATAGCTCCCGTAACGCCGCGCAAAGGCGGACCACGGAGGGAATCCGAATGAAAACGAAGTCAATCGCGGCCCTGAACCGCGTCGCGCTTTGCCCGACCTGCAGCCGGAAGCGCCGGCATGCCTGAACAAGCCACGCGTCGCGCGCCGGTGCGGCACGCCAGTCTGCTGACCGAACACGACATATTCCTGTTCAAACAGGGCAGCCATTACCGGTTGTACGAGAAGCTCGGCGCGCACCTGCACAAGCACCAGGGCGAGACCGGGGTGCTGTTTGCGGTGTGGGCGCCGAATGCCGATGCGGTGGCGGTAATCGGCGACTTCAATGACTGGAACACCGATGCCTGCCCGCTGCATGCCCGCGACGACGGTTCCGGCATCTGGGAAGGTTTTGTCGGCGGACTCGGCAACGGCGCCGTTTACAAGTATTTCATCGCCAGCCGGCAACACGACTACCAGGTTGCCAAGGGCGATCCCTTTGCGTTCCGCTGGGAACTGCCGCCGCTGACAGCATCCGTGGTCTGGGATCTGGACTACCCGTGGCAGGACAGCGAGTGGATGCAGAAACGCGCCGCGCACAACGGTCTCGACAAGCCCTGGAGCATTTACGAACTGCACGCCGGCTCCTGGCGACGCGTGCCCGAGGAAAGCCATCGCCATTTGACCTATCGCGAACTGGGCGACCAGCTTTGCGACTATGTGCACCACATGGGCTTTACCCATGTCGAATGCATGCCGGTCATGGAACACCCGTTCTACGGCTCCTGGGGTTACCAGATCACCGGTCTGTTCGCGCCCACCGCCCGCTACGGCGCGCCGCAGGATTTCATGTACCTGGTGGACCGGCTGCATCAGAATCACATCGGCGTGGTGCTGGACTGGGTGCCGTCGCATTTCCCCGACGACGAACACGGCCTGGTGTATTTCGATGGCACGTACCTGTACGAGCACGCCGACCGCAAGCGCGGCTATCATCCGGAGTGGAACAGCTACCTCTACAACTACGGGCGCCACGAAGTGCGCTCGATACTGATCAGCAGCGCCATGTTCTGGCTGGACAAATACCACGCCGACGGTCTGCGCGTGGACGCGGTCGCCTCCATGCTGTACCTGGACTACGGCAGGCAGGCCGGCGAGTGGATACCCAACGAACACGGCGGCAACGAGAACGGGCACGCCATCGAGTTCCTGCGCAAGCTGAACGCATCGGTGTACCGGGACTTCCCGGATGTGCAGACCATCGCCGAAGAATCCACCGCCTGGCCCATGGTTTCGCGGCCTGCCTGGGTCGGCGGGCTGGGATTCGGCATGAAGTGGAAAATGGGCTGGATGCACGACACGCTCGACTACATGCGCCATGATCCGATCTACCGCAAATACCAGCACGACAAGCTGACTTTCAGTATCTGGTACGCCTTCAGCGAAAACTACGTGCTGCCCCTGTCGCACGACGAGGTGGTATACGGCAAGGGTTCGCTGCTGAACAAAATGCCCGGCGACGACTGGCAGAAAATGGCGAACCTGCGGGCGCTGTTCGGTTACATGTATGCGCATCCCGGCAAGAAGCTGATGTTCATGGGCGGCGAATTCGGTCAGTGGAACGAGTGGCATCACGAGACCAGCCTGGACTGGCATCTCCTCGATAACCCGGCCCACCGGGGCCTGCAGAACTGGGTGCGCGATCTCAACCATTTCTATCGTGAACAGCCCGCCCTGCACCAGCTGGATTTCAGCGCCGGAGGTTTCGAGTGGGTGGACTTTCACGACGCGGAAAACAGCGTCATCACTTTTATTCGCAGGGCGGCCAGCAGCGAGGACATGGTGCTCGTGGTGTGCAATTTCACGCCGGTGCCGCGCGACAACTACATTGTCGGCGTGCCGCGCGGCGGCCGCTGGCGCGAAGCGCTGAACAGCGACGCCCGCGATTACGGCGGCGCAGGTTTCGGCAACGCGGGCGGCGTCGACAGCGCGCCGGTGCCGGCGCAGGGCAGATACCATTCGCTGTATCTGACCCTGCCGCCGCTGGGCGTTCTGTATCTGCAACCCGAACCGGGGTCAGAACACAATTGCGTCTAATATTAGTAGAAACTGTGTTCTGACCCCGATTAGCCTATGGATACCGACAGCAGAACCGACGACAGCGCTGATGCCCGCGAATGGGAAAACGATCCCCTGTGGTACAAGGACGCCATCATCTATCAACTGCACGTCAAGGCGTTTTTCGATTCAGACAACGATGGCAGCGGCGACTTCAACGGTCTGACCCAGAAGCTCGATTACATCCGCGACCTGGGCGTCAACACCATCTGGCTGCTGCCCTTCTATCCGTCGCCGATGCGCGACGATGGTTATGACATTTCCGATTACCGCAACGTCTATCCCGCCTACGGCACGCGCCGCGACTTCCGCCAGTTCGTGCGCGAGGCTCATCGCCGCGGCCTCAAGATCGTCACCGAGCTGATCATCAACCACACCTCGGACCAGCATCCCTGGTTTCGGGCCGCCCGCCACGCGCCGCCGGGCTCGGCCAAGCGCAACTATTACGTGTGGAGCGATGACGACAAAAAGTTTCCCGAGACCCGCATTATTTTTTCCGATACGGAAATCTCCAACTGGACCTGGGACCCGGTGGCCCAGGCCTATTACTGGCACCGCTTCTTTTCCCACCAGCCGGACCTCAATCACAACAATCCGCAGGTGGTGAAGGCCGTCATCCGCACCATGGAGTTCTGGCTGGACCAGGGCGTCGATGGCCTGCGCCTGGACGCCATCCCCTACCTGTGCGTGCGCGAAGGCACCAACAACGAGAACCTGCCGGAAACCCACCAGGTCATCAAGCAGATGCGCGCCGCGGTGGACGCCCGTTATCACAACCGCATGTTTCTTGCCGAGGCCAACCAGTGGCCCGAGGATGTGCGCGAGTATTTCGGCGACGATGACGAATGTCACATGGCCTATCACTTCCCCCTCATGCCACGCATGTACATGGCGGTGGCCCAGGAAGACCGTCACCCGATCGTCGAGATCATGGACCAGACGCCGGATATTCCGCCCAACTGCCAGTGGGCGATTTTTCTGCGCAATCACGATGAGCTGACGCTGGAGATGGTCACCGACCGCGAGCGCGACTACATGTACGAACAGTACGCCAGCGACAGGCGCATGCGACTCAATGTCGGCATACGCCGGCGCTTTGCGCCGCTGATGGACAACGATATCGACAAGATCCAGCTCATGAACAGCCTGCTGCTGTCGATGCCCGGCTCGCCGATCATCTACTACGGCGACGAAATCGGCATGGGCGATAATTTCTATCTGGGCGATCGCAACGGCGTGCGCACGCCCATGCAATGGAGCCCGGACCGCAACGGCGGCTTCTCCCGGGCCGATCCGCAACTGCTCTATCTGCCACCGATCATGGACCCGGTGTACGGCTATAGCGCCATCAACGTGGAGGCGCAGAGCCGCGACCGCTCATCGCTGCTCAACTGGATGAAGCGACTCATCGCGGTGCGCAAGGCGCACAAGGCCTTCGGTCGCGGCAGCCTGGCGTTTCTGAGCCCGGGCAACCGCAAGATACTGGCCTACATCCGCGAATACGAGGGCGAATCCATCCTGTGCGTGGCCAATCTTTCACGCACCGCGCAACCCGTGGAACTGGATCTGTCGCGTTTCGAAGGCCGGGTCCCGGTGGAGATGCTCGGTCACACGCCGTTTCCGCCGGTGGGCGAACTGCCCTATCTGCTGACGCTGCCAGGCTATGGCGTATACTGGTTCAAGCTGCACGAAGGGGCCGCCGAGCCGACCTGGCACGTAGAGCTGCTGCCGCCCATCGAGTTGCCGGTGCTGGTCATGGTGGAAGGCTGGCGAAGTTTCTTCCCGGAGCAAGTGCCGGCGCAACGCCGGCCGCTGGTGCAGAAACTGTACGATCAGCTGGAAAGCCGGGTGCTGCCGGACTTCTTTGCCACGCAACGCTGGTTTGCGGCCAGGGACAGCAAAATCGAGCGTGTCGAACTCGCCCGGCGCGCAATATGGACAGAGGGTCAGGACGAGTGGCTGCTGAGCCTGGCCGAAGTTTTTATCAAGGATGCGCCGTCGCAAACCTGTTTCCTGCCGCTGGCCTGGGACTGGCAGGAAGCCGAGGAACACATTCGTCCGCTGCTGAGTTTCACCCTCGCCAAGGTGCGGCAACATGCGCGGGTCGGGATATTGTTCGACGCCTTCGCGGATGTCGCGTTCTGCAACACGCTGGTCAAGGCCATGCGCGGAAACCGGCAGCTGCCGTTCGGCGCCGGGCGACTGCAGTTTTCCACCACTGCTGCCGGCGCCGGTCTGATAGCGGACGCGCCGCCGCGGTTCGAGGTGGGCCGACCCGCAGTGCTCGACAACAACAGTGTCGTGATCCTCGGCGATCAACTGTTTCTCAAGGGCTACCGGCATTTTCATTCCGGCGCCAGCGCGGAACTGGAAATCGGCCGCTTTCTCACCGAAGTCTCGCCCTGTCCGAACGTTATCCCGGTGCTCGGCGCGCTGGAATACCAGGACGAAAAGGGGGAACGCACCACGCTGGCGCTGCTGCAACCTTACGTCGCCAACCAGGGCGATACCTGGACCTATACGCTGGACTACCTGGAGCGTTTTCTCGAACAATGCGCCATGACGCCCGACGAACTCACCGCGCTGGACGGCGAACTGCACGTCAACTATCTGATCCTGATGCACCGCCTCGGACAGCGCACGGGCGAACTGCACCAGGCCCTCGCCAGAACCACTGGCGATCCCGCTTTCGATCCCGAACCCGTCACCCCCGCGGATCTGCAGGACTGGGTAAAGCACATCAGCGCCGACTTGCAGACCACGCTGCAGAGCCTGCAGGAGCATGATCTGTCCGGCGTCGCCGGCGAGGCGAAGGATCAGGTGACAGCGCTTCGGGCGGACATCCAGGCGCGCATCGATGCCGCGGCCGGACACAGGATCGAGGCCGTGAAAACCCGCTACCACGGCGACTATCACCTCGGCCAGGTGCTGGTCACCGAGAACGACTTCCTGATTACCGGCTTCCGGGACGAAGCGACCCACCGCGGCGCCGCACGCGGCCGCAAACACTCTGCATTGCGCGATGTCGCCGGCATGATGCGCTCCTTCGACTATGCCGCCCACGTGGCGCTGGACGATTTCACCGACGAGCGGCCGCAGGACCGCGACCTGCTGCAACCCTTTGTCACGCATTGGCGCGACCTGGCGACGCAGGCATTCCTGGACGGTTACGAAGAAGCGGTCGCCGGCAGTGGCGTTTATCCTGCGGACCGCGACGCGGGCCGCGCATTGATCCGGTTGTTCGTGCTGGAGAAAGCCCTGTACGAAGTGCGCTATGAACTCGGTAACCGCCCGGACTGGGTCAGGGTTCCGTTGCAGGGATTACTCGACCTGTTACACAACACCGGCTGACAGCTGCTCATGTTGCCCCGATCCAGCGGTATCCTGTTACATCCCACCTCCCTGCCGGGACGCTTCGGCATCGGCGACCTGGGGCGCGACGCCTACCGGTTTGCCGATTTTCTGCACGAGTGCGGCCAGAGCCTGTGGCAGGTCCTGCCCCTGGGTCCGACCGGTTACGGCAACTCACCGTATATGTGTTTCTCCGCCTTCGGCGGCAACCCTTCGCTGATCAGCCTCGAGCAACTCGCAAACGAGGGACTGCTGGATGCCCGCGACATTGCCGATCCACCGCCGTTTCCCGCGCAGCGTGTCGACTATGGTGCCGTTCACGCGTACCGGCAACCGCTTTTGCAGAAAGCCTTCCGGCGTTTCAGCACGGCATCGGCCAACGGCTTTCCGGAGGATTTCTACCGCTTCTGCGAACAACATGCTTTCTGGCTGGACGACTTCGCGCTGTTCATGGCGCTCAAGGAAGCGCACCAGGGACGCGCCTGGACGCAGTGGGAACCCGATGCCGCGCATTGCCAGTCCGATGCGCTGCTGCGCTCGCGCAATGAACTGGCCGAAGCGATACAGTACCGCAAGTTCCTGCAGTACAGCTTCTTCAGACAGTGGACCGCGCTGCAACAGTACTGTCATTCACGCGGCATCAGGCTCATCGGCGACCTGCCCATTTACGTGGCCTACGACAGCGCCGAAGTGTGGGCCAACCGCGGCCTGTTCCAGCTCGACGAACACGCCAGGCCCGTCGCCGTAGCCGGCGTGCCGCCCGATTACTTCAGCGCCAGCGGCCAGCGCTGGGGCAATCCGCTGTATCGCTGGGACGCCATGGCCGCAGACGGCTACCGCTGGTGGATCGACCGCTTCCGGGTCAATTTTTCGCTGGTGGATATCCTGCGCCTGGACCATTTCCGCGGCTTCGAGGCATTCTGGGAAGTGCCGGCGACCGAATCCACTTCCGCCCGCGGCGCCTGGATCAAGGGGCCCGGCGCCGATTTCTTCCACAAAGTGCAGGAAGTGCTGAGCCACCACGACATCGCTTTCAATGTGATTGCCGAAGACCTCGGCGTGATCACGCCCGAAGTGGACGATCTGCGCGACAGCCTGGGATTCCCGGGCATGCGTATTCTGCAAATGGCCTTCGGCCAGGACCCCAGGGCGCAGGAGTACCGTCCGCACAACCATATCCGGCATTGCGTGGTCTACACCGCGACACACGATCACAACACCACGCGGGGCTGGTTCACGGTCGAACCCGGCACGCAGACCACGCAGACCGCGCAGGAGGTAGCAGTTGAACGCCGCCGCGCCCTCGCCTATCTTGGCACCAGCGGAGAGGCCATCCACTGGGACATGATCCGGCTGGCGCTCGGCTCGGTCGCCGAAACGGCCATCGTGCCGCTGCAGGACGTGCTGGGCCTGGCGAGCGACGCGCGCATGAACCTGCCCGGAACCTCGTCAGGCAACTGGGAATGGCGTTTCAGCTGGGACATGCTGGACCGGCCCGCGCGCGACCGGCTGACGCAGCTGACCCGCGTGTTCGAGCGCGATCCGCGGGTAACCGGCCTCTACGCAGATTAGGGCCCGTTCACACGCCCATTGCGTTTTTTCAATGCGCCTGCATCCGCCGGTGGGCACCCTCGGGTCTTTGAATCCGCTGCTTTCCAGGCGGACATTCATATCCCGATCACTGATAGAGGATAAACAAAATGGGAATCGAGGTTGGTGGACTGCTTGGATTGATACTCCTCATTCTGGACGTGTGGGCCATCGTGAAAACGGTGCAGAGCGGCGCGGGGACCGGGGCGAAGGTGCTCTGGATCGTGGTGATCCTGCTGCTGCCCCTGCTGGGATTGATCCTGTGGTTTTTGCTGGGACCGCGCGGCGGCAGGGCGGTCGTATAATCGCCCTTTATGAGGGCTCTGTATTTTCTGCTCGGCTGGTGTCTGTTCGGTCTGGGTGCCGTCGGTACTGTCGTACCGGGCCTGCCGACCACGCCGTTCATGTTGCTGGCTCTGTGGGCGTTCGCGAAAAGTTCGCGGCGCTTCCATGACTGGCTGTATGCGCATCCCGTTTTCGGACCACCGCTGCAGCAGTGGCGCATGCATGGCGTGATTCCCGGCAGGGCGAAACTGCTTTCGGTTGTCACCATGGCGGCGAGTTTCATCTACCTGGCGTTCTTCACCGGCGTCAGCGCCTGGACCAAGGCGCTGATCGCGCTGGTCATGCTCTACGGGGCCGCGTTCATCCTCAGCAAACCCTCGCAGATCCGGCAACCGAAAACCTGAATGCGACCGGCTGCCGCCCTGTCTGTCTATACTCGAAAGAGTATGGATAAAGATGACATCAGGCGCGCCCGCGACGCCTGGCAATTACGCGGACAGGCGCGGCCCGCCGGTGCCGTGACCCCGGGCCCGGGACAGGAGTCGGTCTGGGATTACCCGCGCCCGCCGGCAATCGTGGACGACACGCGCCTTGTCCAGGTACGTCTTGACGGAACACGCATTGCAGAGACCCGTGCGGCCAGGCGGGTGCTGGAAACCGCCAGCCCACCCACATTTTACCTGCCGCCCGATTCCGTGCGTGCGGACTGCCTGCGGCCGGAGAACAGAAGCAGTTTTTGTGAATGGAAAGGCCGGGCCGCGTACTTCAGTGTCTGCGTGGACACGCTTTGTGCAGAACATGCGGCCTGGACCTATCCGGAACCTTTGGCGGAATTTGCCGCAATCGCGCAATATGTGGCGTTCTATCCCGGCCGGCTTGAATGTTATGTGGATGGTGAACGGGTTCGTGCGCAGGCAGGCGGCTTTTACGGCGGCTGGATTACCCGGGAGATCGTCGGCCCGTTCAAGGGCGAACCCGGCACGTCGGGCTGGTGAACGGCCAGCCGGATAAAACGATGTGGTCACCCCTGAGATTCCCTGTCATGGTGCTCTTGTCCTGCTTTGGCAGCCCAACCGTTATGGCTGATGACGAACTGATTATCGATGACCGCGGAACCGGCGATTACCGTTCGGCGCTCGGCACGTCCTGGCGTCTGGTGACAGACAGCGTGATGGGCGGGGTATCCAACGGCCAATTGACGCTGGATACCATCGACGGCAAAGCCTGCCTGCGCCTGCGCGGCGATGTGCGACTGGACAACAGCGGTGGTTTCGTGCAGGCGGCTCTCGATGTCAAGGGCGAGAATGCACTGGATGCGTCGGCTTACGGGGGTGTGTTGCTGGAGGTGTATGGCAATGCGGAAGAATACAATGTACATCTTCGCACCGATGATGTCTGGCTGCCCTGGCAATCCTGGCGCGCGTCGTTCATGGCGCCTGCAGGCTGGCATACCGTACGACTGCCGTTCGCTGAATTCAGCGGCTATCGCATCGGTTCGCCGCTCAATCTCGAGCAGCTTGAACGCATCGGAATTGTCGCTATCGGCCGGGCATTCAAGGCGGACCTGTGTGTAGCACGTCTGGCGCTGTATCCCGAAACAACGCCCTGATCCGGAGAATCCCGCAAGCCGCTGTGCGTGGCGGCGGAAACCCCTGCGGTCAACAGGCAAACGCTCTCTGTTGATCTATCGATCCGTTTGTTTATATGATCGTTATCGTTTCCAACGATTGATCAGCCCATGAACCTGCGCGACCTCAAATACATTATCGCCGTGGCGGACACGCATCACTTCGGCAAGGCGGCTGAACGCTGCTTTGTCAGCCAGCCGACCCTGAGCGGCCAGATCAAGAAACTGGAGCAGGAGCTGGGCGTCGCTGTTTTCGAGCGCACCAATCGTTCGGTGGAGATCACGCCGGCCGGTGACGCCATCCTGACCCATGCGCGGCTGATCATGGAGCAGGCCGATGCGATCCTGCAGCTGGCACGCGCCCACAAGGATCCGCTGGCCGGACCCTTGCGCATCGGCGCGATTCCGACCATCAGCCCTTACCTGATGCCGCTGGTGCTGATACCGCTGCGCAAGCAACATCCGCAGATGAAACCGGTGTTGTCCGAGGAACTCACCGATACCCTGCTCAAACGCTTGCACAATCATGAAATCGATGCCGCGTTGCTGGCGACGCCGGTGGATGACGCGGAATTCGGGAGTCTCGCGCTTTTCGATGAGCCGTTCTGGATCGCCTATCCGCGCGACCATCGTTTCTATACCAAAGACAGGATCAGGTTGCGCGACCTGGACAACGAAAACCTGCTGCTGCTGGCCGAGGGCCATTGCCTGGCCAGACAGGCCATGGATGTCTGCCACATCAAGGAACGACAGGCGCAGGGGGAAATGGCCGACCTGCGCGCGTCCAGCCTTGAAACCCTGATTCAACTGGTGCGCGCCGGATTCGGCCTTACCCTGGTTCCGGCGCTGGCGATGCGCGGATCATGGACCACCGACAGCGGCGTGGTAGCGCAGCCTCTCGCCATCGCCGATGCCTCGCGCCGCGTATCCCTGGTATTCCGAAACAGCTTCCCGCGCCGCGCCGCGCTGCAGGCCTTTGCCGACACTATCCTCGCCCACCTGCCCAACACAGTTAAACCCCTTGGCAAGGGCAAGCGCGCCGCGAAAAAGTAGCGGTTGAGCGCCGGGTCATCCGTGGGCCCGAACTCCATCGTCTATTCCTATCATTTCTATTTGGATAAACGATTTCTCCTATCCTTTCCGGTTCCCCATAATTCACCCGTACCCGATATTCCAGCCCGGGTGAACAGAGGGCAGAGCGTGGAATCGGCTGCAACAGGTGAAACGCAGTCCGTCACAGCGTTTCGCGCAACAAATGTAACGACATTCCCGGCAACTGAAAGGAGCAACAACATGTTCGAGAATCGCGAAGGCCAAAAGGTTCCGCAGGTCACTTTCCACACCCGCCGCGACCACGAGTGGGTGGATGTGAGCACGGATGAAATCTTCAGGGGCAGGACCCTGGTGGTATTCTCGCTGCCGGGCGCCTTCACCCCGACATGCTCGTCCACGCATGTCCCGCGTTACAACCAGCTGGCACCCGCGTTCAAGCAGCATGGTGTCGATGACGTGATCTGCATCTCGGTCAACGATGCCTTCGTCATGAACGAATGGCGCAATGAACAGAAGGCGCACAATGTCACCTTCCTGCCCGACGGCAACGGCGAGTTCAGCCGCGGCATGGGCATGCTGGTAGCGAAGAACGATCTGGGCTTCGGTGAACGCTCCTGGCGTTACTCCATGCTGGTGAAGGACGGCGTCATCGAAAAGATGTTCATCGAAGCGGATGTGCCCGGCGATCCCTTCGAGGTTTCCGACGCGGACACCATGCTGGCGTATATCGCTCCCAACGCCTCCAAACCGCTGGACGTTACGGTATTCAGCCGCGATGGCTGCCAGTACTGCATACGCGCCAAGGGCATGTTGCACGACGCCGGCATCGAGTTCGAAGAACTGGTGCTCAACCGTGACTTCAGCGAATCCACGCTGCGCGCCGTCTCCGGTCGCTCCACCGCACCTCAGGTTTTCATCAACGGTGATCACATCGGCGGATCCGAGGACCTGGAAGCGTATCTCGCCAGGCAGGCGAAAAACGCGGCCTGACAGCCGGATCGGCACCGCGGGGAGACTGGCACACTCCGCGTCACGTGCATCGCAGGGGTACGGCCCCTGCGGTGCCCTGCGGTTTTGTCCCCGGATCGCTTCCTTTAGCGGAATAGCGTTGTTATTCTCGGCGCCCGAGCACTGTCGGGCGCCGCGATGCTGAGAACCGTCTATTCCATTTTCTCCCTGTTGACCGCAGTGGCGATACTGTTGCTTGGGTCAGGGCTGCTCGGTACCGTCGTGGCGCTGCGTGCCAACGCCGAATTCGGCTCCAGCAATGTCACCGGCATCATCATGTCCGGGTTTTTTCTGGGCTATGTCATTGGCTCGTACATTTGCCCGCGCATCCTGCACAACGTCGGGCATATCCGCAGCTTTTCAGCCTTCGCCGCCATCGGTGCGGCCTCCGTGATCCTGAACGGACTCTGGATCGACCCGCTCGTCTGGTGGTTGTTGCGCATTGTTACCGGCATCAGCATGCTCGGCATGTACCTGGCCATCGAATCCTGGCTCAACAACCTTGCCACCAACGAAAACCGCGGCCGGCTGTTTGCCGTCTACATGACCATCAATCTGCTGGCGCTGGGCTGCGGGCAATACATGCTGCTGATCTACGGTTTCGACACGGTTGCGCCGTTTGCCCTGAGCGCCCTGTTCTTCTCGCTGGCGCTGGTGCCGATCGCACTGACGCGCATGTTGCAACCCGGTCAGATCAGCGTGCCGCGGCTGGGGTTGCGCAAGCTCTACGCCACCTCGCCGCTCGGCGTCATCGGGGCGCTGTTCTCGGGACTGCTTGCCGGCGGATTCTGGGGACTGGGACCGGTCTACGCCACCGGTGCGGGGCTGTCGGAAACGGGCGTGGCGTTGTTCATGAGCGCGGTGATCTTCGGCGGCGCCCTGCTGCAGTGGCCCATCGGACACATGTCCGATCATCACGACCGGCGCCTGGTGTTGATGATCGTCAGCCTGCTCGGTGCCATCGCGGCGCTGGCCATGTTTTTGCTGACGGTAACAGCGCTCAACGTCGCGCTGATCGTTTCGGTGGCGTTCGGCGGCTGCGCCTTTTCCCTCTATGCCCTGGCGGTTGCGCACACCAACGACCTTCTCGAAACCAGCCAGATGCTCGAGTCCAGCCGCGGCCTGCTGTTGCTGAGCGGCATCGGCTCCAGCATCGGCCCCATCCTCGCGGGCGTCGTCATCGCAGGGTCGGGCAGCCATGGCCTGATGCTGTATTTCTTCATGCTGTTGATATTGCTGGCCGCCTACGCCGCGCTGCGCAAACGGGTCGGCGTCGTCATCCCGACCGAGCAGCAAGGCGAGTTCGTCGCCATGGCCCGCACCTCGCCGGCGGTGCTGGAACTCGACCCGCGTGTCGAACCGGACGAGTCGCAAACCGGGGCATGACGACATACTTGTGGTAATTTGCCAGGATGATCAGTGCAACGTCAGGTTAAGGTTGCTGACCCCTTCAGAATGAGTGGTATGGCAGAGGCTGAACAGAAACATCGCTGGATCGCGCACATGGACCTGGACGCGTTCTTCGCCAGTTGCGAACAGCTCGGACATCCCGAGTATGCGGGGCGCCCGGTGGTGGTCGGCGCCCTCCCCGGCCATCGCGGCGTGGTGGCCGCCGCATCCTATGCGGCGCGCAAATTCGGCATCCACTCCGCCATGCCGATTTCCGAAGCGCACCGCCGCTGCCCGGATGCCGTGTTCCTGCGGCCCGACATGCACAAGTACCGGCGTTTTTCGCAACAGGTCTTTGAGATACTCGCCACCATCACGCCGACCGTGGAAGCCGCTTCCATCGATGAAGCGTATCTCGATGTCAGCGGACTGGATAAACTGCTGGGTCCGCCGGAAACCATCGGGCGCGAAATCAAGCGCCGCATTTTCGCCAGCACGGGCCTGACGGCTTCCGTGGGCATCGGTCCCAACCGCCTGATCGCCAAGCTCGGCTCCGAACACCGCAAGCCGGACGGCCTGACCGTGATCACGCCGCAGCAGGTGCTGGACTTCCTGGCGCCGATGCCGGTTTCCAACCTGCGCGGCCTCGGGCGCCAGACACAGAAAATTTTCGACCGCCTCGGCATCCGCACCGTGGCGCAGTTGCGCGCCTACCCGCTGGCAACGCTGGCGCAGCACCTCGGGGAAAAGGCGGCGGCGAATTTTCACCGTCAGGCGCGGGGCATCGCCTCCGACCAGGTGGTGCCGGAGCGTAGCCGCAAGAGCATTTCAAAAGAGACGACTTTCGAGACCGACGTGCGCGATCACGCGATCCTGCAGGAGGCGCTGCGCGGCCTGGCCGCCGATGTGGCGCGCACCGCGCGCCGCGAGGGTTTGTCCGGTTCGGTGGTGACGCTGAAGATCCGCTTCGAGGGATTCGAGACGCACACGCGGCAACAGAAGCGCAGCCGGCCGACGCAGGATGAACGCGACATCCGCAAGACCGCCTGGCAACTTTTCCTCGCCGGCGATCTGCCGCGCAAGCCGGTGCGGCTGATCGGGGTCGGTATCAGCGACTGGGACACCGGCGATCCGGCGCAGGCCGACCTGTTCGACACACCGCGACAGTCAGCGTCGAGTGAGCGGCTGCTGAAAACGCTCGATGAAGTGAACGCGAAATTCGGCAAGGGTGTGCTGCAGGTGGGCGCCGCGCGCAAGGGCGGCAAGTGAGAAATGCGGGCTAGGCATGCGCAATCTGCTGTTCGATCAGCGCCGCCAGCGCATCGACCAGATCGCCGCGCCAGGCATCCTGCTTGCGCAGTTTCGCGAACAGTTTTTCGAAACGGTGGCGGGTGACGGTTTCGGTCAGCTGAACCGGTTGCAGACTGAGTTCCAGCGGTCCGCGGTGCGCATGGGTGCGCTGTTCGACGAGGCGCTGGTGCAGCAGCGCGCGTCCCAGCACCACGTAGGGGAAATTGATATTGCGCAGCGGCCCGATGCTGATCTGCTCACCACCCAGCGGGTGACCGAGCACTTTCACTTCGGCGATGCGGTCCGACGTCAGCCATGCCGATACACCACCCGCCAGTGCGCCGAGACCGCTGCCCAGCAACAAGGATGCGCCGTGGACCGCGATGTCGATGACGCCGCCGGCGGCGGCGCCGCCAAGCGCGCCGGTGGCCACCAGTTGCCTGCGCGTCAGTCCGAACAGCACCCAGGTCCGCTGCGCAAACAGATCCTCGTCCAGCAGCTGCACCAGCGCTTCGTGGCGTTCCAGGTGATGGTGGTTGTAGATCTGTTCGACCTCTTCGCGGCAGCGCTGTTCCATGCCTGCAAGGTCCTGTTTGTATTCCTCCATCAGCGCACTGCGGACTTCGCCGGTCACCGCGTCCGGCGCCAGTCTCTGGCGACGCACATGAGACAGCATGCGCGTCAGCATTTCCGCGATGACGCGTGCCGCCAGGCTGCGGCGCCGAGCGTGTTCCTCGCGCAGGATGTGCACCGCTTTTTCCAGCGCCTCGCGCCATTCCTCGCGGATTTCGCCAAACGCCTGCAGCAGTTGCACGCGCCGGTCGAAATCGGCCTTCATGGCGTTGAACACGCGCACGATGCGGAAGTACTGGCCGAGCGCCCTGTGCCATTCGTCCGAGTAATCGCCGTCGCCGATCATGTTGATGAGCGCGAGGCTGGGTTGCCCGGTCCAGCGCAGGATCTCCATCTCCGCCTCGTAGTCTTCGCCGAACGGCCGCGAACCGTCCACCACGTAGAGGATACCGGCGCCTTCGAGAATCGGCGTCAGCAAGCGGCACTCCGCATCGAAACGCGCATCGCCGCGGTGTTCGTCGACAAAGCGGCGCACTGTGTCCGGCCTGTCGACAGCGGAAGCCGCGTGGCTGCGCATCCACGCCAGCGCCTCGCGCGCGCGCTGGAACCCCGGGGTGTCGATGAGTTCGTAAAGGGTTTCACCGTCCACCGCCATCGGATAATGCCGGTTCTCGACCGTGGTGCCGGGCACCGGTGAAATCGCCACGCTTTCATCCTCGGACAGAGTCGAGACAATGCTGCTCTTGCCCTTGTTGGGATGACCGACAATGGCGAACACAGGAACCGTCATGCTGCCTGACCGATGATTTCGACGTGCAGGTCCGGATCGGCAAGCTGGCCCAGCGTCAGTTGCCAGGTGTCGCGGTCGGCGGCGCGCACGCCGTCCGCTGCGCCGCACAGCATGACGATCAGCGGTTTCCTGCCGCCGCATTGCCGGCGCAGGCCGCGCACGAAGTCCAGGAAATCGAGCATCGGCGGTTCCCAGGCCTTGACCAGAATACAGACGCCCTCGGGTTTGCGGCGGCACAGGGCGTCGACCAGTTCCCGGTCCTGCTCCGGTGTCTGGCGACCGCCGGCGCGCTGCTGCTCCAGTGTCTCGATGCCCATCGCCGCGAGCCGCGCATCGACAGCCTCGACCCCGGCGCAGGCGCCGGACCAGGCAATGACCGGACAACGGATCGCATACTGGCCCGCAGCGCTGCCGGCCGCGCTGTCGCCGGGCATGGTCAGGGCGTGTTCCGGCTGCGTGGCCGCCGTCAGGACCAGGGGCGAGTTCATGCGCGCCAGCAGTTCCGGCGCGCCCGGCAAGTTGCACAGCGCGCGGCGCAGATGATGATGAAAGCGGTACCGGGAAATCGCCAGCGTCAGCACCCTCGGCACTAATCCATAGCAGGTCACCGCGGCGATCAGGAACGGCCACCACTGACCCAGTTCCACGGCGCGCAGCGGGGTACCGGCCGGCGAGCTTTCGTCCAGCCGGTAATAACGGCTGTTGGCGATCAGTTCGGCACCGGGAACAGCCTCGGGAAACCAGGCGCTCCAGGGCGCGGCAAGCGCGGTTACGAGTTGATGGAAGGTTCCATCGCTGATGGTCAGCGTAGTGCTCCACACGAACGCCAGATCCGAAAAGGACACCAGGAAAAAGGCGCTGACCAGGATGCCGATGTTGAAACTGCAGGCGAACAGTTGCGACCAGAAGGAAAGCAGCCAGCGCGCCGCGGGCGCCAGCACAGCGACATTGTCCGGGTTCCAGAATATCGCCAGCCCTGCGCTATCCCTGCCGCCGAACACACCGGCGAGATGGCCGGCCAGCCTGCCCGGATGCAGAAATCCGAGCGTCGAACCGAAGCGCCTGAACAGCGGCAGCGGCAGCGCCGCGAGCAGCCAGGCGAACAGCAGCAGGATCTGCGGCAGCACCAGCACAGCGACGGCGTTGACGATATTGATCGGCTGCCTGCCCTCGTAGAAAAGCACCGCGCTGGCCAGACCCCAGCCAGTCAGCAGGCCGGCAACCAGCAAAGAAAGACACAGGGCATGGTAGAGGCGCACACCGCGCACGCCGCCGCTACGCGCAGCAGGTGTGTCCACGGCATGCAGCCAGGCGCGGATCTGTGACACCGGTTTGCCGCGGTCGTGCTGCAGTTTGCGCCCGATGCTGCGATCGCGCTGCCGGCGCTGCTCCAGATCGTTCGCATGGTCGGCATCCAGCACTGCGTTCAGATCGATCAGATCAGCCAGGACAGAGGAATGCGTCATGTTGTTATTGTAAGGGGTCAGTACCCTTTTTTCATGGCTTTGTATGCTGGCAGGTTCCCCTCAACGCCGCAGGCGGCCAGGGCAGATAACAGACCCGCGAAACCACCGGGCAAAAAAAACCCCGCGATCACTCGCGGGGTTTTCGGCTGCAAAGCGGTGGATCGTCAGACCCTGATGTTTGCCGCCTGCGGACCCTTGGGGCCGTTTTCCACGTCGAAGGTCACTTCCTGGCCTTCGGCCAGCGTGCGAAAACCTTCGCTTGCGATAGCGGAAAAGTGCGCAAAGACATCCTTGCTGCCATCGGACGGAGAAATAAAGCCGAAGCCCTTGGCTTCGTTAAACCATTTAACGGTTCCTGTCGTCATGATAAATACCTCATCAACAATTAAATAAAACAGACGTGTGTTACGAATCTTACGAGGTAATTTACAGGAGAAATATTGCAGAACACTTCTGACAAGAACCAGGGGAGACTGTAGCGGAGCGCAGTATAGCTTGTTTGTTATCCATAACACCACATATTTCTACTTTCCCCAGCGTTCGTCGAAAAAGCAGAAAGCGCCGCCGCCCTTGCGCGTTTTCACCCGGTACATCGCCTGGTCTGCGGCATTCAGAATCTCGTCGGGATCTTTGCCATCCTGCGGGGCGACGGCGATGCCGATACTGGCGCGAACCTCGATGTCATGCCCCTCGATACGCAAGGGACTGGCGATGCTTGCGATGAGCTTTTCGGCGATACGCACAATGCCTGCGCGCGATTTGCAGGATTCGATCACGATGACGAACTCATCACCACCCAGTCGCGCCAGGGTATCGCCGCTGCGCAGCGCCGCTTCAAAGCGCTCGGCGGTGACCTGTAGCAGCCGATCGCCGATGGCATGACCCAGGCGGTCATTAACCGCCTTGAAGCCGTCGAGGTCCACAAACAGCACGGCCAGTTGCATGCGGTTGCGCACATGCGAGCGCAGCGCGTGTTCCAGGCGGTCGAGGAGCATCAGGCGGTTGGGCAAACCGGTCAATGGATCATGGTAGGCCAGGTGGCCGAGGTTGGCCTGCTGGCGCTTGAGCGCGGAAATATCCGAAAACATCGAAACGTAGTGCGTCACACACCCCAGCCGGCTGTCGAAGATCGGACTGATGGTGTGCAGCGAAGGAAAAGTGTCACCATTCCTGCGGCGGCCCCATATCTCGCCCGACCAGCAGCCTCTTTCCTCCAGCGACGTCCAGATTTGCCGGTAAAAGGCTTTATTGTGCCGCCCGGATTTGACATCGAAGAGCGTTTTTCCCTTGACCTCGTCGAGAGTGTAACCGGTCGTGCTGACGAACGCCGGATTCACCCAGATGATGCGCCGCTCGGTCTTGTCCACGATTACCACCGCCTGGTGCGTGGACTCAAGAATGGTTACGGCGAAAATACCCTGGTCTTCATCGTTACCGAGTTCCGGTGGAAAAGAGGCGCAGCTCACAACAAGGTACTCTTATCAACATGGGTTCAACACAGGATGTTATGCGACGTGGCTGATTTCGATGCCGAGTATATCCATGGTGAACTGCGGATACTGCGAACCGCATCGCGCCGCGTACAAAACGGCTTGCACGCCTGGTGACGAAGAAACCGTGTATTGCCAAGCGCCCGAAGCTTGGCTACTTTTGAACAATGAGCCTGGCGCAATCCCGCTCGGGCGGATGAAGGATTCTTGAACCAGGAAGCAGATGGTGAACCACCAGGCACTGAATTCCCGAACGCGCGACAGACTCCTATTTTTTCAGGAATTTCTGAAAAACCCGGTGCAGATCGCGTCGCTCATACCCAGTTCATGTTTCCTCGAGCAGCGTATTCTGAAAAGCGCTGCTATCGCTTCCGCCACGGGCATCGTTGAACTGGGCCCGGGCACCGGCGGCACCACGCGCGCGATACTGCGCGCCATGCCGGAGAACGCCCATCTGCTGAGCATTGAAAGAAATCCACAGTTCCACGCCTGGTTGAGCCGGATCAACGATGAGCGTCTGACTTCGCACCTCGGCAACGCGCTCGAGCTGAAGGAGATTGCCGCTTCATACGGCATGCAAGCGCCGGAGGTCGTCATTTCCGGCATTCCCTTTACCGCGCTCGACGATAGCGAAGGCGTGCAAATCATCGAGGCGATCGCGTCGCTGCTCGCGCCCAACGGTCGCTTCGTGGCGTACCAGCTGAGCAAGCGCGTGGCATCCCTTTGCAGGCCGATCCTGGGACCGGGACGGATGATGGTGGAACTCCTGAACATTCCGCCGATGCGGGTTTATCAGTGGCAAAAAACCTGATACGCGCCTCGCAATGACGTATTAAGAGGGGTCAGTACCCTTTTCAGGGAACCGAGGCAATGGATCCGTATGACACATCGGACGCGGGCTGCAATGTCAGACCCTCGTTGTCGCCGGATGATTCCGCTGCCTTCGCTGACACCGCGCTGCCCAGCAGCCGCAGCGACTGACCGGCGAGAATGCGGTTCTCGCTGCGCAGGTCATTCAACGCCATCAGCTCGCGCACACTGTGGTTGTGGCGCAGCGCGATGCCGGACAATGTGTCGCCCTCCTTCACCCTGTAGATCACATCCGGCATCTGCTTCGCGTATCCCGGAACCCGCGTGAGCAGCGCGGTGATGGTCCGGCTGCCGGTGGTCGCCGGCAAGCGCAGGGGATAGCCTTTGGGGACGTACTTGCTGCCGCTCCACACCGCGGGCTGGAGGGCCGGATTCAGCGCCTTGACGGCATCCGCATCCAGTGCCAGCTGTTGCAGCAGATCATTGACCGGCAGATAACGCGGCGATTTCACGATCCAGTAATCCTCGCCCTGCTGCCGGTCGAGCGGCCCGAAGTATTTTTCCGCGTTGCGCGTGACGTCGCTGACGGCGAGAAACGCCGCGTAGTAGTTGCGCGACGCGAAGCCGAAACGCGGCCCCTTGTAACGCCGCACGATATCGCCGATATCCCGGCTGCCCGTCTCCTGCACCGCGCGACGCACGCCGGACAGTCCATGGTTGTAGGCCGTGATGGTCAAAGGCCAGCTGCGCAGCCTGGAGTAATATCGCTGCAACAGGCGCACTGCGCCATCGGTCGATTTCACCGGGTCGACGCGCTCGTCCACGACGTTGTCGACACGCAGATAGTGGCTGCCGGTGAAGTGCGTGAACTGCCAAAGACCCACCGCCCCCGCGTGGGACTGCACATTCGGATCATAGGAGGATTCGACATAGGGCAACGCCGCCAGCTCCTGCGGCAGACCGGCATCCTGCAGCGCCTTGCGAATGCGCTTTTCCCAGGCACCCGAGCGTATTACGCCTTCACGAATACGATCCGCCTGCCCGCGCTGAAACCGCAGGCGGTCGGCAGCGGCTTTCAGGTTCGCGGCGCTGGCCTTGTCGCCCCACAGCGCCAGCACTTTTTGCTCGTGAGCGGTCAGGTCCTTGCGCTTGCCACCGGAAAGTGCCTGCAGCGCTTCGCGATGACGCTGCACCGCCTGCGCTATCTGGCGCTCCTGCACCTGCGCGCTGTCGTACCAGTTGAATTTCAGGGTTTCGTAGACAACTTCGAGATTGCGGTTGTCATGCACATAACCGGCGAGCGAGTCCACTTCGCTGTAGACCCGGGTCCAGAACGTGATCGCCGGCTGCAATGCCGCGGGCCGTTCCAGCACCAGTTCGTCAGCACCTTTTACCGGCGCTGCAAACAACACCATGAGTGCGGCAAGTCTGGCATTCAATGTTGGCATACGCCGATTGCGCATCGCTGTCATGACTCTGGTAACGGGTGCGGCTAATTATACTACATGTCCCGCGCGGCAACCCGGAATCCGGCCCCCGATTCGGCCCCACATTGCGCGATGCGGCCGACGGCCTTGATCCACTTATGCTTTTCTGTCGTCACCCGGTAACAGAAATCAGAGATTCATTCGGTAACAATGCGCGTGGAGAATCGATTCCGCCATGCATTTACAGGAGATACGCCGGCAACGCGCAGGTTGGCATACACATTGCTGCTCTCTGCGTGCTGACCGCCCGGCGCCGCACATCGGCGATCATCGCCGAGGCCGAAGAAGAATCCAGGGAGAAACAGATGATGCAGCACTCATGGAAAGACAGTATCTACCGGCAACGCGAACAACTGGCGCACAAGCTTCGCGCGCCACTGGCGCGACTGGGCGATCAGTGCAATCCCGTTATGAGCGACAGAGAGCAACTCAACAGCATGCTGCTGAGCGGGCTCGCCTCGGTACCCTACTGCAGCTGTCTTTATGCGCTCGGCGCCGATGGCATACAGATCAGCGACAATGTCGGCGACAGCGGGATCGTCCCCGGCCACTATGCGCGGGACCGCTCGCAACGCCCTTACATGAAAGAACAGGTTCCCGCCTGGGGCTTCCTGTTGTCCGATGCCTACATCAGCCTGCTGACACACCGGCCCGGACTGACCGCGCTGCAGGTTGTGCGTTCCGGGCGCGAAATGCTTGGCTATATTGGCGCCGATTTCGACCTGCGCGATTTGCCGGTGACGTCTGAACTGTACGAGGAGCCTGGAAACTGGCGACAGATCAAGGGCGATCCCGCGATCCGAAGCACGCTGTTCCAGCAGACCCGCGTCGAGAGCCCGATGGACCGCAAGCTCGACCAGGCCTTGTCGATTCTGGAGGAACTGCTGACGGAACGCGGCATATTCCAGGTCCAGATCCGCTTCTCCAGCGGCCAGGCGACCATCTGGACGGTGGATGACCCGTTCCGCTACCGGATACTGGATCACGAGGCGTTGAGCGATCCGGATATCTGCCTGGTCTATCCGCGCCGCGCCTATCCAGACAATGCGCTGCTGCCGCGTCCGGCAGTTGCGCGGGTGCTGGATACCATGCAGGCACTGCGCATGGCCGATGAAACCATTTATCTGCGCATGGCCTCCATCAACATGTTCAACGGCATGGTCAGCCTGACGTTCTCCTGCGACGGCACGCATCACATGCGTTACGACGAACTGCTGCAGAAGGATCGGGCCTTCTGGTTCGGCAACGCGGCGTAGCGTAAAAAGGGGTCTGTCCCGTTTTTACGCTTTTACCCGATGACGCCCAGCGCTTTCCCGACGCGGGTGAATGCCTCCAGAGCCCTGTCCAGATGCTCGCGGGTGTGGGCGGCGGAAACCTGAGTGCGGATGCGCGCCTGGCCCTCGGGCACCACCGGATAGAAAAAACCGATGACATAGATGCCGTGTTCCAGCAGGCGGGCCGCCATCTGCTGTGCCAGCGGCGCCTCGTAGAGCATGATCGGCACAATCGGGTGATCGCCCGGCCTGATATCGAAACCGGCGTCAATCAGCTGCGCCCGGAAGTAGTTTGTGTTTTCCCGCAGGCGCGCGCGCAGCGCGTCTGACCGGTTCAGCAGTTCAAAGGCCTTGATGCCCGCCGCGACCAGCGCCGGCGTCAGGGTGTTGGAAAACAGGTAGGGGCGCGAGCGCTGGCGCAGCAGATCGACGACCGGTTGCGCGGCGGCGGTGAAACCGCCCGAGCCGCCGCCCAGCGCCTTGCCGAGCGTTGACGTCGTGATATCGATCCGGTCCATGACGCCGAACTGTTCCGCTGTGCCACGACCCGTGGCGCCGACGAAACCGGTGGCATGCGAGTCATCGACCATCACCAGCGCATCATACTGCCGCGCCAGATCTGCGATTTCGTCGAGCCTTGCCATGTCGCCGTCCATGCTGAACACGCCGTCGGTGGCGATCAGACGGGTGCGCGCGCCGGCGGCGGCCTTGAGACGGGCTTCAAGATCGTCCATGTCGCCGTGGCGATAACGCAGGCGTTGCGCCTTGCACAGGCGAATGCCGTCGATCACCGAGGCGTGATTCAATTGATCGCTGATCACCGCGTCCTGCTCGCCCAGCAGCGTCTCGAACAGGCCGGTGTTGGCATCGAAGCAGGAGGTGTAGAGGATGGCGTCGTCGGTATGCAGGAAATCCGCAATGGCCTGTTCCAGCTGTTTGTGCAGGTCCTGTGTGCCGCAGATAAAGCGCACCGAGGCCATGCCGAAACCGTGTGTCCTCAGCGCTTCGACGGCCGCCTCCACAAGCTCCGGGTGGTTGGCGAGACCCAGGTAGTTGTTGGCGCAGAAATTGAGCACCTGCCCGGCCTCGCGGGTTGCGATCTCGACGCCCTGCGGCGTGGTGATGACGCGTTCGCGCTTGTAGAGGCCCTGTTGCTCGATGGCTTCGAGCTCAGTCTGGAAGCGGTCTGTATGGCTGGTCATTGAAGGCTCCCCGTGATTGCGCCGTCATTGCGAGCGCCGGTGGCTACTGCCAGTCCAGCAGCACCTTGCCGCACTCGCCGGAATGCACCACTTCGAAAGCCTGGTGGTATTCAGCGACCGGGAACTCATGCGTGATCACCGGCGCCATGTCCAGGCCGCTGCGCAGCAGCTGCGTCATCTTGTACCAGGTCTCGAACAGCTCGCGTCCGTAGATACCCTTGAGGTGCAGACCCTTGAAGATGATGTCATCCCAGTTGATCGCGGTAGTCGGCGGCAGAAACCCCAGCAGACCGATATGCCCGCCGTGGTACATGTGACTGATCATGTCGCTGAACGCCTGCGGGTTGCCGGACATCTCGAGCCCCACATCGAAACCGTTGGACATATTGAGTTCGCGCACAACCTCGTCGAGCGATGTACGGCTGGCATTCACGGCATGACAGGTGGTGGTCCTGCGCGCCAGCTCCAGGCGATAGTCATTGACGTCGGTAATGACCACGTGCCGGGCGCCGACAAAGCGACTGACCGCCGCGGCCATGATGCCGATCGGCCCGGCGCCGGTGATCAGCAGGTCCTCGCCGACCAGATCGAACGACAGCGCGGTGTGCACGGCGTTTCCCAGCGGGTCCATGATGGCGGCGATTCGCGAGGGGATGTCCGGGTGCACCTTCCACAGGTTGGCCGCGGGCACCACCAGGTATTCCGCGAACGCGCCGTCACGGCCACCGCCGATCCCCACGGCGAGGTGGCACAGGTGGCGCTTGCCGGCGCGGCAGTTGCGACACAGCCCGCAGGTGACGTGGCCTTCGGCAGTGACGCGATCACCGATATCGAAACCGCTGACGCCGGGGCCGACAGCGGTAATCTCGCCGACGAATTCATGTCCGATAATGCGCGGCACATGGATATTGCGCTGCGCCCAGCCGTCCCAGTTGTAGATGTGCAGATCGGTGCCGCAGATGCCGGTCATGTGGACTTTGATCAGCACTTCGTTGGTCGCCGGCTCGGGAACCGGCGCCGACACCAGCCAGATGCCTGGTTCGGCGCGGTTCTTGGAAAGAGCCTGCATGCGGCTAGAACTCGAATTCCATGCTCTGGAACACGTAACCGGCATTGCGTTTGGCGAGAAACTCGGCCGTCGGCAGGTGCATGTAGGGCGACTGGTCGATGCGGTAGGCATCCTGCAATGTGCCACCGTTTTCGATCACCGCGCCGATTTTCTCGCGCAGGTACACGAGGTAATCCCGGGTGTACTTTCTCACCGTCGCCATGTCCGTAGGCTCGCCATGCCCGGGTATGACCACCTCGGCGCCGAGCGCCTCGAATGCATCCCAGGTCTCGATCCAGGCTTTCGGATCGGTATCTTCGAACAACGGCAACATGCGCTGGTGAAAAGCCATGTCGCCGGAGATCACCAGCTTTCTTTTCGGCAACCACACGACAATGTCGCCCGGGCTATGCGCCGGTCCGAGGTACAACAGTTCGATGCGCTCATCCCCCAGTTCAATGACTTTCTTGTCGCTGAAGGTTTCATCCGGCATCACCACCTCTGTGCCCTCGGCCTTTTCCTTCAGGCTTTGCTGCATCACCTCCAGCAGGGCAAAGGATCTTTCCTTGATTTCGCGCGCCGCGTCGGCGTGCGAAATCACCGGCACGCCCTGCTCCTGCCAGTAACCCGAACCCAGCATGGCGTGGCCCTGGCCATTCTCCAGCACCACGTATTTCACCGGCTGGTCGGTGATCTTTCTGATCTCCTCGTGCAGGGCCTTTGCCAGCAGGTAATTGTCACCGGCATTGACCACCAGCACGCCCGCATCGGTAATCACGAACGAGAGGTTATTGTTGTGCCCGGAATTGGCATAGGTGCGCGGCGCGGTGGCGCCGATCGCCGACCAGACTCCCGGCGCCACTTCCCGCGGCAGATCGTAGAGCATCGAGTCCGGCGCCTTGTCGCTGTTATACAGCGCTTCGCCGGTCAGTGGCGGGTCGGTTGCCGGCGGCTCGTCAGCGGCGACTGCCACGCCACCAGCGAGCAGCAGCCCGACACAGGCGCAGTAAAGTTGTCTGATAACCATGTTGTCACTCCTGTCATTGCAGTAAAAAGGGGTCTGACCCCTTTTTGACTTGACCCCTTTTTGACTAGGAACGGTCGGAAAAATCACGGAACACATCCAGAGCGGCCTTGACTGCCGTCCAGGTCTTTTCAGCTTCGTCCTTGAGATCTTCCCAGGCATCTTCGCCGGCGTGTCTGATTTCATCGAGCTTCGCTTCGGCGTCATCGCGCTTTTCCCGCAGCTCGGCGATGGCGCGCCGGTATCTGTCCGCGACATTCGCCTCTGCCTTCTCCGCCTTCGCTTCCAGCCTGTGCAACTCGGCAGACCACTCATCCAGCCTTGCCTTCATAGCGGCGATGTACGCGTCCCTTTTTGACATGGCGGCCTCCTTTTCAGCTCAGCGCCGGATAATCAATATAGCCCTTTTCATCGCCACCGTAGAAGGTGTCCGGGTCCGGCGCATTCAGTTCAGCGCCTGTCCTGAAGCGCTCCACGAGGTCCGGATTGGCGAGAAACAACTGACCGAATGACACCATGTCGGCATCGCCGCCGGCGATGGCGGCCTCGGCACGCGCCTTGTCATAGCCGCCGTTGGCCATGTAAAAACCGTCGAACTGATCGCGGATCCGCCGATAGTCCAGGCTGCGCTCGCCCGTTGCCAATTCCCCTTCCACGACGTGCAGGTAGCCGAGACCCCTGCCGCTGAGCGCCCTGGCGACGTGGGTGAACGTGGTCTGCGGATCAGCATCGTGCATGTCATTGAAGGCGCTTTCCGGGGAAATGCGTACACCCACCCGCGCGGGCTGCCAGGTCTCCAGCACCGCGGAGACGACCTCGATCAACAGGCGGCAGCGGTTTTCCGGTGAACCGCCATAGCTGTCATCACGCCGGTTGGTGCCGTCACGCAGAAACTGGTCCAGCAAATAGCCGTTGGCGGCGTGGATCTCGACACCGTCGAAGCCCGCGTCCCTGGCGCGTATCGCGGCCTGGCGAAACTGATCCACGATGCCGGGCAGCTCATCGGTGCGCAGCGCCCTGGGTTCGACAAACGGCTTCAATCCCTCGTAGGTGAACGCATCGCCTTCGGGCCTGATAGCGGAAGCCGACACCGGTTGCTGCCCGCCGGGCAGCAGATCCGGGTGCGAGATACGACCGCAGTACCATAGCTGCAGAAAGATATGCCCGCCTTTGGCGTGCACCGCGTCGGTCACGGCGCGCCAGCCCTGCACCTGCGCGTCGCTGTGGATGCCGGGCGTTGCCGGGTAACCCACACCTTCCGGTGACACTTGCGTCGCTTCGGCGATAATCAATCCGGCAGTGGCGCGTTGTGCGTAGTAGGTGGCGTTCATCGCTTGCGGCACATTGCCGGGCATGGCCGCGCGGTTACGCGTCAGCGGCGCCATGATCATGCGATTGGGCAGTGACAGGTCACCCAGCGCGATGGGTGAGAACAGGTTCATGCTGCTTTCTTCCTCAATGATTGATGGTTTTGGAAAATACGTTGATAACAACCACCCCTGATACGATCAGCACCATGCCGATGATCGCAGGGGTATCAGGTGTCTGCTTGAAGAGCACGGCGCCCACGATGGCGATCAACGCAATACCCATTCCGGCCCAGATGGCGTAGGCGATTCCGACCGGAATCGTTTCCAGCACCAGCGCCAGAAAATAGATGGATGCGCAATAGCCGACAACCACGACGACGCTCGGCCCCAGCCTCGTGAACTCTTCAGTTGTCTTCAGGGCGCTGGTTGCGATGACTTCCGTCATTATTGCGATAGCAAGGTACAGGTATCCCATATCGGCTCCCGTAATACGCTGACATTTACCAGGCTCGCCGGCCGGTGCACCCGCGAAAATGAAAAAACCGGGCACGCTGCGGCCTGTTTCTGTCTTTGGCTTGACCCGGCACTTCTGTAGTATTGCATAACACGCGCGATGCGGGACACGCGCCTTTTGCGGATCAATCGTCTATGGAGAACAAAGTCAATGAAGAGTCTGATTGTGACCTGGAACCGGCTGTTGTGGTCGGCCATCGCCCTGATCACGGTGTCGAGCTGGAGTTTTGCGGCCGACTGCCCGACTGACATCAAGCCAGTCACCGCCGCGGACCCGAAGATTCCCGTTGAGGTCCTCGCCCATCGCGTCAAACCTCTGACGCGATGCGAGCTGGAAACCGAAGCACAGGCATGGCTCCTGCTGTTGAAAGACAAGGTCACGGAAATCAGCAACGCCGAAGTGGCGGCGATCTACAAGAAGCAGGAAATCGAAAAGGCCGAGCAGGCTGAAGCGACGACCGAAAAGGCCGAGGCCGAGGCCGATGCCAGAACCGCACTGGTCAAACACGCCACTGAGCTGATGGCCGAAAGAACCGCGCTTGTCGACCGCTTCAAGATCGTGCTGGATGAGCTGGAAGCGAAAGGCGGTGATATCAGCGAACACGACGCGTATATCACAACAGTATCCGGCATCAAGGTCGATGTCACCGACGCCAGCGCCACATGGACAACCATAACCGGCTGGCTGATGTCACCTGAAGGCGGTTTTCGATGGGCTGTCAACATCGTCCAGTTTATCGTGATTCTGATGGTGTTTTATCTGCTGGCGATTGTCGCCGGAAAAGCCGCGCGGAAGGCGACTTCGCGGTCGAAGAACCTCTCGTCGTTACTGAGTGAATTTCTCGTGCTCAGCGCCCGCCGGCTGGTGCTGTTCATCGGCTTTTTTGTGGGACTGTCCGCGCTGGAGATCAACGTCGGACCGGTACTCGCTGTCGTCGGCGCCGCCGGCTTCGTCATCGCATTTGCCTTGCAGAACTCACTGAGCAACTTCGCCAGCGGTATCCTGATGCTGATTTACCGACCGTTCGATACCGGTGATTTCGTCAACGTCGCCGGAACCCCTGGCAAGGTCGAGTCGATGAACCTGCTGTCGACACAGCTGAGAACGCCGGACAACCAGCTTGTGATCGTTCCCAACAACTCGGTCTGGGGCGACGTCATCACCAACGTTACCGGCATCACCCAGCGCCGCGTGGACCTGGTGTTTGGTGTCGGTTACAGCGACGATATCGACAAGACCCAGAGCATTCTCGAAGAGATCGTCAACGGACACGAGCTGGTTCTGAAGGAGCCCGCGGCCGTCGTCAAGCTTCACGAGCTCGCCGATTCTTCCGTCAATTTCGTTTGCCGTCCCTGGGTCAAACCGGAACATTACTGGGATGTCTACTGGGATATCACCCGGGAAGTGAAACGCCGCTTCGATGCCGAAGGTGTTTCCATACCCTTCCCGCAGCGTGATGTGCATATTTACCAGGAAACATGACGCGATGGTAACAGATCCCGCTATGCATCCGGATCAGAGGAACTTATCATTCCAGACCGGACTCAACAGAGTATCAGCTTGATGCGGCCCAGGGCTGCGGAGTGGACAATCCCGATGAAAAACCGTTTGCTTCCGTTATTATTACTTATCCCGATCGGGCTCTCCGGATGCGCATCGACTCAGTCCGGTGAGAGCTACAGCCGTTCCGAGGCGCGAACCGTTCAGCAGGTTGAATACGGTGTCATCGAGCAACTGCGGCCGGTCAAAATCGAAGGCACCAAAACACCGATTGGCAGCGGTGCAGGCGCAGTAGCCGGGGGTATTGCCGGCAGCAGCGTCGGTGGCAGCACAACGGGTAAAGTGGTGGCGGTCATTGGTGCGGTGGCCGGTGGACTGGTAGGTGCTGCAATCGAAGAGGGCGTTACCCGCGCCGAGGGGGTGGAAATCACCCTGACGATGCGCGACGGACGAACCATCGCCATCGTTCAGGCGCTGTCGCCCAATGAAAAATTCGCCGTCGGCGATCGGGTACGCGTGATCTACAGTGGTCAGAATACCCGCGTCGCTCATTGACACCCGGCGATCGCTGAACGCCTGATACGTCCATCGGGCCTCAACCGCTAGATGGTATTCGCCGGCGGCAGATCCGCAAAAATACTGTTGGCCATCCAGGACGTGATGTTGCGTGTCAGCGCCTTGTTGCCGACCACGGTCAAGGCACCTTCGCTCATGGCCTTTCGGTAGCTGTTCTCCCCCATCCAGATATCCGCCATGGTCTTCACGCTGCAGGTGAACCAGACGTCGACCTCCTTGCCGGGGTCGTTCACGCACAGATCCAGCTCATCCCCCGTGACGACCAGCCACCAGTCCGGAAACTCGTCGATGTCCGTGAACCTGAAGCGGATGACGGTCTCGTTGCCGACCAGCTTTTGCGGCACGATGCTGCGTTTCAGATACAGCATCAACAGTTCGACGTCGTAATCGTCCTCTGAAATATTGGAGCGTGCCCAGCGCATGCCCCATTCGCCCAGCGAGCGGATAATCGGCAGCAGCTCCTGGCAGGATTCCGTCGGAAAATACTCGTAGCCTTTCTGACCGGGAATTTTCTTCTTCAGTACCAGGCCACATCGCTCGAGTGAATCCAGGCGTTTCGACAACAGTGTCGGTGATATCAGGCTCAGCCCGCGGTGCAGTTCGTTGAAGCGCCTGCCCCCCATGATCAGCTCACGCACAATCAGGATGGTCCATTTTTCACCAAGAATTTCCGTGGCTTTGGCAATGGGACAGAACTGGCCGTATTCCATGGGCAATCCATTCTCCGGATCGGGAAACCCCGTCGATGTTTCAGTGTAGCGGGTTACTCCACTTTATGTAGCTGGATACTACACAATCGAGAGTATTTTCAAAGTCCCCTGTTGCCTAGGCTTCCCACGTCGGGCAAGTAATCGTTCCCTCAACCACAGCAATCAGTCAACAGGAGAGTCATCATGAACCACACAGCAACCGACGTGATCATTCACACCCATAACCCGTTAAGCCAGACGCAATTCGAGGAAGTCGCCAACCAGGTAAAGCGCATCGAGGGCGTCATCAGGTTTGATCGGAGCCCGACTCAGCCCAGTCTCATCATGGTGGCATATAACGCCGGCCAGACACGCGCCCTCGCGATCCTGAACAAACTGACGCGCCTCGGATTCAACGCGTCGCTGGTGGGCATTTAACGGCAAATCAGAGGCGGCGCTATGAAAACCATCGAACAGATGTACCGAAGCGCAGGCGAGCTCAAACGGCTGTTAATGCAGATCATGAGCGAACTGGGCTATGCGGGGGCATAAACCACCATTCACCAGAGGAGGTGACACCATGTTCAAGCGAACACTCATACTCGGCTATGGCGTATTCGTCTACGCGCTGTTTTTCGCCGTGTTCAACTACGCCATACTGTTCATCGGCAACATCCTGGTCAGCCCGTCGCTGGACTCGCCGGGCAGCAGCGACCTGGGTCGCGCCCTGTTGATCGACATCGGCCTGCTGACGGCCTTTGCCCTGCAACACAGCATCATGGCGCGACCGGCTTTCAAGCGCGCATGGACGAAGGTCATTCCCAAAGCGATGGAACGCAGCACTTATGTACTGGCATCCACGGTCTTGCTGGGCTGCATTGTGTATTTCTGGCAACCGCTGGGCGGCGTGCTCTGGGAGATAACGGACCCGATCGCGGTCAGTATCCTGTACAGCCTGTTCGCCACCGGCTGGGGAATCCTGTTTCTGGCCTCGTTCCAGCTCAATCACTTCGACCTGTTCGGTCTGCGCCAGGTGTGGCTGCATTTCCGCGGCAAACCCTATACGCATCTGGCGTTCAATACCCCCTGGCTGTATCGCTACGTGCGCCATCCCTTGTATGTCGGCCTTATGATCGGCCTCTGGGCGGCACCCGTCATGACGGTTTCGCACCTGGTATTCGCGCTGCTGTGCACGGGCTATATCTTCGTCGGCGCGAGACTGGAGGAGAAAGACCTGGAAACGTTCTTGCCCGAGTACCGGCAGTACCAGAAGGAAGTCCCGATGTTCATGCCCGCTATCGGCAAAAAGCGGGCGCAGGATGCTGCATTGGAAAGCGTGCTGAAGCGTTCGTGAGTAAAAAATCAAAAAATAATGAGTCCGGTTCCTTGCGTCATCCCGGCGTTCGCCGGGATGACGGCAGTCCGACAAAGGGGTCTGACCCCTTAAAAATCAGTTCTTGCTATTACCTCGTGGTTCTGTGACACTGCACGGGTCATTTCGACGCCCTACGTCACCACCCCTCCCTCGTCTTAACGACACGCCACGTCATCACAATGACGTCGTACATCATCTGGCAATATCCCTCGGAGAGAGATCATGATTAAATTTACAGCGATTATCGCTGCGCTCGGCCTCGTCGCAGTATCTGCGTCGGCCGGCGCATGGGGCCCCTGGAACAATGGCGGGGGCAACAACGGATTCGGAAACGGCATGGGCGACATGCTCGGCGACGGCAATTTCAATATGAACTTCAGCGGCAGCGGCCGCGGTGCCGGCCGTGGAAACGGTTACGGTGGTGACGACTACTACGGTGGTCACCCGGGCTATGGTGCGCCGTACGGCGCTCCTTATGGCGCACCCGCTCCTTACGGTGCTTCTTACGGTGGTCAGGGTCCTTACGGCGGACAGGGTCCGCAGTACGGTGGCCCGGGTGCCCAGTACGGTGGCCCGGCTCCTTACGCTGGTCAGGGTGGTCCCCGGTACGGCGGCCAGGGTCCTTACAGTGCCGAGGCGCCTTACCGTATTCCCCAGGCTGCGCCGCTTGTCAGGTAATGCCGGGAAACAAACCGGTTGACATCAAGGGGGCTTCCAGAGCCCCCTTTTCATTGCGACGAACGAATACCGTTCCAGGGAAATTTGAAACAGTCCTCCGGTCCGCGGTGCACCTGCTATTCAACTGAATCCAGCTCACCGCAATACTGCCCGTGCCGGCGGATGATTTCCCTGGCCGGTTCCCCGTAACGCCTGATCCATTGCGCCAGGACCGGAACGCTGACGGCGGCGCCACCGGCGAGCTGCTTTTCCAGCCGTTGCAAACCTTCGTCACAGAGACGGCCGGATCTGGAAACACCGGGAGACCGAACCTTCCTGTTCACCGCAAGCGACCGCGCTTATTCCGTTGTTACCCCGGCATCTTGCACAATAAGCGGATACACATAGCCGTAACCGAAATCCTTATCCAGCGCGAGCTTGCCTTCGATGACGACAAGATCATCGATGGCTACCGTGCTATCGGTGGTGACGGTTAGGTCTTCCGATGTGCTGCTGTCTCTGATGTGAAGCCAGTTCTTGCCCATCACGTTGGCGGTGAATTTAATGACCTGTCCACGTACGCGTATGGTTTTGCCTTCGAACTTTTGCTTATCGGTATAGACTTCGGCGATGGTGTTGCCAGCCTCGACTTTATCGATACCTTCGACGGCCCTGGCTGCGGCTGCCGGTTTGATTTTGTCATGCGGTGCAACCGCGGCTGTGGTTGCGGCTGTCGAGGTTGAATCTTCGGTTATAAACCGGTTCACAAAATAAATGATGGGGAAATCGCGATTCATCGAGTTGCTGTGAAAGTTCTCCATCGGCATCTCGGTTGTAAACGCAATCACGTCACCGATTTTCAACGGCGTGGTCGACGCTGCGGCCCAGACTTTCTCTTTGCCCGTATCCACTTCGGCATAGGTGTAACCGGCAGCCTCGATGACTTCCGTTACCCTGCCGTGAATTTTGTTCGGGGCCGGTTGTTGTACGGCATCGGAAACAGTCTGATCGGCATAGGCCGAATTGATTGCGCCTGTGCCGAGCAGAGCGAATGAAGAACAGGCAAACAGCGCCACTAAAAACCCGGTGCGATTCAGCATAATGAATTACCTCTGCAGTCCCGGCTTCATCTTAAGCCCGGCGCCACCGTCACACCAGAAATAAAGGAAACTGTCCCCTTTTCTTCTCAGCAGCCTGCAACACACCGGCCGCTGCTGTCGAACGCCATGGTGCGGCCACTCAAGGGCAGATGCACCGGTACACGCGCCGCCTCGATGAACATTTCGGTGCGCGTGCCGGCGATCACTTTTCCACCCTTGGTCGCCGCTTCATTGGCGTGCGACGGGATCACTGCCGCGGGCCTGACCAGTTCGTTCACTACCCAGGCCGCCTCCTTCGGACCGGTGGTGAAGGTATCGCCGATATTGATCACCGCCAGATCAGCACCGTAGTGCCGGCGCACCACGGCATCCTGCTCCGCCGTGATTCCCGTATCGCCTGACAGGTACAGCACCAGGCCATTGGAGAACGTCAGAACATAGCCGGTCGGCGGGCCGGCGTACGCCGTCAGGCCGGCCGCGTCGAGCATGTCGCCCAGCTCGCCGCCGATCATGACGCCCGCAATGCCGTTGGAGTGCACCGCCGGCACCGTGGTGACGGTCACGCCGCCGACCTTGCGCGAACCGCCGAAGCGCACCAGCTGTGCCGCATCCGGATCACCGCCCAGCGCCTTGAGTTTGGTCGCAAAGAACTTCGGCATCTCGCTGCCGGTCACGATGGCGGCCTTCTTCGCCACAGCGATTTTCACGCTGTTGGTATGCGGCGTATCCACTTCCGCAACTTCCGGCTCCTCGCATGAGCCGGCGTTGACGCGCTCGATGTGCCTGTCGCCGACATGATCGCCGTGCAGATGACTGACCAGCACCGCATCGATTTTGCCGAGACGGGGATCGCCGGCGCCGGCGACCGTGCGGCCGGCATCGTAAAGCAGGCGCGTGCCGTCCGGATCTTCGAGAAGCATGGCGCGATCGAAGCGGCAGAACTCACCGTCATGACTGCCGAGGGGCGTGATTTTCACGTTGTCGGCGAGGACCGGTTGTGCCACGGAAAGCAAAGCCGCCGCTACCAGACCGGCCAGGCGCAATGGATACAGCGGTACGGATACAGTCATGGTTCTCCCTCCTGCCCTTCCGGATATCAGTGACGCCACCCGCCTGTCACTACCGGCTGGTAAGCTTGAGTTCGATGCGGCGGTTACGCTTGTAGGCTTCCTCGGTATCACCGCTATCCACCGGGTGATACTGCGCAAAACCTGCGGCAACCAGGTGCTCCGGGGGAATGCCTTCCGCTATCAGGTCCTTGACGATACTGGTGGCGCGCGCCGAAGACAGTTCCCAGTTGGAGGGGAACACCCTGCGTATCGGCCGGCGATCGGTGTGACCATCGACACGCAGCACCCAGTCCATGTCGGGCGGTATCTTCGCCATGATGTCCTTGAGGCTCTTCGCCACCTTGGCGATTTCGCGCTGGCCGCGCTCGTCCAGCTCGGCCGAGGCCGACGGGAACAGCACCTCGGACGGCAGCAGGAAGCGGTCGCCCTCGATGCGCACATCGGGATTGTCCTGCAGCGCCTCGTGCAACTTGCCGAAGAACTCGGATCGATAGGCCGCGAGTTCCTCGACCTTGTCCACCAGCGCCTCGTTCAGCCGCGCACCGAGATTCTCAACCTCCAGCGTCTTGTCCTTCAGGCTGGATTCGGACACTGCCAGCGCGCTGTTGAGGCGCGTGATCTGCTCGTTCAACGCCGCCAGTTGCCGGTTGAGTTCCCCGCTCGCGTCTCTGGCGCGGCTGGCCTCCTCGCGGCTGCTCTCCAGTTTCACCTGCAGATCGCCACGCGTCGATTCCAGCGCCGCGATTTCCGCCACGCGCTGTTCATTCAGTTCCTGCTGTTCGGCGAGTTCGCTGCGGCTGGTGTTCAGTTCCAGCTGTAGCGCCGCCAGCGCCAGTTCGACGTTGTGGGCCTTGAGGGTGAGCGCTGCGACTTGCGCCTGCAGATCATCCCGGGTTGCCTGGACGCTTTGCAGCTCGCCCGAGACGCCCTGCAGGCGCTCCTCCAGCTGTTGTTTTTCCTCGCGCGTCTGCGCCAGCAGGGTCGACAGGCTGTCCATCTGTCCGCGCAGACGGCTCAACGCCGCATCGCGCCCAATCAGGGCGTCGTTGAGCAGGAACTGGCCGAGCGAAAACAGCAGCAGGACAAAAATCACCACCATCAACAACGCCGCCAGGGCGTCGACAAAACCCGGCCAGATGTCCAGCGCACGGCGGCGGCGACTCGCGATCAACATGCGGCGTCACCCGGCGCGCGCATGCTCGTCCGGTTTCCTGCGCGCACGCGCCTCGGCCGCCAGCGCGCGCGCAATCAGCCGCAATTCGTCACGAATCTCGTCCGACAACTGATCGCGGCCGGAAGACAGCTCTTCGGCCAGCCGCAGGATGCTGGCGTCGAGATCGCGCCGCTGGGCCTCGTCGCGCACCATGCCACGCTGCAGCTTGTCCAGCGTATCGGCGGTCTTCTCCAGCAGGGCGTGAATGTAAGTCGGTTCACTCAGTCCGCCTTCGGCCGCCTGCTGCAGACCCGACAGGCGCGTCAGGCCGGTCAACCACTCCTCGAGCTGATTGAAGAAACGATTCTGCGCGTGACCGACCTGCAGGTCGAGAAAACCGAGAATCAGGGAGCCGGCGAGACCGAACAGCGACGAACTGAACGCCGTGCCCATACCGGCCAGGGGTTGTTCCAGGCCCGCCAGCAGGCTGCCGAACAGGACGCCGTTTTCACCGCCGCCGGTGCTCACTTCAGCGATCATCTGCCCGACGGCGCTGACTGTCTGCAGCAGGCCCCAGAAGGTTCCCAGCAGGCCAAGGAAAATCAGCAGGCCGATGGTGTAGCGCGAGACATCGCGCGCTTCGTCGAGACGCAGCCGCACACTGTCGAGCACGGCGCGCAGCGACAGGGGCGACAGGCGCATCGGCTGATCGCCGTGCTGCTGCGCGATATTCTCCAGCGCCAGCAACATGCGCGTGCGCCGGGCCGCTCCGCGTCGCGGCCGCGTGCTGCGCTGGCGGTCGACCCAGGCCGCCTCGGACGACAGGCTGTAGACCTGCTGGAAATTGACGATGATGCCGGCCAGAAAAACAACAATGATGATGCCGTTGAAGACGGGGTTGGAGAAAAACGCCTCGCTGAGCGGGTCGAACAGCACAACCACCGCCAGACCGATCAACGCCAGAAACGGCAGCATCCACATCAGCACCCGTGCAGGCCGCGTCATGACAGACTCCTTATCAACATCTCTCCTCCTCCGGAACAGCGCCGGACCCCGCTTGAAGGTTACACCGATTTGCCGATCAGAAACAGCAGCTGTCCTGACCCTGCCCGTCTACGGAAGAAAACTGCCCCTGTCCTGCAGCTTGCGCGGCAGATAGTCATCGATGACATAGTTCAGCCCCCACTTGGCCAGCGCCTGTTGCTCGGCGCGCACACCCATGTCCAGCAATTGCCCGATGGCTGCGACCCAGCGGGGATGGGACGCGAAGAACGGATCGTTTTTCAGCGCATCCCTGGCGCGCTTGATATCGGTCTTCGTCAACGGGTGCGTTGCATCTTCCAGCCTGTAATCGACAATGTCCTGCGGTGTCACGCCCAGGTACTGCGCGCGCGGCACGCAGAAGAAGCGGTTGATGTGCGCCGCGTTGCCCGAGCCCACCTTCAATGTACGATAGATATTGGCAAATCCGTACGGGTCGCAATCGACAAAACAGTACACAGGCAGATCGGTGCTGTCGGACAGCCGGCGGATAAAACGCCGCGTGGCGCGCGTCGGCACGCCGCCCATCTCCACCAGGATGCAGCGCGCCCTGTTCCAGAAGCGGTGATTGTTCAGCCGCTGGAACATACCGCCGGTCTCGATCGCCAGAATGAACTCCGCGTCGCTGCGAAATCCGAGGCGCTCGACCGAGCGTGGCACGCTCCAGGCGCCGCTGCCGAGGTTCGCGCAGTCGATCTCGATGGTGTTCCCGGTTGCCGGATCGGTGTCGATCACCGTCAACGGGCCCGCGACCGACCCGCCGTGCGACTCCGGATAGAATCGCAACTGCTCGCGCGACAGTCCGTGCAGTGATGCCAGGGCCTCGATGTCATCCATAATGGCGTCTGACTCGGCCTGCTCCTCGAAGCCGCATTCGCCCCAGTTCTTGCTGATGTAATAGGCCTCGCGCTTGGTTGCGAAGTCATCGCTCTGCACCATTTGCCGCGACGCGGCCATCAGTCGCAGCGTCTGCGCGAAGGAACGGACGGTGTTCACGGTCAAGGTGCGTTTTTTCCGCGCCTTGCCGAGTTCGAAATAACCCTTCCCGGCGTCGTAGCTGACGTTGGCGAGACTCCTGACCGGCAACTCGATATGCGGCAGTTCGCCCTGTTCGATGCTGGCCTGGACCGACCGCGCAATATCGCTTATCAGGCGCAGCGTGGTCTCGTCCAGCGCCTGTCGCGCCCCGGCCTCTGGATTTTTTCCGGTTTTCTTCATTGCACTCTCCGGCTTCGATGCAGCACCGCATCCAGACCTTCCACCGCCTGTTCCCGTTGCGCATCGCTGAGTTCGAGAATCTCCTGCAGCGCGATACCCACGTGCGGCAGGTACGTCTCGATATGCGAACGTTTTTCGTACTCGCGCTTCAGGCGCTTTTCCTGGCGCAGGTGTTCCGCCAGTGTCCGCGCGCAGGCCTGCAGCCCGAGTTTCAGTTCTTTGATGATTTCCGGATACGGCGCAATCGCTTCCTTGGCCTCTGAAGTGAACGGCACCCACACCGACGCCAGGTGCACCAGGATCACCATGGGCGCGACGGGCAGCGCGCCTTTTGGCTGCTGCAGGCCATACGAGCGCCAGTTGATCTGCGTCACCGCGCGGGTAATGGCGCAACCGGCCTGCTCGTAGAGCATCGGGACCCGGTTGGCAAAGCGCAGCAGATGGGCCGGCGCATCGGCGTGCAGCACCAGCGCATCGGCTGCATCGCGCTTCGGGTGCGCGGTCTTGCGGATGCGGCCGTTCGCATCCACCTCCAGGTCCGCGCCGCCGGGCTGGCCCCAGGCGATGCCCACTTCGATCTGAAAGGGATTGCCGCGATACACCGCCGGGGGCCGCGTCTTGACGACATAGAAATCGGCATCGATTTCCTTGCGCATGCCTTCATACAGTCTCTGTTCACCGATGGGCACGACGCAATCGGTGCGCGGCGCGGACACCGGCACCTTCCTGATGGCGCGGTAAAGATAATTCGCCTGCACATGCGCGATGCGTTTGGGCGAAGAACGCTCGGTCAGCCTGAGCCCGGCGCGCTTGACGATCTCCTGCGCGGTCTTGCGGCCCACGCGCGAGAATTCATTCTCCAGGAACTGCAGCAGGGTGCGGCTGCGGGTATTGTTCAGCATCTGGATGAGGCGGCCCAGCTCCACGCCACGCGGATGCGGCTTGATTTCCGCCGGCCGCGGCGGCAGTTCCGTGCTGCTGCGCGCGTAGCTTTTCTGTTCACCGCGCGGCCCCCTGTAGTGAAAGCTCGCGTAAGGCGTTGCGATCGCCGACTGCTTGAGATACATATCGACCGAATGCGGTCCCTTCGGGTAACGCCCCTCCATCACCGCCTCCACGCGCGTGCCGTGCGGGCGGTTCCATTTGATTTTCTTCTTGCCGTGCAGCTCCGGCCGGTTTTTCGCGGTATCGATGGAAACGAACAGCTCGGATGCCGTGGGCTCGCCCTCGACGCGGCTGATCACATGCAGGGACTTGCCGGTGGTGAGCTGCGCATACATGCCGGCGGCCGAAATGCCCATGCGTTGCTGGCCACGCGACTGGCTCAGCTTGTGGAAGCGCGATCCATAGAGCAGCTTGCCGAAAATGCGCGCGATCTGGTTTTCCAGGATGCCGGGGCCGTTGTCCTCGACCGTCACGCTGAAAATGTTGTCACCCTCGTCGGCGACCTCCACCTGGATCTCGGGCAATATGCCCGCTTCTTCGCAGGCATCCAGCGCATTGTCCACCGCCTCCTTGACCGTGGTGAGCAGCGCCTTTGCAGGCGAATCGAAACCGAGCAGATGACGGTTCTTGAGGAAAAACTCCGAAACCGAGATGTCGCGCTGTCGCCCGGCCATCTCGTAGGCGGTGCGGTAGGTGGATGCGTCCCTGTTCATGCCACTCTATTCTAGCCAGCTTGAACGGTCGGCAGGCTGATCGGAGTCAAATGTCAGATGCTTTCACTATCCCAAATGGCAAATTGCACAGCCCCTTCACGTTCGGTACAGTGGCGCCCCGCAAACGCGCAGCAATTGCGCGGCACCAACAACAACAGATCTATCATTCAAAATTGCGAGGAGACTCATTTCATGACCGACGCGGCTGTCTATCGAGACGTAAGAAAGAATCTGGAAGTATTGCGTAACTTCCTCATCAATAACGAACAAGCCTTGCGTTCAGGCCTCGACTCCCTGTCCAGCGTCGTGCCGCAGGTGCGTCATCTGACCGGCAACATGGTCACCATCATGGAGCAATTCCGCGCCACGCTGGAGAGCGTCAAGTCCATCACCTATGCCGACATCGAACTGCTGATGA
>JAGFJP010000020.1 GCA_024102665.1 Thiogranum sp. | reverse complement strand
TTTGAGCAAGGAAAGCGTCGAGTTTTTCAAACATGAGGCGGAAAAGCATCATACCCAGTACCAGAAGATGATTCGCCGGCTGCTAGATGCATATACGTTGGCGCACAAGCAACCTCTAACAAAGCGTGCCAGCCGACGCAAAAAACGCGCGGCTGAGCGCTGACGTTATATGCTCTCAGACAACGAGCCATGGTAACCTCTCAGACAGGTGTGTAGGAGTGTGCGCAGATGGCGACCAGGCTAAAGCAAGTTATTGAAAAAATAAAGAATCTTTCAGCTGACGAAAGAGCTTTGCTAGCCCATTGTTTGATCTCATCGCTCGAAACCCAACAAGAGGAAGGTGTTGAGGAGGCCTGGGCGGATCTGGCGGAGAAGCGTTACGCTGAGCTTGTTTCCGGGGAAGTGGAACCCGTTTCTTGGGAAGAGGTGAAAAAGGAAGTAAAAGGCTAGGATGCCAAAAATAATATTCCATCCGGAAATAGCATCAGAAATTAAAGCTTCTTATCACTGGTATCAAGATCAGGCAGCAGGCTTGTGATGACTTTATCGCTGAGCTCGAGGCTGCCTATGACGCCGTCACAGAGCTCCCTCAAACCTGACCAAAGTTTCAGAAGGGCTTTCGTCGATACCTGCTACCCGATTTCCGTTTTCTATTATCTACAAAGATGCGAATGAAAGCATTTATGTCGTTGCTGTTATGCACAACAGTAGAAAGCCCGGGTACTGGCTTAGTCGCAGATAACCAATCGCCCCAGACCGACGCGCTAAGGCGCGCGGCTGGGTTCACACGTTAGAGCGACATACTCATGAGCAAAATCATTCTTGTTCTTGTGACCTTGCTGCTGGTTTCCTGTTCGGCACGCTATTCCCCATTCTTCTGGGGATATCACGAATGGACACCCGGTCATATTTCAGCTGTTGATGGATCTACAACGGCTGTTTTCGACTGGTCCACGCTACCGAACGTTATTACGATGATTGACGGAACACCTATAGGCAGAGGTTACAAGAAGGCAAGACTATTACCTGGCAGACATCAACTTGAATTTGCAGCTTATCCAGCGGAGTTCGGTGCCCATCCCAAGGGACTGGTGGATATTGACTTGCTTCCCGGGCATGAGTACGAGTTTCGAATTAACTATTGTTACTGGTGCAAACCACGAAGGTACTCGGTTTGGGTCGATGACAAGACGACGGGAGAAGTGGTGTGGGGCAAGCCCCCAGACTGGCCTTCCTGGTGGTCATAGTAACAATGTGGTCCAGTTAATAGCTCTTACAAGCGCTTTCAGACGGACGCACAACAACGGCGCGCCGCTGAAGCGCGGCGGTTAGCTTTCATTAGAGATACCCATGAATAATCAACGTCGAGCATTGTTCTTATCTCATGGGGGTGGTCCACTGCCACTTCTTGGTGATGATGCTCATGCTGAAATGGTTTTTAGTCTGAAGGAAATCGCTGAAACGATTTCCAGACCTTCAGCAATCATCGTCGTCAGTGCCCACTGGGAGGCTGAAAACGCAACAGTTACGTCGGGTGCAAACCCAAACCTGATTTACGACTACAGCGGCTTCCCGCCGGAGTCCTATGAAATCAAGTATCCCTGCCCCGGCAGCCCGCCCCTGGCCAGTTCCATCACCAAGCAACTTAAAAAAGCAGGCATCAATGCCAGCTCAGACAGCGCCAGAGGATTCGATCACGGGCTATTCGTGCCCTTGAAGATCATGTATCCGGAAGCAGATATACCCTGTGTGCAACTGTCTCTGATTAAAGGCCTTGATCCTCTAGCACACATTAAGCTGGGTCGTGCGCTCCAGGACCTGGCCGATCCATCAATGCTGCTTATTGGGTCAGGGTTTTCCTTCCACAATATGAAAGCGTTTTTCGCACCGGAAACTGTAGACTCCAAGAATGCAAATAAGTCATTTGAGCGCTGGCTTCTGGACACCTGTTCGAATCAAAGTATTTCGGAAGAAGAAAGAACCAGAAGGTTGGTAAATTGGGAGGCCGCACCCTTCGCTCGCTATTGCCATCCGAGAGAGGAACATTTATTGCCCCTTCAGATCTGCTATGGGTTTGCGGCGTCTGCTTGTACAAAATCTTTTGAATTGAAAATTCTCAACAAAGAATCGAGTATGTATTTGTGGGAGCATGAAAGCTAACAAGTCGCCGCACAGGACGCTTTCCCGCTACGGCGTCGCCTACGCTACAAAAGTGCCTGTGAACTCAGGCGTTATGTGTAAATTGCATTACGTAGACCGAGGTGTTCTACAAAGGGTTTGAAATCTTTATCTGAATACAGCAAGGGGAGGTTATGCTCAATGCAAAACGATGCAATTATTACATCGGCGGTCTTTCGGATAGTAATTCCTTTTTTGCGTAGCTTGCGAAAATTATTCGCGCTCTTCACCGCCATTTTTGTACCGAGCAATTCGAAGATCGTCAGCTCACCCAGCAAGCGCTTGGCGGTTTTGTAGTCCTTGTCATGCCTAAAACCCTGGAGAACTTCAGTAAGGATCAGATCTCCTATTGCAACGGCGCTAACTCCCAGCATCCCGTCCAGAAAATCAGTTTCCGGAGAGCCGTTGCCACTGAAGTAGTCAATCCAAATGCTGGAATCAACCAAAATCATGAAGCGCTTCGCATCTCATCAAGATCGCCAGACCATTGCAGCTTGCCTCTGAATCGCTTAATGCCTTCTTGTTTTTTTAGTTTTATCAGTGTTTTAAGGCCAAGCTCTACTGCTTCTTTCTTGGTCTGCAAACCAGTTGCCTTGAGCGCATCGTTCATTAGTTTGTCATCAATTTCGATATTAGTACGCATAGGGTTTAACTCCTGGAAGGATTGCCAATGTGTATGAAACGAAGTATATATACACATAACAATCGCGTCAACTTGGACTGCCCAAAGCTGCGTCGCTTCGCTATGCAGCTTTGGGCAGTCGGTTAGGCGAAGCGTTGGATGTAAAAACAACAACGGAGGAGGAGTCAACATGAGTAGCGACGTAATGGTGTTCAAGGCCGTAGCTGTTCTTCTGTGTCTAACATTCTCATCAGTGTCGATTGCTTCAACAGTTTACGTGGCGGAAATCAATCCAGCGCAAAGCGCTGGATATGTTGATGGAGTAGACCCCTATCAAATATCCGGAAGTCTCAGAGTAATCATTGAGGGCGCTACGATTCGCTTCGAGAATATCGACCTGGCAACAAATCCAATTGATGCCTCAAGTGAACTGATCATTGCTGCCGCGGGTGATTATGATGGGTTCAATTTCGAATATTGGGAAAATCCACCCGAGCTACCCGTGCTTGGAAACTGGTATAGCGGTACATTTGATGGGAATGCACTGTTTATGCAAGCCACCACCTATAACGGAACGCTTTACGACTTTACGATTAATTCATCGACTGTTACAGCGGTGCCGTTGCCTAGCGGTTTTCTGTCATTCTCAAGTGGTCTGTTTGGGATTGTTTTTCAGGCCAAGAGAAGGGCATATAGCAAGCGCGTGGAGTCGGACTCGCTACGTCGGCGCATCGCGCCGCCTCCGCTCGCCGCTCACGAGCAGCGAATGTATATCTGCATTAAATGAACGCGATAACACGCGTGATTTAAACGATGAAGAAAAAGAAGTAGAAAGTAGAATATTGAATACTTTTGAACCGTTGAAGGCATCGTTCAAAGCGAATGCCAAGTTGTCTGGTATTTATCCTGGAGGAGATCTGCAGCCCACCTGGATTAAGTACTGCGAACAATACGGATTCCGCGAGTGATAGATCGTGATGCCACGTCAATCTGACAAGTCCATTCAGCCGACGCCAAAAAGCGGCGTGGCTGATGCGCAGCGTTATCTCTAAGTGCAGCTCCCCTTTACGACCGAGCAGTTCTTTGGCGTCTTTCGTCTCTGCAACACAGCGGTCTGGCCGGCGCAAGTGGTTCTCACATTGCTTGCAGTGCTCGCCCTGGTGTTCATTGCTCTTCGCAGGCCGTGGTCCTCGCCGGCGACTTCAGCCATCCTCGCGGTCCACTGGGTCTGGATGGGTGTCGCATACCACCTTGCCTACTTCGTCGTTATCAACCCGCTGGCGTATGGCTTCGCTGTATTGTCTATCGCCGGCGGGTTCATGTTCGCGTGGCAGGGTGTCGTTCGCCGGCGCCTGGACTTTGCCTTTTCGAAAAGTCTCGGCGCGGCAATCGGCATAAGCCTGCTGGCATTTGCGCTGGTGGGCTACCCTGTTTGGGTAACGCAGGCGGGGCATCCTTATCCGGAACTGCCGACGTTCGGTTTGCCATGCCCCACCACCATCTACACTATTGGCGTGCTCGCACTCGCGTCCGGTGCAGGTATTCGTGCCGTGCTGGCCGTGCCCATCCTGTGGTGCCTGGCAGGGAGTCAAGCAGCTTTCTTGCTCGATGTCCGGCCGGATCTTGGGCTTGTCTTCGCCGGCATAGTGGGGCTCGTGCTGTGCGTCCGGGCTGCCCGTGGCGGCACAGCCAGGCCGGCAGCAGCGGGAAATTGACGGCTAACCACCCGGTCAGCCGGACGTGCCCTGGCAAGACGGGTCACGCCGGTTGCCTCGAACCTTAGACAGAGGAGAGAACCTTGCAGGGTCCAGGTCCAGAAAACAAGCACCCGATGGAGGGCTTTCCGCAGGTTTGCTTTATCAGGAATACTGTAAGAAATCCCAACATCATTGTCGGTGACTACACATACTATGATGATCCCGAGGACTCGGAGGGCTTCGAGCGTAACGTTCTTTACCATTTTCCGTTCATCGGCGACAAACTGATTATCGGAAAATTCTGCGCTATAGCTCGGGGCGCAAAGTTTATAATGAACGGCGCAAACCATAAGCTCACCGGGATTTCCACCTATCCGTTTTACATCTTCGGGAACGGCTGGGAGAAGGTCACGCCCGAATCTGCTGAGCTGCCCTACAAGGGGGATACAGTCGTTGGGAACGATGTGTGGATAGGTTATGACGCACTTGTTATGCCGGGCGTGCAAATTGGTAATGGCGCTATCGTGTCGTCCCGTTCGGTCGTTGCTTCAAATGTACCTCCTTACACAATTGTTGGAGGTAACCCGGCAAAGCCTGTCAGGCAACGCTTCGACCCAGGTACCGTAGACCGGCTGGAATCGCTGGCATGGTGGGATTGGCCGATTGGGAAAATCACTGAGCATCTGGCGTTGATTGTTTCAGGAGACGTTGATGCTCTTTTCAACGCTGCATCAAATGCCTGATCCGGTGCGCTGACGCAGCTGAATTATTTAACCTGAGAGGCAGGGTTCCTGATGAAAAGATTATCCATTTATCTCGCTTTGCTCGTAGTGGTTTCCTCTGGTCTGTCTGCAGAGGAAAGAGCTTTGGTCATTTCACATCATGACAGCTCGCTGCAATGGGGGCCGTGTCCTGCTTTCATACCTGAAGGGTGTCAAATTGCAGTGTTGAAAGGTGACCCGAAGAAAAACAATCTTGATATCTTTTTCAAAGTGCCTGGTGATTTTCATATCCCTTATCACAAGCACACTTCCCAGGAGCGCATGGTTCTGGTTTCGGGCACGCTTGATGTTACTTATGAAAATCATGAAACGGCAACCATTAAGGTCGGCGAATACGCCTTCGGTCCTGCGCAATTGCCTCACTCGGCTTATTGCCACAAAGGCGATGATTGTGTTTTATACATAGGATTTGTCGAGCCGCTTGATGCGATACCAGTTCAACAATGACTACCGGCAAATTCATTATGCCATATAATATTGGGTGCAACCCGTAGCGCTTCGCCGCCGGCTCGCTCTGGTGTCAGGGTTCTGAGCTGCCCAGGAAAAATTCTGCACATGGAAATATTCCGATACACGCGTGAGCATGAGGATGCGGTAATATCGGCAATTAAAGCCGATCCTGGCTGGGACATGTTTACGAATGAAAAAGCCATAGGCAATTACAAAAAGAGCCTGTGCGAAAGCATCACATATGTTTGCTACGAAAATGATGCGTTCGGAGGATATTTGAGGGCGCTACTGGATGATGGCTTCGCTGTCTACATTAGCGAGCTTTTCGTGGTTCCGGAATGGAGGAACAGAGCAATCGGAGCAAGGCTCATCGCCAGGGTAAAAACGGAGTTCAGGCATTTGACCGTTTATGCATTATCCGATGAAGACGCTTATTATGAAAAGCTCGGTTATGGAAAAGTCGGCTCAGTGTTCGAGATTCATGAATAAGCTCGCAAAGCCAGGTACCGGACGCGCCGAAGGCAAGCGCCTCTGGTGGTCGACGTCGGGACGTACAAGGTAAATGCGGCGAAACAGAGATGCGCTTCGCCGCAGAGACCCGGAGTCGGCAGCGAAATACCGGCGAATCTACGAACTGCGTCCAGTGGCACAGCGATAATGGCATGACAATGCGTTCCGGTCGCACGCCGAACCCGCTACGCGGCTTTGCCGCCGTTGAACGGACGGGTTATGCACTCTGAACCAGTTAACATCAGATCAGCCGAACGGATCGAGACAAGCGTTCTGCTTGACCTGTTCAATGCGTCGCGGGCCAATGTCGCCTGTTACTCTGGAAAGGAGGCCGATCTTGCGGAGTTCGCGGGGCTGGTCGAGGGCGAGGAGATTCACGTCGCTGTGGTGGGAGGGGTTATCGCGGGTTTCGTGTCGGTGTGGGTTGCTGATCGCTTTATTCATCATTTGTACGTTTCTCCGCAATATCAGTCGCGGGGAGTGGGCAGCGCGCTCCTGCAGGCATCTGTAGCGATGTACGGACATCCGTTGTCTTTGAAATGCGATACTCACAATTGTCGCGCACTCCGCTTTTATCGGAGCAAAGGCTGGTTGCCGCAAGAGACAGGGGTTGGCGAATATGGTCCATGGGAGAGACTCTACGCGCCACCTGCGTAACAAGCGGCCCGGTCCGACGCGGCAGAGCCGCGCGGCTGGCTTCAGGCATTATGACTACAACCCGGGAAAGACAGACGAGTGGACGAGTTCCAATTATTGATAGACCTCCATAAAGGAGCAGACCGGCAGGGCCCAGGCGGGGATGAAGAGACAGAAACAGCTCTCAACCTGGCTATGATAGACCGTGATGCGCCTTTGAAGATTGCGGATATAGGCTGTGGCACGGGGGCTTCCACAATAACACTGGCGCGCCTCCTTAAGGCCCGCATCACCGCGGTGGATTTCCTTCAGGAGTTTCTTGATGTGCTGGAAAGTAGAGCGGAACTTGAAGGGCTTTCCCGCAGGATTACGCCTCTTTGCTCTTCAATGGATAACCTGCCGTTCGAAAATGAAGAGTTTGATGTTATCTGGTCGGAGGGTGCGATATACAATATCGGTTTTGAAAAAGGTGTGGTGGACTGGAAACGTTACCTGAAACCCGGTGGACTGCTGGTCGCTTCGGAGATTACCTGGATTACGAACACCCGTCCTTCTGAAATCCAGAAGCATTGGGAGAGCGAATATCCGGAAATCGATCTGGCGTCTGCAAAGATAAGCGTACTGGAAAAAAGTGGCTATTCTCCGATTGCCTATTTTGTCTTACCGGAACATTGCTGGCTGGATAATTATTATAGTCCCATGCGGAACAGCTTTCAGGACTTCCTCGCTCGAAACGGAAATAGCGAAGAAGCTCGCGCAATCGTGGACGCGGAACTTCGAGAAATTGAGCTTTATGAAAAATATAAAGCTCATTACAGTTACGGTGTATATATCTCCAGAAAACCGGGTTAGACGAAGCCATAGCAAGCGACCGTGTTCCCACCTCAACCTGACCAGGCAAATTTCGCATTCCAACAGGTGTCAAGGGCTGCGCTGCAGCGTAGAGCTGATAGCCGCCGCTGAGCTTTGCCTTGAGTGTCAATCAAACACTACCTCGTGGTTGACCATGACTCCGCAAATTTGTGCTATGTAGAAGGAGGGGCCGCGTGTCCCGGCAATCGCGCAGGGTCGTGCCGTCCCGGAAACCACCAAAGGAGAGAACAATGGCATTCTTCAGCACAATCCTCGCGAAGCTTGGCATCGGTAGCGACAGCGCAGCTGACGCTCCGACCCCCGCTGCCGCACCCGCGGACACGGGGGCGGTTGCACCCGTGTCGCCCGAACCGGTCGCACTCGTCGATGTCGTCGCGCAACTGGAACAGCGCGCGGCGGCGAACCCGCAGAAGCTGAACTGGCGGACCTCCATTGTCGACCTGCTAAAGCTGCTCGATATCGACAGCAGCTTCGCGGCGCGCAAGGAGCTGGCCACGGAGCTGGGCTGCCCGGCCGACCTGATGGGGGATTCGGCGAAAATGAACGTATGGCTGCACAAAACCGTGCTCGCGCGCATCGCCGCCAACGGCGGCAATGTTCCCCAGGACCTCCTGGACTGAGCCGGCGGCGAAATTACCCAACGAAAGGAGCAGGCACATGCAGATTATCGACATCCTCGCCCGGATGGGCGGCCTCGAGTCCATGGCAAGGGAGCTGGGCGTCAGCGAGAGTCAGGCGGCGAGCGGCGCCGAGGCGCTCGTCCCGGCGATCCTCGGCGGATTCAAGAAGCAGGCACAATCACAACCCAGGGGCATCGAAGGACTCGGCGGCCTGCTCGGGCAACTCGGCGGCGGCGGCCTGCTCGACCAGGTGCTGGGGCCGCAACCGACGGACGTGACCGGCGGCAACGAGGTGCTCGGACAGATCTTCGGCTCCAAGGACGTTAGCCGCGCGGTCGCGCAGAATGCGGCTTCACAGTCCGGAATCGACCCGTCCCTGCTCAAGAAGATGCTGCCCATGCTGGCAATGCTGATTACAGGTTACATGGCGAAGCAGCGCGACGCCGGCGCCGCGGCACAGGAACTCTCTCAGGAGGGTGGCGGGCTCGGCGGATTGCTGGGGGGGCTGCTCGGCGGCAAGGGCGCCGCCGCACCGGGGCTCGCCTCGATGCTCGATTTGAACGGCGACGGCAATCCGCTGGATGACATCATGCGGATGATAGGGAAAGCGATGCGTTAGCCGTGCCGGGCGCGCGGGATGTTCTGATGCCGATAAAACTCAAGCGAGCCTATGATAAGGCGTCATCGGGGGATGGTTACCGCGTCCTGGTTGACCGGTTGTGGCCGCGTGGCGTATCGAAGTCCGATGCCAGGCTGGACGACTGGTTGAAGACAATCGCTCCTTCTGATGAGTTGCGCAAGTGGTATCATGACGATCGGTCGCGCTGGGCGGAGTTCCGAAGGCGTTACCTCGCAGAACTGAAGGCGCACCGGGAGCAACTCCGACCACTTGCGGAAAGAGCCGGAAAGCAGCGCGTGACACTCGTATATGCGCTGAACGACGCCGAACGCAATAATGCTGCCGTCCTGAAGCAATACCTGAAAATGCTGGGCGCCGGCTGACGGGCCGAATATATGTCACCGCATGCGGCCCTTGCTCAGGGTTTCACTTGTATCAGTCTTTGCCGTTGCCGGGGCGGGTCTCATGATATGAAGATTAAAAGTTTACTCAATCTTGAATGGGATGCGATCGCAGGAATCCTGGCGGCCGTCGCCGGCATCGTTCTGCATCTTTTGCATGTTGTCGACGAGCGCGTCATTCTGCCCATCGTGCTTGCCCTGATCGCGCTGCTGTTCATCAACTTCATGCGGCATACAAGAAACAATGAACGCACTGCGGAACAGGTGGCTCACACAGCCCATGCGGTCAACAGAATTCAGTCAGCACTAAAGCATCCTGATGTGATTCTGATCGGACCACGGCACCTGCGCTCATCGAACGAGCAATTTGTCAGGCATATGAGCGGAGACACCGTGTGGTTCAATGTCTGCCTGTCGATGTACAAGCCACAGCCGCTGTTCGATGCATTGCTTCGCCCTGCGGTGGATAATCCGATGGTGTCGTCGATTCAGTTCGTTCTCGACGAAAGTCAAAGGGACCTGTGGCAGCAATTCATCTATCCCAGGATTGCAGTCTGCGCGGGTAGTGCGAAGGTCCGGGAACCCCGTTGGTGCAGTTTGAGCAAAACCGTGTCCTTTATTCTTGCCGATAGCCGGTTGAGCGGCGGGACGGAGGCGTTGCTCAGCTTCTGGGGTGAACCCTTCATGGCGCAGACCACTGATCGCGACGTCCCACGTTTCATTTTTCACGTGCAGAAAAATGCCGAGATTCTGCCGCATCTGGTGGAACTGGAGCGCAGCCAGGGACGATATCATCATGAGTAGAGATGCAGCACTGCACCTTTATCGATCTGGCTGAATGGAAGTCGTGCCTGACCACACCATCAGCACGGGCAGCGAACGTTAGAGTTGTAAAGTATCCTGTGTTCGCGCGCGATTCCAGGTCCGGGGAACTGTCGACGCTTCGAAACATCTGCCTGCATTGCCGAGCCAATACATTTCGGTGGCTTGATACCACTGCGTTCTCTCTGACTGACTTCGACAGGGATATTCGCTATTCTCGCCTTTCCTGGTTGTGGGCCGTTTTCTGCAGGCGCTACACTTAGGCATGCAGGCGACCCGGCGGAAACAAACCATGGCGATGAACGAGAAGCAGCAAGCGCTCTGCAAAGGGCACGGATTCGATTTTTCCGGCTTGTCGGCCATTTTTATCAATTGCACGCTCAAGCCTTCCGGAACGCTTTCACACACCGAAGCATTGATCCATGTGTCGAAGGAAATCATGGAAGCAAACGGCATCAGGACAGAGCTGCTGCGGCCGGTGGATCTGGAGTTGCCCCCGGGTGTCTATCCCGATATGACCGAGCATGGTTTTGACCGGGACGCGTGGCCGCAATTGTTCCGCAGGGTGATGGATGCCAGCATCCTTGTCATCGGCACGCCAATCTGGCTCGGCGAGGAAAGCTCTGTCTGCCGCCGGGTGATCGAGCGGCTGTACGGTGAATCCGGCAGACTCAATGACCGGGGACAGTATATTTATTACGGACGGGTGGGTGGCTGCATCGTTACGGGCAACGAGGATGGAATTAAGCATTGCGCCATGACGGTGTTGTACGCGCTTCAACACCTGGGCTATACCATACCACCGCAAGCCGACGCCGGATGGGTCGGCGAAGCGGGCCCGGGGCCATCCTATGCCGATAAGGGTTCGGGCGGCCCGGATAATGAATTCACGCAACGCAACACCACATTCATGACATGGAATCTGATGCATATGGCGCGATTGCTGCGCGATGCAAACGGTATTCCGGCGCACGGCAACCAGCGCAGTTCATGGGACGCCGGTTGCCGTTTCGACCATCCGAATCCGGACTACCGGTAACCTGCCAGGGAGCTATCCATAGCGTGTTTGATAACGTATTCCTGCAGATCGGCGCTATCCTGGGCCTGGCTGCCGTCGGCGGCGCGCTGGCCCAGGTTTTGCGTCAGCCGCTGATTGTCGCCTTTATCGCAGTAGGTATATTGCTGGGGCCTTCCGGTCTCGGCATCGTCGAGCAAAGCAGCGCGATCGAGTTGTTCGCGCGCATGGGCATTGCCCTGCTGCTGTTCGTGGTCGGCCTGAAACTGGATCTGCACATTATCCGCACCGTCGGGCCGGTCGCACTGGCTTCGGGTCTTGGCCAGGTGATCTTCACGTCCGTTGTCGGCTACCTGATTGCGCTGCTGCTGGGGATGTCGCACGTCAGCGCGATCTATGTCGCCGTTGCGCTCACTTTCTCCAGCACCATCATTATCGTCAAGCTGCTTTCGGACAAGCGCGAGGTGGACTCGCTGCACGGGCGCATCGCGGTGGGCTTTCTCATCGTCCAGGACATTGTGGTGGTGCTGGTGATGATCGGCCTGACCGCGTTCGGTCAGGCCGGTGGCGGCATCAGCCCGGCGTGGGAAGCCTTGATGATCCTGTTGAAGGGCGTGCTGATGCTGATCACTGTGGCATTGCTGATGCGCTATGTCCTGCCCGGATTGCTGCGCCGCCTTGCTCACTCCTCGGAACTGCTGATGCTGTTCGCCATCGCCTGGGCGGTGCTGGGGGCTTCAGCAGGCGATGCGCTGGGATTCAGCAAGGAAGTGGGGGCGTTTCTCGCGGGTATTTCCATCGCCTCCACGCCCTACCGGGAACAGGTGGCGGCGCGGCTGGTGAGCCTGCGCGATTTTCTGCTGCTGTTCTTTTTCATCGAGCTGGGCGCGGCGCTGGATTTGAGCACCCTGGGGGCGCAGGCAGGCGCAGCAGTGATTTTCTCGCTGTTTGTGTTGATCGGCAATCCGCTCATCGTCATGGCGATCATGGGCTACATGGGCTACCGTAAGCGAACCGGATTTCTCGCCGGCCTGACGGTGGCGCAGATCAGCGAGTTTTCCCTGATCCTGGCGGCGCTGGGGCTCAGTCTGGGGCATCTTGATCGCGAGACAGTAGGGTTGATCACGCTGGTCGGCCTGGTGACCATCAGTGCTTCCACCTACATGATCCTCTATTCGCACGTGCTGTACGAACGCCTGGCGCCCTGGTTGTCGATGTTCGAACGCAGGGTGGCGCACCGCGAGCTGGACAGCCCGGTAGGAAAGGAAGAGAACATTGACATTCTGCTCATCGGCCTGGGGCGTTTCGGCGCCGCGATGGCCGAGAGCCTGCGCGAGCGGGGCTGCCGCCTGCTGGCGGTGGATTTCGATCCCGAAGCGGTTCAACGACACACCCGGTACGGCTACGCTGTCCACTACGGAGATGCCGAGGATCCGGAATTTATCGCCTCGCTGCCGCTGGCGCGCGCCGGCTGGGTGGTCAGCACGGTGCGCGATCGCTCCATCAACCGCATGCTGCTTTACGGCCTGCGCCAGCAGGGTTACCGGGGGAAGGTGGCGATTGCCACCTCCAGTCGCCAGGACGCGCAGCTGTTCGAAAAGGAGGGTGTTGACATGGTACTGATCCCTTACGCCGACGCAGCCAGGGAAGCGGCCGAACGCCTGTTTCCCTATGCCGGTCAGAGTAAAATTGTCCGCCTGGAAGGAGGTGAGGCATGAATCAATTCAAGAATATCCTCTACGTGTCCGAGTCATCGACGGCACAGGATGCGGCCATCGTGCGCGCGGTATCTCTCGCGCAGAACAACCAGGCGGAACTGACGGTCGTTGCCGTGGTTCCGCCGGCCACCGCGAACGTCGTGCTGCCGCCGGGCGGCCCGATTTCCGCCGAATTGCAGACGACGCTGGTCGATGAGCACCACAGGATGCTGGAATCCCTGGTCGAACCCCACCGGCAAGGCCTTAACATCCGCCTCGACGTGCTGATCGGCAACACCTTTCTTGAAGTGATTCGCGCCGTGCTGCGCAACGGTCATGACCTGGTGATCAAGCCCGCGGAGAACCCGGACTGGCTGGACAGGCTGTTCGGCAGTGACGATATGCATCTGCTGCGCAAGTGCCCGTCCCCGGTTTGGCTGATGAAACCGGGTGAAAAATCCAACTATGAATGCATTCTGGCCGCGGTCGACTTCGATGCATCGCAACCCGATTCCGCGGGGCAGCCCCTGAACCGGGAGATTCTCGAGCTGTCCGCTTCGCTCGCGTTATCCGACTTCGCGGCCCTGCACCTGGTGCACGCCTGGGATGCGCCCGCTGAATTGTTGCTGCGGACCTGGAGCGATAACCCTGATGAGGCGGCCTTGAGCTACGTTGACGGTGAACGCAGCCGTCACCAGCGAGGGCTTGAGCAGCTGCGCGATATATTGCGTAAAAGGATTGGCGAAGAGGCTTACGCATACCTCTCTCCGCATTACCATTCGCTGCAGGGATCGGCGAAGAAAATCATACCGGAACTGGCAACGCGATTGCAGGCGGACCTGGTGGTTATGGGAACGGTCGCGCGCACCGGCATAGCGGGGTTTATTATCGGCAACACGGCAGAGGCGATTCTCGATCAGTTGAAGTGTTCCGTGCTCGCCCTGAAACCGCCCGGTTTCGTGTCGCCGGTGAAACTCGATGAGTAATCGATCCAGCCGCAGCGACCGCGGCAGGCCCGCGCATCGCGAACGCGTTCGTAACGGGTAGTCCCCGCCCAGGAGAGCGCCGCGCATGATGGAGCACCTTGCACAGATCCTGACGCTGCTCGGCGTTGCGGTAGCCGTGGTCGTCACCTTTCAGCGCCTGCACCTCCCGACCAGCCTGGGATATCTGCTGGTGGGTGTGATTCTCGGACCCTACACGGCAGGGCCGACATTCCAGGTGCCGGAGTTCAAGGTGCTGGCCGAGTTCGGTGTCGTTTTCCTGCTGTTTACGATCGGTCTCAATTACTCCCTGCCGCAGTTGCACGCGCTGCGCCACCAGGTGCTGGGTCTGGGAACAGCGCAAGTGCTTTTGACTACCGCGGTAGTCGCGGTGATTGTCTGGCTGGCGGGATTGCCTGTCGCGGTTGCGTTTGTCATCGGCGCGGTGTTCGCGCAGTCATCCAGCACCATCATCGGCAGCCAGTTAAGTGAGCAAGGCGAGGAAAACAGTCCCCACGGCAGGCTGGGGCTCGCCATGTCGGTTTTCCAGGATGTCACCGCGGTTCCGTTTCTGGTGGTCATACCGGTGCTGGGCACAGCGGCCGGCGCCGATGTGCTGGCGGGTGCGCTCGGCTGGGCGCTGATAAAAGCGGTGCTTGCATTCGTGCTGGTGTTCTTCGCCGGCCGCTGGCTGCTGCGTCCGCTGTTTCACCAGGTGACCCGGCGCCGGTCCGCCGAGGTATTCACGCTGGCCGTGCTGCTGGTGGTGCTGCTGGCGGCCTGGTCGACAAACAGCCTCGGCCTGTCGCTGGCCTTCGGCGCGTTTCTTGCCGGGATGATGCTGGGCGAGACTGAATTCCGTCACCAGGTGGAATCCAGCATACGTCCTTTCCGCGATGTTCTGCTGGGGCTGTTTTTCGTTGGCATCGGCATGCTGTTCGATCCGGCGGCCATACCGCGCATCTGGCACTGGGCCTTGCTTGGCGCATTGCTCATCATCGTGAGCAAGACGCTGCTGGTTGCGGCAATGGTGCGCAAGAGCGGAATCGATTCGTTGATGGCCTGGCGCACCGGTTTGCTGCTGGCGGTGGGAGGGGAGTTCGGTTTTGCGCTGCTTGCGATTGCGCTGGGCACCCATGTGATTGACGAGCCAACCGGACAGATCGTTCTGACATCGGTGCTGTTCTCGATGATTGCCGGCGCCTTTCTGATTCGCTTCAATCAGGCCATCGGCACCCGGCTGGCCGGTGTCCCGCGCGAAAGTGCTGAGGAGATACCGGCCGCGTTGCCGGACGCGCCGGAGCCGCAGGTGGTGATCGGCGGCTACGGGCGCGTGGGACATGCCGTCGCCGTGCTGTTGCAGTCGAGCGGTGTTGGGTTCGTGGCCTTCGACACCGATCCCGAACGGGTGGCGCAGGGGCGGGCTGACGGGTTCAAGGTGCTGTACGGCGACATCTCCGATCCGGAATTGCTGAGCGCTGCGCACGTCGAGCGGGCCTCGCTGGTGGTGATCACGGTTGACGATTTCACCACGGCGTTGAGGACGGTTGCCTATCTGCGCAGCAGTTGCCCCCAGGTACCAATCATCGCGCGGGCGCGGGATCTCGAAGCGAGTTCGCGGTTGCTGGACGCCGGTGCCACCCACGCGTATCCGGAAGCGATCGAAGCGAGCCTGCGCCTCGGCGCCACGGCCCTGCAGATGCTGCGGATCCCGACCGACGATATCGACGTGATCATCCAGGGCGTTCGGGACTGGAACTACAAGCCGGTTGTCGAAGAGGATCAGCGCAAGTAAACCGCGGTATCGCCGGCGAACGGCTCCCCCGCCATCGCGGGGAACGCCGTGGCCGGGGAGTCTGATCAGTGGCAGGGCTGCTTGACGTTGCGTTTGAGCAGCCAGTAGTTAACCGGCCAGGCAACAATGAACCCGGCTGGCAGGGCCAGCAGGTAACCCATCCAGAAGCGAAACTCGAACACTGAGCTTGCCTGCACCCCACCCACATGGTAGTCCGTCAGGTTCATCACGAATTCCATAACCGCAATGGAAACGGTCTCTCCCAGCCAGATGATGCGGAACGCCTCGATCCACCCTCTGCCCTGGCGTACCAGTGGCCACAGGCCCAGTGTATAGCCGCTTGCAAAGCCAAGGATTGTGGCCAGTGTCATCGTTGCCCATGGATCCAGGCCCAGGCTCACGCCGATCGTCAATCCGGCGAGTTCACCGATAGCGCAGCCGGTCAGGCAATGCAGCGTGGCATGCGTCGCCAGCGTATAGCTGGACAGGGGGCCATGGTGGTGATGGCCGGCGGCGGCATCGGCGCCGGAAGCGGTCGTGCAGTTTGCATCGTGTTGCATGTGGGTTCTCCTGTTTGACAAGGTGCTTCGGGTTTGCAGTGGCGGAAACTCTAGACCTTCCCATGATGGGAAGGTCAAGACCTTGCCGAAACAATTTTTTGTGCCCCCGGTTTTCTGCTAGCCTGTAGCGCCGGAACAGCGGCTTACAGGCGATGCGGAGTTCAGGTTTATGGAGGAAATGAACATTGGTCAGGCTGCCGCGGCCGGCGGCGTGAGCGCAAAGATGATTCGGCACTACGAGGCGATCGGCTTGTTGAGCCCGGCGCGGCGCACGCCCGCGGGGTATCGTGTCTACCGCCATCACGACGTGCATAACCTGCGGTTTATCAGGCAGGCGAGAAGGCTGGGGTTTTCCATCGAGCAAATCAGACAGTTGCTGGGCCTGTGGCAAAACCAGCGTCGTACCAGCCGCAAGGTGAAGGAACTGGCAATGCAGCATATCGAGGCGCTGGATGAACGCATCCGCGAGCTGCAGAAAATCAGGCAGGCGCTCGCGCACCTGGCTCGCCATTGCCAGGGCGATGAACGGCCGGATTGTCCTATACTGGACGGGTTGGCCAAAGGCGATGTCTGAAAGTCACGCGCTCTCTGTGCAACCCCGTGAACGCACAATGGACGGCGTCATGAAGCTCCTCGAATTTCCTCATTCGCATTATTGCGAGAAAGCCCGCTGGGCGCTCGATTACAAGCGTGTGCCGTTTGCGCCGGTGGCGATTATGCCCGGGCTGCACATGCTGACGGTGCGCAGGTATGCGCCGGACACCTCTGTGCCGGTGTTGTTGAACCGCCGCCAGGTCGTGCAGGGTTCCGGGGCAATCATCGATTACCTGGAACAGCACTATCCGGAGCCTTCCCTGACGCCCGCGGATGCCGGGGAGCGCAGGGCGTGTCTTGACATCGAACGCAGCATGGATGACAGGCTCGGCGAGAACATCCGGCGCGTGCTGTATGACCGCTTGCTCGCCTACCCGGATTTCATCCGTCATTGCTTTACGCATCCGATGCCCCGCATCAAGCAGTGGAGTTTCAGCCTGTTTTATCCCATCCTGCGGCAAAAGATTCATCAGACCTATGTGATATCCGCGGCCAGGGTCGACCGCGCCAGGCGCGAGTTCGATGCTGCCATGTCGGAACTCGAGAAAAAACTCGGAGCGCAACACTACCTGGTCGGCGAACGGTTCAGCCGTGCCGATCTGTCAGTGGCATCGATGCTGTCATTGCTGGTCATGCCGCCTGAGCATCCGTTTCCGTGGCAGGAAATACCGGACCCGCAGGCGCGGCGCTTTTACGATGAATACCGGGATCATCCGGTGTATGGCTGGGTCGGGCAAATGTACCGAGAGCATCGGCAGCGATGATCCCGGCGACACAAGCGCTGCAACGCCTGCAGGACGGCAACCGCCGATGAGTCTCGGGCGCGCGCAGGATCGCGCGTTGATGAGCCAGATGCGGCCCTGACGTGTCAGACGTCCGGATTGCCGCGGGTGCGTTCAACGATTCGCACCCGCAGGTGCAATGCCGCCTTCGCCAGCATGTGCGCGCTCACCGGCGCCGTGATGAACAGGAACAGCGATACCAGCAGTTCGTGCAGACTCAGACCGTCGCCGCGCGTGGAGAAGTAAAGTACCGAGCCAAGGATCATGCCGCCGACGCCGAGGGTCGTGGCCTTGGTCGGGCCATGCAGCCGCATGTAGAAATCCGGCAGCCGCGCCAGGCCCAGGGAGCCGACAAAGGCGAAGGCTGCGCCGATCAGCAGGAACAGCGCCACCAGGAATTCGATTACTGTCTCGATCATCATTCGACTCCCCTGATCGCGCGCGTCACTCGATGATGTCGCCGCGCAGCAGATATTTGACGATTGCCACTGTGCCGACGAAACCCATCATCGCGATCAACAGGGCGGCCTCGAAGTAAATCATGGTATCCAGGTAGATGCCGAACAACACCAGCAGGGCGATGCTGTTGACGTACATGGTGTCCAGCGCCAGGATGCGGTCGGGCAGATCGGGACCGCGCACCACGCGCCAGAGGTTGAGCAGCAGCGCCAGCGCCATGAGCGCGAAAGCAACCGGGACGGCCAAAGCGATCATTCGAATATCTCCTTCAGCGGTGCTTCATAGCGTTGTTTGATATCCGCGATCAGCGCGTCCGGATCGTCGACGTCGAGAACATGGATCAGCAGCGTGCGCCGGTCGAGACTGATATCCGCGGATACGGTTCCCGGTGTCAGCGACACGGTGCTTGCCAGCAGGGTGATGGCCGTGTCGTCGCGCAGATCCAGGGACATGTGGATAAAGGCGGGTCGCAATCGCGCCGGCGATCGCAGGATCAGGCGCGCCACGTGCAGGTTGGCGATGCCGATGTCGCGTAACAGGCGCAGCCCGTACGCCATCAGTTGCAGCGGCCGGTGGATGCGCGGGTGGTCCGGCCAGAACCTGTGGCTGAACATCGGTACCAGCACGGCCAGCACCAGGGCGAGGAGCATCGATCCGGCCGAAAGCGAGTTCACGAGCAGCAGCCAGACGATGAACAGCGTCAGGCTGAGCAGCGGGTGCGGCAGAAAGCGGCTGGAGCGGATCACTGCCGTGTGTCCTCCAGGGTCCGGGCGTAAGCGGCGCGGGCATCCGCGCCGAGCACAGCATCGATATAGCTTGCCGGGCTGGCGAGCTGCAACGCCGTGGCCTGGGTATAGGCGGTCACCGGCGCCGCGAACACCACCAGCAGCGGGCTCGCGCCGAGCAGGGCGGCGGTACCGAATATGCGCAGGCCGTCGGGACGTTCGGTCGCCAGCGCGTCACCCTGGGTACGCCAGAACATACGGCTGCCGGCGCGGCTGAGCGCGACCAGCGTGAGCAGGCTGCCGCCCAGTACCGTGGCCCAGAACCAGGCCGCCTGGGCGCCGCTTACGCCGGCTGTTCCGGGCATCACGGCTGACAACAGCATCAGCTTGCCCACAAAGCCGCTCAGTGGCGGCATGCCCACCATCGCCACCGCGCCCAGGAAGAACAACACCCCGAACAGCGCCGCCTGCTGCAGTGGCGGCGCGATTTCCAGCAACCTGTCGGAATACGGACCGCGCTGGCGACGAATGTTGCCGGCGAGCAGGAACAGCCCGCCGGAGATGAGCGTGGTGTGCAGCAGGTAATACAGTGCCGCCGCCAGCGCATCGGGTGTGCCGAGCGCGGTCGCGGCCAGCAGGGTGCCTACCGAAATCAGCACCAGGTAGGCAACCAGGGTGCGCAGCTCCTGCGCCGCCAGCGCGCCGATCGATGCCAGCACCAGTGTCGCCAGACCCAGCGGCCACAACCAGGGCAGGGCGAGATCGGCGAGCAATCCGGCTTCGGCACCGAAGACGAGCGTATACACGCGCAGGATGGAATAGATGCCGACCTTGGTCATGATAGCGAACAGCGCCGCGACCGGTGCGTGCGCGGAAGCGTAGGCGCGCGGCAGCCAGAAGTATAACGGCAACAACGCGGCCTTGAGGGCGAAGACCACCAGCAGCAACAGCGCCGCCGCGCGCAGCAGCGGCGCATCGCTTGCGCCGCTGTGCGCGACGTGCACCGCGAGGTCGGCCATGTTGAGCGTGCCGGCAATGCCGTATAGCGTGCCCACGGCAAACAGGAACAGGCTCGAACCGATGAGATTGAGGACCACGTAATGCACCCCGGCGCGGCTGCGCGCCGGCCCCTGCCCGTGCATCAGCAACGCATATGACGCGATCAGCAGCACTTCGAAGAACACGAACAGGTTGAACAGATCGCCGGTGAGAAAGGCGCCGTTCAGACCGAACAGCTGGAGCTGAAACAGGGCGTGGAAACCCGGTCCCGCGGCGTCGCTGCCGCGCACCGCGTAAAGCAGCGCGGGCAGCGCGAGCGCCGCGGTCAGCATCAGCATCAAGGCGCTCAGCCGATCCAGCACCAGTACGATGCCGAACGGCGCCGGCCAGTCGCCGAGCGCGTACACCTGGTAGGCGCCGTCGTGCGCCTGCATCAGCAGCACCGCGGCCAGCGGCAACAGCGCGGTGGTGGCAGCCAGCGAAATCGCCCGCCGCATGCGCAAATTGCGGCGCGCGCCCAGCAGCAGCGCCAGCCCGGTGAACAACGGCAACAGCAGCGGCGCGATGATCCAGTGACTCACGGGCGTTGCTCCTTGACCGGACCTGAAGCGACATCTTCGCCGTCGACGTGATCGTTGCCGGTTTCACCGCGGCTGCGCAGTGCCAGGATCAGGACGAACGCTGTCATGGCGAAGCCGATGACGATTGCGGTAAGCACCAGCGCCTGCGGCAGCGGATCGGTGTGATTTTCGGCCTGACCGATCACCGGCGGCGCGCCGGTCGCCAGGCGGCCCATGGCGAACAGGAACAGGTTCACGGCGTAGGACAGCAATGTCAGGCCCATCACCACCGGGAAGGTGCGCGCGCGCAGCAGCAGGTAGGCGCCGCACGCAGTCAGCAGTCCGATGCAGAGCGCGAACAGCAGTTCCATATCAGCGCGCCTCCCCGCGCTCGCGTTCAAGCACCGTGAGCTTGCCGAGGTTGGCGAGAATCAGCAGCGTCGCGCCGACCACGGTCAGGTACACGCCCAGGTCGAACAGCATGGCGCTCGCCAGTTCCAGTTCGCCGATCAGCGGCAATTCGAAGTGACCGAAAGTCGAGGTCAGGAACGGACGGCCGAACCACCAGCTGCCGAGGCCGGTCAGCGCCGCGAGCAGGACGCCGCAGGCGACCACGACGTGGAAATCGAAGCGCAGCCGCGCCTGGGTCCAGTCGATGCCGTTGGCGACGTACTGCAGGATCAGCGCGACACCGGTTACCAGGCCGGCAATAAAGCCGCCGCCCGGAAGATTGTGACCGCGCAGCAGCAGGAACACCGACACCAGCAGCGCCAGCGGCAGCAGCGGCCGCGACACCGCCACCAGCACCAGCGGGTTGCTGTCGACCGCCCAGCGCCGGCCGCCCGCATCGGTCTCGGGCAACGGCAGGCGCAGACCGTCGAGCAGGGCATAGATGCCGATTGCGGCGATTGCCAGCACGCTGATTTCACCCAGCGTATCGAAGCCGCGAAAATCCACCAGTATCACGTTTACCACATTGGCGCCGCCGCCCCCGGGCAGGCTTTGCGCAAGGTAATAATCAGACAGTGTTGTATAGGGCCGGGTCAACACACCCCAGGCCAGCGCCGTCGCGCCGACCCCGAGTCCGCCGGCGAGAAGCGCATCGCGCGCCATGCGCGGGCGCGAGGATTCCGCGGGCGAATGCTGCGGCAGGAAGTACAACGCCAGCATCAGCAGGATGATGGTGACGATCTCCACCGAAAGCTGGGTGAGCGCCAGGTCCGGCGCGGAGAAGCGCGCGAAAGCGATCGACACCACCAGTCCCACCACGCTCAGCGACACCAGCGCCACGAGGCGCTGGCGGTGCCATACCGCGGTGGTCACCGCGCTTACCGCGAGCAGCAGGGCGCCGACCGCGGTGATGGCGTCGACGCCGGAGCCGGCGATCGGCCCGCGCAGTTGCACGCCCCACAGGCCTGACGCGACGACGATCAGCGCGCTCAACAGCAGCAGCAGCGTGTAGCGTTGCAGCGAACCGTTCTCGAGCGCCCCGGTCAGTCGCGCGGCCCAGGCGATCAATAACGCCAGGCTGCGTTCGAACTGCACCTTGGCATCGAAGGGTCGCAGCAGCCGGTCGTGCAGGGCGAACAGCCGGTAGCGAAGCAGGTACATCAGGGTGCCGCCCGCCAGGGCGACCAGGCTCATCAGGAACGCCGTGTTGAAACCGTGCCATATGGCCAGGCTGTAGGTCGGCAACGCACCGTTGAGTGTGCTGGCCGCGCTCACCGCCAGCAACGGCGCCACGGTCCAGGCCGGCGCGACACCCAGCAGCAGGCACAATGCGGCGAGAATCTCGACGGGAACTTTCATGTATCGCGGCGGCTCGTGCGGCGTGCGCGGCAGATCGACGGGCTCGCCGTTGAAGAACACGTCGTGAATGAAGCGCACCGAGTACGCCACCGCGAACACGCCGGCCAGGGTGGCGAGGGCCGGCAGTATCCAGGTCCATTCGCCGAGCCGGGTCAGCAGCAGCGTCTCGGTGAAGAACATCTCCTTGCTCAGGAAGCCGTTGAGCAGCGGCACGCCGGCCATCGACGACGCCGCCACCATCGCCAGCGTTGCCGTATGCGGCATGTATTTCCACAGCCCGTTGATGCGGCGCATGTCGCGGGTGCCGGTCTCGTGATCGATAATGCCGGCGGCCATGAACAGCGAGGCCTTGAAGGTCGCGTGGTTGATGATATGGAACACGCCGGCGACGGCGCCCAGCGGCGTGTTCAACCCGAACAGCAGCGTGATCAGGCCCAGGTGGCTGACGGTCGAGTAAGCGAGCAGGCCCTTGAGGTCATGTTTGAACAGCGCCGTGTAGGCGCCGAACAGCAACGTTGCCATGCCGGTGCCGGTGACCAGGTAGAACCACAGATCCGAACCGGACAATGCCGGGTAGAGCCGCGCCAGCAGGAACACGCCTGCCTTGACCATGGTGGCGGAATGCAGGTAGGCGCTGACCGGCGTGGGCGCGGCCATTGCGTGCGGCAACCAGAAATGGAACGGAAACTGCGCCGACTTGGTAAAGGCGCCGAGCAGGATCAGCACCAGTGTCAGCGTATAGAGGGGATGCGCCTGGATCTGTGCGCCGGCGGCGAGCACCACTGACAGTTCGTGGCTGCCGGCGATATGGCCCAGCAGCAGTATCCCGGCGAGCAGCGCCAGTCCGCCGCCGCCGGTGAGCGCCAGCGCCATGCGCGCGCCCTGGCGGGCGTCGGCGCGGTGTTTCCAGTAGCCGATGAGCAGAAAGGAACTGAGGCTTGTCAGTTCCCAGAACATGAACATCAGCAACAGGTTCTCGGAGAGCACGATGCCGAGCATCGCCGCCATGAACAGCAGCAGCAGGCCGTAGAAACGCCCCATCGGATCGCTTTCCGAAAGGTAATAGCGCGCGTAGAGAATGATCAGCAGGCCGATGCCGAGGATCAACAGCGCGAACAGCAGGCCAAGACCGTCCAGGCGCAGCGCGATATCCAGGTGCGGTGTGGTCAGCCAGGGCAACCGCATGATCAGGGTTTCGCCGCCGAACACGCGCGGCGCCAGATCGAGCAACAGGATCAGTGCCGTCGCGACGACCGCCGCCGTGACCCACGCACAGGCCGTGCGCCCGAGGCGGATGAACAACCGCGGCAGCAGGGCGCCGAGCAGCGGCAAAAGGATGATGTAGGCGAGAGTCATGACGTCCGGGATGAAATTCACACGGTCCAGGGCGCTCAGACTATACCGGGAAAAATGCGCCGATTCATCTGCTGCTTTGGGGGTCGGGAACGAGCGTTCTTGCAAGGTGATAAAAGAGAAAGTACAGCGATCGGCTCTACGTCGCGCCACGGGGTGTTGCGCGCTACTGGCGCGCGTCGCGCGCAACCCGTCCGCAGCGCGTCGTTCATGAACAGTTCAGGCTAGTCGAGGCGCTTGCCGGCGAGGGTAGAAGGTTTGTCGGTGCGCGTTTCCAGTTTCAGGTAGCTGACCAGACGCACACTGCCTTCCCGGTGCAGTGTCTCATGGACCTGTTGCACGGCGGCGAGAATGGCGCCCAGTTCGCCCTGGATGTTGGTCCCCGAGGCATGCGTTTCCAGAATGAACCCCTGGTCTTTGAGCAGGGCGACGACGCGGGCTATCTCCTTGCGCACCGAGACACCCTGGCCGATGGGCACGACTTGCAGTTCAGCGGTGGCTTGCATGGATCACCCGCAATCAGGCTGCCTGTTCCGCGGATTCGCTGAGGATGCTTTGCGCGCACTCTGCGCAACGGCCGCAGCAGGTGGCGACGCGCAACTGCTGGCCCAGTTCCTCGATGGTACAGGCGCCATTGTCCCTGGCTTCGCGAATCTGCCGGTCCGTGACCGCGTTGCAAATACAAACGTACATGATCCATCCACCTTTCTTCTGGACGATAACGAGAATGATTCGTATTATCGACCTCCAGCCAGGATTGTCAAGACGCCGCGGCGTCGGCGATTGGCTATGCTGTAGAGTGAAACCAACTCCGGGAGGAACAGGTAGTGAAGGGAGAAGTTAATATAATTCACGAGCTTAATTCGGTTCTGCTGGAGTTGTTGACGGCCATAAACCAGTATTTCCTGCACGCCAGAATGCTCGGGGACTGGGGTCTGGAGTCGCTGGAAAAGCACGACTACGAGGCCTCCATCCACGCCATGAAGGCTGCCGACAGGCTGATCGGGCGCGTCCTGTTTCTGGAAGGATTGCCCAACCTGCAGAATCTCGGCAAGCTCCTGATCGGCGAGGACGCGCCGGAAGTGCTGCGCAACAATCTGGCCATGGAAACGCGCATCCACGGCGCGATGCAGCAGGCGGTCGCCGCGTGCGAGAAGGCGGGCGATTTCATCAGTCGCGAACAGGTGCAGGACATGCTGGAGCATAATGAGGAACGCATCGACTGGCTGGAAACGCAACTTGCCATGATCGATCGCATCGGCGTTCAGAACTATCTGCAATCGGCCATATAGGAATGCAATCGAATGAAAGGCAACCCGAAAGTCATCGAACATTTGCAGAAACTCCTGGCCGGCGAACTGGCCGCCATCGATCAGTATTTCATTCATTCAAGAATGTATGATGACTGGGGCCTGAAAAGGCTGCACGAACGCATCAGTCACGAAACAGAAGAGGAAAAGCAGCACGCCGATGCGCTGATCCGCCGCCTGCTGTTTCTTGAAGCCACCCCGGATCTGTCGCAGCGCGACGGACTCAATGTGGGCGCCGACGTTCCTGCCATGCTGAAAAGCGATCTGGCCCTCGAGTATGCGGTGGCGGCAGACCTGAAACAGGCGATTGCCTGTTGCGAGGCGGAGCACGATTACCGGACCCGGGAAATCCTGGAAAAGCTGCTGGCGGATACCGAGGAGGATCATGCGTACTGGCTGGAAAAGCAGCTGGGGCTGATCGACCGCCTCGG
>JAGFJP010000019.1 GCA_024102665.1 Thiogranum sp. | reverse complement strand
TTTGAGCAAGGAAAGCGTCGAGTTTTTCAAACATGAGGCGGAAAAGCATCATACCCAGTACCAGAAGATGATTCGCCGGCTGCTAGATGCATATACGTTGGCGCACAAGCAACCTCTAACAAAGCGTTCCCGCCGACGCAAAAAACGCGCGGCTGAACGCTGACGTTGGGCATCACGGTAAACAATCACTTCATAAACTTCATGAGACTTATTCACAATGCAACAAAAGCCACCTATCACCATATCCTCACTTGATGCAGTGCGACTTGAAAAGATGCTCGATTCGCTTGGCAGCAAGCAGATTCCAAACAAGGACGATCTGCAAGCCGAGTTGGACCGGGCCAATATTGTGGAGCCGGAGGAAGTGCCGCACGACGTCGTCACAATGAACTCAACGGTAATCTTCCGGATGGAATCATCTAGTACGGAGTTCGCCTTGACGCTTGTCTATCCAAACGACATCGACGATGGCACGGGGAAAATATCAGTGCTTGCCCCTGTTGGTAGTGCACTTCTAGGATTACGGGAGGGCGACGAGATATCTTGGCCCAAGCCCGGCGGTGGATTGCTCACAGTTCGCATCCTGAAAGTTGTGTATCAACCTGAGCGCTCCGGTGACTTCCGGCGGTAGCTGGGGCACTTGGCGAAATCCGTGTCGTCGCACAACAAGTCGTTCCAGCGGACGCTGAACTCCAACGATAGGCCACTGCGGATCTGATGCCACAGCGGCCCTTGGTGCGAGAGAATCTGATCCATCTCCTTCCAGATTACGCGGTCACTCGGCCGATGACGCGCCGTACCCAGGGAGCCACAATAGCCACGGTTGGAAAGGCGACCGGCCATGTCGTAATACAGCTTCTGAGCCACTGCGCAGGGAATCCGGCGTCCACCCCGCGTGAGATCCCGAGGACGAAGGCCGACACGATGCAGACCATGATGGCCGAGAGCAAGGCACTGAAAAGGATTGGTGCAAAACGAGCGGGGATACGCATTTTATTCTCCTGAGGCATAGTTGGTCGAATTACAGAATTGCTGTTGCATTTCACATTGAGTAAACAAGCTGTACCACCCGGCCCGCTGCATAGAGCCCGAAACCAAACACCACATGCGTAATGAGGCTCTGCAGTCGAGCAGAGGCAGGACGTGGTGTGCGGGAGGCAGCAACGCCGGCGCCCATGCCTGGTTGCATCAAAAGGAAAGGCGCTGCCACGCTGCCAATGCCGACAGCGAGCGCGGGACCAATTGTCGGGTTCTGAACCCATGCAAGGCCCCAGATACCGATCAGCAAGGCTGCGAATGCGATTCCTACCAGGTAATGGGCTGTCCACCCTATGATGTGTTCACCGCGCACCGGGGCAGACGCCGCGATGGAATCATGGCGAAACTGGCCGTGAGTCATATGGGCGATCCAGCGGCCGACCAGGGCATAGTTTGGGGGCGCGATTCCGAGCAGCGGCTTGCGGGCCAGTCCCCACAAGTCCATCAGCGCAGTAGCGCCAACCCCGATGAATAAAGTGAACAGTAGATAATTCATGGCTCTCTCCTGTGTTCGTCTTGATTTGGACATGGTGTTAGGGTACAACTTCAAGTCGACTTTAAGTCAAGAGGTTGCTATGGATATCGCTGAAGTAGCTAAACGTTCCGGGGTTCCGGCCTCGACACTACGCTTCTATGAGGAAAAGGGCTTAATCACCTCTCTAGGCAGACGGGGGCTGCGCCGACTCTTCGGCGCCGATGTGTTGGAGCGGCTGGCGCTTATTGCGCTAGGGCGTACGGCTGGTTTTTCATTGGACGAAATCGCCCGCATGTTGGGGACTAACGGACGCCCTCAGATAGACCGACAATTATTGGCGGACAAGGCAGAAGAACTCGATAGCTCCATTCGAAAGTTAACTGCGATGCGCGATGGTCTTCGGCACGCGGCAGTGTGCTCTGCGCCCAGCCATATGGAATGCCCAAAGTTCCGCCGTCTACTGGGGTTGGCTGCCTCTGGAGTAATAGGTGGGCACGAAGAGAAGAAGCTACCGCCAAAACGACGGCCTAACAAAGCGTTGCACCGGACAAGCCGGTGAACGCCGTAATAGCCTTCGCTGTACTCGTCATCCTCCTCATCTGGCCGGGTGATATCGACCAGACCGTTGCCGTCCTCAGCACGCCGGATTGGCCGCTGTTCATGACACTAGGTGTGCTTGGCGCGGGATTGTCGTTCAATTTGTATATCATCGGCCTCAACCACACTGCGCCCACTGTAGCCTCAATTGTGGCAATGATCGAGCCGGTCACGGCGTCGCTGTTCGGCGTCGTGGTCTTGAATGAAAGCCTGGTCGCTCTGCAGATCCTCGGCATGGCGCTGATTTTGGTCACGGTTACCGCGCTGAGCGTATTTTCGAGCGCCGGACGACCACCTTCCGATTTAACTTCCTGATAAGTAGTATCCGGATATGGAGTCCAGCTTTTCGATTGAGTCCTATGCTTGCACAGGAGGTCAATGTGGCAGAAAAAGTGAATATCCATGAAGCATTGGCATCGGTTACAGAGCACTGGTCACAGAAAATTATAGGTGAAGCAAACGGCCAGCTAATCAAGGTTGCAAAGGGTGTGGGTGAAACCAACTGGCATAAACACGACGACCAGGATGAGCTGTTTATACTTTACAAAGGCCATCTGACCATCCAGCTCAGGGATCGTGATGTTGAACTCTATGAAGGTGATTTGTTCGTAGTGCCAAGAGGTGTTGAGCATTGCCCCAGGGCTGAGAACGAAGCCGAGTTCCTGATTGCCGGACTAAATGTCACGTCAAATGCGGCTGGTGGCAAGCCGAACGCATAACCAGTCATTGTTGTCCGACAATGTTTCCGCCTCTTCGCGGCTCCAGGATCGCCGCCGCCTTTTTTCATTCGAAACTCTCGTACTGCACACGCCCGGCCGGGATCGCAAGCTCGCGTGCCGCCGTGCGGGCGGCCTCGATCAAACGGCCGGGGCCGCAGACATAGAACAGCGCTTCAGCGGGAGCAGAGCGCATGATGGAATGAAGATCGATGCGGGGTGCACCCGGGGAACGCGTGAAATACAGGTGCAGCTGCCCGGGCAACTCGATGCTCAGCCGCTCCCGGTAGGCCATGTCGGCGGCAGTCCTGCCGCTGTAGTGCAGTTCAAAGGGGTTGCCACGGGCCTTGAGCGCCTCGGCCATGGCCTTGATCGGCGTGATGCCTATGCCGCCGGCTATCAGCACGGCAGGGCGGTCGTCATCATGGAGGGGGAACTGATTGGCCGGATGATCGAGCGCGAGTCGGGTCCCGATCTGCCACGTGGCATGGATGGCGGCCGACCCGCCGCGTCCCGCTTCCTCGCGCAGTACGGCGATTTCGTAGCTGTCGCGCCGGTGCGGATGCGTGGCCAGCGAGTACTGCCGGGTGACGACAGAGCCGTCGGGCAGCCGCACCGGCACGACGAGGTGCGCGCCTGCCGCGACGGGAGGCAAGTCGCTCCAGTCGGGTGCCCGCAGTTCATAGGCCCGCACGCGCGGCGTCATCTGGCGCACGCCGGTCACGACAAGCTTCAGCACGCCGCTGCCGATTTCATCCGTGCCGGTGGCGGTTGATTCGCGTTTTGCGACCTCCTGCTGCCAGCCACTGACAAGTTGCCTGACCTCGCGCTCAGTGAACCGCGGTGTGATGTGTTTCGGGCAATTCCAGTCGAAGGCCTCCACCGTGATGATCACCCCGCGTTCGACGCGTGCCCGATAGTCGGGTGACTCGAGCCGGGCTACCAGCTCCGGCTCCGCGTCCTCGTCAATCAGTCGTGCCCGTCCCCAGATCTTGAGCCGGCGCTGCCCGGGATAGTCCATCAGGAACAGGATGACCCGGTCATTCCCGTCGAGATTGCCCAGCGAGATGTACTGACGGTTGCCGGAGAAGTCGGCATAGCCGATCGTCTGCGGACCCAGTACCTTCAGGAAACCGGCCGGACCGCCGCGGTGCTGGACGTAGGGCCAGCCGTTCTCGCCGACGGTGCCCTGGTAAAAGCTGTCGCGCGCGCCGATGAATGCGATCTCCCAGGGGCTGAGTTCAACCACTTCGGCAGCGCCCGTTTCGGCCGCGCGGTAGGCGCCGCGACTGCCCATCCGCGTCTGGGCGGCCTGAACTTTGGGGGTGAAGGCAATCCTGGCAAAGGCACGGGCCATGATGAATCTCCTCGATGCCGGCGGCACAAGCCCCCGGCATCGGTGGGCGGGATCAGACGGCGAGCTTCAACTCGACTTTCGGGAAGTCAATGTCGATGCGTCCGGCCTTGCCGAGCAGGTTGGTCAGGATGTTCATGCCGACGTGGGTGATGACTTCAACGATGTCGGATTCGCTGTAGCCGGCATTGCGCATTTCCATCAGTTCATCGGTGGTGACTTCTCCCATGTGAGTGACCAGCGAGCGGGCGAAGCGGACGACGACGGCCGCCTTTTCATCCTGGCTGGTACCGGCGCGGTTGGCCTCGATCTCGACGCCGTCCAGGCCCGTCTTGCGGCCAATCGCCGTGTGCGCCGAAAGGCAATACTCGCAACTGTTTTGCTGGGCGAGGGCGAGGGCGATGCGTTCGCGGGTCTGCGGGTCGAGCGAACCGTCGCCGGCGATGCCGTGCAATCCCAGGTAGGCTTTGAGGGCGGCCGGGGAGTTGGCAAAGACCTTGAGGAAGTTGGGCACCATGCCAAGCTGGGCATGGATGGCGTCGTAAAGCGCCTTCTGTTCCGGATTGGCCGATTCGGTGCTAACGAGGTTGATGCGTGCCATGATCTTTCTCCTGCGTTGGGTTGGGTGCGTCGGCGTGCTGTCGACGGTTGGCACCTTGCCAAACTCCGCAGGAAAGAAGAATAGTCATATAATGGAATCTATAATTCCATTTCACGGAATAATTAGTGGATCGATTTCATCTCATGACGGTCTTTGTCGCCGTGGCCGAAGAGGAAAGCTTCGCCGCGGCGGCGCGTCGGCTGCGCATGTCGCCACCGGCCGTGACCCGCGCCATCACCTCCCTTGAGGAACGGCTGGGCGTGCGGCTGCTCACGCGCACCACGCGACTGGTGCGGACCACCGATGCCGGCTCCCGCTATCTTGAGGATGCGCGGCGAATCCTCCTCGAGGTGGAGGAAGCCGACGAAGCGGCGGCCGGCATCAATGCCACACCGCGCGGACATCTGGCAGTCACGGCGCCAGTGCTGTTCGGGAAGATCTATGTGATGCCGATCATCACCGCCTACCAGATGGCATTCAGGGAAACCACGGTGTCGGCGCTGTTCATCGATCGTGTGGTCAACCTGGTCGATGAGGGACTCGATGTCGGCATCCGCATCGGCGCATTGCCCGATTCTTCGCTGCGGGCGATTCGCGTCGGCCAGGTGCGTCGCGTGGTCTGTGCAGCGCCGGCCTACCTGAAGAAGTACGGCACCCCCAAAACCCCCGCGGATCTTGCGCAGCATACGGTCATTGCCGCCACGTCGGTGGCCACCGGTTCGGAATGGACGTTCGACAAAGGGAAAGAAAAAATCGGTGTCCGGCTCAGTCCGCGCATCCTGGTGAACACCAATGACGGCGCGCTCGAAGCCGCCAGGAGCGGGTTCGGTCTGACGCGGCTGCTGTCCTATCAGGTAGCGAGCGAACTGGCGGCCGGCACGCTCAAGGCGGTGCTGACAGCCTTTGAAGAAGCTTCGCTGCCGGTCCACGTCATTCATCGCGAGGGTCGCCACGGATCCGCGAAGGTCCGGAGCTTCGTCGATCTGGCCGTACAAAGGCTGAGGTCAGATACGGCATTGCAATGACGTTGTGTCCCTTGGCTGCCGGTGTTTCCAGCAAGGCTGCTATCGCGGTTCCGGCCGGCGACGGTCGATTGATGGAGCGGGAGGGTCTCTTCAGGACCGATCAGCCTCCATCCAGCTGCCCGTCGCGCAAGTGGAACATGCGGTCGAAGTGATCGAACACCTTTTCATCGTGCGTCACCACCAGGATCGCCGCCTGCTGTTCGCGGGCCACGCGGCGTAACAGGTCCATGACGATGCGCGCGCGTTGCGAGTCCAGCGCGGCGGTCGGCTCATCGGCGAGGATGATGCGCGGCCGGTTGGCGAGCGCCCGGGCGATGGCCACGCGTTGCGCTTCACCGCCGGAGAGGCTGGCGGGCATGGCGCCGGCACGGTTGCCGACCTCGAGGTAATCGAGCAGTTCTCTGGCGCGTTCGCGGCCTGTTGCGGGCGGGGCACCGGCGAGATCGAGCACCAGGGCGACATTCTCCAGGCTGTTGAGGAACGGCAGCAGATTGTGTAGCTGGAAAATGAAACCGATTTTTTCCAGGCGCATGCGCCGCAGGTCGCTGCGCAGCCAGCGCCCGGCGAACACGTCCTCGCTGTCCAGCGTCATGCGTCCGCTGCTCGGCGTGACGATGGCACCGATCACGTTGAGCAGGGTGCTCTTGCCGGATCCGCTGGGGCCGAGCAGTCCCACCACCTGTTCCGGATAGACGTCGATGTCGATGTCGCGCAAGGCGTCGACGCGCGCCGGACCTTCGCCGAAGTGCTTGGAAATGCCATGCAGGGAAACCAGTGGCTGAAGGTCATGCATGGCTTCAGCCTCCGAGCGCCTGGGCGGCATCGATACGCAATGCCAGCCGCACGCCCAGTCCGCTCGCCAGCAGGCACACCAGCAGCACCACCAGCGCCAGCAACAGACCGTCTTCGGGTTGCAGCAACACGCGCCGCGGGAAATGATCCTTTACCGCGATTATGATCGCCGCGCCGCTGGCAAAGCCGATGCCGCCCATCGCCAGCGCCTGGCTGACGATCATGCCGATGATGGTGCGGTCCGGCGCGCCGATCAGCTTCAGGGTGGCGATTTCGCGCATTTTGTCGAGTGTCATGGTGTAGATGATCAGCGCGATGATGACGGCGGACACGGTCAGGAGAATCAGCGTGAACAGCCCGATCTGCTTGCGTGCCTTTGCCACCACCGAGCTGAGCAGCAGGTGTTCCTGCTCGGCCTGGGTCATGGCCGTAAGGTGTTTCCAGCGGCGCAATGATTCGGCGACCGCCTCCGGCGCGACCGTGTCGGCAACGACCGCCACCACGGCATTGACAACATCAGTATCGGTGGTGCCCGGGCGCCGCACTGCTTCGCGGCGCGCTGCCGCCGGCGCCAGTTCGAACTGCAGGCGCTGCGCGTCATTGAGTGTCATGTACACCACCGGGTCGCCGGCGTTGTTCACCTGTCCGCGGCTAATGCCCACGACGCTGAAATCGTCGCGTCCGAGGCGCACGCGATCACCCAGCAGGAATCCGCTGCGCGCGTCGGCGATGAGTTCATAGTGGCTGCGGCTGATCGGCCGGCCGTCGGTGAGCGTGCGCGGACCGCCCGGTCGTCCCGGTTCATAGCCCACCACGTACAGGCGCAGCGTGCGGCCGGCGCGCCGTGTCTCGGCGGCCTGGTAGGTGACCGAGCCCGCGGCTGTGACGCCGGCGATGCGCGCCACCGCTTCGCGCGTGTTGCCGGGGATGCGCGAGGATTCGGCGAACGGTCCGCGGGTGCCTGATTCCACCACCCAGATGTCGGCGCCCGGCGTGCGCGCCAGCACCAGCGCGTCGTCGACCATGCCGCGGTAGATGCCGATCATCGACAGCACCACGCCGAGCAGCAGTCCGAGGCCGACGCAGGTCAGCAGGAAGCGCCCGAGTTTGTGGCGGATGTCGCGCCAGGCCAGGTTCACGGCGCGCTCCGCGTGCGGCTGCGCACCCGCTTGTCCTCGCGCAGTGCGGGCGTGGGTTCGGCGACCACCAGCGTGCCTTCTTCGACACCTGAGAGAACTTCGACGCGGCCGTCGAGGGTGCGGTCGCCGACTTTTACTGCGCGTTTGTGCAGGCGGCCGCCTTCCACGGTCCACACCCAGCCGTCGGCGCCGCTAACGCCCAGCACGGCGATTTCCGGAATCAACAGGACATCGTTCGCGACGCGTTTGGTGATAATGACCTCGACCTGTTCGCCGAGATAGAACCGCTCCGGGCAGCGCGTGCACTGGATATACACGCGCCGTTCCTCGCTGACGCGATCGCTCTCGATGCCGATGCGGGCGATTTCGCCGGTGAAGGTCTGCTGTGGCAGCGAGCGCAAGTGCACGCGCGCCGGCAGGCCGGGAACCAGTCCTCCGGCCCGCGCTTCGTCGACATAGGCCAGCGCCCAGACGCTGGCCGGATCGATCAGCGTGAACATGGCTTCGCCGGGATTGAGCACGGCGCCGGGTTCGCGCAAGCGCTCGACCACCAGGCTGTCGTAGGGCGCGAGCAGCGTGTGCTGGGCGAGTTGCACACGTTCGATCTCCAGTTGCGCGCGGGCATCGTCGACCGCGGCAGCGGCGAGCAGCAGTTCCTGGCGCGCCACTTCGAGTTCGGCGGCGGCAACCTGCTCGGTGGTGCGCGCATCGTCCGAGGCTTCGACAGACACCGAGCCTTTGCCGACCAGCGCATCCTGGCGTTTGCGGGTCTGGGCGCGTTGCGCCAGCAGGGCTTCGGCGCGTCCGACCTGGGCCCTGGCGCGTCCGCGCGAGGCCTCGGCCTGCGTCAGCAGTGCCTGAGCCTTGGTGACGCGCGCCGCCTGCGCCGCGCTGTCGAGAACCGCCAGCGGCGTGCCGGCCTCGATGCGGTCGCCGTGATCGGCGTTGACGCGTTCCAGCGTTCCCGGCACCGCGAAACCGACGCGCGACAACACGCGCGCTTCGACGGTCCCGAGCCCGAAGACTTCGAAGGGCACGGCGTCGACGCGCTGCACCGCGATCACATCGATGGGCCGGCTGCGCGCCAGCACCACGCCGGCGGCGACAACGACCGCGACAAGCACGGCAAGACCCAGGCGTGTTTTCAGCGACGCATTCATGATGACTCCTCGCAGTTCAGCAAACCCTGCATGACCAGTTCCAGCAGCTGTTCTCCTTCCTGCACCAGGTCGAACTCGCGACCGCTGAGCGACCAGCGCATGGCGACGCCCTGTATGAGCGCGATAATCACGTAGGCAGCGCGTGCTTCATCCAGTCCGGTGCGCAATTGTCCTTGCTGCACACCCTCTGCCAGCACCCCGGCGAGCACGCTGTGGAACCGGCGCATGAAGCCCAGAAAGGTGCGTCTTAACCCCTGGTCGCCGGCCTGCAGCTCGCGCGAGAACAGCAGCGCCGGAATGGCGGGGAGGGTGCGGATCAGGCGCAGCTGGGCGCGCACCAGGGCGCGCAGCCGGCCGACCGGGTCCGGGGACTCCGCCAGCGCGCGTTCCCAGGTGCTCTCGAGACGTTTGCCGACGAAGGCGCCGACTGCGTCCCAGAGCAGCCGCTTGGAGGAAAAATGACGGAATACAGCAGGTTGGGAAATTCCCACACGCTGTGCGACCTGCTCGACAGAGAGCCGGTCGGGGCCCACTTCGTCAGCCAGGGTGAGGGTTGCCTCGACGATTTCGGTGCGCCGTTGATCGGCGCTTTTACGTGCCATGCCGTTCTCTGTCCCGTTGTAAGTGAGTGAGTGGTCACTAACTTAAACCCGACGTCCGCCGGCGTCAAGCGACAGCAGGATCCGGGTGGACAGCGCAGCCCAAGGGCGTAGAGTTCGGTGCAGGTCTGATTGCACCAATCAACGATGAACGAAGACTACGCACGCATCGAAAAAGCCATCGGCTATATCCGCAGCAACATCGGCGACCAGCCGAGTGTCGAGCGCATCGCGGCGCATGTCGGTGTCAGCGTCTATCATTTTCATCGCCTGTTCCGGCGCTGGGCGGGCATCAGTCCGAAACGCTACCTGTCGTTGTTGACGGTCGATCAGGCCCGGCAGCTGCTCGCCGGCTCGCGCAGCGTGCTGGACGTGTCGCTGGAACTGGGGCTCAGCAGTCCGTCGCGCCTGCACGAGCAGTTCGTATCGATCGAGGCGGTGACGCCGGGTGAGTTCAGGAAGCGCGGGCAGGGCATCGAGATCGCGTACGGCGTCCACGCCGGACCGTTTGGCGATACGCTGATTGCGCAGACGCGGCGGGGCATCTGCTTCCTGGCATTCACCGACCAGGCGACGCTCGAAAGGGAACTGAACCGGCTGCGTCGCCTCTACCCGGAGGCGTTGCTGCGGGAAAATCCCGTGGCCATCACCGCCACCGCGCAACGGCTGTTCGACGTCGGGGAAACACGCGGCGAACCGTTTCACCTGCTGGTGAGAGGCACCAACTTCCAGGTCAATGTGTGGCGCGGCTTGCTGCGTATTCCGCGCGGCGAAATCACTTCCTATCAGCAGCTGGCGCAGGCGGTCGGCAGGGGCGATGCCGTGCGCGCCGTGGCCAACGCGGTGGGCGCCAACCCGGTGCATTACCTGATTCCCTGCCACCGCGTGCTGCGCGCCAACGGCGACATCGGCGGCTTCCGCGCCGGGATCGGGCTTAAACGGGAATTGCTGGACTGGGAAGCGGATTCAGCTTGACCCCAGGGAAACGTGGTTCAGCTCGCCACCTTGCCGGTTTCCCCCGATTCGAGATCCTCCAGGGCGTCGGCAAACGGCCGCGGATGCTCGATGCCGTAGCCTTGCGCGAAATCGATACCGCAATCGCGCGCCTCGCGCAGGATGTCATCCGATTCGACAAACTCGGCAATGGTCTGCAATCCCATGACGCGGCCGATGTGCGCAATGGATTCAACAATGGAACGGCTGACCGGATTCTTTACGATATCGCTGACGAAGCGGCCGTCGATCTTTATGCAATCGACGGGAAGGCTGCTGAGATAGCCGAAGGAACTCAGGCCGCTGCCGAAGTCGTCCAGTGAAAACCTGCATCCGAGTTCCTTGAGTTTTTCGATGAAGTTGATGGCGCGGGCGAGGTTCGCGATCGCAGCGGTCTCGGTGATCTCGAAGGTGATGACCTGCGGATTGACGTCGGTGTCGCGGAACTGCTCGAGAATGAAATCCAGCAGGGCGCCGTCGGTGATGGATTGCGCAGACAGGTTGATGCTGAAACCGGTGCACGTCGATGCGCCGGCGCTGCGGGTGAACCCGGCTTCGCGCAGCATTGCAAACACGGTCTTGATCACCCACTGATCGACGGACAGCATGAGCTGATAGCGCTCGGCGGCGGGGATGAACAGCTGCGGCGGAATCAGGCCCTTTTCGGGATCCTGCAGGCGGATCAGGATTTCATAGTGGTCGGCGAGTTGCGGTTCCTCTTTGATCGGCGTGATCAGCTGGCTGTAGAGCACGAAGCGGTTGGATTCCAGGCTCTGGTTGAGTTTCTGCAGCCATTGCATATCCGTGGAACGCTGGATGACGTCGGCATCGGTCGGCTCGTAGATATGGATGCGATTGCGGCCCTTGTCCTTGGCGATGTAACAGGCCGAATCGGCCGTCATCATCAGCTCGCTGGTGGTGACGTGACTGTCGGTGATGGGCACCAGGCCGATGCTGGCGCCGATCTCGAAGGTATGACGCTGCCAGGTGAAGCGGAAGGCGTTGACGGTATCCTTGATCAGGTAGGCGAGCTTTTCCGCGCTGGCGAGCGAGCAGTCCTTCAGGATGATGCCGAATTCATCTCCGCCCAGCCGCGCAAAGATATCGTGGCGGCGGATCTTGTCGTGGATCTGGTGGGTCAGTTGCCGGAGCAGTTCATCGCCGGCGTTGTGCCCGCAGGAGTCGTTGACGATCTTGAACTGGTCGAGATCGATATAACACAGCGCATGCTCGGTCTCCTGGTTGTTGACTTCGGTAAGCGCCTTGGCCAGTTGCGCCTCGAACTCGCGCCTGTTGAGCAGGCCGGTGAGATCGTCGTGCGCCGCCTGGTAGGCGAGTCGCTCCGACATGCGGTGCAGCTTGGAGTAATCGTGGAATACCAGCACCATTCCGACGACGGTGTCGTTGCTGTCGCGTATCGGCGTTGCGGTATCCTGGATAATGAACTCCTTGCCGTCGTGTCGTATCAGTGTCAGCACCAGGTCGTGGTGAATGGTGCTGCCTTCGCTGATGCATTGCTCGACAGGATAACGCACTGCGACGCGCGTATTCGATGAAATCAGGTTGAACACTTCATGCAGCTGCCTGTCGCCGGCGTCGGCAAAGCTCCAGCCTGTGAGTTTCTCGGCGGCAGGATTGAGATAGGTAACGGCGCCGTTGGCGTCGGTGGTGATGACGCCTTCGCCAAGTGATTCCAGCGTGGTCTGCGCCTTGACCTTTTCGATAAACAGCTCGTCCTCGGCGAGCTTGCGCTCGCGTTCCCGCGCGCGGTCGAGCGATTGCGCCATGGTGTTGATGGCTTCTTCGAGAATGCCCAGTTCGCCGCTGCTGTGGTTGTCGACACGCTGTTTCAGATCGCCGTCGCGAATGGATTTGGCGACCTCGGTCAGCTTGCGGATCGGCGAAGTGACACTGCGCGCCATCAGGGCCGCGAGCCAGGCGGTGATCAGCAGGGCGATGGTCGTGATGAGCAGTCCGTTGACCAGCACTTCGCCCTGTTGGGCTATGGCGTGTTCGCGGGTGACGACGACCCGGATATTGCCGATGAGACCGGATGCATCGGAGCCGGGCGCAGTGCCGCGCTCGAAGTCGTCCACCACCAGGCTGGTATAGTAGATGGGCGCGTTGTAGGCGCGGAAGAGCGGGTCGCTTCGGGCGGGAATGATGCTGTTCGGCGCAACACCGCCTTCCGGCGAAGTGTGCGCGATGACCCGGCCGCGCGCGTCGGAGACCGTGATCGAGGCAATATCCCTGTCGCGGGCGGAAGCGTAGATGAGTTTCGTCAGTGATTCCGTGTTGCCGGACAGGACGCCGTATTCGCTGGCCGGAGACAACAGGTGGGCGACCGCCTGACCCTTGGCATCCAGGGCCTGATCGATGTCCGCGATCTTGCCGTAGATGAAATACGAAGACAGCAACACAGCAGTGACGCTCAACGGCAGCAGCGTTACCAGGAACACCTTGGTGTGAATGGTCAGCTTATTCATCGTTGCTTTCTTTCATGATGGAAAGGAATTCCGGGGTATCCGCGAAATCGAGCCCGATGGACCGGGCGACGTGGCGATTGATCTGCACCCGGAAACGTTCGGGATACGCCGGCGCGGGCAGTTGCTTGCGTTCGCCATGCAGGAATTCGCGGATGATAGCTGCAGTTTGCGTCGCCATCTGCCGCGGCGTCGAATACACCGACAACGTGGCGCCGGCATCGGTATAGGCTTTGGAAAAGGCCACGAGCGGCACCTTGTAGCGGTAGGTCGTGAGCAGGATGCTTTGCGCGGTACGGCTGTTGTAGACGAGCGGATCCGGCAGCGCCAGCAGCACGTCGACCTGTTCCAGCATATTCTGCAACGCCGGCAGCAGGCCCTCTGCATCCTCGATCGCCGCTGTCGCGGTGGAAAGCTTGTAACGCCGGGTTGCGTCTTCCAGCGGGCCCCGGTAACGCTGCGACGTCGGACCTAACAGCACGCCGATACGGCGATGCCCGAATGCCGCATGCAGGATGCGCACCTGGCGCTCCAGCGGCTGGTCGATGTAGATTGCCGTGCAACGGTCCTCGTGGCAGGGCAGCCGCCCGGACTGTCGCAGCTCTTCGAAGGTCATTTCCGGAATCAGGGTGTAGATCACCGGGGTTCGCGGTTGCCATTCCTGCAGGGCCTGCGCCGCCCGTGTTCCCATGGCGACGACAAGGTCCTGCTGCGGGTCGGGGGCGGGGGATGCGGACAGATCATCCGCAAACAGGGTGTCGTTGCCAGGCATGCGCGGATTGCCTGTGTCCAGCGTCTGCTGGACATGGGTGATGAATTCGGTGTAGGACGCCGAACGCTGGCTGGCGACAAAAAGGATGCGCGCCATTCCCTCTTCGTTCGCGGCCGGAGCCGCAAGCGGCAACATGACCAGCAACGCGAGCATGAGGCGAGCCGCGATACCGCGGGCAAGCCGCACCGCGTTTATTCTCCTCCTGAATACTGGCTGTCGATACATCCGGGTTACTGCCTGCGTCTTGTTTGTAATTGTTATGCGCCGGGCTTATCTGAAAGTGATGGCGAAGCTTGCGTAAATGCGCCGGTCGATATTGTTTTTCAGGCGCGTTTCCTGCTCATCGTCGAACAGGTTCTGGATGACCAGCGCGAAGGTCCGTTCGTTGCCGCCCGACGCAAGAGTGCGCGCGAAGCGCAGATCCAGGCGTTTCTGTTCCCCCCTGATGTCATTGGTTGCGAGCTGCTTCATTTTCGAAAGGTAATAAAACCCCGCGCTTGCGTTGTAGCCATGATCGAAATCGTGGCTGGCGAGCAGGTTGAGGTTATCCGATGGCCCGGCAATGGAATACTGGCCCTTGCTGGTATTGTCCGTGCCGTCGATTTCCTGGTGCGTGTAGTTGATGTGGATGCGGTCCCTGTCACCGGGCTGGTACTGCGCGGAAAGTTCGATGCCGCGGATGGTCACGTTATCCAGGTTGTCGAAAAATGCCGCCGTGCCGTCCAGGCCAAGCGGATTGCTGACGCCCATGTAGGTGATCAGATGCTCCAGCCTGTCGTAAAACAGCTTGGCATCGAGCGAGGCGCCGATACGCGGGAAGCTGCCGATGTAGCCGATTTCATAGGATGTGATTTCTTCGGGATCGGGATCGCCGCCATCGAAGAACAGCACATTGTTCGGGATCGGCACCGGGAACCGGTAATCCGGTTCGTGCTCGAAAAGGAAGGGCGCGCGGTAGGCGCGCGACACCGACAGCCGCGCGGTATGAGCCCTGGAAAAATGATGGTTCAGCGACAGGCGCGGCGAGGTGTAGCTGCCGGCGATGTCGTTGTCTTCATATGAGACGCCGGCATTGATCAGCGTTTTTTCAGTGACGGCGAATTCCGCGTTGGAAAAAATCCGGTAGATCCTGTTATCCAGCGTCCGCGTGGTGTTGAAAAACGCCGGTGCGTTGACCTCGTCCTGGCGGGCGCTGGCGCCCCACACCAGTCGCAGCGCCGCGGCAGGGCGCAGCCTGTGCTGGAATTCGACGTCGTAGCGGTTCGATGTGCGCCGCTCATCCAGCAGAACCTGCGCGCCGCCCAGCGCAGCGATCGGCGTGGTCACGAAGTCGTTGGTGTCCTTGTTCTGGTTGTGATAGAGCTGAACGTAGAACTCCTGGTCCGCGGACACCGTGTGCGTCCATTTCAGCTGCTGGAACTGGCCATATACGTTCCGCGTATGCGGCGGAATGAGTTCGTCGAAGACATTGTCTGCGTCTCTCGATCCGCTGCTGTGCCCGAGCTGGAGCATGAGCGTGTTGGCGAGATCCAGCGCGTAGTCGCCGCGGAAGTTGAACAGCTTGACGGTCTTGTCATCGAAGCGGTCGTCAAAGCCTTCGTCCTCGCGCCAGGCGGTTGTAATGCGGTAATCGAAACTGCGGTGGTTGCCGCCGTAACGCAGAAAACCTTCCCTGAGGCCGTTGTTTCCGGCATTGGCTTTAAGGGTAACGCCGCGCTCCAGCACCGGGTGCCGGGTGATGATGTTGATCACCGCGGTGAAAGAGTTGGAACCGTAACTGGCCGCGTTGGGACCGCGTATGACTTCGATGCGCTCGATGTCGTCGACGGTCAGGGCCAGGTCGGTCCAGGGCACGCCGCCCACCGTGGGCTCATACACCGAGCGGCCGTCGACCAGCACCTGCATCTGGCGTGAATACTGGTCATGCAGCATATGGTAGCCGACCGCCTGCGTGTGACCGTTGTCATAGTTGACGATGAATCCGGGCGCGAGGCGCAGCAGGTCGGGAATCTCGGTGAATCCCGAGGCGACAATCATGTTGCGGTCGATAATGCTGGTGGCGATGGGCGCATTGTCGATCGACTGCGGCAGGCGCGATGCGGACAGGACGATGGGCAATGCGTCGAGAAAGGCGTCTTCGGTCAGCAATCCGGCGTCTGTTGCCCCGGCATAGCCGGGCATCGCTGTCGCGAACAGCGCCGGGGACAGCCGAAGCATGGCAGAAATGGCGCAAAAACTGCGCGATGCCGAGGAAAATAACTTGCTTATGAAAGACATGGACTGCTTCACTTCTTGTTTTCGAACCCGCCGCACCACTGGTGCGTCGCAAGGTGCATCCAGGCAGGCGCGCAGCCCCTTGCGGCGCGATGCCCTATCCTAGGGAGTAACGCGCCCAAAGGCAAATTTACTTGCCATGTCAGCCGCTTGGGTGGATAGCAACCGCCACGTACCAGCGAAATGCCGGTATCAACCCGCCGCAACACAAGCGGTGTTGGCAATGCGGATTTGGTGTAGATTCGCGCTGGTGACGCGGCAGCCGTGAGCCGCGTGGGCGTCATATCGATGAGCAAGCCGGCGCGCAACGACTATGTGCTGATATCCGCTGTGTTCCTGCGGCTGCTCGCGCTTGTCTACCTGGCGGCGTTCATATCCACCGGCCTGCAGATCATCGGTCTCGCCGGAGACCATGGCATATTGCCGGTCGCCGAAGTGATCGGGCAGCTGCGTGCCGAGCGCGGCTGGGCGGCGTTCTGGTCATATCCCACGCTGTTCTGGATCCGTGCCGACAACGATGCGCTGTTCGGCGTTGCGCTGGCCGGCTGTCTGTTTTCGGTGGCGCTGTTTCTCAACATCATGCCGCGCATCTCGCTGGTGCTGCTGTTTGTCCTCTACCTGTCGCTGTTTCACGCCGGACAGCTGTTCATGAATTTCCAGTGGGATTATCTGCTGCTGGAAAGCGGCTTCCTGGCCATTTTTCTCTCCGGCGGCTCGCGCCCGGTGGTGTGGCTGTTCCGCTGGTTGCTGTTCCGAGTGCGTTTCATGTCCGGCGTGGCCAAACTTATCAGCCAGGACCCGACCTGGGCGAATCTCACGGCGCTGAATTATTTTTTCGAAGTGCAACCGCTGCCGCACTGGGGCGGCTGGTACGCTCATCAGCTGCCTGACTGGATGCTGCGATTCGGTACCGGCTCGGCGCTGTTCATCGAAATCCTGGTGCCGTTCCTGATGTTCATGCCGCGCAGGATACGCTTTGCCGGTGCCTGGGCGACCATCCTGATGCAGGTGCTGATTCTGTTGACCAGCAATCACAACTACGCGAACTTCCTGGTGCTGATCCTGTGCCTGTTCCTGTTCGATGACCGCGCCGTCGGCCGCGTGGCGCCGGAAGCGCTGATCCGCTGGATAACCGCAGAACCGGCGGCCGCGCCAGCGCCGGGGAGGGTGCGCGGCGCCGCGATGTCGGTGCTGGCGGTAGTGATTTTCAGCATCAGTCTCGTGCAGATGGCAGAGATGTTTTCCGGTCGGCGCAGTCCGGCGCCGGTTGATGCGGCGCTGGATGCCTTGCGCCCGTTGCGCATTGTCAACAAGTACCACGTGTTCCCGACCATGAAAACCGAGCGTATCGAGCTGGTGATCGAGGGCTCGCGGGACGGCATCGAATGGCGCACCTATGAATTCAGGTACAAGCCGGGCGACGTGCAGCACCGGCCGCAGGTGATCGTGCCGCATCATCCGCGCCTGGACTGGATGATGTGGTTCGTGCCCTCGCACCCGGTGTTTCTGCCCTGGTTCGAGCGCTTCCTGGAACGCCTGCTGGAGAATTCACCCGCGGTGCTGGGCCTGCTGGAAAGCAATCCGTTTCCGGCCGAGCCTCCGCGCTTTCTCAGGGTCGGCGTCTGGCGTTACCGGTTTGCCACGCCGGAACTGCGCGCCGCCGGCGGACAGTGGTGGGAGCGCGAGTTCCTCGGACCCTTCTATCCGCTGCCCGGCCTGGAGGCGCGGGTACCATTGAATTGATGGTTATCGCGATGCCTTGACCCAAAGGGGTTCTATGGGCGCAGCGCGGCGACTCCCGACATTCTATAATGCGCAGCCAGGCCCGGATGGCTTCGTATTCTTACCGACGGATGTTTGCCTATGAACAGAAGCTTGCTCGCAATTGTCGCGCTCGCAGTCGCCAGTGTGCTGGCGGGCGCCTGGTACTACCGGCATATCAGCAGCGCACCGACGCAACGGACCCTGGAGGTTCCCGACAGGGCGGTGTCGCCCCAGGTCAGCGAAGAGCCGGTGATCCGGTATCCCGTTCCGCAACTGCCGGCGCCGGCGCCTAACCCGGAGGTCGTGCAGGAGATCGAGCAGCAGGTGCAGCAATCCCTCGATCATCCGGTCGATGCCGCGGAGGATGGCAAGCCTCCTGCCGAAGCGGCATTACCGGAACTGGACGACAGCGATGAGGCAATGCACGAGGCGCTCGGTGAAATCACCGAACCCGGCGCGCTCGAGTCCTTGTTCAATCCCGACAACATCATTCGCCGTTTCGTGGTGACCATCGACAATATCCCCGGCAGAAAACTGCCGCAAAGACACATTCTCTCCAAACCCGCGCAAGGTCCTTTTCTGGCAGCGGGCGAGGAGGGCGCAGAGTACATCGACCCCGACAATTACCAGCGCTATGCGCCATATGTGCGTCTGCTGGAAAGCCTGGACACGCAAAAGATCGCCTATCTCTATATTCGTTTCTATCCCCTGTTTCAGGCCGCCTTCATGGATCTGGGCTATCCCTCGGGCTATTTCAATGACCGTCTGGTGGAGGTGATCGATCACTTGCTGGCCACGCCGGAAATACAGGGTCGGGTGAAGCTCGAGCGTCCGCACGTGCTCTACAGATTCGCCAATCCGGATCTCGAGGCCCTGTCCGCGGGGCAGAAAGTGTTGCTGCGCATCGGCTACGACAACGCCGTGAGGGTCAAGGCAAAGCTGAGAGAACTGCGCGAGGCGCTGACGGCGAAGGCGCCGGCGCCGTGACTTTGTGCCTGCGCAGGAGTGAGTTCGCTGCCCTTCAGGGCATGAAAGAACGCGCCGGAATCTGCGGCGCGGGGACTGTCGTCAGGTCGCCTGACCAGGCGACCTGCTCGTAGCGGTTCAGGATGCGCGCGGCGCGGCTGCTGCCGCTGCCGTGCATCGGCGTACCGCCGCCGCCGGACGCAAAAAAGCGATAGGCGGCCATCACGCTCGCGAATGGCGCGTGTTCGGCGGCCCAGCGATCGGCTTCGCGTTCCTTTTCGCGCGTGGAAAGATCGTCGCGTTCGTTGTGTCGCAGCTCGATGTGGGCGTATTCGTGATAGCGGTAGAATTCGCACAGGGCGGCGCCTGCCTGCAGGCACAGTCTGGGGTTGTAGAAAATCACTGGAGAACGGCCCGGCAGAAAGCTGACCATGGCGATATCCGGCAGCGAATCGACGGCGCGTTGCTCGACGTCCATCAGTGAACGGGCGGACGACAGTGCCGGGAAAGCCGCGATGGCGGCAGCGAACCAACAGATTATCCGGGTCAAGACTCTTCCTTTTGCGCTTGCTGAAACGACCTGTCTGCACGCTTTCGGCACGCCGGGTTTGTACTTTACTATCAATGGCCGCGGATAGCAGCGCCACACGCCGTCGTTCGCGATTCCGGTTGCAGGGCGAGTCGCAAGCTGCCGATATGCGGCGTGGCGCCTGTGCGCCGTTTCTCCAACCCCGACACGGCGAATTTCAGATGATGGAAAAACGACAACACGAACGAATCGTATTCAGCTCGCGTGTGAAGGTCATGCATCCCGGGTCCGGCGAGTTTGTCGTCGAGTCGCGGGATCTGTCCCACGGCGGCATATTTCTCATCACCGGCGACAAGCTGACGCTGCCGGTCGGAACCGAGGTGAGTATCCAGGACCAGGACATGGGATCGGCTGCTCCGGTGGTCAAGGCAACCATCGTGCGCATCGAAGCCACCGGCATTGCACTGATGTTCTGCACCGACTGAAGCGCGGTCGTCATCGACTTTTCAGCTTCAGTTCACCTCCCTGCATCTATACTAAGCCCACGGTCGGCCCCGGGCCGACCGGGTGGTTTCGTCATCCATGGATTTTTCAGGAGACAGGAACATGATGCACAGATGCAGATTCTTTTGTGTTCCCTGCTTGTTGGGCATGGCGGCCGTCATGGCGCCCGCGGTGGCCTGGTCCGAGGCAGTCGCGCCGGGACCTGTGCCGTTCGAGGTGTTCGACCGCGACGGTAACGGCTACATCGATGAGCAGGAGTTCAACGATGTGCGCAGCGAGCGCATGGACGCGCGCGCCGGGGAAGGACGCCCGATGCGCGGTGCTGCAGGTGCGCCGCCGTTTGCGGCACTCGATACCGATGCCGACGGCAGGCTGACGCCGGATGAACTGGCAGCGGGACAGCGCGCCCGGATGCAGCAACAGCGTGGCCCGGGCATGGGTCCGGGACCGGGCATGGGCATGGGCATGGGCATGGGCCGGAACATGCCGTCGTTCGCGGATTTCGATCTCGATGGGAACGGCATCCTTGAAGAACCGGAGTTCAACGAGGCCCGCGCGCAACGCATCAACGACAGGGCCAGCCAGGGTTACCCGATGCGCAACCTGCAGAATGCGCCACCGTTCAGCGCCATCGATAGCGATGGCGATGGCAGCGTGTCACCGCAGGAATTCAGTCAGCACCAGGAACAGCATCGCCGGCAGATGATGCAGCAGTAGCAGGCGGAGCGGAAAAACCGGATCAGCCCGAGTAGCCTCCGAAAAACCCGGTCGCCACGATAACCAGCAACGCCAGACCGGTGGCGATCAGCACCAGGCCGAGGATCGTCGAGCCGATGGTCATGGGTTTCGACGGTGCCTTCACCAGGTATTTGTCCAGCTCGCCGCTGGCGACCAGGCGGTCGTACTGCAGGCTGTGATCGCGCCTGAACTCCTCCAGTGACTGGGTTCCGGTGAACATCACCACGTCGGGCGGCGGCAGCTTGTCGGGGCGGAAGTGGTTATTGAAGAAGTGCACCGTGAACAGGAACACGGCGGCGAGGAACGCCTCTTCGCCGTGCACCAGCATCACCACGTTGAACACCCAGCCGGGGAAAATCGACGCAGTGATTTCCGGGAAGGCCAGCATCATGCCGCTGCCGCCGATGACTGCCATGCCCCAGAAAACCGCCCAGTAGTCGAATTTCTCCCAGTAGGTCCAGCGATCGAAGACCGGGCGCGGCCCCTTGCCGACAAACCACACGAACATGCCCCAGGCGTCTTTGAAATCCTTCCAGTTGGGCACCAGCGAGTCGGGGCCGAACCAGCGGAAACTGCTGCCCTTGCGGGCGATATTGATGCCGACGCCGATCAGGTGCAGGAAGAAGATCCCCAGCATGACTGCCGCGGCGATGCGGTGGATCAGACCCGTCATCTGGGGTCCGCCGAGGACTTCGACGACCACCGGCGCCCAGGCGGTATACGCATAGAACACCGCCATGCCGGTCAGGATCAGCGTCATGACGCTCAGGGCGAACACGAGGTGCCCGATGCGCCAGGCCAGGCCGAAGCGCCGCACCTGGCGGTTTTCCCCGGCCAGCAACTCGTCGGTGCGGATGCGCGTCTGTCCCTTGCGCGCCTTGCGGTCGCGGTACTCGCGGAACCACCACAGCAGCGAATGCGCCCAGAAATAGCTGAACACGAACAGCAGCAGGCCGTGCATGAACTTGGCCGCGATCCACATCTGCGG
>JAGFJP010000007.1 GCA_024102665.1 Thiogranum sp. | reverse complement strand
TATCTGAATTTGAAATCAACGTTGACAAAAAGAACCGCGAAGGCAATACGGCCTTGATGCTGGCTGCCTCGGCAGGACATAGAGCCGTCGTCGAACGTCTGCTGAAAAAGGGGGCCGATCCCTCGCTGAGAAACCGCAACCGGGAACAGGCTGTCACGCTGGCCACCGCAGCCGGACACCCGGATATCGCGCAACTGCTGCAGGAACACGACAGCTCGGGATTCTGGTTGTTGAAAGGGCTGTGAGTCAGGTCCCTGCAAAACGCGGTCAATAACGCCGCGCCGCGTCAGGGAACGGCCGCGTCGATAACAACTTCCACCGCTTCACCCCGCGCGACCTGCACAGGACTGGTCAATCCCTCCAGGTCGCCGCTCTGGGCCATGGCATTGCCGGATCTCGAAACTCTCGCGCCGACTGCGACCTGGTCGAAATTCGACAGCACCATCGCCGGCGTCATCGCCAGCGAGTCATCCAGCCTGACACTGACGGGTAGATCCGCGACCTGCTTGCGCACAATCGCCAGCGGCATGCGCGGGCCTTCGACCGCCCTGGCGAAAATGAACACCGTGTCTCCCGGCGCGGCCTGTTGCGTCAGCGCCGGATCCAGCCTCACCGTGACCTCGATTGCGCCGCCGGCGGATTGCTGTTTGCCGGTGTCGGGCGCAGCCGCGTCGGGCGCTTCGCTTTGCGGCATCCCCAGCGCAATCTGTGCCTGCCGGATCTGCTGGTTTATGGCCAGCACGTTTTCACTGTCTGGAGGCAACTGGGCAGCGGCCTTTTTCCAGTTGTCGATCGCGCCCTGGATATCGTTGTTACGGAATTTCCAGTGACCTTTCAGCCACAGGCCCTTGGCGTTATCGGGCTGCACGGAAAGCGCCTGATCCAGCAGTGCGCCCACCTCATCGGTGAACTGGCCGCCGCTGGCCATGACCAGCATGTCGGCGGAATCAATCAGCAGCTCGGGTTGATCGCCGACCAGGCGGCGCGCCTGCGCATAGGCTTCGAGCGCATTGTCGAACTGGTTCAGCGCCGCGTAACTGCGCGCCAGCAGCAACCAGCCTTCCAGCTGGTCGGGATTCTCGCGCATGCGTTGTGACAGTTGCGCCACCATTGCCACCAGCGGGTGACCGTCGGCGTCGGCGCCCTGCGCGGCCGCCGTCAGCTCCCGGCGTTCCTGAAAATCGACGGCGCCCAGCTGCAGGTAAAGCAGGACCGCGACCAGCGGCACCAGCAGACCGACCAGGCCGACAGCCCAGCGGCCGCTGCGCGGTGCGGCGGCGGTACCTTCATTGCCGTCGTCGAGCTGGTTCAGCAGTTCGCGCTCAAGGTCGGTTTTGGCCGCGTTCCAGGATGCCTGGTCGAGTTTACCGGCATCCAGATCCGCCTGCAGTTCGCGCAGCTGTTCCCTGATGACCGCGGTGTTGAGCTGGTTCTGATCGATGCTCGTGTCGTGACGCCTGCGCAGCAGCGGGGCGGCTGAAAACACCAGCGCCAGCAGCATCATGGCGATTACCAGTAACCAGAACGTGCTCATTGGCGTTCCTCTTTACCGGAATCGCTTTCGTTGAGCAGTCGTTCCACGCGCTGCTGTTCCTCGGGCGACAGTCCGGGTTCGCTCTGAATTTGCGCACGCCGCTGGCGCAGCGTGCGCAATAACAGCAGCAGACCCAGCGCCAGCAGCACGAAAGGGCCGTACCACAGCAGGTAGGTCGAGGGTTTGACCGGTGGCTGGTAGAGCACGAAATCACCGTAACGGCTGACCAGGAAATCGATGATCTGTTCGTCGCTCTGTCCCTGTTCCATCAACTTGTAGACTTCCATGCGCAGGTCGTGTGCCAGACCAGCGTCGGAGTCCGCCAGCGACTGGTTCTGACACACCAGGCAGCGAACCTCGGCGATCAGTTCCTTGTAGCGGTCCTCGTTGACATTGCCGCTGAAATCGAACGCTTCCAGCCCCGCCCACGCCGGGGTCACGCTGCCGATCGCGATGGCGATCAGCAGACTGCGCCATAGATTCATCCCTTGTCTTCCTTCAATTGCTCGATCAGCGGCATGATTTTCGTGTTCACCGCGTCGATGGTGATCGGACCGATGTGCTTGTAGCGGATGATGCCGTTGCGATCGACGATAAAAGTCTCCGGTGTCCCGTAAACGCCCCAGTCGATGCCGACCTTGCCGCTTTCGTCGAAGGCATTGGCGATATACGGATTGCCATAGCGCAGCAGCCAGCGCTTTGCGTCGTTGCGGTCGTCCTTGTAGTCGAGCCCGTAGATCCTGACGCCGGCTTCGGCCAGGCGCATCAATACCGGGTGTTCGGCGCGACAGCCGCTGCACCAGGTGGCCCACACGTTGAACAGCGTGACTTCGCCGCGAAAGTCGTCGAGGCTCACTGTAGTGAGCGGCTCCTCGAGGCCGGGCAGCGAGAACTCCGGCGCCGGTTTGCCGATCAGCGGCGAAGGCACCTCTCTGGGATTGAGGTTCAGACCCTTGTAGAGCAAACCCGCCAGCGCCAGAAACAGCACCAGCGGTGTCAGATAACGGACAAACGCGGGCATCAGGCGCGACCCTCCGCGGCGTGCGCTTTATCCGCGACCGGTTGCCGGGTACGCAGTTTCTCCAGCACCCGGCTGCGGTAGCGGGGATCGCTGGCGGCCAGCAGTCCGCCGGCGCCGATCAGGATGCCGCCCAACCAGATCCAGCGCACGAACGGCTTGTAATACAGGCGCAGCGCCCAGTCGCCACCGCCCAGCGATTCGCCCAGCGACACATAGATATCGCGCGTGAATCCCGCGTCGATGCCGGCTTCGGTCATGGGATTGCTCTGCACGCGGTAGGTGCGTTTCTCCGGATGCAGCTCGGCGATCTGCCTGTCGCCCTTGAAGACATGAACCGTACCGAATTGTGACTGGTAGTTGGGCCCCTGCTGCAGGCGCACGCCATCGAAGCGGAACTCGTAGCCTGCGAGTTCGACGCTGTCGCCGGGACTCATGCGCACGTCCTTCTCGATATCGAACTGCGTCACGAAGGTGACGCCGATGATGAAGAACGCCACGCCGATATGGGCCACCCACATGCCGTAGTAGGAACGTCCGTTGCGACTGGCGAAATCCCTGAGCAAGCCGCCGCTGCCGGCGCGGTTTCTGAAACGCTGGCGCAGGCCGGACAGCAGGGTGATCACCAGCCACAGCGCCAGCGCGACAGCGATGCCTGCCGATATCGAGCCGCTCGCGAACGGCAAGGCCACCAGCACACCGGCGGCAAGACTGATGGCGAAGGCAATACGCAGTGTGCGCAACAGGGCCGCAGGATCCTGGTGCTTCCAGCGCGTCAGGGGCCCAGCGCCCATGATCAGCACCATCAACGGCATGAAAGTCACGAACATGGTGTTGAACCAGGGGAAGCCGACCGAAATCTTGCCCCAGCCCATGGCGTCGTAGAGCAGCGGCGCCAGGGTGCCCAGCAACACCAGCGCGGTGGTGATGATGAGCAGCAGGTTATTGCCCAGCAGCATGCTTTCACGCGACACCATGTCGAAACCGCCGCCGCGCGAAATGCTGGGCGCGCGCCAGGCGTACACGGACAGGGAGCCGCCGATCACCAGGCACAGGAACACCAGTATGAACAATCCGCGCGCGGGATCGGTTGCGAAGGCGTGTACCGAGGTCAGCACGCCGGAGCGCACCAGGAAGGTCCCGAGCAGGCTCAGCGAAAAGGCCATTAACGCCAGCAACACCGTCCAGCGCTTGAAGGCGCCGCGTTTTTCGGTGACGGCCAGCGAATGGACCAGCGCCGTGCCGACCAGCCAGGGCATGAACGAAGCGTTCTCGACCGGATCCCAGAACCACCATCCGCCCCAGCCGAGTTCGTAATAGGCCCACCAGCTGCCGAGTGTGATGCCCAGGGTGAGGAACACCCAGGCGATCAGCGTCCAGGGTCGCGACCAGCGCGCCCAGGCGGCATCCATTTTGCCGCCGATCAGCGCGGCGATGGCGAAACTGAAGGCGACCGACAGGCCGACGTAGCCCATGTAGAGCATGGGCGGATGCACGGCCAGCCCGAAATCCTGCAACAGCGGATTCAGTTCACCGCCTTCCAGGGGCGCGGGAAACAGGCGTTCAAACGGATTGGAGGTAAACAGGAGGAAACACAGAAAGCCGATGCTGATCATGCCCATGATCGACAGCACCCGGGCCAGCATTTCCGCCGGCAGGTTGCGCGCGAAGGATGCGACGGCAACCATCCACGCTGCAAGAATCCACGCCCACAGCAGCAGCGAGCCCTCGTGGGCGCCCCATACCGCGGAGATCTTGAAGATTGTCGGCAGCTGGGTGTTGCCGTGCTGCGCCACGTACAGCACCGAGAAGTCATCAATCAGGAACGCGTAGATCAGCGCGGCAAACGAAAGGCTCAGAAACACGAACTGACCCCACGCCAGCGGACGCGCCATCGCCACCCATGCGGGTGTTCGGTTGATGCTGCCAATGAGCGGGAATACGGCCTGCAAGAAGGCGAGGCACAGTGAAAGGATCAGCGCAAAGTGTCCGAGTTCCGGCGTCATGGCGCAGCCGCTCCCTGGCTGACGCCGGCTTCGTGGGCTTTCTGCAGCGAATCGGCCACTTCCGGCGGCATGTAGTTTTCATCGTGTTTGGCCAGCACTTCATCGGCGATGAACGTGCCACCGGGTCCGAGGCGCCCGTGCGCGACGATGCCCTGGCCCTCGCGGAACAGGTCGGGAAGAATGCCGGTGTACTGAACCGTTACCGACTTCGCCTGGTCGGTTACATCGAACTGCACCGTCAGGCCGTCGCTCTGGCGCTGCACGCTGCCGTTGCTGACCAGGCCGCCGATACGGAAGGGCGCGTTGGCCGGCGCGGAGCCGGCCACCACTTCACTCGGCGAGTAGAAGAACATCAGGTTCTGGTTGAAGGCCCTGAGGCCGAAGCCTACAGCGACGGCGACACCCGCCACCATCAGGCCGATCAGGATCATGCGTTTCTTGCGTGCGGGTTTCATGATTGCTGCCTCTCTCGACGCGCGCGGCGGGCCAGGCCGGCCATCAACCTGCGTCGTTCCAGTATCGGGAATAGTACGTTGGCCAGGAGTACCAGCGCGGCGATGCCGTATGAGCTCCACACATAGACGCCGTAACCACCCATGTCGAAAAATTCCTGCAGGCTCATGATGCTTCCACCAGTTCTCGCACCCATTGGGTATTGCGTTCGCGTTGCAGCACTTCGCAGCGCGCGCGCATCAGCAACACCATGACAAAAAACAGCTTGAATGCCACCGCCATGACCAGCAGCGGGATCAGCATATCGATATCGATGGACGGCGCATCGAACTTGGTGACTGTCGGTCCCTGGTGCAGTGTGTTCCACCACTCCACGGAGTAATGGATGATGGGGATGTTGACGACACCGACAATGGCGAGAATCGACGTGGCGCGCGCCGCGGTGCGCTTGTCTTCGACGGCATTATGCAGCGCCATCACACCGAGATAAAGAAACAGCAGAATCAGCTCCGAGGTCAGGCGCGCATCCCACACCCACCAGGTGCCCCACATGGGTTTGCCCCAGATGGAACCGGTCACCAGCGCGAGGAAGGTAAAGGACGCTCCGATCGGCGCGCAGCTCACGGCAATGATTTCGGCGAGCTTCATGTGCCAGATGAGACCGATGGCGCCGGCACCCGCCATGACCATGTAGATGAACAGCGACATCCAGGCCGCCGGCACGTGTATGAACATGATGCGATAGCTGTCACCCTGCTGGTAATCGGTCGGCGCCAGCACCAGTCCGTCGTACAGGCCGTAGAGAAGAAACACCAGGCAGGCCACGCCCAGCCAGGGAACCAGGCGCCCGGCCAGGTGGTAGAAATAGCGGGGTGAACCCATTTGATGAAAGAAACGCCACATGCCTCAGGCCCTTTAGCTCAAACTGATCCGCAACGCCGCCGCTGTCGCCGCCGGCGAAAGGCTCAGGGCCAGCGCCAGCAGGGCGATCAACAAGGACAGGTGCGCGCTGATCGAGAGTCCAGCGCCGGCGGTCGAAACCGCGCTGGACGCGAAAATCAATACGGGAACATACAACGGTAACACAAGCAGGGACAGGATCATGCCGCCGCGGCGCAGTCCTACAGTCAGCGCAACGCCGATGGTTCCGATCAGGCTCAGCACCGGAGTACCCAGCGCCAGGGTCAAAAGCAGGGTGGCGTTGGCATCCGCGCCGAGATCCAGCAGCAGGCCCAGCAACGGGGCCACCAGCAGCAGCGGCAGTCCGGTGATCACCCAGTGCGCGGAAACCTTGGCGAGCATCAGCACCGACAACGGGTGCGGGCTGAGCAGCAGCTGTTCGAGCGAGCCGTCCTCGAAATCCGAGCGGAAAATGGTCTCCAGCGACAACAGCGCGGCGAGCAGCGCGGCAACCCAGATGATGCCGGGGCCGACAGCGCGCAGCAACGCCGGATCCGCACCGATGCCCAGCGGGAACAAGGCGGTCACCAGCACGAAGAACAACAGGGGATTGATGATTTCCGCGCGCTTGCGGAACGCCAGCAACAGATCGCGTTTGAACAGGATCAGGTAAGCGTGGCTGAGTGGTGCGGTGCTCATTCCGACAGATTGATGCGCGTGGTGGCGCCCGGGTCCAGGTTGACAGGGTGATGCGAGGTGACGGCGAGCATACCACCATTGACCAGATGTTTGTGCGCCAGTTCCTCGACGATGGCGATTCCGTGCTTGTCCAGGGAGGTGAAGGGTTCGTCGAGAATCCATAACCTGGCCCGGGTTATGAGCAGCCGGGCGAGGGCGAGACGGCGCTGCTGTCCCGCCGACAGGTTGCGCGTCGGCACATCCTCGAAGCCCGCGAGCTGCAGCGCTTCCAGCGCCTGGTGCGCTGTGCAGTCCGGGTCGGGGTTGCCGAGACTGCGGGCAAAGGAAAGATTTTCCAGCGGTGTCAGGTCGAGCTTGACGCCGTCGCGGTGACCCACATAGGCGGTGCAGGCGTGGTAGTCGGCGCCCAGCCGGAAAATGTCTTCGCCGCACCAGAGGATGTCGCCGGCATCGGGCAGCGCCATGCCGCACAGTGTGCGCAGCAGCGATGTCTTGCCACTGCCGTTGCGTCCTTCGACTACCAGCGCCTGCGAGGATTGCAGGCGAAAGGAAAGTCCGGAGAAAAGGGTTCGGTCGTCGCGGATGCAGGTGAGTTCCCGTGCCTCAAGTGCAGTAACCGGCTTGTTCAAGGTCATGTCGCAGATCCACTATGCCGGATACGGTATTCCGGCCACTCCCGAATCCGGGAAGTTTATCCGATTGTTGCGTGAGGGTCGAACATGCGTGCAGGGTTGGCGGGGCTGGCGGCCGGGTGGAGACGGTGTCGCGAAACAGGGTAAACTGCCGGCGTTTCGCAACGCACGGGATGGGATCATGAAAATCAGCATTGTCAGCGGCAGCCATCGTCAACCCTCGCAAAGCGAAAAAGTCGCGCGCTACGTCCAGCGGGTTCTCGACGATAACAGCCTGTGCGATGAAACCTGGTTGTTTCGCCTCGCCGGAAACCCGTTACCGCTGTGGGACGAATCCATCTGGGACGGGAACCCGGAATGGAAAAAGCTGCTGGATCCGGTTTCCGGACAACTGGCTTCCAGCGACGGGTTCGTCATTGTTTCTCCGGAATGGCACGGACAGGTTCCCGCCGGGCTGAAGAATTTCTTCCTGATGTGGAGCAAGCGGGAGCTGGCGCACAAGCCGGCGCTGATTGTCACGGTGTCGTCGGCTGATGGCGGCGCTTACCCGGTCGCCGAGCTGCGCATGAGCAGTTACAAGAACAACCGGATCTGCTATATCCCCGAACACGTCATTATTCGCAACGTCGAGAAGGTGCTTAACGACGACCCCGCGCAGAACAATCCCGATGCCGACGATTACTTCCGCAAGCGCATCGCCTATGCGCTGGGTATCCTGACGGAGTACGCCAAAGCCTTCGTCGGGATACGCGCCAGCGGCGCGACCGAGTACGGTCAGTTCAAGAACGGGATGTAACGCAGCGGCTTACTGGTAACAGTCTTCGGCGACGCAGATGCGGTTGCGACCGTCCCGCTTGGCGCGGTACAGGGACTGGTCGGCGCGCGCGAACAGCGACACCGGGCTGTCGTGGGGCTGCAGGATGCTGACGCCGATGCTGACTGTCATGTGCAGGTCGGCGCCCGAGCAGATGCAGGGATTGCGTTCGATGTGTCCGCGAATGCGTTCGGCGAGCAGCACCGCGCCTTCCAGATCGGCGTCGCGCATCAGCACGACAAACTCCTCGCCACCGTAGCGGAACAGCAGGTCGCCGTCGCGTTTGCAGGCCGCCACCATGCCGGCGATCGCGCGGATGGCGCAGTCGCCGACAATATGGCCGTAGCGGTCGTTGACGTCCTTGAAGTGATCGATATCCAGGATCAACAGCGCGCAGCCGGTCTCGCGGCGTTGCGCGTGGCTGAGTTCGCGCTGCAGCGTTTCGTCGAGCGCGGCGCGGTTGCAGATGCCGGTCAGGGGATCTTTCTGGGCCAGCTGCAGCGCATCCTGGTACAGCAGCGCATTGCGCAGCGGATACAGCAAGGTGCACAGCATGTGCTCCAGCGTGGCGATTTCAGCATCCGTGAATTTCCGGTTGCGGCGGAAGGTCAGTTTGCCGAGCGGTTCGTCGCCCAGGTTCAGTTTATAGGAGCAGCTGTGACGGGCCTGGGTGCCTAGTTTCACCAGCACGTCCAGATCGTCATTGCGGTAACGCACACCCTGGTGCGGGATCAGGGCGGCGACTTCCTTGCTGAACAGCTCGATCAGGCGCGTCGGATCGAGGCTGGTCTGCAGGCTCTGCGCGATTTCAAGTTCTTTTTCCAGCGTGAAGTCGTGCAGCAGGGAGCGACTGCCGGAAAGTCCTCGGCCGTTGATCGCGTCAGCAATGTGTTGCAGCGGTTTGTTCATAGGGGTGTCCGGGTTGATCACTCGCATGCGAACTGGTATGCGAAATCGGTGCCAGGTCGCATGAAGAATCGAGAACACGCTATAAAACAAGTCGATATAAGATGTTGCTCCCGGCATGATGCCGCGCATGCCAAAAATATGACGACCGGTTTGCCGTTCTGTTGCCGGTTGCCGACGCCGGATTTCCGCCCTGGCCGGGCTTGCCGGCCATGCCGGCAAGCCGCACCATGGGGCGTCGGACGACCGCCTGCAGCGGCCGGAATGAAACATTCGAGCCGATTCGGGCGTCATAGCTGTTAGCCAGTTTTGCCAGGGAGCCGGAACCATGCTGCGACTGCTGTTGGTCTTTTTCGTTGTCTTCGCGCAGCCGGCCGGGGCCGAGCTGCAGGCGCCCGTGCAGAGTCTGGAACCCGGGATGGTGAATCCGGGTTATCACGAGCATCCGGACTGGTTCAAACAATCCTTTCTGGATATACGCGACGACGTGGCGGAAGCCGCGGCGGCCGATCGGCGCCTGATGCTGTACTTCTACCAGGACGGCTGTCCCTACTGCAAGAAGCTGCTGGAGACCAATTTCGCTCTGCGTGATGTTGTCTCCAGAACGCGCGGGCATCTCGACGTCATCGCCATCAATATGTGGGGCGACCGCGAAGTGACGGGCCTGGCCGGCGAAACCACGACCGAAAAGCAGTTCGCCGCCGATCTGAAGGTGATGTTCACGCCGACGCTGGTGTTTCTGGATGAGCAGGGCAAGGTGGTGTTGCGGCTCAACGGCTACTATCCGCCGCACAAGTTCACCGCGGTCGTCGACTATGTCGGGCAGCGCAAGGAGCGCGAAACCAGCTTCCGCGACTACTGGGCGGCGCTTGCGCCCGAACCGGCGAAAGGCGTCCTGCACCAGGATCCGTCCTACCTGAAGCCGCCCTACCGCCTGTCGCAGCGCGCCAGCGGCAAGCCGCTGCTGGTGCTGTTCGAACAGAAAGACTGCGCGCATTGCGATGAGCTGCACGGCGATATTCTTGCGCGCAAGGAAAGCGCCGCGTTGCTCCGGGACTTTGACGTGGTGTTGCTGGATATGTGGTCCGATACGCCGTTGCAGACACCCGCGGGCGCCGACACCACGGCGGCAAATTGGTCCCGGCAACTGGGTATCCAGTATGCGCCGACCATGGTGATGTTCGATGCCGATGGCCGCGAAGTGTTTCGCACCGAGGCGTATCTCAAGTCATTCCACGTTCAGTCGGCGCTCGACTATGTGCTTTCCGGTGCCTACGACCGGCAACCCAGTTTCCAGCGTTTCATCCAGGCCCGCGCCGCTGCGCTGGAGGAACAAGGCATCCACGTCGACCTGATGGAGTAGCCCGGTCGTTATTGCGAGCGGTAGCGAAGCAATGACGCCACGCTAAAACGCGACTCCCTGAATCTCGAACTGCTTTCCGGTTATGCCGTGGCTCTCGGCGCCGAGCAGGTACAGGAACGGGCGCACCACCTGTTCAGGCGTGGCGATGCTGGCGGGGTTTTCGCCGGGATAGGCCAGCGCGCGCAAGGCGGTGGCGACCGCGCCGGGATCGATGCTGTTTACGCGCACCCGGGTGTTGGTTTCCAGTTCATCGGCAAGCGTCTGCATGAAGTTTTCGATGGCCGCCTTGCTGATACCGTAGGCGCCCCAGTAGGCCTTGCCCTTTCTGCCCACGCTGTCGCTGGTGAACAGGATCGACCCGCTGTCGCTTTGCATCAGCAGGTTCAGGCAGGCGCGCGTCATCAGAAACGGCGCATTCAGGTTGACCTGCATCACCTTGTACCAGAGTTCCGCCTCGAAATGCGCGATCGGTATCAGCGCGCCGAGCATGGCGGCATTGTGCAGCAGTCCGTCGAGTTTCCCGAATTCCTTCTCGATGGTCGCAGCCAGATCCACGTAGTCTTTTTCGGCGGCGCCTTCCAGGTTCATCGGGTAGATCGCCGCCCGTGGACTGCCATCGGCTTCAATGGCGTCATAGACCTGTTCGAGGTTGCGCACGATTTTGTCGAGCAGGATCACGGTGGCGCCGCATGCGCCGGCCTGTCGCGCAACCGCCGCGCCGATGCCACTGCCGGCGCCGGTAATCAGGATCACGCGGTCCTTGAGGGAGTCTTTCTGTGCTTGCCAGTTCTCGGGTATCTGCATGGTTGAAGTCTATCACGGTTGCGCAGGGCTAAGCTGAATCCGGTGCAGTCACAGCGAATTTGCGATGGCTTGCGCGCAAGCGACGCCGCTGCGCACAGCGCCCTCGAGTGTCGCGGGCAGGCCGTTGTCGGTGTAATCGCCGGCCAGCCACAGTCCCCGCACCGGTGTCCTGTTCGCAGGGCGGTACTCGTCGATGCCGACACGGCTGCAGAAAGTCGCGCGTTTTTCCCGGATGACCAGGCTGTCGCGCGGCGCCGGCCAGTCGGGAAACATGGCAGCGAGTTCAGCGGTCACTTTTGCGCACAAGGCGTCGCTGTCCATCTGCATGTGCGTTCCGCGGGCGCTGATGACGACCGCGACCAGGCCCGCCGCGCCGCCGGGCGAACGATCGATGATCCATTGCGCGATGCCGCCGCACAGCCCTGTCACAGGCTGCGGCAAGCGCACCGCCTGCGGGTATTGAAGGTAAAGCGTGGTGACCGGTTCATTGCCGAGCGCAGCCATCTTTTCGCACAGCGCGCGCAGCGGGCGCTGCGTGGACATCAGGCGGCGGCTGATCACATGCGGCGTTGCCAGCACCAGGTGACTGGCTGCCAGGGTCTGTGCGCCCGCGGTGACGCCTTCGATCCGCCCAGCCTGAATTTCCAGTCCGGTCACGCGCGCGCCCAGCACAACGCGGGCGCCGTTGTCTTCCAGAAATGCGCGACAGGGCACGGGTAGCAGATTGCCCAGTTCGACTTTCGGAATCAGCAAATCGGAGTTGCCGCGCAAGCCCACGAAAGTCTCGCGCAACACGCGCAGATAAATGCGCGCCGAGGCTTCCTCGATAGCCGTGTTGAGGGTGGCGATACACAAGGGCTCCCAGAGCTTTGCGATCAGCGCCGGCGTCTGCGCCTCGCTGTGCAGCAACGCCTGTACGCTGATGTCCTGGCCGGCAGGGATATCCAGCGACGTCAGGCGCCGGCCGAAACGCAACGCCAGCAAGCGGTCTGCGGGCGAAAGTCCGCTGGCGCCGAGCAACGCCGCGAGCAGATGCAGGGGCGCGGGAAGGCGCGGGGCGCGCAGCTGCAATGGCGAGCCGGCACCCCCGACACTGTGCAGGGTCAGCGGAATGCGGATAAAGACCCGCTGCGGATCGATTTGCAGCTGTTGCAGCATCGCCAGCAGGCTGTGACAGGCGCCTGTCAGCAGGTGCTGACCGTTGTCGACGATGGTGTCGCGAAAGCGGACGCTGCGCGCGCGGCCACCGAGCTGGCGCGCTGCCTCGATCAGTACGACCGGTATGTCGCGGCGGCAAAGTTCAAAGGCGCAGGCGAGACCGGCCCAGCCGCCGCCCGCCACCACCACGGGCGCCTGCGCAAGCCGTGGGTCAGACATGGGCGGGCTGTTTGGTGATTTTGCGGTAACGACGGCGTTCCCGGCGCGCTGTTTTCCAGGCGATCCAGAACTTGCGCAGCGGCGTCAGGCTGGTGCGTTGTTGCATTACGGCGAAGCCGTCCGCCTCGATTTCATCGAGCAGGGCCTGGTAGATGGCGGCCATGATTACGCCGCTGCGCTGCCGGTAGCGGTCTTGCGGCGACAGATGACTGAAAGCTCTCGCGTAGTATTCGCGCGCGCGCTGCGCCTGGAAGCGGAACAGTTCGCGCATACCGTCGCTGACCTTTCCCTTGAGCAGATCGTGGGGATTGACGCGGTACTCGAGCAGTTCGTCGAGCGGCAGATAGATGCGCCCGCGCCCGGCGTCTTCGCGCACATCGCGCAGGATATTGGTGAGCTGGAATGCGGTGCCGAGTTCTTCGGCGTATTTCAGGGTGCTGCGGTGCCGGTAACCGAAAATCTCCGCCGACAGCAGGCCGACCACGCCCGCGGCGCGATGGCAGTACAGCGCCAGCTCGCTGAAGGTTTCATAGCGGTGCTGCTCCAGGTCCATGTGCATGGCATCGATGATTTCCTGGAAGTATTCGGCCGGCAGGTTGAAGTCGCGGATCGGCTGCTGCAACGCACGGGTGACCGGGTGCGAGGGCGTACCGTTGAAACACTGGTCGAGTTCGCTTTGCCACCATTGCAGCCTGGCGCGCGCGACACCCGCGTCGCTGCAGGCATCGGCGACATCATCGACTTCGCGGCAGAATGCATACAGGGCAGTGATGGCCTTGCGCTGTTCGGGCGGCAGGAACAGAAAGCTGTAGTAGAAGCTGGAACCGCTGCGCGCCGCTTTTTCCTGGCAGTACTGGTCGGGTGACATGAAAATCCGCGGCTGTTCGGGAATGTGTGATTTTATCGGAGTTGCCGGCTGCGTGAAACCAGCCACTGTGCGCGGTTGAATGGACTTGCGAGCGCCCCCAGCAGGATGCGCGTGCGCTCCAGCCTGCCGAGCCTCGGGCGCGCGAATGCATCCTGCTGGCTGTGGAGTTTTTCCAGAACGCGGGCGGCGCCCAGCACGACGGCGCGCAATTCCAGGCCGAAGCGTCCACCGATTTCCCTGCCCAGCGGACTTCCGGCGCGCAGCAGCCGTGTCGCGCGCTGCACCTGAAACTGCATCAGCTGCGCCAGCCGCGGGCTGTTGCGCTGATCGGCGATGTCCTGCTCGCTGACGCCGAAGCGTTGCATTTCGTCCTGTGGAATATAAATGCGGCCGTTTTCACGGTAGTCCTGCGCGATGTCCTGCAGGAAATTGGTCAGCTGCAGCGCGCTGCACACCGCATCGGACAACCCCGCCTCGCGCTCGCCGCTGCGCCGGAGCAGGTGCAGCAAAAGGCGCCCGACGGGATTGGCGGAGCGCTTGCAGTAGTCCATCAGTTCGCCGAAATTACCGTAGCGTTTTTTTTCGATGTCCTGGCGGAATGCGCTGAGCAGTTGACGCAACAGAACAGGCGGCAGCCGGTGACGCGCGATGCTGTCGGCCAGCGCGACGTACAGAAGCGAGGGCGGCGGGGCGCCGTCGGCGGCGGCCATGAGCGCTGCTTCCATTTCCGCCAGGCGCTGCAGGCGTTGCTGTGCACTCGCGTCGCCCTCGTCGGTGATATCGTCGGCCGTGCGCGCAAAGGCATAGATCGCCGCGATGGGGTCGCGCAGCCGTCGCGGCAGCAGCAGGGAGGCGACCGGGAAATTCTCGTAATGCGAACGGACGATGTTGCGGCACCAGGCGTAGGCCTGGCCGATGTCGGTGCCGGCGTCAGGTTGCATCGGGATCCGCTTCGACATTGCTCTGCACGGTGCGCGGCAGCCGCTCTATCTGTTGTGTTTCGGCAATCCCGGTTTTGGCCTGGATCCCCAGTTCGCTGAATTTGCGCACGCTGGGCAGTACCCGGCTGTCGAACGATCCGACCGCCTTGTTGTAGCTGTCGACACTGCGGGCGAGGCTGCTGCCGACGCGCTCGAGGTGGCCGGCGAAAGTGGACAGGCGATCGTACAGCTCTTCGCCGATGGTGCGGATTTCCTCGGCATTGCGCGCCAGCGATTCCTGCCGCCAGCCATAGGCGATGGCGCGCAGCAGCGCCACCAGGCTGGATGGCGTGGCCAGCACGACCTTCGCCGAGAGTGCGTCCTCGAGCAGCTTCGGATCCACCTCCAGCGCGGCGCTGAGGAACTGGTCGCCGGGCACGAACAGAACGACGAAATCCAGCGAATGAGAGCGGCTTTTCCAGTAGGCCTTGCTCGACAGCTCGCGCACCCGGTCGCGCATGTTGCGCGCGTGACGCTGTATCTCGCGGCCGCGCTGTTCGTCGTCAGTGGCTTCAACCGCGCCCAGGTAGGCGTCCATCGGTGCCTTGGCGTCGACGATGATGTCGCGTCCGCCTGGCATCCTCACCACCATGTCCGGGCGCTGTTTGCCGTGTTCGGTATCGATGCTGCTCTGCTGTTCGAAATCGCAGTGTTCGACCATGCCTGCCAGCTCGGCGAGACGCTGCAGCGTCAGCTCGCCCCACTGGCCGCGCACCTCGGGGCGGCGCAGCGCCTTGACCAGATTGCGCGTTTCACCCTGCAGTTGTTCCTGCGCCTGGGCCATGAAATGCAGGTGCTGACTCAATGAACCGAAAGCCTCCTGGCGCTCCTTTTCCATTTTACGGATCTGCTGGTCGGTTTTCTCCAGCGTTTCGCGAATCGGCTTGACCATGTTCTCGACGGCTTTTTCACGCTGTTCCAGCACGCTGTCGGCCCGGGTGTGCAGATTGCGGAAATTGACTTCGGCGAGCTTGAGGAATTCGCTGGTATTGGACTTCAACACATCGCTGGCCAGCGACTTGAACACGGCTTCAAAGCGGTTGCGCGCTTCGTCCAGTGTGCGCATCTTGTCTTCCAGGCTGCTGCGCTCGGCGTCCAGCAAGGTGTCGAGGCGCGCATTCTCCTCGCGCAGGCGCGTGATGTGGCGCTGTGCGCGGTTATGTCCGATCAGCCAGCCGATCAGGCCGGCCAGCGCGAGGCCGGCGGTCGCCAGCAGAATCTGCGGTACGTCGAGGGCCGAGATATCCATGACCCTCGATCATACCGAAATAGACTCCAGTGCGCCTGGCTAACTGAACACCGGTATGAACCCGATGCCGGTGGCGGCGCCGGCGAGCACAGCGCCCGGTGAGTCAGGCAGCCTCCACCTGTTCACGGAGTAATTCGGCGAAACGCGCGACGACACTGCTCCAGTCGAGGCGACTGGTGTATTGCGCCGCGGCATTGCCGATGGCGCGGAAAGCTGCGGGGCGTTGCGAGAGGGCGACGGCGGCGTCGGTGAAAGCCGTCGGCGCCGGCGTGTCGACCAGGACTCCGGTCTCGAGATGGTGGATATGCTCGCCGGCGGCGGCCTCGTTATAGGCGACCACGGCGAGGCCGCTGGCCATCGCTTCGGTGACGACGTTGCCGAAGGTTTCCGAGCGACTGGGAAACAGAAACAGATCGCCGGAGGCGTAGTGCTGCGCAAGGTCTTCGCCATGGCGCAAGCCGCAGAACACAAATCCGGGGTGCTCGCGCGCCAGGGTCTCTCGCAGCGGCCCGTCGCCGACCAGGATGAAACGCGCGCGGGGCTGGCGTGCCTGCACTGCCAGGAAGGCGTTCACTGCTTCCCGAATGTTTTTTTCCGCGGCGATGCGCCCCACGTAGAGACACACAGGATCCTGCGGACCGGCCCCCCAGCTTTGTCGCAGTGCTTTACTGCGCCGCAGTGGTGTAAACAGGCCGGTGTCGACGCCGCGCTGCACCACTTCCACGCGCCCGAAACCCTGTTCACGCAACTGCGCGGCGAGCGCCCGGGTCGGCGCCAGGGTGCAGCCGGTGCGGCGGTGCAGGTTGCGCAGGTAATGCAGCACCAGGGGTTCCAGCCAGCCCATGCGGTAGTGCTTGCTGTAGGTGTGGAAATTGGTATGAAAGCCGCTGACCACAGGAATTTTCAGCCGGCCCGCCGCGCGCACTGCCGACCAGCCAAGCGGGCCTTCCGTTGCCACGTACAGCACATCGGGACGGCGCGCGCTCCAGCACCCGGTAAAGCGTCTGGTGGCGGGCAACCCCATGTGCAGTTCCCGGTACATGGGCACGCGCATGCCGGGCAGCAGGTGCTCGACGAAACTGCCGTTGTGGCTCGGGGTCTCGCGCGCGCACTGGCGAGGCCGGAACAGGTTGACCCGGTGGCCGAGCTGTTGCAGTCCGGCGGACAGCCGGCCCAGCGTCATGGCGACGCCATTGACTTCGGGAAGCCAGGTTTCCGTAACCAGGTCGATGTCGAGAGTTGCGCCCAATGGCCCGTACCGGATTGCCGATCCGGGGCCTACTGTGGGCGGATTGTGTGAAGCTCAGATGTTATTTGCGTGAACTTTTTCTTGCCGTCACGCAATCGTAATAAACACGTAACCCTTCGGTAACACCGGCGCCATACGCTGCACGCTCGTCAGTCATTGACAACGATTATTCATAACAGGAGAGCGTGTACATGCGTATCAAACCACTTCGTCTGGCCATGGTGGCCGCACTGGGTCTCGCCACAGCGGCACCGGTCCATGCCGCCGGTATCACTGTATTCAAGGATGGTGACAAGTACGTGAAAATGGGCGGCCGCATCCAGATGCAGTACTACCGCCTGGATCCCGACAACGGCTCGTCCACCGACGATCTGTTTTTCCGCCGCCTGCGCCCCTATATCGAGGGCAGTCTGCACAAGGACTGGAAAGGCAAGTTCCAGTTCGACTACGGCAAGGCCGAGGACGACAACGAAGTGGCGGTCAAGGATGCCTACATGCAGTACAGCGGCTTTGAGAACACCAAAGTCACAGTGGGTAACGCCAACTTCCCGTTCTCGCGTGAATTCCTGACGTCCTCGAAAAAGCAGCAGTTCGTCGAACGTACCTTCGTAGGTGACCACAATTACGGCACCCCGGACCGCAACCTGGGTATTCACCTGACCGGCCACAACGGCAGCAAGAACCTGACCTGGGGCGCCTCTGTAGCGCAGGCCGATATCGATCCCAACGCAGGCAGAATCGATTTCGATACGCCGGTCAATGCGGATTCCGATTTCAACCAGGGCATCATTTACGGTGGCCGGTTGGACTTTCACCCCTTCGGCGAGCTGAAGTTCGAGCAGGGTGACTTCTCCGGTGATACCAAAGCAACCATCGGTGTTGCGGCGTTCATGTGGAGCAACGACGGCGACAACGAAGCCAATGCCGCCAGTCTGGACGAAGTCACCGGTTACGAAATCAGCGCTGCTTTCCGCAGCAGCGGCTTTTCGGTCGATGCCCAGTACAACCTTTTCCAGGCCGATACCACCGACAGCGCCTTCACCGGCGGCCTGTATGAAAACGGTGAGACCGACCTGGAAAACTGGTCGATCGAAGGCGGTTACATGATCGTGGGCGATCGCCTCGAACTGGTAGCGGGCTACTCGCAGCAGGACGCTGACAACTACGGTGAGGAATGGGCGCGCACCACGTTCGGCGCCAACTGGTTCATTCACAAGCACGACATCAAGGTGCAGGCGACGTACCAGCTCAACGACAGCGTCGCCGGCGTCAATGGCAATGATGCGGACGAAATGTTCGTGCAGGCGCAGTACGTGTTCTAGGTCCGTGGATCAGAGGGCGGTGATGCCAGACCTTTCGAGGACTCCTGCTGGCATCACTGCTTCCGGGTCCTGCCCGGCTATCGCGATAACTTCCCCGCTTCGGCGGGGATTTTTTTTGCGCGGCGTCAGCCCGCGCGCCAGTGTCCCTCGACCAGCACCCGCTCGCCGCTGCGGATATAACCGTTGAACTCATCGCCGCTGGCGAACGGGCCGACGCCTGCGGGCGTGCCGGTCATGATGATGTCGCCGTCTTCCAGCGTCAGGAATGTCCTGATTTCCTCGAGCAGGCGCTCGGGCTTGTAGATCATTTGCGCATAGCTGCCGTATTGAACCCGCGAGCCGTTGATCAGCAGCTCGACGCTGAGACCGGACAGATCGCCTTCAAAACCCGTGAAACGGCTGAACACCGCGGAACCGTCGAACGCCTTGGCGCGTTCCCATGGCAGGCCCTGGCGCTTGAGTTCAGACTGGAGATTGCGGCGGGTGAGATCCAGCCCGAACCCCACGCCGCAAATCTGCCCGTTGCGGATCATGAAGCAGATTTCGCTTTCGTAATGCAGATCGCCGTCCGGCGCCGGGCGCAACGTGTCGCTGATGGCCGAGTTGGGTTTCAGAAAGATGACCGGGCTGGCAGGCATCGCATTGTCCAGTTCCTGAACATGCTCGACGTAGTTGCGCCCGACGCAGACGATTTTTGACGGCGTCAACGGCGTCGCATCGAGAAACACCTGGTTCATTTCATTCCAGCCATTGCAGGATTTCACCCGGCTCGCGGATCAGCGCGTCGGCGCCCCAGGAAGCGGGATCGTCGGAATCGAGCAGGTAACCGAACAGGGCAACCAGCGTACGCATGCCGGCCCGGTGCCCGGCTTCGATGTCGCGCTCCGCGTCGCCGACGTACAGGCACTGTTGCGCACACGTTCCGATCAGCGTGCAGGCATGCAGCAGCGGCGCCGGATCGGGTTTGCATTGCGCGAGCGTGTCGCCCGATACAACGCCTGCCGCGCGCGTGCCGAGCTCGAGGGCGTCGAGCAGCGGCTGAGTCAGCCATGCCGGCTTGTTGGTGACCACGCCCCAGCGCAGGCCGCGTGTTTCGAGAGTATCGAGCACGGTGTCCATGCCGGGAAACAGGCGTGTTTCATCGGCGATATGCGCCAGGTAGCGATCCAGCAACTGCCGGCGCAAGGATTCGTAGTCGGCGTGCTCCGGTGTTATGCCGAAGCCCAGGCGGATGAGCGCAGCGCCACCGTGCGACACCGCCGGGCGGATGTGCGCGAAAGGCAGGGGTTCGCGGCCGTTGTCGAGCAATACCGCGTTCAACGCGTTGGCAAGGTCGGGCGCGGTGTCGAGCAGCGTGCCGTCCAGGTCGAAAAGCACGGTATCGATACGACGGTTGATGGACATCTTGTCAGCGGTGCCGGTGGTTCCCGGTGCAACGGTCGCGCGCAATCAGGGCTGTTCCGGTTTGCGGAACCAGGCGAGGTAATTGACGTCGACATCGTTGCCGAGCCGGTACTCGCCGGTTAAGGGGTTATAGGTCATGCCGGTGAGTTCCTGCAGTTCCAGGCCCGCCGCGCGCGCCCAGCGTTCCAGTTCCGAGGGGCGGATGAACTTGCGATAGTCATGCGTGCCCTTGGGCAGCATGCGCAGCAGGTACTCGGCGCCGATGATGGCGAACAGGTAAGACTTGGGATTGCGGTTGATGGTGGAGAAAAACAGGTGTCCGCCGGGCTTTACCATTCTGGCGCAGGCTTCGATCACCGAGGCCGGCCGCGGCACGTGTTCCAGCATTTCCAGGCAGGCGCAGATATCGAATGCCTGCGGCCGCGTATCTGCCAGTTGTTCGGCAGTCATGCGCTGGTAATCGACCTGCACACCGGACTCGTGCTGATGCAGGCGCGCGACGGTCAGCGGCGCTTCGCCCATGTCGATGCCGGTGACCCGGGCGCCGAGCACCGCCATGCCTTCCGACAGCAGGCCGCCACCGCAGCCCACATCGATCACCTCGCGCCCCGCCAGCGGCGCGCGCTGGTTGATATAGTCGAGCCGCAGCGGATTGATGTCGTGCAGGGGCTTGAACTCGCTGTGTGGATCCCACCAGCGTGAAGCCAGTTCCTCGAACTTGCTGATTTCGGCGTGATCGATGTTGTGCGCTGTCTGGTTCATAAAGGCAACGATACCGCGTTTAGCGTTTGCTATCACCTGCCGCGATGCGGGTCTGCCAGCCGCGCGCGCGCTGCACCAGGTCCTGAACGTCGAGATGTGTCAGCTGGCGTTTTTTCAGCACGTGCTGGCCGGCGACCCAGACGTCGGAAACCTGTTCCCGGCCGCTGGTGTAGACCAGCTGCGAAACCGGGTTGTAGAGCGGCTGGGATTCCAGCGCCCCCAGGTCGACAGCCGTGATATCCGCCCATTTGCCGACTTCGAGCGAACCGGTTTCATCGCCCAGACCCAGCGCCCGGGCGCCGTTGAGCGTGGCCATGCGCAATGCCGTATGCGCGGGCAGGGCGCTGGCATCGCCGCGCACCGTCTTGGCCAGCAGCGCCGCGGTGCGCATTTCCCCGAGCATGTCGAGGTCGTTATTGCTGGCGGCGCCATCGGTGCCCAGCGCCACGTTGACACCGGCGTCGAGCAGCTTTTGCACCGGGCAGAATCCGCTTGCCAGCTTGAGGTTGGACTCCGGGCAATGCACGACGCTGCTGCCGCTGTCCGCAAGCTGGCGGATTTCCTCGTCCTGCAGCTGTGTCATGTGCACCGCTGCCAGGTTCGGCGACACCAGCCCCAGCGCGTCGAGGCGCGCCAGCGGTCTTAGCCCGGTGCCGGCAACGCTTTCCTGCACTTCGCTGGCGGTTTCGTGAAGATGAATGTGCACCGGAAGATCCAGCTCGCCGGTCAGCACCTGGACCCGTTTCAGCGGCTCGTCGGAAACCGTGTAAGGCGCGTGCGGCGCGAAAGCGCAGCGCACCAGCGGATGGTGGCGGTATTCATCGTGCAGCGCGAGACCCTTGGCGAAATAGTCATCGGGGTTGTCCGCATAGGGCGTGGGGAAGTCCACCAGGATCAGGCCCACGCAGGCGCGAATAGTGCCGCTGGCGGCGACGCGCGCCGCGACCTCCGGAAAGAAGTACATGTCATTGAAGCAGGTGGTGCCGCTGCGCAACATCTCTGCGACCGCAAGCTGGGTGCCGTCGTGCACGAACTGCTCGCTGACCCAGCGCTGTTCGGCGGGCCAGATGTGGTTTTGCAACCAGTCCATCAGGTGCAGATCGTCGGCAATGCCGCGCAGCAGTGTCATGGCGGCATGGGTATGCGCATTGACCAGCCCCGGGATCAGGGCGTGACAGCCGAGGTCCAGGGTGACTCTGGCCTGCCAGGACTGGCGCGCTTCGGCCGTGGGCAGGATGGCGCTGATGCGCCCCTCGTCAATGGCAATACTGTGGTATTCGAGTACCTGGTTATCAGGCTCGACCGGGATTACCCAGCGGGCATGGATCAGCGTTTCGCTCGTTTTCATTCCGTCATTCCGGGGACAGTAAATCTATTTAACTATATTGGCCGTCGACGTCTAACTGGTTCTTTGCGCCTGCATACACAGGGATCGAGAGTCGGCGAGGGCTGCAGCAAATAAATATCCTGTCCCCGGAATACATCAGCGGGCTTCTGCTTCGGTGCCCTGTATGGTGATTTCGACGCGGCGGTTTTGCGCGCGACCTTCTCTGGTGTCGTTGCTGGCGACCGGATTGCTTTCACCCATTCCCAGCGTTGCCATGGTCGATGCAGGAATCCCCTGGTCAAGCAGGTGGTTTTTCACGGCGATGGCGCGGCGCTGCGACAGCGTCTGGTTATAGGCCTCGGCGCCGGTGCTGTCGGTATGACCGACGATCTTGACCTGCTGGATCTCGCTCATGCCCTTGAGCTGATCGGCCAGCGCCGACAGCTCGTCCTTGCCGGCCGGTTTGAGCGTGTCGCTGTTGACGTCGAACAATGCGCCCGATTTCAGCGAAACCATTTTGGTGATGACTTTCGGCGTTGCCGGAATCTCCGCCGCCGCTGCGACAGCCGCCGGTTCCGGCTCCGGCTCCGCAACTTTTGCCTTTGCGGGCGCACCGCCGCATTCCTCGGTGTCGAGCGCCGCGTTCCAGCTGCCGGTTCTGAGACAGTCGCCGGAACCGGTGCTGACCAGATGTCCGCTGGAGTCGCCGACGTGGCCTTCGTGCGCCATGCCGGTTTCGTGGGCCACACTGTTGTTCATCAGCACAGCGCCCAGGCAGCTGAAGGTGATTCCGAGGATTTTCTGGTTATTGTTCATGACCGGTCTCCTTGATATCGGTTCTGTCAGAAAGTCGAAGCGAAGGGGGAGTAGAATACATGTGATCCGGATATGCAATACTGCGCATCCGCCGCACGCGGTGGACCTAACAATGTTTTACACCAACAGACTGGGTAAAAATGATGAATCAGGCACATGATTCCATACGCGCCGTTGCCTGGCGCGATGACAGCCTGCACCTGCTCGATCAGCGCCTGTTGCCGCAGCAGGAGCAGTACCTGGTGCTCGAGACCAGCGACGCCGTGGCCGAGGCGATTCGCGCGATGGTGGTGCGCGGCGCGCCCGCCATCGGCATCGCGGCCGCCTATGGCGCCGTGCTCGCGGCGCGGCAGCGCTTCACCGGAGACCCGGAGAACTGGCGCCAGGCGTTCGAGGAGGATCTGGACAGGTTGCAACAGGCGCGCCCCACGGCGGTGAACCTGAGCTGGGCGGTGCGCCGCATGCGCGAAAAGGCCGCGGCGCTCGAGGATGATCCGGTCGCTGCGCTGCTGGCGGAGGCCATCGGGATTCACGACGAGGACATCCTCGCCAATCATGCCATGGGCACGCTGGGCGCTGCATTCATCGATCACGGCAGCGGCGTGCTGACCCATTGCAACACCGGATCGCTGGCGACCGGCGGCTATGGCACCGCGCTGGGCGTCATTCGCAGCGCCTGGTCGACCGGCAAAATCAGCGAAGTGTTTGCCGACGAAACGCGTCCCTGGTTGCAGGGCGCGCGCCTGACCGCATGGGAGCTGGTGCAGGACCGCATTCCGGTGACATTGCTGGTGGACGGCGCGGCCGCGCACCTGATGCGCGAGGGCAAGGTGCAGTGGGTGATCGTCGGCGCCGACCGCATCGCCGCCAATGGCGATGTTGCCAACAAGATCGGCACCTACAGTGCCGCGGTGGCGGCGCGCCATCATGGCGTGAAATTCATGGTCGTCGCGCCCGCATCGACGGTGGACATGGCGATCGCTTCCGGAGAATCCATACCTATAGAAGCCCGGGCGCCCCAGGAAGTCCTGGAACTCGGCGGCCAGGTGGTCGCGGCAGCGGGCGCGCGGGCCTGGAACCCGGCATTCGATGTGACGCCGGCGGCCCTCATCGACGTGATTGTCACGGAGCGCGGCGCGGTGCAGAACCCCGATACGGAGAAAATGCGCTCCCTCATGGGTTGACGATAAATTGACGGGAGGCCGTTCAGCGCCCTCAGAGCCGTTTTCAGACGCGATTGCGCTGATGCAGTAGGCTGACCAGCTGTGGTAACATCGCGTTTTTACCCGCTCTGAGCGCTTCGGCGCGTTTCAGAATCGATAACAAGACAGACGTGACTACCGTCCCGGGAACCTAAAGTAACTATCGCCATGGCAGATTTCGCCAAAGAAGTGCTTCCGGTCAATCTGGAAGACGAAATGCGGCAATCGTATCTCGATTACGCAATGAGCGTTATCGTGGGACGGGCCTTGCCGGACGTGCGCGACGGCCTCAAGCCTGTGCACCGGCGCGCCCTGTTCGCCATGAGCGAACTGGGCAACGACTGGAACAAACCCTACAAGAAATCGGCCCGTATCGTCGGCGATGTGATCGGTAAATATCACCCGCACGGCGACACTGCGGTGTACGACACGATCGTGCGCATGGCGCAGCCGTTCTCGCTGCGTTACATGCTGGTCGACGGGCAGGGCAACTTCGGCTCCGTGGACGGCGACTCGCCGGCCGCCATGCGTTATACCGAAGTGCGCATGGCGCGCATCGCCCATGAACTGCTCGCCGACATCGACAAGGAAACCGTCGATTTCGTTCCCAACTACGACGAGTCGGAACACGAGCCGAAGGTCTTCCCGACGCGCATACCCAACCTGCTGGTCAACGGATCGGCCGGTATCGCTGTCGGCATGGCGACCAATATTCCGCCCCACAATCTCGGCGAAGTGGTCAATGCCTGCATTGCTTTGATCGATAATCCGGAACTCGGTCTCAAGGAACTGATCGAGATCGTCCCCGGGCCCGATTTCCCGACCGCCGCCATTATCAACGGTGTGCGCGGCATCCACGAAGCCTATCAGACCGGCCGCGGCCGCGTGTACATCCGCGCGCGCAGCCACGTGGAAGGCGAGGAAGGCGCCAGGCAGAAGATTGTCGTCACCGAATTGCCTTACCAGGTCAACAAGGCGCGCCTGCTGGAAAAGATCGCGGAACTGGTCAAGGAAAAGAAAATCGACGGCATCAGCCAGCTGCGCGATGAATCCGACAAGGACGGCATGCGCATGGTGATCGAGCTCAAGCGCGGCGAAGTGCCCGAGGTGGTGCTCAACAATCTGTACCAGCAGACCCAGTTGCAGAACGTGTTCGGCATCAACATGGTGGCGCTGGTCGACGGTCAGCCGCGGCTGCTCAACCTCAAGCAGATCCTCGAGGCCTTTGTCCGCCACCGCCGCGAAGTCGTCACCCGGCGCACGGTCTACGATCTGCGCAAGGCGCGTGAACGCGCGCATATATTGGAAGGTCTCGCGGTCGCGCTGGCCAACATCGACGAAGTCATCGCGCTGATCAAGGCCTCCAGCAGCCGCGCCGAGGCGCGCGAGCAGCTGATGGGCCGCGACTGGATGCCCGGCATCGTCGGCGAGCTTCTGCAGCGCTCCGGCAGCGAGGCGTCGCGCCCCGACGGACTGGAGCAGCGTTTCGGCTACCAGGGCCAAAGCTATCGCCTGTCCGAAGCGCAGGCGCAGGCGATCCTCGACCTGCGTCTGCACCAGTTGACGGGTCTCGAGCAGGACAAGATCGTCGATGAATACAAGGAAGTCATCCAGCGCATCGACGAGTTGCTGGCCATTCTGAATGACCCCGACCGCCTGATGCAGGTGATCCGCGACGAACTCATCGAAGTGCGCGACCAGTACGGCGATGCGCGGCGCACCGAAATCGTCACCGATCAGCTTGATCTGACCATGGAAGATCTCATCACCGAGGAAGACGTGGTGGTGACGCTGTCGCATGCGGGTTACGCCAAGTCGCAACCGCTGTCGGATTACCAGGCGCAGCGGCGCGGCGGGCGCGGCAAGGCCGCGGCCAGCGTGAGGGAAGAGGATTTCATCGACAAGCTGTTTATCGCCAGCACCCACGACACCATTTTGTGCTTCAGCAGCCGCGGCAAGGCGTACTGGCTCAAGGTCTACCAGTTGCCGCAGGCCGGCCGCACCGCGCGCGGCAAGCCCATTGTCAACCTGCTGCCGCTGGAAGAAGGCGAACGCATCAATGCCGTGTTGCCAGTGCGCGAGTTCCCGGAAGACCGCTTCGTGTTCATGGCCACGGCGCAGGGCACGGTGAAGAAAACGCCGTTGTCGGATTTTTCACGGCCGCGCTCCAACGGCATTATCGCCGTCGATCTGCGCCTCGACGACTACCTGGTCAATGTCGCGCTCACCGACGGCACCCGCGACGTGATGCTGTTCAGCAACACCGGCAAGGTGATCCGTTTCAGTGAGAACGATGTGCGCGCCATGGGTCGCACGGCCTGCGGCGTGCGCGGTATCCGCCTGCAGCCCGGCCAGAAAGTGATAGCGCTGATCATCGTCGATGAAGGCGCGGTACTGACGGCGACCGAGAACGGTTACGGCAAGCGCACCCCGGTCAGCGAGTATCCGTCGCACGGCCGCGGCGGGCAGGGTGTCATTTCGATACAGAGTTCGGAGCGCAACGGCGATGTCATAGGCGCGGTGCTGGTCAGCGATGACGATGAAATCATGCTGATCACCAATGGCGGCACGCTGGTGCGCACCCGCGTCAACGAAGTGTCCTCGATGGGCCGCAACACCCAGGGCGTGCGGCTCATCAGTCTGCATAGCGGCGAAAAGCTGGTCGGTCTCGAACGCGTCGTCGAAGTGCAGGGCGACGAGGAAGAGGCCGGCCCGGCCGAATAGTAATTTCAGAGCTTTCAGGAGCGTTCAGGTATGACCAAGGTGTACAACTTCAGCGCCGGCCCCGCGGTGTTGCCCGCGAAAGTGCTGGAACAGGCCCGCGACGAGTTGCTCGACTGGCACGGCTGCGGCATGTCGGTGATGGAAATGAGCCATCGCGGCAAGGAATTCATGTCCATCGCGCAGCAGGCGGAAGCCGATCTGCGCGAACTGATGAAAATCCCCGCCAACTACAAGGTGCTGTTCCTGCAGGGTGGCGCGTCCAGCCAGTTTTCCATGGTGCCGATCAACCTGCTGCGCGGCAACAACAAGGCCGACTACGTCAACACCGGCGCCTGGAGCAAAAAGGCGATCGCCGAGGCGCGACGTTACTGCGATGTCAATGTCGCCGCCAGTTCCGAGGCCGACAACTTCACCAGCATCCCGGAACCGGCCGAGTGGAATCTCGATCGCGGCGCCGCCTATGTGCATTACACACCGAACGAGACCATCGGCGGCGTCGAATATCACTGGATTCCCGATGTCGGCGACGTGCCGCTGGTGGCGGACATGTCGTCGACCATTCTGTCGCGGCCCGTCGACGTCAGCCGTTTCGGCGTCATTTATGCCGGCGCGCAGAAGAACATCGGTCCTGCGGGCCTGACCGTGGTCATTGTGCGCGAAGACCTGATCGGTTCGGTGTTGCCCGGGCAGCCGGTGATGTTCGACTACGCCACGCACGCCAACAATGAATCCATGTACAACACGCCGCCCACCTACGGCTGGTATCTCGCCGGCCTGGTGTTCAAGTGGCTCAAGGAACTCGGCGGCCTGGAAGGCATGGCCAAGATCAACCACGCCAAGGCGCAGAAGCTCTACAAGGCCATCGACAGCTCGGGGTTCTATCATAATCCCGTGGACGTCAACTGCCGTTCCTGGATGAACGTGCCCTTCACGCTGGCGAATCCGGAACTGGATGCCGCGTTCCTGGAGGAGGCCAAACAGGCCGGGCTGGTGGCCCTGAAAGGCCACCGTTCGGTGGGTGGCATGCGCGCCAGCATCTATAACGCGATGCCGGAAGAGGGTGTGGAAGCGCTGATCTGGTTCATGGCGGATTTCGAAAAACGCCGGGGTTGAGGTTTTCCATGTACAAGATTCTCACCTTGAACAATATCTCCGTCGCCGGTCTCGAACGCCTGCCTCGCGACCGCTATGAAATCGCCTCGGAGATCCAGCATCCGGACGCCATCCTGCTGCGTTCCTTCAATATGCACAACATGGAAATCCCGCCGTCGGTGCGCGCCATCGGGCGCGCCGGCGCCGGCGTCAACAATATTCCCGTCGACGCCATGAGCAAACGCGGCATCCCGGTGTTCAATGCGCCGGGCGCCAACGCCAATGCTGTCAAGGAGCTGGTGCTCGCCGGCATGCTGATGGGCGCTCGCAACCTGTGCCAGGGCTGGCGTTTCGCGCGCGAACTCAAGGGCGATGATGCCGAGATCAGCAGGCAGGTCGAAGCCGGCAAGAAACAGTTCGCCGGCATGGAACTGCCGGGGCGTACCCTGGGTGTCATAGGCCTGGGCGCCATCGGCGTGCAGGTCGCCAATGCCGCGCATGCGCTGGGCATGCACGTCATCGGCTATGACCCGGAAATCACCGTGCAGAGCGCCTGGCAGATGTCATCCGACGTCGAACAGGCCACCGGTGTCGAGGACCTGCTGGCGCGCAGCGATTTCGTCACTTTCCACGTGCCGCTGGTGGATGCGACCCGGCACATGATCAATGCCGAACGCCTGCGTTCCATGAAAGACAACGTGGTCATTCTCAATTTCGCGCGCAACGGCATTGTCGACGATGAAGCCGTTGTCAAGGCGCTGGACGCGGGCAAGGTATATGCCTATATCTGCGATTTCCCGAGCAACCTGCTCAAGGAACATCCGCGCGTGATCACGCTGCCGCATCTGGGCGCATCGACCCGCGAGGCCGAAGACAACTGCGCCATCATGGTTGCCGATGAAATCCGCGACTACCTGGAAAACGGCAACGTGCGCAACTCGGTGAACTTCCCGAAGGTGTACATGAAACGTTACGGAGAAGCTTTCCGGCTGGCGGTGGTGAACCGCAATGTGCCAAACATGCTCGGGCAGATTTCCACGACGCTTGCGGAATCCGGCCTGAACATCGTCGACATGATCAACAAGTCGCGCGGCGAACTGGCCTATACGCTGGTTGATGTCGAATCCGAAGTCGGCCAGGCATGCATCGACCGGATTTCCGCGACCGAAGGCGTGCTGGCGGTGCGGGTCCTCTAGGCGCGGCGGATAGTCATGGCTGAATCGCAACTGGAGCAACTGCGCAAGCGCATCGACGCACTGGACGAGCGGATCCAGACTCTGCTCAACGAGCGCGCGGCGCTCGCCAGCCAGGTGGCCGAGTGCAAGCGTGACATCGATGCGGAGACGGTGTTCTACCGCCCGGAGCGCGAGGCCGAGATACTCAGGCAGGTGCGCGAGCGCAACAGCGGCCCGATGCCTGACGATGACATGGTGCGGCTGTTCCGCGAAATCATGTCGGCGTGCCTGGCCCTCGAGCAACCGCTCACCATCGCCTACCTGGGCCCGGAAGGCACCTACACCCAGGAAGCGGCGCTCAAGCAGTTCGGGCATGCCGTTACTCTGAAACCGCTGGCGGCGATCGACGAGATCTTCCGCGAAGTCGAAGCGCGCGGCGCCGATTTCGGCGTGGTGCCGGTGGAGAACTCCAGCGAAGGCGTCATCAGTCACACGCTCGACATGTTCATGCGCTCGCCGCTGAGAATCTGCGGCGACGTGGAACTGAATATTCATCACCAGCTGCTGAGTGGCAATCCCGATCGCGCGCAAGTGCGCAGTGTGCGCGCCCACCAGCAGGCGCTGGCGCAGTGCCGGGAATGGCTGGACGCCAACCTGCCGCACGCCGAGCGCATTGCCGTCAGCAGCAATGCCGAGGCGGCGCGACTTGCTGCCGAAGACGACTCCATTGCCGCAATCGCCAGCGACGCGGCCGCGGAGATGTACGGGCTGGGAATACTGGCAGCCAATATCGAGGACGACCCGAACAACACCACGCGTTTCCTGGTGATCGGCAACCAGTATGTGGAGCCCAGCGGGCGCGACAAGACATCGCTGATGGTGACGGTGCGCAACAAGGCCGGAGCCCTGTACGCGCTGCTGGAACCGATCGCCCGGCACGGCGTAAGCATGACCCGTATCGAATCGCGGCCGTCGCGGGTCAGCAAATGGGACTACGTGTTCTTTCTCGATGTCGAAGGCCACGCCGAGGACGATAACGTCGCGGCCGCGCTGCGCGAACTGGGCGCCGAGGCGTCGATGCTGAAAGTGCTGGGTTCCTACCCGAAATGCGAGTTATAGGGAGCGCCCCGCGCCGGATGCCGGCGGCGGCATTGCTGATATGAACCAATCCATTCTGCAACTTTGCACACCGGGTGTGCAGGCGCTGAAGCCCTATACACCGGGCAAGCCGCTGAGCGAGCTGGAGCGCGAATACGGCATCCGCAATGCGGTCAAGCTGGCGTCCAACGAAAACCCGCTGGGCCCGAGCGCGCGGGTACTGGAAGCAGTCAAGGCGCAGTTCGCCGATCTGGCCCGTTATCCCGACGGCAACGGCTTCGAGCTGAAAGCGGCGCTGGCGCGAAAGCTTGCGGTGCCGGCGGAATACATCACCCTCGGCAACGGATCCAATGACGTGCTCGAGCTGGTGGCGCGCGCCTTCCTGTCGCCGCAGTCGGCGGCTGTATTTTCGGCGCATGCATTCGCGGTCTATCCGATCGTCACCCAGGCGATCGGCGCGCGGGCCAATGTGGCGGCAGCCCACGACGGCAGCCGCGGTCCGCGTTTCGGCCATGATCTCGAGGCCATGCTGGCGGCCATCGACGCCGACACGCGCGTGGTGTTCATCGCCAACCCGAACAATCCGACCGGCACCTGGCTGACGCGATCCGCGCTGGCGGATTTTCTGCGCAATGCGCCGCCGGAGGTAATCGTCGTCATCGATGAAGCCTATTTCGAATATGTCGATGAGCCCGACTATCCGGACGCCGTGGAGTGGGTCACTGACTATCCCAATCTGCTGGTGACGCGGACTTTCTCCAAGGCCTACGGACTGGCTTCGCTGCGCGTCGGTTACGGCGTTTCGCAGGCGGGGCTGGCGGATGCGCTGAATCGCGTGCGGCAGCCGTTTAACGTCAACAGCCTTGCGCAGGCGGCCGCGCTCGCGGCGCTGGCCGATGACGAGCATCTGCGCCAGAGCGTGGAAATCAATCACCAGGGCATGAAGCAGCTGACGCAGGGACTGCGCGCGCTCGGCCTGGACTATATTGCCTCGGTGGGCAACTTTGTCGCGGTCGATGTCGGCGCCGACACCGGCGCCGTGTACGAAAACCTGTTGCGCGAAGGCGTGATCGTCAGACCGGTGGACAACTACGGCATGCCCGGTTTCCTGCGCATCAGCATCGGTCTGGAGAAAGAGAACCAGCGCTGCCTGGCGGCGCTCGCGAAGGTGCTGGGCCGGTGATCGAGAGGCTCTGCGTGATCGGTGTGGGTCTGATCGGAGGTTCGCTGGCGCGGGCGCTGCGCAAGGCCGGCGCGGTCAGGGAAATCATCGGCGCTTCGCGCAATGCCGCGCATCTGCAGAAAGCCGTTGATTTCGGTGTTATCGATCGCTTCGATACCGATGTCGCGACGGCTGTGCAGGGCGCGGACATGGTATTCGTCGCAGTCCCGCTCGGCGCCATGCGCGGTGTGTTCGATGCCATCAACGGTGTGCTTGCGCCGGGCGCTGTCGTCACCGACGGCGGCAGCGCCAAGGCGGCGGTCGTCGAAGATCTGCAAGCGGCTTGCGGACAGACGCCTCCCTGGTTCGTGCCAGGCCACCCGATTGCCGGCACGGAACAAAGCGGTGTGGAAGCGTCGTTCGCGGAACTCTACCAGGGCCGGCGCGTGATCCTGACCCCGCTGCCGGAAACCGATGCCACAGCCACGGCCCGGGTGCGCGCCATGTGGGAAGCGGCTGGCGCCATTGTCAACGAAATGGATGTCGGGCATCACGACGAAGTGCTCGCCGCGACCAGTCATTTGCCGCACATCCTTGCCTTCACCCTGGTCGAAAGCCTGGCGCGCATGAGCGAGAAGCGCGAGATATTCGAATACGCTGCCGGCGGTTTCCGGGATTTCACCCGTATCGCCTCCAGCGATCCCGTGATGTGGCGGGATATCTGTATCGCCAATCGCGACGCGATACTCGCCATGCTGGATCATTTCGGCCAGGACCTGCAGGTGCTCGGCAGCGCCATACGCAATCACGACGCGGACAGTATTCTGCGGATTTTCCAGGATGCCAAAACGGCGCGCGATGCGTTTACCGTAACCACGGGCACTACAGCGGAATGAAAGAGCGCTGGTGCAGGCAAGCCGTCATTGCGAGCGCAGCGCGGCAATCTCCTGCGGAGGCTGCAACATGCGGAGATTGCCGCGTCACTGTGTTTCTCGCAATGACGACGGGTCATTTTTTGATGAGGTCACCGTGCAATGCACGCCAATAACAGTCTTCGTTTCCGCGTCCAGCCGGGCGGCTCATTGCTGGGACGCATCCGTGTCGCTGGTGACAAATCGATCTCCCATCGTTCCATCATGCTGGGCGCGATCGCCGAGGGCGTCACCCGTATCAGCGGTTTTCTGGAAGGCGAGGACAGCCTTGCGACACTCAACGCGTTTCGTGCCATGGGAGTGGACATCGAGGGACCGGACAACGGCCGAGTGGTAGTGCACGGCGTCGGACTGCACGGATTGAAAGCGCCGGCAGCGGCGCTGGATCTCGGTAACTCCGGGACATCGATGCGACTGCTGTCGGGGTTGTTGTGCGGTCAGGACTTCGATGTCGAACTGGTCGGCGACGCATCGCTGATGAGCCGCCCGATGCGCCGCGTGACCGAGCCGCTGGCAGCGATGGGCGCGCAGATTGTCACCACGGAAAAGGGCACCGCGCCGCTGCGCATCCGCGGCGGGCAGACATTGAAAGGCATCGACTACGTCATGCCGGTTGCCAGCGCGCAGGTCAAATCCTGCCTGTTGCTGGCCGGCCTGTATGCCGAGGGGCGGACCTGTGTCACCGAACCGGCGCCGACGCGTGATCACACCGAACGTATGTTGAGCGGCATGGGCTACACAGTCGAAGTCGATCAGGGGCGCATCTGCCTGGAGGGTGGGGGCGTGCTGCAGGCATGCGATATCGACGTGCCGGGGGACATTTCCTCCGCGGCGTTCTTCCTGGTGGGCGCCAGCATAGCGCCGGGCTCCGACCTGGTCATCGAACACGTCGGCGTCAATCCGACGCGCACCGGGGTGCTGGATATTCTGCGGCTGATGGGCGCGAATATCGAAATCTTCAACCGGCGCGAAGTCGGCGGCGAGCCGGTGGCCGATCTGCGGGTGCGTTCGGCGCGCCTGCGTGGTATCGACATCCCCGTCGAACTGGTGCCGCTGGCGATCGATGAGTTTCCGGTGCTGTTCGTTGCGGCAGCCTGTGCCGAGGGCCGTACCGTCCTGACCGGTGCGGAGGAGTTGCGGGTCAAGGAAAGCGACCGCATTCAGGTTATGGCGGATGGTCTGCAGGCGCTGGGCATCCAGGCCCGGGCGACGCCTGACGGCATGATCATCGACGGCGGCGTCGCCGATGGTGGCGTTGTCGACAGCCGCGGCGACCATCGCATCGCGATGTCGTTCGCGATGGCGGCCGTGCGCGCCCGGTCCGCCATCGAGATACAGGATTGTGCCAACGTGAATACCTCGTTTCCGGGCTTCGTGGAACTGGCCGCCGGCGCAGGATTGACGATTGTTGCTGAGGTGGGTGAATGATCAATTTACGCGTGTCATTGCGAGCGCAGCGTGGCAATCTCTTGCGGATGTTGCAACGTGTGGAGATCGGCGCGTCCGTGCGCCCATAGAACCCCTTCGGGGTTCATTACGGGTACCTTACCCTTCGGGTCAAGGCATCCTCGCAATGACGGAATGACACCATGGCAGAAACACATCCAGTTCCGGTAATCACCATCGACGGCCCCAGCGGATCGGGCAAAGGGACAATCAGTCGCCTCATCGCGCGCCAGCTTGGCTACCATTTTCTCGACAGCGGCGCACTCTATCGCCTGCTGGCCCTGGCGGCGGGCCGGCGCGGCGTCGCGCTCGATGACGAAGCCGGGCTAGTGCGCCTGAGCAAGGAACTGGATATCCGTTTTCCTGCCGAGACGGAAGGCGACCTGGTGCTGCTCGATGACCAGGATGTGACCGATCAGATCCGCACCGAGGCCGCGGGCGGGGGCGCTTCCCGGGTTGCGGTGCTGCCGGCAGTGCGCGAAGCGTTGCTGAAGCGCCAGCGCGCGTTTCGCACCGAACCCGGCCTGGTTGCCGACGGTCGCGACATGGGGACAGTCGTCTTTCCCGACGCCAACGCCAAGATTTTCTTAACCGCCAGCGCAGAAGAACGTGCAAGAAGACGATGTAACCAATTGAAAGAAAACGGAATCGATCTGGATTACGAAGACGTTCTGGCGGACATCCAGGCCCGCGACGAACGCGATTCCAGCCGATCCGTGGCGCCGTTGAAGCCTGCCGAAGACGCCGAATTGATCGATACCACCGGGCTGGATATCGCCGCCACCATCGAGCGCGTTCACGATTTTATTAAAAATCGTCTAAACCCGTGAAATCCAAAGACTATACAGTTATACTTGCCGGTTACGCGGTCTGACACCCTGTTGGGTGCCGGATTTTGTTCAACTTCAACCCGCCGCCGGCAGTCGCGAATCCGGGCGAGCGGAACTACTCATGCCGACGGCTGATCGCCGCGGAAGGAAATTTCACCCATGTCTGAAAGTTTTGCACAACTCTTTGAAGAAAGCCTGGTCAACAAGGAAATGCGGCCGGGTACGATCGTTACCGGCACCGTCGTTGATATCCAGCCGGATTCCGTCATCGTCAACGCCGGCCTGAAATCGGAAGGCGTCATCCCTATAGAACAGTTTTACAACAGTATGGGTGAAGTCGAAGTCGCCATCGGCGATGCCGTTGAAGTTTCACTTGATGCCGTCGAGGACGGTTTCGGTGCCACGCGTCTGTCGCGTGAAAAAGCCAAGCGCGCGCAGGTCTGGACACGCCTGGAAAAAGCTTCGGAACAAGGCGAAATCGTCAAGGGCGTTATCAGCGGCAAGGTCAAGGGCGGCTTCACTGTCGACATCGAAGACATCCGCGCATTCCTGCCCGGTTCCCTGGTCGATGTGCGCCCGGTGCGCGATACGACTTACCTGGAAGGCAAGGAACTCGAATTCAAGATCATCAAGCTGGACCAGCGTCGCAACAACGTCGTGGTATCGCGCCGCGCCGTGGTCGAGTCCGAGTACAGCGCCGAGCGCGAGCAGCTTCTGGAAACTTTGCAGGAAGGCGCCGAGGTCAAGGGTATCGTCAAGAACCTTACCGATTACGGCGTGTTCGTGGACCTCGGCGGTATCGACGGTCTGCTGCACATTACCGACATGGCCTGGAAGCGCGTCAAACATCCTTCCGAAATCGTCAATGTCGGCGATGAGATCGACGTCAAGGTGCTGAAATTCGACCGCGAACGCAATCGCGTCTCGCTGGGCCTCAAGCAGCTGGGTCAGGATCCGTGGGCGGATCTGGCGCGCCGTTACCCGGAGGGCACCCGTCTGTTCGGCGCCGTGACCAACATCGCCGACTACGGTTGTTTCGTGGAAATCGAAGACGGTGTCGAAGGCCTGGTGCACGTGTCCGAGATGGACTGGACCAACAAGAACGTCAACCCCGGCAAGGTCGTGCACATCGGCCAGGAAGTCGAGGTCGTGGTGCTGGATATCGACGAAGAACGCCGGCGTATTTCCCTGGGCATGAAGCAGTGCCATCCCAATCCCTGGGAGGAATTCTCGGCCACCCATAACAAGGGCGACCACGTCAAGGGCACCATCAAGTCCATTACCGATTTCGGAATCTTCATCGGACTCGATGGCGGAATCGACGGACTCATCCATCTATCTGATATTTCATGGAATGAGGAAGGCGAAGAGGCCGTTCGCGACTTCAAGAAGGGCGACGAACTGGAAGCCGTGGTGCTGTCGGTCGATGCCGAGCGCGAGCGAATTTCCCTTGGGGTTAAACAGCTTGAGAAGGATCCTTTCGCTAATTTCTCAGCAGCTCACGCTAAAGGAAGCATTGTTAAGGGCGTTATTAGGGAAGTCGACGCGAAAGCGGCGACCGTTGACCTGGGTGACGGAGTGGAAGGAACCCTTCGCGCATCCGAACTGGCGCGGGACCGCGTGGAAGATGCCCGCACCCTGTTGACGGTGGGTCAGGAGATCGAGGCCAAGTATATCGGTGTCGACCGCAAGACCCGCACCATTGCCCTGTCGATCAAGGCCAAGGACAGCGACGAGGAAGCCGCGGCGATGAAGGACTACACCCGGGGCGCCGGTACCACGAGTACCAAGCTGGGCGATGTGCTGAAGGAACAATTAGAGAATAGTGGAGACTAATCAGTAAGTTGGTTTATACTTGTTTTGAGGTTCAGGGGAGGCCATCCGGCCTCCCCAACCAACCGGGGACGGCATCATGACAAAGTCTGAGTTAATCGAAATACTCGCGGCTAAAAACAGTCATCTGAATCATAAGGACGTGGAACTGGCGGTCAAAAGTCTTATCGAACAGATGAGTCAGTCCCTGTCGACGGGTAACCGGATCGAGATTCGCGGTTTCGGCAGTTTTTCCCTGCACTATCGCCCGCCACGGATGGGCCGCAACCCCAAGACCGGAGAAGCGGTCGCGCTGGCGGCCAAGTACGTACCCCATTTCAAACCCGGCAAGGAACTGCGCGAACGCGTGGATTTTCCCGAAAACAGAAGTGAAGACTCTGAATCCGGCTCGATGTCGGGTGTCGGCAGCCAGGCGTCTTCAGGCGAAGGCGGTCTGTTCTAACAGGCAATTGCCGCCCGCCGGCAAACCCCACATAATTACCGTTCCTTAGGCGACATGTACAAGGGGCGGAAATGGCGCGCCTGGCCGGATTTCTCTTATTGATCGTTTTGATCGTTCTCGGTTTGTCTTTCGCGGTTCTGAACGCGGAAACCGTACCCCTCAATTACTACTTCGGCTATCGGGAAATCCCGCTGTCCATGATCGTCGTGCTTTCCCTTGCGGCCGGCGCCGTAATCGGTGTGCTGGTCAGCATGGGCATGATTCTGAGACTGAAAACCCAGGTGGCAAGCCTGCGCAGAAAACTGCATCGCGCCGAAAAGGCCGCTGACGAATTGCAGATTCTGCCGGCGAAGAAATAAGGGGTTCGCTGTATCGAAATGCAAGCCTGGTTCTGGTTGCTGCTGCCGCTGGCGGCGGCGTCGGGATGGTGGGCGGCGCAGTACAGTCAGAAGAAACGTCACGCCAGTTCCAAGGCGGTACTGAACTCGGCCTACGGGCAGGGGCTGAATTACCTCCTCAACGAAGAGCCGGACAAGGCCACCGAAGTGCTGGTGCGAATGGTGGAGGTCGATCCGGATACGGTCGAGCTTCACCTCGCCCTCGGCAGCCTGTTTCGCCGGCGGGGCGAGACCGATCGCGCCATACGGGTGCACCAGAACATCATCGCGCGTTCCCGACTCAGCGCGCCGTTGCGGGCGCAGGCCACGCTGGAACTGGGCCGCGATTTTCTGCGGGCAGGCCTGCTGGATCGTGCCGAAAAACTGTTTCTGCGACTGCTGGACGACAGCAGATTGTCCGGCGACGCCTGCCAGCACCTGGTGGACCTGTATCAACAGGAACAGGAATGGCGGCAGGCTATCGCGAGCGCCGAGCGGCTGGCGGCCGGCGAGCCTGAAACCTGGAAGCCGCGGATTGCGCAGTATTATTGCGAACTGGGCGAAACAGCGCTGCAACGCCAGGATACCGCCGAGGCATCCGCATTGGCGCAAAAGGCGCTGGAACAGGACGCCGGATGCGTGCGGGCCACGCTGCTCAAGGCACAATGCCTGCGGCGCGCGGGCGAACTGCATGCCGCGATCGAAGCCTGGATGACGGTGGAGCAGCAGAACAGTGCGTTGCTGCCGGAAGTGCTGGGGGAAATCCGCAGCTGCTTTGAGCAGGCCGGTGAAACCGCCGCCTGGGAAGACTATGCCAGCGGCCTTGTGCAACGGCATGCGCAGCTCTCCGGTTCGCGCGACAGCATCCTTGAAAGCCCCGTACAATCGTCGCTCGATCGACGAACGCGCTATGGTTGCGAAAAGTGCGGATTCAGCAGCAGAAAGTTGTTCTGGCAGTGCCCGGGTTGCCGGTGCTGGAGCAGCGTCAAGCCAATACAGGCAGGAAGCGAAACATGAACAAGACCAGCGATAACCCCCGCGTCATTGTGGCGCTGGATTTTCCCGACGGCGAGCAGGCGAGGCAGTTCGTGGCGCGGCTGACGCCCGGCACCTGCCGTCTGAAGATCGGCAAAGAGTTGTTCACGCGCGAAGGGCCGACGCTGGTGCGTGCCTTCGTCGAACAGGGCCACGATGTTTTCCTCGACCTGAAATTCCATGATATTCCCAATACCGTGGCGCAGGCCTGCAGCGCCGCCGCGTCGCTGGGTGCCTGGATGATCAATGTGCATACCTCGGGCGGACTCAAGATGATGGCCGCGGCCAGGGAAGCGCTGGATGCGTCCGCAGATCAACGCCCGTTGCTGATCGGCGTAACCGTGCTGACCAGCATGAGCGCAGAGGATTTGCGCGAGACCGGTATCGACGTCACGCCGGAGCAACAGGTGCTGCGGCTCGCTGCGCTGGCGCAGAAGGCTGGTCTGGACGGTGTCGTGTGTTCGCCGAGGGAAGCGTCAGTGTTGCGCGACCGGTTCGGCAGCGGTTTCACGCTTGTGACGCCGGGCGTCAGGCCTCAGGGCGCGGCGCTGGATGACCAGACCCGCGTGATGACTCCCGGCGCGGCGGTACGCGACGGCGCGCATTACCTGGTCATCGGTCGTCCCGTCACCCGGGCCGCGGATCCGGTGGCGGCGCTGGCAGCTATCAATGCCGAGATCCAGGCGGCCATTGCCTAAGCGCGACGTAAGCTAAAACGTACACGCGTACGAAATTACCTACACAAGAATCAGAAAACACCTAATTGAGGTTGGCCGTTGCGACGGTATGATTCAGCCAGCCCGCATTTCTCACCGCCATTCGTCGGGAGACGGTTCAAGGGTGCGGCATGGCGGGCTTTCGCGACCGAGGTGCGCGCAGGCATAGTCGACACTATGTCGAGCACGCCGACCGAGCGAAAGCCCGACAGGGCGTGCCATTGGGCCGTCGCAGTAGAAGGGCGGTGAGAAATGCGGGCTGGTTTTGACCGGCAAATCAAAACTGCAACCGGGAAATCCGGAAGCCCGGATACCAATCACTCAAGGAGGATGTTATGAAAACACTGCGCAATCTGTTAATGGCCTGCCTGTTCCTGTCGCCGCTGGCCGTCATGGCCGC
>JAGFJP010000172.1 GCA_024102665.1 Thiogranum sp. | reverse complement strand
TCCACGCGCCCCCCGGTATACAACGGCACATCCAGCTTCACGGCGGCGCGGTAGCGGTCGCGGCTGGCGAACTCGCGCGCATAGTCGGAGGCGCTCAGCTCGCCGCTCAGCACCGGCCGGTTGGCGTAACGCGCCGCGCGCAGGTGTTCGCGCGCCGCCTCCGCTTCGGCGCGCAATGCCAGCAGGAGCGGGTTGGCCTGCAGCGCCTGTTCCATCCAGGTTTCCGGGTCCGGCGTTTCGGGCAGTTCCGCGAACGCCGGTTCCAGCAGATCGCCGGGCAGTTCACCGGGCCGCCCCAGCACCTCGGCGAGTTGCGCGCGCGAGGTGCGCCGCCGCGCGTCGGCCTTGTAGCGTTCCAGCCGCATGCGCTGGTAGCTGAATTCCTGCTGCGCCACTTCCACGTCGGAGACCTGCTTCAGCGCATTGCGCTCGCGCAGGCGATCGAAGCGCACATACTCGATGGCCATGGCTTCGTCCGCCTCGGCGAACGCCAGGTCGGCCAGCAACACATCGAAGTAACTGCGCATGATCTGCAGACGGCGCTTGCCCTGCAGGGCTTCGAGGCGGCGCTGCTGCACATCGCGCAGGGCGCCGGCCGCCGCCAGCTGCGCGTCGCTCTGGCCGAAGTCGTAAAGGCGTTTGCTGATGACCAGGTGCAGGCGCGAATCGTTGGGCGAGCTGTCGTGCACATCACCGGTTTCATCGCGGTCCTCGCGGGTTGACGGTTCCACCCAGCGGCCGTCGGCGATCACGCGCGCATCGACGGCGTTTTCGGCAGCCGTCTGTTGCTGCCTGGCCAGCGCCAGGTCCAGTCCGGCAAGCTGCGTCTCGACATCGGGATGCGGTGCGCTTGCCAGCGACAGCGCATAGTCCAGGGTCAGCGGTTGCGGCAGCGGCTCGGCGACGGCCGCGCAACACCACACAACGCCGGCAGCGGCGCACAGGCACAGGAGCGGATTCATTGCGCGGCCTGGCTGCGTTTAAGGCGTTTGTAGCGGGTGAACGGCATGTCCTTGTAGACCCGGTTGACAACGTATTCGCCCAGCCAGAGAAATTCGTCGATGCCCGAGGTGGCGCCGGTGTAACGCGCGACCTGCCCGCCCTCGAGATCGTAGAACAGGAACACCGGCGTCGCCCTGACGCGGTTTATCTGGAAAGCGAAATCCTTTTCCGGCAGCTCGCGGCCCTGAAAATCGGTGATCTCCACATCGCCCTCGATGTCCACCGGGATGATGCGAAAGTGCGCGCGGTAGTAGTCCTGCACCTCGGGACGGTTGAGCACGTCGCGCTTCATGCGCGCGCAGAACGGACAGTCATCCATTTCGAAAAACAGCAACAGCCCCTGCTTGCCCTCGTCGCGGGCGATCTGCAGCTCTTCCCGGAAATCACCGAGGGTCTGGTTGAAGAAATGGGTTTCCGGATCGCGCAGCGCAGCGGCGCTTGCGACTCCGGCAAACAGTAACAGCAGGCCTGCCGGCCAATAACGCAACATCGACTTCAACCCGGGTTCAGCTCTTTTCTCTTGCGCTCGATGTAGTCGTCGAGCTGCTTGCCTGTCACCGGGCCGACCTGGCGCGCCACCGGCGAACCGTCAGGCGCAATGATGAAAGTGGTCGGCAGCCCCGGTATCGATCCCAGCGGCGTGCTCGGCAGCGGCTCGGAAAGCAGGACCGGATAGGAAATCAGGAACGAGTCGACAAACGACGTCAACTGTTCCTTGCCGATGTCCTCGAAGTTGATGCCGATCACCACGGCATCACCATTTTTGTGACGATCGTGAAACTCGACCAGGTCGGGGATTTCCTCCTGGCAGGGCGGACACCAGGTCGCCCAGTAATTGACGATCACCCATTTGCCCTTGTAGTCGGCAAGCGAATGACTGACGCCCTTCAGGTCCGGCAGGCTGTAGTCGACGGGCTCGGCGCGCACCGCGCCGGCAAGCAGGAAGGCAAATACAACGGCAAAAACGGGCATGAAAAAATTATCCTGATTGTGCAGCCAGGTCCGGGAAAAAAGGTTTATCCGCAGGCACCCGGGAATTAAACTGTCGGTCATTGCAAGCATCGCGCGGCAATAACACATATAAGACTCACCGGTAACGCTAATTGTTCCCTTTTCCCTGGAATCCCGTATGACGCAAATCCGGCAGGAAGACTTTATACAATCGGTGCACAACGCGCTGCAATACATCTCCTGTTATCACCCGCTGGATTTCGTACAGGCCATGCATCGCGCCTGGCAGCGCGAGCAATCGCCGGCGGCACGCGACGCCATCGCCCAGATCCTGATCAATTCACGCATGTGCGCCGAGGGACGCCGGCCGATCTGCCAGGACACCGGCATCGTCAGCGTGTTCCTGGAAATCGGCATGGACGTGCGCTGGGATGCGGCGCTGGGCGTCGAGGCCATGGTCAACGAAGCGGTGCGGCGCGCCTACCTTGACCCCGCCAATCCGTTGCGGGCGTCGATTGTCAGCGATCCTGCCGGCAAACGCCTCAATACCGGGGACAACACCCCGGCGGTGATCCACATGAAAACGGTGCCCGGCGACCGGCTGTCGATCTCTGTCGCGGCCAAGGGCGGCGGTTCGGAAAACAAGGCGCGTTTTGCCATTTTGAACCCCAGTGACGACCTGGTGGCCTGGGTGGTCGACCAGCTGCCGGGCATGGGCGCCGGCTGGTGTCCGCCCGGCGTTCTGGGCATCGGCATCGGCGGTACCGCGGAGAAAGCCATGCTGCTCGCCAAGCAGTCGTTGCTGGCGCCGATCGACATCCAGGAACTGCGCGAGCGCGGGCCCGCGAACCGTGCCGAGGAACTGCGCCTGGAAATCTACGACAGGGTCAACGCCCTGGGTATCGGCGCCCAGGGTCTGGGCGGCTTGACCACGGTGCTGGACGTCAAGGTGCTGGACTACCCGACGCACGCCGCGTCCAAGCCGGTGGCGATTATCCCCAACTGCGCGGCCACCCGGCATATTCACCTGGAAATGGACGGCAGCGGGCCGGTATTCCCGGCGCCTCCGGCGCTCGACGCGTGGCCCGACGTGCCGTGGGAAGGCGCGGCGCAGTCACGGCGGATCAATCTGGACAACCTCGATGCGGCTGCCATCGCGGACTGGAAACCGGGCGAAACGCTGTTGCTCAGCGGCCGCCTGCTGACCGGCCGCGATGCCGCGCACAAGCGCATCGTCGACAGTCTCGCCACAGGTGAACCGCTGCCAGCCGGTCTGGATTTCCGCAACCGCTTTATCTATTACGTCGGACCGGTGGACCCGGTGCGCGACGAAGCCGTCGGACCGGCGGGCCCCACGACCGCCACGCGCATGGACAAGTTCACGGACACCCTGCTGGAGAAAACCGGCCTGATCGGCATGATCGGCAAGGCCGAACGCGGGCCGGCGGCGATCGACGCCATCCGCCGCCACGGCGCGGTGTACCTGATCGCCACCGGCGGCGCCGCCTACCTGGTGTCGCGCGCCATTCGCTCGGCGCGCGTCATCGCCTTCCCGGAACTCGGCATGGAGGCGGTATACGAGTTCGAGGTCGAGGACATGCCGGTGACGGTCGCCGTCGACAGCAAGGGTGAGTCGATTCACCGCAGCGGGCCTGAGCTGTGGAAAAAACGTATCGCGGAGATTCCCGTCGCAAGCGCATAGCGCCCCGCCGCCGCATTCCAGAATTATCATATCGGTCCGATACTAACAGCAGCCATTCCAACGGATTAAGGCCGCAGTGTCCGGACTACAGCTCACTATTCCCGCGCAGAACGACGACAACCGGGGCAAGCGCATCAAGCCGCGCGAGGTTCGCGAGTGGCTGGAGAATCTGCCCTGCCTGGATATGCAGCGCGCCGCGCGCCTGCTGAACGAGCAACTGCGCCTGATGAACCGGCAGCTGGTGGCCCCCGCCGCGCGCCTGGAGATGCTGGGCGATTTCCTGCGCACCTACTTGCGTCTGCTGGAATCATCGCCGGCCGATCCGGCCGACGCGGCACAGTTGCAGTCACTGCTGAAACGGCTGAGCCAGAACATCGGTTTCGGCTACAAGATCGTGTTGCACGAACTGGTCAACAAAAAAGCCGGCCTGCTGGAAGCGCGGCACCTGCCCGCCGCATTGCTCGGCGCCGTGCATACGCTGGGACTGCAGCTGATGCACTACTACGCCGGCTATCAGCGCGCCCCGCACGCCCTCTGGAATGAATGCCTGGCCATCTACCGCTACGCCCGCAAGACCGGTCGCGCATCCTGGCGAGGGGAGCTGCCCGGTGTCGGCGCCATCGGCATCGACGAGTCGTTCCGCCTGACCGCGCTGCTGCGTCTTGCCGATCCCTATCGCCTCCCGGCCGGCGCGATACGCGCGCTGGAAAGCTGGTTCCGCGCGCGCATTGCGCTGGCCGATATTGAAAGCGATCCCGATGACGCGCAAAGCGCGCAGCTGCTGGCGTTGCACAACGCCGGACACACCAGCGGGGAAGCCGATATCGCGCCGCTGTTTCTGAATCCGGCGGCGCTGATGGCGAGGATGCCTGCGGACATCAAAAAGCTCGAGCAGTATAAATCGACGCGGGCGCTTGAACTGCCGGACGACATTTCTGCATCGCTGCTGGCAATGGCGTTGCGGCAAGTACTGAATAACTGGCAGGCGAGTCCCGTGCGCAAAGCCGCGCGCGAAGAAGCGGTAACGCGCATCGAACTGGTCGGCGGACTGGACGCCGCTTACTGCGTGCTGAACAACGGCCGCCCGTTCGACCCCGCCCTGTTCCTCAAGTCCGGCCAGGACGAGATTATCGACGTCGGCCGCCGCGCGGCGCCCGAACCTGTTGCCCGCAAGGCCTTTGAACCGTTGCAGTGCAGCAGCCATGACCGCAGCAACGGGGGCCTGTGCGTGAGCTGGCGCGGGGCGCAGGGGCTGAAGCCGCACGTCGGACAACTGTTCGCCTTGCGTCGCGCGGGTCCCGCGGCTTCTGCCTGGGTGGTCGCAGTGTGCCGCTGGCTGACAGAGTCAGAGCCGGTCGCGGGTTTCGACGTCGGTCTGCAGTATCTCGCGCGGGAACCCGCAGCAGTGGTGATTCGTCCGCTCGATGGCAGCGATTCGACCGGCGACTACCAGCCGGCCATCGTCGCCACCCAGAAACGCGGCGAACATACCGTCCAC
>JAGFJP010000170.1 GCA_024102665.1 Thiogranum sp. | reverse complement strand
TCAACGACCGTCTCAAGGCGTGCATTTCGCGCGCCGGACGCTATCGCCGCAGGCTCGGCGTGATCTACATCGATCTGGACGATTTCAAACCCATCAATGATCTTTACGGGCATATCGCCGGCGACTGCCTGTTACAGGCGGTCGCCAAACGGCTGCAGGATGCCATGCGCGAATCGGACACCGTGTCGCGCGTCGGCGGCGACGAGTTCATCGTTTGCCTGGAACAGATCAAGAACGCGCAGGACGCGCGCGCGGCGGCCGCCAAGCTGATGGAGGCGATCCGCACGCCTTACCAGGTCCTGGGCAAGGAAATGCACGTTTCCGCCAGTCTCGGCATCGCCATCTATCCCGACCACGGTCACGATGCCGTCACCCTGATCCGCCACGCCGACGAGGCCATGTACCAGTCCAAGGCCGCCGGCGGCGTGCCCTGCCTGTACCAGAGCCCGGTCTGATCCTGGTCTTGGCGCCGGGTTCAGGGCGCCAGCGACACGCGGGCCTCGACCATCAGGCGCTTCATTTCCCGCACCGCGTTGCCCAGGCCGCTGAACAGGGCGCGTGCAATGATGGCGTGGCCGATGTTGAGTTCGCGCAGCGCCGCCAGCGCCGCGATGCGCTGCACGTTGTGGTAGTGCAATCCGTGACCGGCGTTGACCTGCAGGCCGATGCTGTCGCCCAGCATCGCGGCGTCGGCGATGCGGCGGAACTCGGCGTCGGCCGCCGCCGCGCCGGCGGCATCGGCGAAACGCCCGGTATGGATTTCGATGCAGGGCGCGCCGACTTCGCGCGAGGCTTCGACCTGCGCGGGATCGGCATCGATAAACAGCGATACGCGCACGCCCGCCGCCGCCAGGCGCTGGCAGGCCTCGCTCAGGCGCGCTTTCTGGCCCGCCACATCCAGGCCGCCCTCGGTGGTCAGCTCCTCGCGCTTCTCGGGCACCAGGCAGCAGTCGGCGGGCTGTATCCTGCAGGCGAACGCCAGCATCTCTTCGGTCACGGCCATTTCCAGGTTCATGCGCGTTTCCAGAATATCCCTGAGCATCTCCACGTCGCGGTCCTGGATATGACGGCGGTCTTCGCGCAGGTGCAGGGTGATGCTGTCGGCGCCGGCCTGTTCGGATTCGATCGCCGCCTGCACCGGATCCGGGTAACGGGTGCCGCGCGCCTGGCGCAGGGTCGCGACATGATCGATATTGACGCCGAGCAGAATGGAACGCATCGCGGTTTTCCCAAACAGTCAGTGGCTGTGCGACGGGTCGCGATCAGGACCCGTCGCCTGCCGCGCCGCCGGGCTTTTTGTTCGCCGTAAACAGCTCGCGCGACTTCAGCGGTTTGTTGCCGAGGTAGAGATTCAGCGCAGAGCGTATCAGACGCTTGGCGTCCTGCAAAACCGCCGGCGTGGTCAGCTCTTCGCGCGCCAGCGCCAGCAGGCTGGCGCCGTGGAAGACGAAGCCGCGCGCATCGGCGCCCGCCGCCGGCACCGGACCGGACTCGAGGTGGTAGTCATAATAAAGTTCGGGGCGAACCGCTTCGCCGTGTTGCGCTTCGCAGTCGAGCAACAGGCCGTAGCCGAGTTCTTCCAGCAGGCGTTTTTCGAAAATGCGCAACACCGGTTCGATGTCGACGGCGGCGCCGAGCTGTTCGAGACTGGCGCGGTACAGGGCATACAACTGTGGATGCGGATCCTGCCGTGCCAGCAGCCGCACCAGCAGTTCATTCAGGTAAAAGGCGCTGTACAGGCGCGTGCCCTGCAGCAGCGGCGCGGCGCCATCGGCCTCCACCCCGGTCAAGGTGCCCAGTTCGCCGCGCCCGCTCCACGACAGGCGCAAGGGCCGGAAGGGCTGCAGATCGCCGCGCTGGCGGGATTTCGGCGAGCGCACCCCGCGCGCCACCAGTCCCACCCTGCCGTGCGATTCGGCGAATACCTCCAGCAGCGCGCTGCTTTCGCGATAGGGACGCTGGTGCAGTACATAGGCGGGAACCAGTTGAACGTGCGCGGCTGCGCTCATGGCAAGCCGGTCAATCGCGACGCCGGGCGCGCGCGGAAATCTTCATCAGGTATCCTGGTAACCGAGGCTGCGCAACGCCCGTTCATCGTCCGCCCATCCCTCTTTGACCTTGACCCACAGGCGCAGAAACACCTTGCGGTCGAAGGCTTTCTGCATGTCTTCGCGCGCCTCCTGGCCGACCGCCTTGAGCAGGGCGCCGTTCTTACCGATGACGATGGGTTTGTGGCCGCTTTTCTCCACCCAGATGAGCGCGTGAATGTGCAGCGTTTCACCCTCGGTCTTGAAGCTCTCGATCTCCACCGTGAGGCCGTAGGGGATTTCCTCGCCCAGCTTGCGGAACAGTTTCTCGCGCACCAGTTCCGCGGCCAGGAAGCGTTCGCTGCGATCGGTGACCTGGTCTTCGGGAAAAAACGGCGGCGATTGCGGCAGGCGTTTGCGCACCGCGGCCTCCAGCGCGTCCAGGTTGTCGCCGCTGCGCGCGCATACCGGGATCAGTTCGGCGAAGTCGCGCTTCGCCGCCAGCTGCTGCAGCCAGGGCAACAGTGTCTCCTTGTCTTCGACACGGTCGGTCTTGTTGACGACGAGAATCACCGGACAGGACACGGCTTTCAGCTTTTCCAGCACCCAGTCGTCGTCCTCGTTCCAGCGCGTGCCCTCGACCACGAACAGCACCACATCGACATCGCGCAGGCTGTCAGTCGCCGCGCGGTTGAGATAGCGGTTCATGGCGCGCGGCTGGCGGCTGTGCAGGCCGGGCGTATCGACAAAAATCAGCTGTGCCTGATCGTCCGTTCTGATGCCGAGGATGCGGTGGCGGGTGGTCTGCGGCCGTCGCGAGGTGATGCTGATTTTCTGCCCCACCAGGCGGTTGAGGATGGTCGACTTGCCGACATTCGGCCGCCCCACCAGCGCCACATAGCCGCATCGATACTGCTGATCTGTCATGTTTGCATCAAACCGTGTTTTCGAGCTGCGCCAGCATCGCCTGGGCGGCGCACTGTTCGGCGCGGCGCCGGCTGCGACCTTCGCCGCGGGCCGGCTCGGGGATACCGCCGACCCGGCATTCCACGACAAAGTACTGGTCGTGCGCCTTGCCGGTCACTTCCAGCACATCATAGGCCGGCAGCTCCAGCTTGTGCGATTGCAGGTATTCCTGCAGGAGGGTCTTGGGGTCCTTGAGTTCATCGACCGCAGACAACTGCGCCATGCGGTCGGCAAAAAACCGGTAAATACAGGCGCGGCTGGCATCGAGCCCCGAATCACTGTCCAGAACCATGGCGCCGAGGATCGCCTCGAAGGCGTCGGAGAGGATCGAATCACGGCGGAAACCGCCGCTTTTCAGTTCGCCGGAACCCAGGCGCAGATAGTCCCCCAGTTGCAATTCGCGGGCGATGGATGCCAGCGATTCACGCTTGACCAGCGTCGCGCGCAGCCGGCTCAGCTGGCCTTCCGGCGCGTCCGGGAAATGTTCGAACAGCCATTCGGCAATCACGTAACCCAGAACAGCGTCGCCGAGAAATTCCAGGCGCTCGTTGTTGCGGCTGCCCGCGCTGCGATGCGTGACCGCCGCTTCCAGCAACTCCGCATTGTTGAATCGGTAACCGAGGGCGCGGCCCAGTGCGTCCAGCGAGCGGGTCAACGCGCCGGCACCTCGACTTGCTTTTCGAAAGAGGCCACCACGTCGACATTGCTGACCAGGTGTTCACGACGCTCGTATGCGATGCTGATGACGGTTTTGCCCTTGTCCTTGCTGACCTTGACCAGTTTCGGATCCACATTGCGGACGTCGTTGACATCGAAACGCTTGGTGACAATCGTGATGATTTCGCTGCGTGGCATGCCCTGGATTCCGCTCTCATTGGGCAGCGCCTCCAGCACCGAGGCGACTTTGCCGAACTCGATGTACAGGGGAACCAGGCGCAGGGTGATCAGGGTGAAGAAGGCAATCAGACCCAGCACCAGCATCCAGCCGATTGCCGTCATTCCCCGTTGGTGGTGCCGTATGTCGTTCATCGATGTGTCTCCTATTGTATGGTGTCACCGATGCGATCCCAGGCCACGCCGCCGGCCGCGGAATCCCAGTTCATCCAGATCATGAAGGCGCGACCGACCAGGTTCTCGTCGGGCACGAAACCCCAGTAGCGGCTGTCATTGCTGTTGTCACGATTGTCCCCCATGACGAAGTAGTGCCCCGGCGGCACCACCACATCGGCCGTTACCCCGTGAGCGCCGGGCGCCACGAGAATATCATGTTCCACGGCGCCCAGGGCTTCACGGCGCCGGTCGGCGCCCGACATCGACAGGCCCGATCCGGTCCCCATGTAAGTCCCGGCGGGTATCTGCGGCACTTTTTCGCCGTTCACGTACAGTGTCTTGTTCTTGTAAACCACGTGATCGCCGGGCACGCCCACCACCCTTTTGATGTAATCGACATGCGGGTCCTTCGGGAAACGGAACACCACCACGTCGCCGCGTTGCGGACTGCCGAGGTCCAGGACCTTGGCGTTGATGACCGGCAGGCGAATGCCGTAGGCGTACTTGTTCACCAGGATGAAATCGCCCACCAGCAGGGTCGGCATCATGGAGCCCGACGGAATACGAAACGGTTCCACCAGAAACGAACGCAACAGCAACACCGCCAGAATCACCGGGAAAAACGATTTGGCGTACTCCACCACGGTCGGCTCTTTCAGCGCCGCGGCGATGCGCTCCGGGTCGGCGTTGCCGCCGCCGGCGCTCAGCGCGGCGGCCTGTTGCCGGCGTTTGGGCGCCCATAACAGGGCGTCGGCGAGCCACAACAGCCCCGTCAGCAGGGTCGCCGTCACCAGTATGGTTGGAAAATCCAGGTTCATCTCATTTCTTCCCGACTTGCAGCACCGCCAGGAACGCTTCCTGGGGTATTTCGACCTTGCCGAACTGTTTCATGCGTTTTTTACCCGCTTTCTGCTTCTCCAGCAACTTGCGCTTGCGGGTGATATCGCCGCCGTAACACTTGGCCGTGACGTTCTTGCGCAAGGCCTTGACCGTGGTGCGCGCGATAATCTGCGATCCGATCGCGGCCTGTATCGCCACGTCGAACATCTGCCGCGGAATGATCTCCTTCATGCGATCGGCGAGATCGCGGCCGCGGCTCTGCGCGAAATCGCGGTGCACGATAACGGACAGGGCGTCCACGCGTTCGCCGTTGATGAGCACATCGAGCTTGACCAGCGAGGCGGCCTGGAAACGCTCCAGCGAATAATCGAACGACGCGTAACCGCGGCTCACCGATTTCAGGCGATCGAAGAAATCCAGCACCACTTCGCTGAGCGGCATTTCATAGCTCAAGGATACCTGGTTGCCCATGTACTGGATGCGCCGCTGCACGCCGCGTTTTTCGATGCACAGGCCCATCACCGCGCCCAGGTAGTCCTGCGGCACGAGGATATTGGCGAGAATGATCGGCTCGCGGATTTCGGCGATCTGGTTCACCGGCGGCATGCTGGCCGGATTATCGATCTGCAGCACTTCGCCCTTGGTATCGAGTATTTCGTAGACCACGGTCGGCGCCGTGGTAATCAGGTCCAGGTTGTATTCGCGCTCCAGGCGTTCCTGGACGATTTCCATGTGCAGCATGCCGAGAAAACCGCAGCGGAAACCGAAACCGAGCGCCTGCGAGGTCTCCGGTTCGAAGTGCAGCGAGGCATCGTTGAGGCGCAGTTTCTGCAGCGCGTCGCGCAGGTCTTCGTAGTCGTCGGAAACAATCGGGTACAGGCCGGCGAACACGCGCGGCTGCACTTTCTGGAATCCCGGCAGCGGCTTGTCGGCGGGGCGATCCGCCAGGGTGATGGTGTCGCCCACCGGGGCGCCGTCGATTTCCTTGATGCCGGCGATCACGAAGCCGACGTCGCCGGCCTTGAGCAGCTCGCGGTCTTCGCGGCGCGGCGTGAAGATGCCGACTTTCTCGGACTGGAACTCGCGTCTGGCGTTCATGACACGGATTTTCTGCCGGCGCCGCAGCGTGCCCTGCATGACCCGCACCAGCGAAATGACGCCGACGTAGTTGTCGAACCAGGAATCGATGATCAACGCCTGCAGCGGCGCATCGGGGTCGCCCTGCGGCGGCGGAATGCGCCGCACCAGTTGTTCCAGCAGTTCGTGCACACCGACGCCGGTCTTGGCGCTGACCTCGACGGCGTCCGCTGCATCGATACCGATGATATCGCCGATTTCCTGCTTGACGCGTTCCGGCTCCGCCGACGGCAGATCGATCTTGTTCAGCACCGGCACCACTTCGAGTCCCTGCTCGATGGCGGTGTAGCAGTTGGCCACACTCTGCGCCTCCACGCCCTGCGCGGCGTCCACCACCAGCAGCGCGCCTTCACAGGCCGACAGCGACCGCGACACTTCATAGGAAAAATCCACGTGTCCGGGCGTGTCGATGAAGTTCAGCACGTAGCTCTCACCGTCGTCCGCGGTATACGGCAGCGACACGCACTGCGCCTTGATGGTGATGCCGCGTTCGCGTTCCAGGTCCATGGAATCGAGCACCTGCTCGGCCATTTCACGCTCGGCGAGACCGCCGCAGATCTGGATAAAGCGGTCCGCCAGCGTGGATTTGCCGTGATCGATATGCGCGATAATCGAGAAATTGCGGATGTGGGACAGATCGGTACGCGACAAAGTTAACTACCTGATATAAAAATCAAAATGGCGCCTCTCTGGCGCCACGCAAAAGACCAACGGAAAAGGTCCCGAAACCGGTGCCGGAGTATACACGCTATTGGCGGGTTGACCTACCGGACAGGGGGTCCGCTGCGGCGGGGGACGCACGGCGCAGCGCCTCCAGCAGCGCCGCTTCGTCCAGGTGATAGTGGCAGATTTCCCGTTCGCCGAGGCACAGCACCGGCACCCATTCGTCATAGCGCTGCGCCAGCACCGGGTCGCGGTCGATGTCACACAGCCGCAGTTCGAAGCCCAGACGTGGCTGCAGGCCCCGCAGGGCCTGCAGCATCGACTCACACAAATGGCAACCTTCGCGATAGAACAGCGTCAGCGCCACCGCTTCCTGCGTCACTGCTTTTCGGGAACCTTCATCGCCATGAAGATCGGCCCGCCGCGGCGCTGCACCAGCACCGCCACCGACTTGCCGGCGGGCAGCTTCTCGACCATGGCCTCGAACGCCTCGACATTTTCGACCGGCTGATTGTCGATGCGCACGATGACGTCGCCCTGGCGTATGCCGGCGATGGCCGCCGCGCCTTCACCGACCTGTTCCACCAGCACGCCGGCTTCCAGGTCCAGTTCCTTGCGCTGCGCTTCGGTCAGGTCGGCCACCTGGATACCGATACGGTTATCCATGGTGGTCTTGCTTGTCTCGGCCCTGGCGATCTGCTGATCCTTCTCGGGCAGTTCGCCCAGCACCACCGACAGCGTCTGGCGGCGACCGTCGCGCATTACCGTGACCGGCACTTTTTTGCCAACCGGTGTTCTGCCCACCACCGGCGGCAGACTCGAGGATTGCTCCACTTCCTTGTCATTGAACGACAGGATGATGTCGCCGACCTGCAGCTTCGCCGCGGCGGCCGGGCTGTCAGGCAGAACCTTGGCGACCAGCGCTCCCTGCGGCTTGTTCATGCCGAACGATTCGGCGAGTTCCAGCGTGACATCCTGGATCAGCACACCCAGCCAGCCGCGCTTGACCTTGCCGTGTTCCTTGAGCTGCTGCGCCACTTCCATGGCGACCTCGATCGGAATGGCGAACGACAGGCCCATGTAGCCGCCGGTGCGGCTGTAGATCTGCGAATTCACGCCCACCACTTCGCCGTCCAGGTTGAACAGCGGTCCGCCCGAGTTGCCGGGGTTGATCGCCACGTCGGTCTGGATGAACGGCACATAGTTCTCGCGCGGCAGGGCGCGGCCCTTGGCGCTGACGATGCCGGCGGTGGCCGAGCGGTCGAAGCCGAACGGCGAACCGATGGCCAGCACCCATTCGCCGACTTTCAGGTCCTCGGCTCTGCCGACCCTGGCCACCGGCAGGTTGTCGGCGTCGATCTTCACCAGCGCGATATCGCTGCGTTCGTCGGTGCCGATGACTTCGGCCTTCAGTTCGCGGCGGTCTTCGAGGCGCACGATGATCTCTTCGGCATCCTTGACCACGTGGTTATTGGTGAGGATGTAGCCGTCCCTGGAAATGATGAACCCGGAACCCAGCGACTTGGCTTCGCGTTCCTGCGGTATGCCGTTGCCCTGCGCCGGTTCGCCGAAGAAATGCCTGAACAGGTCGCCGAACGGTGAGCCTTCCGGCAGATCGGGAATTTCGATCCCTTCCGGCAGCTGCATGGAGCCGGTCGTTACTTTCTGGGTGGTGCTGATATTCACCACCGCTTCGCCGCTTTTTTCCACCAGCTCGGTGAAATCCGGCAACGAACGGGCCTGGGCGTTTGCCGTTCCTGTCAGCACGACGGCAAGGCAGACAACCATCAGCCCCATATTCTTTAACAAGGTCATAGACACTCCTGTTTCACTTGATCGCGATTAAATCCGGCGAACTGGTCCGGCGCAACACCACGGGCTGAAACCGCCCGTCGTTCCTGATGCGACCCGTGAACCGCCTCACCCACAGCAAACCGGCCGCGAATCCTGCGACCCCGAGAATGACGCTGGCCGCTTCGGCGTTGCTCCACAGCCACTTTTCCGCGCCCAGCCGGCCTGTCAGCGCGCCGAGCAACAATAGCACAATCGGCACCGCATATACGGCGAGCGACCCGTGGATCAGGGCCTGTTCGCGGATGCCGATCACCACTTCGTCGCCGACCCTGAGGGGGATATCCGACAATACGCGCATGCGGCTGCGCCGCTGTCCCATGACCTTCGACAGGACCGAAGTGCCGCAGGCGCCCTGCGCCGAACAGGACCCGCAGCTGGAGCGGCGTTGCGTCTCGATCCAGACGTCGCTGCCGTCAATCGCCACAACCCGTGCCTTTTCTTCAAGCATGAGCGTATCTGATCAACGCATCTGTACCGATTTGCCGATCATCTCGACGGTGCGCGCCGGCACTTCGCCGATCACCGTCACGTAGTAGCCACCGACCATGGTGCCGAAGGCGTTCAGCGCGCCGCGGTGCGAGATGCCGCTATAGGAGTCGTGATCTTTCGGCGACTCCTCCACGTACACCGACACGCTGGCCAGGCCGTCACTGTAGACCCAGTGCTCGACACCGGGCTCCTGCTCCGAGAGCCGGTGCCAGCTGTGATCGACCAGCATGAATCCCTCGGGCACATGGCGCACATCCCAGCGTGAGTCGGTGGCGGCTTGCGCGGCTTGCGGTTGTTGCTCGGGCTCGCGTTTCCAGGTGAAATTGCTGCCGTTCAGCGCCGGCAACAGCTCTTCGCTGGAAATCTTTTCCGGAAAACGCACCGAGGTGAACATGATCTGTTCGATGGGTTTGTCGTGTGGACCGGTGACCTCGGAACGCAACAGCAGGTGGCTGTCTTCGTGGACGCACAGGCGGCGCCCGTAACGGAACGCATCACGCGGCTTGAGCACCACCACGCGGCAGCTCAGGCCGGCAACGCGGTCTTCGCCCGAGACGTCGAAACTGTAGTGTTTTTCCAGCGCCATGAGTTCTTTCGGAAAACTGCCCGGGAACGGGCTGCGCGGCCGGCTCCGGTTCACCACCACGGAACGGCGATCGCCGAGAATACAGGTGACCACCTGGTTGTCGCGCAGCACTTCGCGTTCCGGCCCGGTCAGCGACAGCAGGCGCTCGCGCTCGCCGTCGGCATCCATGGCGTGCACGATATGCATCGCTTCCAGCCGCCCCTGGTGCTGGTAGACAAAAGTGCCCTCGTAGTTCAGGGATTGCGATGCGCGCGACATGCGCTCCAGCCATTCGCGCGCGCCGGATTCCGCCGTGGCTGTGCCGGTGGTCAGCAACACAATGACAATGGAGGCGAACGCCGACGTCATTGCTGGCTGTTTTCGAAACCTACAATGCGCACGTAAGGCATGACGCCCTGCACACCGCGGTTGGCGGCATATTCGTTGTGATTGACCAGGTAGCCGGACAAACGCTTGTCGATCCGGGGTTCGATGCGGTTCCACTGCAGTTCGCCGCCGGATGCCGCTTCAGCGACCAGCGGGGCCTTGCTGTCGACCACCGCCATCGCGGGCACCGGGTCGGGCGCATTGTCGCGCACTGACGTGACGGTGAGAATCGCCACCAGCGCCACCGAAGCGGCGACGGCGATGCCTGCCACCGGCTTCCACAGCGCCAGGGCCCGGCGTGCGGCAACGCTCTTGCCGGCCGCCAGGGGTTGTTCATCCGCCAGCGCCGTCTGCACCTGTCGCGCGATACCGAGGGCGGCGCTGTTGCCACCGCCGCGCATCACTTCGCCGATCAGCTCGTAGCGTCCCAGGCACTCGGCGAGTTCCGCGTCACGCTGCAAACGCGCCAGCAACAACGGTCTTTCGTCGGCGCTGAGCTCATCGTCCAGCAATGCCGACACCTGTTCGCGGATTTCGTCACTCATATTTCTCTACCCGTATCTGTGGCATCCAGCAGGGGCCTGATGCGCTTGTCGATTGCATCCCGGGCCCGGAAAATTCTCGATCGCACGGTGCCGATGGGACATTCCATGGCACTTGCGATCTCTTCGTAGCTGAGACCGTCCAGTTCGCGCAGCACGATCGCGGCGCGCAACTCTTCAGGCAATTCGTCGATGGCCGCCTGGATAACGCCTGCCAGCTCATCCTGCAACGCCAGCCGTTCGGGCGTCGCGTATTCCTTCAGACCCGACCCGCCTTCGAATTGTTCCGCATCCTGGCTGTCCACGTCTTCGCTCGGAGGTCGCCGGCTGGCCGCTACCAGGTGGTTCTTCGCCGTATTGATGGCGATCCGGTACAGCCAGGTATAGAAGGCGCTTTCGCCGCGGAAGTTCGGCAGCGCCCGGTAAGCCTTGATAAAGGCTTCCTGCGCCACATCCAGGACTTCGCTGGAATCACGGATATAGCGGCTGATGACATTGGCCAGCTTGTGCTCATACTTGCGCACCAGGATGTCGAACGCGGCTTTTTCGCCGTTCTGCACGCGCTCGACCAGTTCCTGATCCAGTTTACTGTCACCCATCCGGGTCAACCTCTGCGTGTCCCGGAGAGCCTGCATGCCTGCAATAGACCGGTGCAGCCGCCCGGAGTTCGCCAGCGGCCAGGAATTGGAGTAGAGTTTCTATACAAAGCACTTTAATCTGAACAGGTTAACCGGTTCTTCCCCCTTCGGCCCGAGGCGCCGCGCGGCGAGAACGATACCCGATTCCGCGGAATCCGGCCACCAGGGACCCGGAGACAGAAGATGCACACCCAACATCAATACGATGTCCTGATCGTCGGCAGCGGCGCCGCGGGGCTGACACTGGCACTGCGGCTGCCGGCACGCGCGCGTATCGCGGTGCTGTCGAAGGGCCCGCTGCAGGAAGGCAACACCTGGTACGCCCAGGGCGGCATCTCCGCGGTGCTGGATCGCGAGGATTCCATCGAATCCCATGTCAACGACACCATGGAAGCCGGGGCCGGTCTGTGCAAACCGGAAGTCGTGCGTTACACCGTCGAGCACGGACCGGATGCGGTGCAGTGGCTGATCGACCTGGGCGTGCCCTTCACGCGCAAGGACGCCCGCGGCGGCAACAGTTTTCACCTGACCCGCGAAGGCGGCCACCAGCACCGGCGCGTCATCCATGCCGCCGATGCCACCGGCATGGCGCTGGAGACCAGCCTGGTGGACGCCGTGCGCGCGCGCGACAACATCGACCTGTTCGAGCAGCACATCGCCATCGACCTGATAACCGCCGAACGCCTGCAGCGGCAGGACAACCGCTGCCTGGGCGCCTATGTCCTGGATCGCGACAATCACCGGGTGGAGGTATTCCGCGCGCGCGCCGTGGTGCTGGCCACCGGCGGCGCCAGCAAGGTCTACCGCTATACCAGCAACCCCGACACCGCGACCGGCGACGGCATCGCCATGGCCTGGCGCGCCGGTTGCCGGGTAGCGAACATGGAGTTCAACCAGTTCCACCCCACCTGCCTGTATCACCCCCAGGCCAAATCGTTTCTGATCACCGAGGCGGTGCGCGGCGAGGGCGGCAAGCTGCTGCTGCCCGATGGCAAGCCCTTCATGCAGCGTTTCGACGCCCGCGCCGAACTGGCGCCGCGCGATATCGTGGCGCGCGCCATCGACCACGAAATGAAGCGCCTGGGCTACGATCACGTGCTGCTGGACATCTCGCACAAGCCCGCGGCGTTCATCAGGGAACATTTCCCGACCGTTCACCAGCGCTGCCTCGAGTTCGGCATCGACATCACCCGCGAACCGATACCGGTGGTGCCTGCCGCGCACTACACCTGCGGCGGCGTGCAGGTGGATCTCAAGGGTCACAGCGATGTCGACGGCCTGTACGTGGTCGGCGAGTCGGCCTGTACCGGCCTGCACGGCGCCAATCGCATGGCCAGCAATTCGCTGCTGGAATGCCTGGTGTTCGCCAGCGCCGCGGCCGCCGACATTGATGCCGGGCTCGACAGCATACCGATGCCGCCGGAATTGCCGGAGTGGGATGAGTCCAAGGTCACCGACTCCGACGAGGAAGTCGTGGTCAGCCACAACTGGGACGAGCTGCGTCACTTCATGTGGGACTATGTCGGTATTGTGCGCACCGACAAGCGCCTGGCGCGGGCGCGCCGGCGCGTGGAGCTGCTGCAGCACGAGATCACCGAGTACTACAGCAATTTCACCGTCACCAACGATCTGCTGGAGCTGCGCAACCTGGTGCAGGTCGCCGAGCTGATCATTCGCTCGGCGCAACAGCGCAAGGAAAGCCGCGGTCTGCACTACACGCTGGATTATCCGCTGCCGGACACCAGCCGGCCGCCGCAGGACACGGTTCTAACGCCGCCGCGATCGCGCTTCGAAACGGCGGCGGCCGCCACGGGCTAGCCGGTAGTAAAACGACCCGGCGGCGTTTCCGCGACGTCGCGGCATTCGACCTTGCTGACCCGCGCCGCCGGTGGTCCGGCCCACAACCATTCCGCGAGCTTTTCGACAGCGGCAATGTCGCCGCAGGCGAGCACTTCAACAGAACCGTCGCGCAGGTTGATGGCATAACCGGTAACCCCCAGCCTTTCGGCCTCGCGGCGCGTGGTTTCGCGGAAGAACACCCCTTGCACGCGGCCACTGACAATGCAGCGACGGCACACCATCAGGGCAGCAGGATCTCGGCCGGTTGCCCGGCGCGCCAGTTGCGCTGCGCCGGCCAGTCGAACTCGACTTCGACGGAATACCGCCCGGCGCCGTCTTTATCGAATACCGCGAGGCCGGGATCGACCAGGACGCCGTCCAGCGTCAGACCGTCGATTTTCACTTGCAACGTCTGCCCGGAGCGCAGGCTTTTGAGCTGATCGAGACTCAGGTCCGCTGTAGCGCGCATGCGGTCGCTGCGCGCCAGCACCACCATGGGCGTCGCCTGCATCCTGTTGACGACCGTCTGCCCGGGGGCAACCGGCACCTGCAACACCAGCGCCGGATAAGGCGCGCGGAGTTCGGCGTGTTCGAGCGCCAGTTGCCGCTCGGCCAGCCGCGCCAGCGCCCGGCGGTGCTCGAAATCGGCTTTCAGCCAGGCGATACCGGCAATCTGAAGATCGTGGTCGGAAAGCAGGGTACGGTCGTACAGCTCGCGGGTGCGCTCGCGCTCGCGTCCGGCCTCGGCCAGCGCCTCGCGACTGTAGGCCACGCGCGCCTCGGCGGCGCGCACGGCGGCGACCCG
>JAGFJP010000161.1 GCA_024102665.1 Thiogranum sp. | reverse complement strand
GGACGCGCCGCCAGGCACCCTGCCACCCGGCAGAAGAGCAAGCCCCGTGCAGGGGCGGGGAGGTCGAAATGGCGGAAGAGCGGATGCTGTACGTCGCGAACCCCGAGTGGGGCCTGCGCGAGTTTATCGAGGCCTGGCACCGTGCCGAGCGCGGCGAGCGCACTGTGCCGGTGAAGCGCCTCGGATTCGAACGGGTAGAGGACCTGTGCGCTGCGCTAGAGCGGGAGGAAGGCGAGTGATCGAGGTGCTGGCAGCGCTCGCGGCAGGCGTGCTGATCGGCGCGGCGCTCGTGGCGCTGTGGGTCGGCTTGCGTGCCCTCGTAGCGCTCGCAAGGCGGATGGACGCGACGGCCGAGGCGGTCGAGGATACGCTTCGGTACTGCGAACAGTCGAACGCGCGGATCTCGGAGATGGAGCGAACGAAACGCGGTGCCGGAGCGGAGGGGTGAGCGCAACGCCCGAGGTCGTAGCCCTTTCGCTTTTCAGCGCAATCGGCGTGATAGCATTGATCGTGGTGACGTGGCGACAGCGCCGGTCGCGACGCACACCCAAGGGGTCGAAATAGCGTCATCCGATCGCTACACTACGGCAGTGGCATCGTGTTGAGGTGAAGTGATTGGCGCGCTCCCGGGCGTTGCGATCGCACCGCCCCGTTGCTCTGCGGTACCCCTGTTTGCCTTCTGACAAACATCGTGTACAGTCGCGCCACAAGTGGGTTCTAACGGCATCGGAATTGTCAGAAAATTCGCCTTGCTCATCGCGCAAGCGGCGGCTTCACAAGGGGAAACGAGCGTTTCGGGAAGCTGACTCTTAATCTCTTGGTCGTAGGTTCGAGCCCTACACGGCCCACCATTTTCCTGTCCATCAGGCGCCAGCCTATTCCCATAATAATTTTATGATTATTCTTCATTTTCCAAACCCGTATAATCGCTGATTCATTGGGTATCCCCACTTTATCAGGCAGTTGGGGTATATCGCGAAAGTGGCGGAACTGGTAGACGCGCTGGATTTAGGTTCCTGTGGGGCAACCCGTGAGAGTTCGAGTCTCTCCTTTCGCACCACATCGGAGGAATATCGGGTGTTGGACCGAAGGAACGGGCCAGCGAGACGCCTGTTTCCAATAACGAAATAACTGGTTTCAGATCGAGGTATAACTTACATGCAAGTCTCTGTTGAAACGACCAGTGGTCTGGGACGCCGTATGACGGTGCAGATCCCTGCGGAACAGATCGATCAGCAAGTCGAGAACCGGCTTCAGCAGCTGTCACGCTCTGTTCGTCTGGACGGATTTCGCCCTGGCAAAGTCCCGCTGAGTGTTGTCAAGAAACGTTATGAATCGCAGGTTCGGCAGGAAGCGGCGGGCGAACTGATCGCCTCCACTTATGAACAGGCATTGCAGCAACAGAATCTCAGGCCCGCGGGCGAGCCGACGATCGAACAGACGCGTAACCAGCAAGGTCAGGAACTCGAATACGTGGCGACCTTCGAAGTCTACCCCGATGTAGAACCGCCTGAACTGCATGATTTGACGATCGAGCGTCCGGTGGCCCAGGTCAGCGACGCGGATGTTGACGCCATGTTTGACAAGCTGCGTCGTCAACGTTCTACCTGGACACGAGTGGAAAGGCCGGCGCAGAAGGGCGATCGGCTGGAAATCGATTTCGAAGGCACCGTGGGTGGTCAGCCGTTCAGCGGCAACAAGGCCAGCAACGTGCCCCTTGAACTCGGCAGTGGCTCGATGATCCCGGGTTTCGAGGTTCAGCTCGAGGGCGTCAGTCCGGGCGACCGCAAAACCATCGAAGTGGCATTTCCGCAGGAGTACCCCTCGCAGGAAGTGGCCGGCAAGACGGCCAGCTTCGACGTGAAAGTGAATGCGGTCTCCGAGGCAGCGTTGCCTGAGCTGAACGACGAGTTTGCACGGGCGTTCGGTATCGCCGATGGCGGGCTGGAAAAGCTGCGCGTGGAAGTGCGCAATAACATGCAGCGCGAACTGGATAACGTCATCAAATCGCGGATCAAGCAGCAGGTGTTCGATGCGCTGCTGGCGAGGGCGGACGTCGATGTTCCCGCGTCTTTGATCGAAAATGAAGTCAATGCCCTGATAAAGAAAGAAGGTGGCGCCGCCGATGCAGGCCAGGCACGTGCACGCTACGAAGACGAAGCTCGCAAGCGCGTGTCACTGGGTCTTCTGATTGCCGAGATCATCAAGCGCAACCAGTTGCAGATCGATCCGGAAAGAGTGCGGAAAACCATCGAGGATCTGGCGCAATCGTACGAAAACCCGGAAGAAGTAGTACAGTGGTATTACAGCAACCAGGAGATGCTCGCAGGAGTGCAGACACTGATCATGGAAGAGACGGTCGTCGAATGGGTTGCGTCCCAGGCGAAGAGCGAAGATAAATCCACCACATTTGAAGAGCTTATGCAGGCCTGATCCCGGCGTGCAAGCTTAAGGAATCGACTTGATGTCTCACAGCGATAGCAAAGGCGGAGCAGGCAACATCCAGGCACTGAATCTGGTGCCCATGGTCATCGAACAGACGGCGCGCGGCGAACGCGCCTATGATATTTATTCACGCCTTCTCAAGGAAAGAGTCGTGTTCGTCGTCGGCCCCGTGGAAGATTACATGGCCAATGTCATTGTCGCGCAGTTACTGTTTCTGGAGTCCGAGAATCCGGACAAGGACATCCACCTGTATATCAACTCGCCCGGTGGATCGGTTACGGCGGGTCTGGCGATCTATGACACCATGCAATTCATCAAGGCAGATGTCAGCACCATGTGTATCGGCCAGGCTGCGAGCATGGGCGCGGTGCTGCTCGCTGGCGGTGCCAAGGGCAAACGTTATTGCCTGCCGCATTCCCGCATGATGATCCATCAGCCGTTAGGCGGGTTTCAGGGGCAGGCGACCGATATCGATATTCATGCCCGCGAGATTCTGCTGGTGCGCGAACGCCTCAACAGGATACTTTCCGAACATACCGGGCAGCCCATCGAGAAAATTCAGCACGATACCGATCGCGACAATTTCCTTGGTGCCGAGCAGTCGAAGGAATACGGTCTGATCGACAACATTCTGGTTTCGCGCAAGCAAATCGCCGAGCAGGCAGCGGGGCGCTAGCCCGACGGGGCGTGCCGTCGGGCCGTCGCACTAGAAGGGCGGTGAGAAATGCGGACTGGACCCGGATTCCGGAGCCGGGGTTGAAAAACCTCTGATTGCAGCCGGAAACACTTGTCAGCCGGAGCGGTACGTAGTTGAATAGTGACCGGTTGTTTGCCATAGTCTGAGTCAAGACGATCGCAGATCTGCCGTTGATACAAACCGGAATGGAGCCGCAAGTCGGGGATATCTAATGAGTAACGACAGGAACGGTAAAGGCGACGACGGGAAGCTGCTGTATTGCTCTTTCTGTGGCAAGAGTCAGCACGAAGTACGCAAGTTGATCGCCGGCCCGTCTGTTTTCATCTGTGACGAGTGTGTCGAGCTCTGCAATGACATCATCCGCGAGGAAATGCAGGAGAAGACCGCTACGGGCAGCAGCAAGTTGCCCAAGCCACAGGAGATCAACGCGGTTCTCGATGAATACGTCATTGGCCAGGTGAATGCGAAAAAGGTGCTCTCGGTAGCGGTGTACAACCACTACAAGCGCCTGGAAGCCGGCCACAAGAAAGACGAAGTCGAACTGTCCAAGAGCAATATCATGCTCATCGGCCCTACCGGCTCCGGCAAAACGCTGCTCGCTGAAACGCTGGCCCGTCTGCTCAACGTGCCGTTCACAATCGCCGATGCCACCACGCTGACGGAAGCGGGGTATGTCGGAGAGGACGTTGAAAACATCATTCAGAAGCTGTTGCAGAAGTGCGATTACGACGTCGAGAAGGCGCAGACCGGTATCGTTTATATCGATGAAATCGACAAGATTTCGCGCAAATCGGACAATCCGTCGATCACCCGCGACGTTTCGGGCGAAGGCGTGCAGCAGGCCCTGCTGAAGCTGATCGAAGGCACTGTCGCTTCGGTGCCGCCGCAGGGTGGTCGCAAGCATCCCCAGCAGGAGTTTCTGCAGGTCAATACCTCGAACATTCTGTTTATCGTTGGCGGTGCGTTTTCAGGGTTGGAAAAGATTATCAAGAGCCGTTCCGAGAAGGGCGGCATCGGGTTCTCCGCGGAAGTCAAAACCAAGGACGAAAACGTCAACGTCGGCGAAATCCTGTACGATGTCGAACCCGAGGATCTGATCAAGTTCGGGTTGATCCCCGAGTTCGTCGGCCGCCTGCCGGTCGTCGCGACGCTGGAAGAGCTGGACGAGGATGCATTGGTCTCGATTCTCACCGAACCGAAAAATGCGCTGACCAAGCAGTACGCAAAACTGTTTGAAATGGAAGGCGCCGAAATCGAGTTCCGGGACGAGGCGCTACGCGCTATTGCGCGCAAGGCCATGGAACGCAAGACCGGCGCCCGCGGCCTGCGGACCATCATGGAACATGTACTGCTGGACACCATGTATGAGCTGCCGTCGCTGGAAAATGTCCAGAAGGTGGTCATCGACGAACGGGCCATCGCCGGGGAAACCGCTCCCTACCTGCTGTACGATTCCGAACCCGAACAACGCGCAGCGTCAGACTGACGTCATTTCACGCACTGCAGCCGCCCTTTCGGTAACCCCGCGGTTTACCGAAAGGGCGTTTTTTTGGCCCGGAAAGCATTATACTGGCGCTGCGAAAGCCGGTTTTTCCGAACACCGGCCAGATCTCGAAAATGATGGCTCAGTTCTTGCAAATTTGGCCGGTGTGGGCACCAAACCGCCATTGAAATGTCTTACATCAGCCCCCATGTGATGCCCGGGAGTGCGGCTCGAATCGAGCGCTCCCCGACCAAAACCGGATACGAGGTATTCTCCGATGGAGCAGAACGAAAGCACACCTGAAGGAAACATCATGGCAACGGCAGTTGTACCCGTTCTGCCCCTGCGCGATGTGGTGGTCTATCCCCACATGGTCATACCCCTGTTCGTGGGACGCGAAAAATCGATTCGTGCGCTGGAATCCGCCATGGACGACGACAAGCGGATATTGCTGGTGGCGCAGAAGAGTGCCGAGGTTGACGATCCCCAGGTTGAGGATATTCACGAAATCGGCACGCTGTCGACGATCCTGCAGCTGCTCAAGCTGCCCGACGGAACCGTAAAGGTTCTGGTCGAAGGGTCCGAGCGCGCGAGCGTCGTGCGTTTCGAAACCACCGACGAATTCTTCTCGGCGCACATTGAAACCAAAGGCGAGGGCGAGCGTGCCGGCGAACGCGAGGGCGAGCGTGCCGGCGAACGCGAGGTCGATGTGCTGATGCGTTCGCTGCTGACGCTGTTTGACCAGTACGTCAAGCTCAACAAGAAGGTGCCGCCCGAAATCCTGACATCCCTTTCCGGCATCGATGAACCCAGCCGTCTGGCGGACACTGTCGCCGCGCACATGGCGCTCAAACTCGACGAGAAGCAGCGCATTCTGGAGATCGAGGACGTGCGCGCGCGGCTCGAGCACCTGATGGGCATCATCGAGGGTGAGATCGATGTGCTGCAGATCGAAAAGCGTATCCGTGGCCGCGTCAAGCAGCAGATGGAAAAGAGTCAGCGCGAGTACTACCTGAACGAGCAGATGAAAGCCATCCAGAAAGAACTGGGTGATATGGAAGACGTGCCCAACGAGCTCGAGGAACTGCAGGAGAAGATCGAAAAGGCTGGCATGAGCAAGGAAGCCAGAACCAAGGCCGATGCCGAACTGAACAAGCTGAAAATGATGTCGCCGATGTCGGCGGAAGCCACCGTGGTTCGCAATTACATCGACTGGCTGGTCACCGTGCCCTGGAAAAAGCGTACCAAGATCCGTCACGATCTGGCGCGCGCCGAAATGGTTCTCGATGAAGACCATTACGGACTGGAAAAGGTCAAGGAACGCATCGTCGAGTATCTCGCTGTCCAGCAGCGGGTACGCAAGCTGAAAGGACCGATTCTGTGTCTGGTCGGTCCCCCGGGTGTCGGCAAGACCTCGCTGGGACGTTCCATCGCGCGCGCAACCAATCGCAAGTTCACGCGCATGTCGCTGGGCGGCGTGCGCGATGAGGCGGAAATCCGCGGTCATCGTCGCACCTACATCGGTTCGCTGCCGGGCAAGATCGTTCAGAACCTTTCCAAGGTCGGCGTAAGGAATCCGCTGTTCCTGCTGGATGAGATCGACAAGATGTCGATGGATTTCCGCGGCGATCCCTCATCGGCCCTGCTGGAGGTTCTCGATCCCGAGCAGAACAGCACTTTCGCCGATCATTATCTCGAGGTCGACTTCGACTTGTCCGATGTGATGTTCGTCGCTACAGCGAACTCGCTGAACATCCCGGGTCCGCTGCTTGACCGTATGGAAGTGATCCGCATCCCCGGTTACACCGAGGATGAAAAGATCAATATCGCCTCGCGTTACCTGCTGTCCAAGCAGATCCAGAACAACGGACTCAAGGAAGAAGAGCTGAGCATCAGCGAAAACGCCATCCGCGATATCATCCGCTATTACACGCGCGAGGCGGGTGTGCGTAACCTGGAACGTGAGATCGCCAAGATCTGTCGCAAGGTGGTCAAGGAACTGCTGCTCGACAAATCGGGCACCAGGATCACCGTGTCGCCGCGCAACATTGAGAAATATCTGGGCGTAAAACGCTTCCGTTACGGCCGTGCCGAAGAGCACGACCAGATCGGGCAGGTCACTGGCCTGGCATGGACCGAGGTGGGCGGTGAGTTGCTGAGCATCGAAGCGACTATCGTTCCCGGAAAAGGACGCCTCATTCATACCGGCCAGCTCGGTGATGTCATGCAGGAATCCATCCAGGCGGCGACCACCGTGGTTCGCAGTCGTGCCGAAGCGCTGGGTATCGAAGAGGACTTCTACCAGAAGTACGATATCCACGTGCACGTGCCTGAAGGCGCTACACCGAAAGACGGTCCGAGCGCGGGTGTCGGAATGTGCACGACGCTGGTTTCCGCGCTGACCAGGATTCCGGTGCGTGCGGATGTTGCCATGACCGGCGAAATCACCTTGCGAGGTGAGATACTGCCCATCGGTGGCCTGAAGGAAAAGCTGCTGGCCGCGCACAGGGGAGGCATCACCACGGTGCTGATACCGGAAGAAAATCGCAAGGACCTTGCTGAAATCCCCAAGAACGTCAAGGATAAGCTTGATATTCGGCCGGTGAAATGGATTGATGAAGTACTGGAACTTGCCTTGCAACATCCGCCGACACCGCTGACTGACAAGGGCGCAGCCAAGCCGGCGGAAAAAGTCAAGGAAAAGAGCAGCAAGCCGGCAGCCAAAAGCAAGACGGTGCGCACGCACTGATAAAGCACTCGAAAGTCCGCTGTCTGCGTGATCAGCAATCATTTGCGCAGATAGCGGGCTTTTTATTTGACGGATCCGTGAAGCACTTGGTATAAAACCCGGCGTACCTTTTGGGGCTCCAATCGATTAGCCTATAGATTCAGGGTTCGACCCGGACGGGCCGGACCCGGTACGCTTTTTCCTAAATTATTAATACTTGTTGAGGGTCGCACTCGATGAATAAATCCGAACTAATTGACACCGTAGCCAGTACTGCAGACCTGTCCAAGGCAGAGGCAACCCGCGCTGTCGACGCCATGCTCGATACCGTGACAGAATCTCTGCGTAAAGGTGACTCGGTAACGCTGGTCGGCTTCGGCACGTTCGAAGTACGCGAACGCGCGGCCCGCTCGGGACGCAATCCGCAGACCGGTGAAACGATCCAGATCAAGGCGTCAAAAGCACCTGCATTCAAGGCTGGTAAAGCCTTCAAGGATGCCGTAAACTAGCGCGCTTTCCCGGGGTGCTTAGCTCAGCTGGGAGAGCGTCGCCCTTACAAGGCGAATGTCGGGGGTTCGATCCCCTCAGCACCCACCAAGGTTATGGAGTGGTAGTTCAGCTGGTTAGAATACCGGCCTGTCACGCCGGGGGTCGCGGGTTCGAGTCCCGTCCACTCCGCCACCTACAGAGAACGGGCGCCCGGCAAGGGCGCCCTTTTTTGTTTCAGACGCAATCGTTTTAAAAAAAAATCGAAACGCGGGAAGAGTCATCATGTTGCAAGCAATGCGCGATAAAGTCATGGGCTGGCTGGGCTGGATCATTATCGGCCTGATCATCATCACCTTTGCGTTGTTCGGTCTGGGTTCGTATCTCCAGGACAAGACCCGGGTGTTTGCCGCCAAAGTCAACGACGTGGAAATCTCCCCGCGCGACCTGGCGACCGCCTACCAGCAGCAGCGGGCGCAGCTGGAAGAGATGCTGGGGGATAACTTCAAACCCGGATTGATCGACGATCAGGCGATAAAACGCCGCGCGCTCGACACCCTGATCAACCGTGCGCTGCTGCTGCAGGCGGCCCAGACGGACGGCATGGCGGTAAGCGATCAGTTGCTGGCTGCAACGATTCACGCAATTCCGGCATTTCAGGTGGACGGTGAGTTTTCCGAGGAACTCTACCAGCAGTTTCTGATACAAAGGGGGGCGACAGCTGCGGGGTTCGAAGCGGACACTCGCAGCAGCCTCGCTGCGGAACAGCTGGTCAATGGCTTGTCACGCACGGTTTTTGTAGCGCCTTATGAGCTGGAACAGGCGTACAGCCTGCAGGAGCAACAACGCGATTTCTCGTATGTCGTCGTCCCCGCCGCCGCCTTCGAAAAGGATGTCGAAATCAGCGAGGAAGAAATTGCGCAGTACTACAGCGATCACGGCGATCAATTCATGATCCCGGAACGAGTGCGTCTCGCCTATGTGCGCCTCACCGCCGAACAACTGGGCGCAAATATCGAAATCGACGACGCGGAACTGGAGGCCTACTACGAGGAAAGAAAACAGGCTCTGCAGACCCTGGAACAGCGTCGCGCCAGCCATATCCTGATACAGGTGGCATCGGATGCCGATGAGACGGCAGTGGAAGCGGCACGGACAAAAGCCGCGGATCTGCGCGCAAGAATCGGTGACGGCGAAGACTTCAGCAAGCTGGCAAAAGAATTTTCCGATGATCCCGGATCAGCCCCGGACGGCGGCGACCTGGGTTTTTTCTCCAGGGGCGCCATGGTGCCGGAGTTTGAAGCCAGCGTCTTCAGTCTCGATGAAGGGGATGTCTCGGACCTGGTGCGGACGCAATTCGGATTTCACATCATCAAACTCACCGGCGTGCGCGAAAGCGAAATACCGCCACTGGAGCAGGTGCGCGACGAGTTGCTTGCGGAAATGCAGCAGCGCCGTGCCGGCGACCTGTTCTACGGACAGCTGGATCAGTTGACGGATTTGAGTTACGAGGTTCCGGATACCCTGGATGAAGCCGCCAGCGCGCTCGGTCTGCAGGTGCAGACCAGCGACTGGCTGACTGCCGATGGCGGCCCGGGAATCGGCGAGTATCCGCAGGTAGTGGCCGCCGCTTTCAGCGATGATGTGCTGGAGGCGGGTCACAACAGCGAGCCGGTGCAGGTCGGTGAAAACGATGTGATCGTGGTTCGGGTCGCTGAACGCGAAGCCGCGCACCGGGCACCGCTGAACGAGGTAAGAGACCAGATTGCGAAAATCCTGACCCGCCAGAAAGCCGCGCAGGCAGCGCAAGACCGGGGCGAAGCCCTGCTTGAAAAACTGCAGCAAGGTGCATCGATGGACGAGCTTGAAGAACACGCCGGCATCGACATCACGGTCGAAAAGGCCGACGGCATCAAGCGTTCCGCTACAGAGTATCCGGCAGGGTTAATCAAGGCGGCATTCAGTCTCGGAAAACCGGCGCCGGGCTCGCCGGTTGACCACGGCGAGGCGTTGCCCTCGGGTGATTATGCGGTGATGCGCCTGACTGCCGTGAAGGAGGGCGATGTGGCCGCCATGCAGGAACAGAGCCGCGACCGGTTCGTGCGCGGCTACGAGAGCATGCGCAGTTCGCTTGCCGTCTCGACTCTGTTGCGGGGCCTGCGCGAACGTGCCGAGATTGTCATTCCGGCGGAAAGCGAATAAGCGACCTGCGGTCACCGGTGACCTGCCCGAAGGAAAAACCCGGATGGTCTGAAGGCATGCGGGCGTTTGTGGCCGAAACAGGGATGGCCAGCAGCCGGCCGGAGGAGCGACATGCGTCTTAAGCTGCACTGGCAGATCCTGATCGCCCTGGCTTTGGCCGTGCTCGCGGGACGCCTGAGCGGAACCGAAGGCAGCGTTCTGGGCGTCCAGCTGTACCCCGTGTACGCGTTTGTCGGAACGCTGTTCCTGAACGCGCTGAAAATGATCATTGTGCCGCTGGTCATATCATCCATCATTTCAGGCATCGCAGGGATGGGTGGTCCCGAGGGCCTCGGGCGTTTGGGGGCGAAAACGCTCTCGTTCTACCTGGTCTCGAGTCTGCTGGCGATCCTGACCGGTCTGTTGCTGGTGAACCTGCTGGCGCCCGGCATTGTCAACGGTGAACCCGCGCGGGACATTCTGGGTCTCGATGCGCAATCCGTGGAAGAAGTCGCCGAAACCGTTCAGGGACGCACGGCGTCCGATCTCACTGACGTATTCATCAGCATGGTGCCGCCGAACATCGTGTTCGCGGCCGCCGAAGGCCAGATGCTCGGCATCATATTCTTCAGCCTCATGTTCGGCTATTTCATGACCCGCATCGACAGGGAAAGCGGAGGATTGCTGGCGCGTTTCTGGCTGGGCGTCAACGATGTCATGATGGCGATGACGATGCTGATAATGAAATTCGCGCCGCTGGGTGTATTCGGGCTGGTGGCCAAGACTGTCGCCGGTATCGACGCGGCGCAGCTCAACCAGCTTGTCATTTCGCTGGGCACCTTTACGCTCAGTGTATTGCTTGCGCTGGCAATACACGTTTTCGTGACCTTGCCGCTGCTGCTGGTCGTGGTGGCAAAAGTGAATCCGCTGGCGCACTTCAACGCCATGATGCCGGCCTTGCTGACCGCTTTTTCAACGGCGTCATCTTCCGCGACCCTGCCGTTGACCATGGAATGCGTGCGGGACAATGCCAAAGTGTCGAACCGCACCGCCAGTTTCGTTTTGCCGCTCGGCGCTACCGTGAACATGGACGGCACAGCGTTGTACGAATGCGTCGCGGCGATATTCATCGCCCAGGCCTATGGCCTGGAACTGAGCTTTGTCACGCAATTCACCGTGGTGCTGGTCGCGCTGCTGACTTCGATCGGTGTTGCGGGGATACCGGCAGCCAGCCTGGTCGCGATCACCATTATACTGACCACGATCGGCTTGCCGGTGGAGGCGATTGGGTTGATCCTGGCGGTAGACCGGATACTGGATATGTTCCGCACGTCGGTGAATGTCTTCAGCGATTCCTGCGGCGCCGTGCTTATCGCAAAGACCGAAGGCGAGCAGGATGTGCTGAAGGCGGCTTGACGAAGCCGCCGGCTGGCCCGGAGGTTCAGTCGTCGAGCGGCGGCATGCCGGTGGCGTTGTAGCCGGCATCGACATAGGTGATTTCGCCGGTGATGCCGGAAGCGAGGTCGGAACACAGAAAGGCCGCCGTGTTGCCGACTTCCTCGATGGTCACATTGCGACGCAGCGGCGCGGTGCGTTCCATGAGGTCGAGCATTTTGCGGAAGTTGCTGATGCCGGCCGCCGCCAGGGTCTTGATGGGTCCGGCGGAGATGGCGTTGACACGGATGCCGTCGGGACCAAGGCTTTGCGCCATGTAACGCACGTTCGCTTCCAGGCTGGCCTTGGCCAGGCCCATGACATTGTAGTTGGGCATGGCTTTCTCGGCGCCATAATAACTGAGCGTCAACAGCGCGCCGTCGCGTCCTTCCATCATGCGGCAGCCGGCCTTGGCGAGCGCCGAAAAGCTGTAGGAACTGATCTCATGCGCGATGCGGAAACCTTCGCGGCTGACCGACTCCAGGTAATCGCCCTCCAGTTCGGCGCGCGGCGCGAAGGCCACCGAGTGGACAATGATATCCAGATGATCCCAGTAATCGTCGAGATGGTCGAATACCGCCTCGATCTGCTCGTCGTCGGAAACGTCGCAGGGCACGATGATTTCGGTGCCGCATTCAGCAGCCATTTTTTCGACGCGGTCGCGCAGTTTGTCGTTCTGATACGTGAACGCCAGTTCCGCGCCTTCGCGCTGCATGGCCCTGGCGATGCCCCAGGCAATCGACCTGTTGCTGGCAAGACCGACGATAAGCGCTCGTTTACCGCTGAGAAATCCCATGGCTGTATCTGACCTCCGTGAATCGCTGTCAGCCGGTAACTTACCGGAAAATTGCCGTTACGGGAAGGGCCTGTGAAACGCGGCACTGCGTCTCTATAATGCCCCGTCATGCACGCCCGACCCTCGCTGCTGTCACAGTATCGCCGATCCGCCGGGCGACTGCTTGCCGCATGGGTTGTGTTGATGCTCGGCGCTTGCAGCGATCAGCCCTGGAACAGTCCCTATCCGCCCGACCAGGCAGGTCAAAACATTCTGTATTCGTCCTTCGAGGAACGTCCCAATCACCTGGATCCGGCGCAGTCCTACAGCGCCAATGAAATCGTGTTCACCGGCCAGATCTACGAGCCGCCGCTGCAGTATCATTTTCTCAGGCGTCCCTACGCGCTCGAGCCGCTGGTCGCCACGGGCATGCCCGAGCCCTGGTATCTCGATGCCGGCGGCCGGCGTCTGCCCGACACGGCGCCGGAAGAAGGTATCGCCTTCAGTATCTACGATATCGAAATCGAACCCGGCATCATGTACCAGCCGCACCCGGCGTTCGCCAGGAACACTGACGGCGAACTGATCTATCACAGCTTGCAGGAAACCGATCTCGCCGACATCAGCGCCCTCGGTGATTTCGCCGCCACCGGCAGCCGCGAACTGGTGGCGGAAGACTTCGTTTACCAGATCAAGCGCCTCGCGCACCCGCGCCTGCACTCGCCGATTTTCGGGCTGATGTCGGAATACATCGTCGGTCTCGCCGACTACGCCGATACGCTGAAGCAGGCGCTTCAGGATGAGTTGCCGCGGCAGGGCGAACCCGTGTACCTCAACCTGCACGATTATCCCATGAGCGGTGTCGAGGTCGTCGATCGCTACCACTACCGCATCAGGATACGCGGCAAGTACATGCAGTTCCGCTACTGGCTTGCCATGCCGTTCTTCGCGCCGGTGCCCTGGGAAGCGGACCGTTTCTACACCCAGCCCGGCATGAAAGAGCGCAATATCACGCTGGACTGGTACCCGGTCGGCACCGGACCCTACATGCTCACCGTCAATAATCCCAACCGGCAGATGGTGCTGGAGCGCAACCCCAACTTTCACGGCGAACGCTATCCTGCCGGGGACGACGCAGCGGACCGCGAAGCCGGTTACCTCGAAGACAGCGGCAAGCCGCTGCCGATGATCGACAAAGTGATTTACAGCCTGGAAAAGGAAGCGATTCCGTACTGGAACAAGTTCCTGCAGGGCTACTATGACACCTCCGGCGTCAGTTCCGACAGTTTCGACCAGGCAATACAGATCGGCTCGGGGGGAGATATCTCGCTGACCCAGGAGCTGATCGACAAGGGCATCAAGCTCAACACCGCGGTGGCGACATCGATCTTCTACCTGGGTTTCAACATGCTCGACCCGGTGATCGGTGGCGACAGCGAGCGAGCGCGCCTGCTGCGCCAGGCGATCAGCATCGCCATGGACTACGACGAATTCATCGCCATTTTCGCCAACGGCCGCGGCATCACAGCGCAAGGGCCGTTGCCGCCCGGCATCTTCGGTTACCAGGAGGGCGAGGCGGGCATCAACCCCTATGTCTATGACTGGACACCGCGCGGAGCCGAGCGCAAGTCCATCGAGCAGGCCAGGGAGTTGCTGGTGCAGGCCGGCTACCCGAACGGGCGCGACGTGCAGACCGGCAAACCGCTGGTGCTGTATTTCGATACCACCGCCAGCGGACCGGACGATTCGGCGCGCCTGAACTGGATGCGCAAGCAACTTCAGAAACTCGATATCCAGTTGCAGATACGCGCCACCGATTACAACCGTTTCCAGGACAAGATGCGCAAGGGTACCGCGCAGCTGTTCCAGTGGGGCTGGAATGCCGACTACCCGGATCCGGAAAATTTCCTGTTTCTGCTGTACGGCAGGAACGGCAAGGTCGAGCACAACGGCGAAAACGCCGCCAATTACAGCAACGCCGAGTATGACGCGCTGTTCGAGCGCATGAAGAACATGCCTGACGGCCCCGCGCGCCAGGAGGTGATCGATCGCATGGTGGAGATACTGCGCTTCGATGCGCCCTGGGTGTTCGGTTTTCATCCCAAGCAGTTCGTGCTGTACCATGACTGGTACAAGAATGCCAAGCCCAACCTGATGGCCAACAATACCCTCAAGTACCGGCGCATCGATCCACAGCTGCGCGAGACAAAACGCCACGCATGGAACCAGCCGGTGGTGTGGCCGCTGGGGCTCATCGCGGCCTTGCTGGTGCTGGCGGTGATACCCGCCGTGGTCGGTTACCGGCGGCACGAAAACCGCCGCGTCCGGACGGTGGAAGGCTGATGTTCGCGTACCTGGTACGCCGTGTCCTGTACGCCATCCCGATCCTCATCGGCGTCAACCTGATCACCTTTTTCCTGTTCTTTGTCGTCAACACGCCCGACGACATGGCGCGCATGCACCTGGGCATGAAACGCGTCACCCCGGAGGCGATAGAAAAATGGAAATCGGAACGCGGTTACGACCGGCCGCTGTTGTACAACAGTGCCGCGCAGGGCGGTGACAAACTCGTCGATACCATCTTTTTCGAAAAGTCGGTGCGCCTGTTCGTATTCGATTTCGGTTCCTCCGATTCCGGGCGCGACATCAGCGCCGACATCGGCAACCGCATGTGGGCCAGTCTCGCCATCGCGCTGCCGCAGTTTCTCATCGGTCTGCTGGTGTATGTCAGTTTCGCCATGCTGCTGGCGTTTTTCCGCGGCAGTTATCTCGACGTGTCGGGGGTGGTGCTGTGCGTGATTTTGATGTCGATATCCGGGCTGTTCTACATCATCGCCGGACAATACGTGTTCAGTAAACTGCTGCACCTGTTTCCGATATCCGGTTATGAGCCAGGCTGGCTGGCGTGGCGTTTCGTCATGCTGCCGGTGGTGATCGGCGTGTTCGCCGGGCTCGGCTCCAGCGGGCGCCTGTACCGCACCTTTTTCCTCGAAGAGATCAATCGCGATTACGTGCGAACCGCGCGCGCCAAGGGTCTGCCTGAACTGCGCCTGATGTTCCGGCACGTACTCAAGAACGCCATGGTCCCCATTCTCACCGGCGTGGTGGTGGTGATCCCCTCGCTGTTCATGGGCAGCCTGATCATGGAGTCCTTTTTCGGCATACCCGGCCTCGGCAGCTACACCATAGAGGCCATCCAGAACCAGGACTTCGCCATTGTGCGCGCCATGGTGTTTCTCGGTTCCGTGCTTTACATCGCCGGCCTGTTGCTGACCGACCTGTCCTACACGCTGGTCGACCCGAGGATACGTCTGTCATGAGGCAGATGGTATTGCTGTGGACCGACGCGCTGGTGTTCCTGCTGGTGGCCGTGGTGCTGCTGTTCGCCTGGTACGCGCGCAACAAGGAACATCTGCGCGCGCCCTGGCGCGAAGTCGTGCGCAGCCGCCTGGCGGTGTCGTCGCTGGTGGTGCTGGCGGCATATACCGTCACCGGACTGCTCGACTCGGTGCACTTTCGCATGGCGCTGCCCGAGGCGCAGGGCCAGCAGGAAGTGCAGTATTCCGGAGAGGTGCTGAGCCTGCTTGACGAACTGCTCGGACCGATGCGCACCCAGGTCGAGAAAACCTATTCCGCGCCGTTCGCGACCCACCTGTACACCAGGGAAACCATCACCGGTCCGGACGGTGCACCGCAGCGCGTGTATCCGCGCCTGCAGTACGGCGGCGCGCACCTGGAAGATATCGGCGACCGCAACCGGGACATACTGCTGCGTTCACTGAACGCTGTGGCCCAGGCGCTGCTGGCGACGGCGCTGATAACGCTCGGGTTCGCCGTCCTGCTGGCGCGGCGCTGGAAAAAACCGCTGCGCGTGGCGCTGCGCGCCATGCTCGGCGGGACTTCGAGCGTGCCCTGGCGAACCGCTGTGATCACCATTGCCGTGGTCGCGCTGATCATCGCGTTGTTGGCCGCACTGTCGCCGTTCTATCACGTGCTCGGTACCGACAAGGTCGGCCAGGATGTGCTCTACCAGACCATCAAGAGCATTCGCACCGGGCTGGTGATCGGCACCCTCACCACACTGGTGATGCTGCCGTTCGCGGTGTTTCTCGGCATGATGGCGGGGTATTTCCGCGGCTGGGTCGATGACGTCATCCAGTACCTGTACACCACGCTCAATTCCATCCCCGGCGTGTTGCTGATCGCCGCCGCGGTGCTGATGATGGAGGTGTACATGTCCAACCATCCGGAACTGTTCGAGACCATGGCCGAGCGCGCCGATCTGCGCCTGTTGTTCCTGTGCCTGATCCTCGGCATCACCAGCTGGACCGGACTGTGCCGGCTGCTGCGCGGCGAGACCCTGAAACTGCGCGAGCTGGATTATGTCGAGGCCGCCGATGCCTTCGGCGTATCGCGCCTGACCATCATGCTGCGTCACCTGCTGCCCAACCTGCTGCACCTGGTGCTGATCGCCGTGGTGCTGGATTTCAGCGCGCTGGTGCTGGCCGAAGCGGTGCTGTCGTACGTTGGTGTCGGCGTCGACCCGACGACGCTGAGCTGGGGCAACATGATCAACCGCGCACGCCTGGAAATGGCGCGTGAACCGATGGTGTGGTGGTCGCTGCTGGCCGCCTTCACCTTCATGTTCACGCTGGTGCTGGCGGCCAACCTGTTTTCGGATGCGGTGCGCGATGCCTTCGATCCGCGCATGAGGCAACAACGGTAATGACACAGATCCTGCTAAAGGTTGACAAGCTGCAAGTGCGCATCGGCGAAGGCGCCGGCGCGATCCGCCCGGTGGACGGTGTCAGTTTCAGCATCCGCCGCGGCGAGACCTTCGCGCTGCTGGGCGAGTCAGGGTGCGGCAAATCCATGACCGCGCTGGCGCTGCTGCGCCTGCTGCCGCGTCCCGGGGGCGAGATCACCGGCGGCTCGGTGCAGCTCGACGGCGAGGAACTGCTGGCGCTCACCGAGTCCGGCATGCGCAGCGTGCGCGGCGGCCGCATTGCGATGATCTTCCAGGAGCCCATGACCTCGCTGAACCCGGTGATGAGCATCGGCAGGCAGATTTCCGAAAGCCTTGAACAGCACAAGGGCCTGCGCGGCGCCGCGGCGCGCGAGCAGGTGCTGGAGCTGTTGCGGGCCGTCGGCATACCCGATGTCGAACGTCGCTACGGCGAATATCCGCACCAGTTGTCGGGCGGCATGAAGCAGCGCGTCATGATTGCCATCGCGCTGGCCGGTGACCCGGATCTGCTGATCGCCGACGAACCCACCACAGCGCTGGATGTGACCATCCAGGCGCAGGTGCTGGACGTCATCCGCGACCTGCAGCGGCAGCGCGGCATGGCGGTGCTGCTGATCACCCACGATCTGGGCGTGGTCGCCGGCATGGCCGACCGCGTGGCGGTGATGTACGCCGGCCAGATCGTCGAGCAGGCGCCGCGCGAGCAGTTCTTTGCCGCGCCGCAGCATCCTTACAGCCAGAAGCTGTTTGCCGCCTTGCCGGAAAGCAGCAAGCGCGACCAGCGACTGACGGTGATTCCCGGCAGCGTGCCGCCGCTCAACCAGGCGTTTACCGGTTGCCGTTTCGCCGATCGCTGTCACGCGGCCTGGGATCGCTGCAGACGGGAAACGCCGCGCTGGTATGGCAGCGATCACGAACAGGGCGTGCTGTGTCACCTCGCCGATCCGGCGGGAGCAACCGCGCCGCGCGCTGCCGAAGCGCCGGTGTCCTCCCCGCCGCACGCCGCGATCCAGGAACGCCAGGGCGAGCAACTGCTCGATGTCGAAGACCTGAAAATCTGGTTCCCCATCCACAAGGGCCTGTTCAAGCGCGTGGTGGGGCATGTGCGCGCAGTCGACGGCGTCAGCATGTCGATCCCGCGCGGTCAGGCTCTGGCGCTGGTCGGCGAATCCGGCTGCGGCAAGACGACGGTCGGCAAGGGCATTCTGCAATTGCTCAGGCCGACCGCCGGTTCGGTGCGCTTCCAGGACGTCGAGCTGACACAGCTCAAAGGCGAGGCGCTGCGCCGGCGGCGCGCCGATTTCCAGATCATTTTCCAGGACCCTTTTTCCTCCATGAACCCGCGCATGAGCGTGGGCGACATCATAGAGGAGGGCATGACGGCGCAGCGCGTCGGCGGCAACGCCGCGCAGCGCAAGGAGCGCATTGCCGGATTGCTGGAACAGGTCGGACTGCGTCCGGAACATGCAAAACGCTATCCACACGAGTTCTCGGGCGGACAGCGTCAGCGCATCTGTATCGCGCGCACCCTGGCCGTCAACCCGAAACTCATTGTCTGCGATGAACCGACCAGCGCACTGGACGTGTCGGTGCAGGCGCAGATTCTCAACCTGCTGCAGGATCTGCAGCGCCAGCTCGGCCTGTCATACCTGTTCATTACGCATGACCTGTCCGTGGTATCGTATCTGGCCGATCGCGTCGCGGTGATGTACCTGGGTCGTATTGTCGAAGAGGGCGACGTCCGGGATGTGCTGGACAAACCTCAACATCCGTACACGCAGGCGCTGTTGTCCGCGGTGCCGACCATTGAAGCCGGCACCGAGCGCAAGGTGATTCGCCTGGAAGGCGACATGCCTTCGCCCTCCAGCCCGCCTTCCGGTTGCCATTTTCATCCGCGTTGCCCGCATGCGATGGCGGTATGCAAAGAGGCGTATCCGGCTGTGACCGAAACTTCCGGCGGCCACACGGTGCGCTGCTACCTCTACTCGGATGCGGGCTAGCGTTCGAAACTGAAAATCACATCGGCGGCGGATTGATTCTGGCTGGTCTGGGCGCGTATCGACCAGTGATCGCTCAGTTCGTACAAGGCTTCGAAGCGGCTGGCAGCGGCGTTCAGGCCGGCACTGTAGCGGACATAAAGCTCGGGTGAAAGGTAAGTGCCGAGGACCAGCGACGCTTCTTCCAGTGTGCCGCTGCCGCTCTCCAGCTTGAGTTCGTCCAGGCCCAGTGATTCGCCGACGCTCCCGGCCAGGTAACCGCCGCTGGCCAGTGCCAGGGCATCGGCGGCACCACCGCCGGATTGCCCGGCTTCGGCCGCTGGCCGGCCAAGGGTGATATAGGAGAGAATGTCCGCGTCCGACATCGCGGGATCGGAATACAGTGCGACATCGGGTTCCCTCAGTGTTCCGCGCACCCTTACACCCGCGTGCACATCGCTGACCACGCGTTCGGCCGCGAAGTCCAGGCCGGGGTTGTCCACCGGCCCGCCA
>JAGFJP010000131.1 GCA_024102665.1 Thiogranum sp. | reverse complement strand
CTTGATGTGGGCCTCGATCTGGCGATCACTGAGGCGGTTGAGTTCCGATGCCGGCAATGTGCGCAGCAACTGCCAGCCGGCGTTCATGCTTTGCGCCAGGGTGCGCGGGCTGTCCTGGTTGATCAGTTCCTGCTCGAAACGATCGCCGAAGTCGAGAAACTGCTGGTCCACCTTCGACAGGCCGTCGCGGCCGACCACGCTGGCCAGCACGCGCATGTGCACGGCGCGCGCGTAGGCCGCGTAAAGCTGGTTGGAAAGCGCCGGGTGATCGGCATCGGTGAAGCCTTCGCCGGTGCCGTCTTTCATCAGCCGCGACAGCGACGGCAGCACCTTGACCGGCGGGTAGACGCCGGCGCGATCCAGGTCGCGGTCGAGCACAATCTGGCCCTCGGTGATGTAGCCGGTCAGATCGGGAATCGGATGCGTGATGTCGTCCGACGGCATGGTGAGAATCGGTACCTGCGTCAGCGATCCCGCGCTGTTTCCGAGGCTGCCCGCGCGTTCGTAGAGCGTGGCCAGGTCGGAATACAGATAACCGGGAAAGCCCTTGCGGCTCGGGATTTCGCCGTGACTCGCTGACACCTCGCGCAAGGCTTCGCAATAGTTGGTCATGTCGGTCATCACCACCAGCACGTGCCGCCCCTCGACGAAGGCCAGATATTCCGCCGCCGTCAAGGCGAACCGCGGGCACAGCAGGCGCTGGGTGCTGGAGTCGGAGGCGAGATTGAGGAACAGCGCGGTATGCGCCAGCGCGCCGCTGTCTTCCATGGCGCTGCGGAAATACTCGGCGGTATCGTAAGGCACGCCGATGGCCGCGAACACCATGGCGAATTCGCCGGCGGCGCTGTCGCGGATATGCGCCTGCTGCGCGATCTGCACGGCCAGCCGGTCGTGGGGCAGGCCGGCGCCGGAGAATACCGGCAGTTTCTGTCCGCGCACCAGGCTGTTCATGAGATCGATGGACGAAATGCCGGTCTCTATGAAATCCCTGGGCATGGCGCGCGCCGCGGGATTGATGGCATAGCCGTCGATGCGCAGCCGGCGCGCCGCCGACACCGGCGGTCCGCCGTCAATGACCCTGCCGACGCCGTCGAACATGCGCCCGAGCAGATCGGGACCGACGCCGAAGTGCAGCGGCTCGCCCTGGAAACGCACGCGCGTATCCGCCAGCGCCAGCCCGGCGGTGGATTCGAGCACTTCGATGATCAGGGTGTCGTTGTCGAGCGCGGCAATGCGGCCCAGGCGCACACGCCCCTGGCTGTCCTCGACCTCGACCGCTTCGTTCAGCCCGGCATCGACATTGCGCCGCAGATACAGCAGCGGTCCTTCGAGCCGCGTCACGGCATTGCGCACCTCCACATCAGCCCGCATCCGCTGTCGCTCCCGGCGTCAGTTGCGCCAGCGCGCTGTCCAGCGCCTGGCGCAGTTCCTCGAACCTGTCGAGATCGTCGTTGCCGATGTCCTCGCCCATGCGTCGCAGGCGCCGCATCGCGTCCATGGCGCTGATATCCTCAACGCGGATGCCGTCGGCAACGGCCTGCTCCGACTTGTCGATGAAATAGTTGATGAGCTTCATCATCGCGATCTGGCGCGCCACGGAACAGAAACGGTCCACGTCTGAAAACGCGGACTGGCGCAGGAACGCTTCGTTGATCAGTTCGGCGCACAGCAGCACCTGTTGCTGGCGCGGCGGCAGCGCGTCCTTGCCGATGATGCGCGCCATGCGGTCCAGGCGCGCCTGTTCCTCGAGCAGACCCAGGAAGCGCCGCCGTTGCTGCGGCCACTCCGGATTGCCGTGCTGGCTCCAGAACTGGCTGAGCACCTCGATGTCCTGCGAGTAGGACTGCAGGGGATGGATGGCCGGGTAGAAGCGCGCCTGCGCGCGTCCCGCGTCCAGCGCCCAGAAACTGCGCACATAGCGCTTGGTGTGGGTGGTGACCGGCTCCGAGAAATCCGCCGACGGCGGACTGACCGCGCCGATGATGCTGAGCGAACCGATCTGCCCGTTGAGCGCGCGCACATGCGCGGCGCGTTCATAGAAATCGGCAAGACGGCTGCTGAGGTAGGCCGGATAGCCGCCCTCACCGGGCAGTTCGCCGAGACGTCCGGAGATTTCCCGCAGCGCTTCGGCCCAGCGGCTGGTCGAATCGGCCAGCAGCGCGACGCGCATGCCCTGGTCGCGAAAATATTCGCCGACCGTGACGCCGGTATAGATGCTGCTCTCGCGCGCCGACACCGGCATGTTCGAGGTGTTGGCGATAATCACCGTGCGTTCCATCAGGCGGCGTCCGGTGCGCGGGTCGTCGAGTTCCGGGAATTCCTTCAGCACTCCGGCCATTTCGTTGCCGCGTTCGCCGCAGCCGACATAGATGATGACGTCCGCGTCGCACCACTTGGCCAGTGTCTCCTGCAGAATGGTCTTGCCGGTGCCAAAGCCGCCCGGCATGCCGGCGCGACCCCCGCAGGCGAGCGGGAAAATACTGTCGAGCACGCGCTGCCCGGTAAACAACGGGCCTTCCACCGGCATGCGCGCGGTCACCGGTCGCGGTTGTCGCACCGGCCAGCGGTGACTCATGGCGATGTCGCGTGTCTCGCCGGCGGCGTCGCGCAAGGTGCATATGGTTTCGTGATTGCTGTACTCGCCGGCCGCGGCGATGCTGATGACTTCGCCCCCGCAGTCCGGCGGCAGCAGGCAACGCTGCGGACGCGCATCGCGGCGTTTGACGACGCCGACGATGGCGCCGGCTTTCAGCCTGTCGCCGGGCTGCACGACCGGCGTGAACGGGAAACGACCCATATCGCGGGTTTGCGAGGCGCCCGGGTGCACATAGTTTCCCTGTGCGGCCAGCGGGCGCAGCAGGCCGTCGAAAATATTGCCCAGCAGTCCCGGGCCCAGGCGCACCGACAAGGGCGTCCCGGTGCCGCCGAGCGGTGTCCCGGGGCGCAGTCCGGTCGTGTCTTCATAGACCTGGATCACGGCTTCGTCGCCGTGGATGCGGATCACTTCGCCGAGCAGGCGCTGTGGTCCGACCCACACCGCTTCGTTGACCTGGAAAGCGCCGCGCGTTCTGGCGCGCAGCACCGGCCCGCTGATCCAGGTCACCGTTGCTGCGGCCGGCGTATTGTCGCTGACGGCGTTCACGGCTGCTGCCCGGTCTCCGCATCGGGTGCGGCGCGCCGGCAGTCGTTCAGTGCCGCGAGCATCATTGCCTCGATGCTGCCGCGCGCGCGCAGCAGGCCGGCAATACTGCCGTCGATGCAGGCGTCGCCGGCGCGGATGCGCAAACCGGCGGTTACACCATCGTGGGCCGAGAACGAGGGTGCCTGGCCGAGCTGTGCGCCCAGCCGTGCTTCGAGCG
>JAGFJP010000119.1 GCA_024102665.1 Thiogranum sp. | reverse complement strand
TGAAAACCCGGTATCGCCAGTGAGTCAGGAATGGCAGCGTGGCTTACGTCGCATCACGTGCAGCGATGCAGGCGATCTGAATGGTGGGCCCGCCAGGACTCGAACCTGGGACCAAGGGATTATGAGTTAGCGGCAACAGCTATACACCCAACTTAGCCTGCCTATATACGCCTATACAACGCTATATGAAACAAGAGCATGACGATACGTTTGTCCATGCGTGTCGTTGCGCAGTTATGCGCAAGCCCCTTACACTAGCGCTTACATGGGCGTTCGGGGGTGTAGCATGGCAAAATTATCAAATAGCAGCGTCGCGTCGTTGCCTGTTCCTGCTAAAGGGCAGAAGCTTCATTGGTGCAGCAGCTTGTCGGGGTTTGGAGTGCGGGTCACCGCCTCCGGGGCGAAATCCTACATTGTTCAGGGTCGCATCAAAGGCACCGGCAAGGAGCGGCGCTACACCATTGGCCCCTGCCACCTGCTGGACTATGCAGAGGCGCGCAAGCGGGCGCTCGATCGCCTTAGAGAACTGCACGACGGCAAAGACCCGCAGGTCGAGAAACGGAAGCGCTTGGCACAGGGTCTGACGCTCCGGGAGGTCATGAAGGACTACATCAAGAACAAGCGGACGAAGCACGGTCCACTGAGACCATCGAGCAAAGCTGACATCGAAAAGTGTGTAACGAAGGTGCTGGCGGATTGGGCCGACAAACCTGTAACCACAATCACCCGCGAGTCCGTTGTTAAACGGTTCCGCGAACTGTCCGCCTCTGGGCCAGCTCAGGCAAATCAGGTCTTCCGGAATCTGCGGGCGCTATGTAATTGGGCGCGCGAAACGAGCGTGGCACCGGATGGCACCTATCCCATCCTGCCCATCAACCCAGTGGTGCAAGCGTTTAAGAGTGTCCAGTGGAACAAGGAAGAAGCGCGCGAGGAATTTGTTCCACTGCCAAAATTGGGTGCGGTGTGGAATATGCTGACGGAGCGCGCCGACAACGAGCGGTTCCATCCCGCCGACGTTACTGCCGCACATCTCGTGATGTTCCTCATTCTCACGGGTGCGCGCATTGGCGAAGGGTCAGCGTTGCGCTGGTCGCAGGTCAATCTCGATGACGAAGTTCCCAGCTTCACATTCGCGGAAACGAAGAATCACAACGTGGTGACGATCCCGCTGAGCACCCAGCTTCAAGCGCTACTAAAGGCGCGTGTTGCGGTGCGCCGGAAGAACGAGGAATACGTGTTTCCCTCACGCGCCGGAACAAAGGTTCCTCACATGCGGGATGCACGCGGCACCATGGAACGGGTAAGCAAGATAGCGGGCATGCACCTCCATAACCACGACCTGCGGCGCACATTCATCGCCATCGGTCTTGAGTGTGGTGTCGAGATGTGGAAAGCGGAGATTTTGACGAATCATCTTCCACAATCTATAACACTCAAGCACTACACGCAGACGCGCGACCTGCGCTACCTGCTTCCCGAGGCGCAGTGCATCGCGGACTGGGTAGCGGAGCAAGCTCGCATCGCCAATGGCGAAAACGTCGTACAGCTTCGAGCCTGACATATGCGGACTGCCCCAAAGCATCTCGTTGCAAAGGCAGCGCAAACTCAATATAGTTAGCCCTGTACAAGCCTAGGTAGCTCAATGCTTCCTGGCTGCCTACCTCGATATGAGATGGGCAGCACGCCCGATCCGTCAGTGGGCAGCGCGAACCGGACGACAAGCCATGCCTTGCCGTTGCGCCAACTGACTATCCCGCACGGTAAGGCAAGTCGATGGAGACTTGTCATGACCACAGCATCACCCGCCCTTAAACCCACCGACCGCCTCGATCGCCGCGAAGCTGCGGAATACCTCGGTGTCTCCCCCAACACGCTCACTTGCTGGGCTAGCGAGAAAAAAGGCCCTCCCTTTTACAAGCCGGGAAAGCGATGCCTCTACAAAGTCGAAGACCTCGACGCTTTTCTTGAATCACGCCGCGTAGCGTTTGAACAGGTTCCACTGTAAACCGTGTTCAACCCCCAAGAAGCCTAAGCACCGCACGCAATGCTCAGCGCCGTACATGCGCTGAGTAAGCGTAAAGTAATTCACTCAAGAAAAAGCGGCAGGGGTACCCCACCCTACCGCTGAAAAGGAACAACGCAATGCACAGCATAGGACAGTCCCAAACCGGCATACAAGATGAAAACAGCAACGCACAGCAGCCGCCACAGGGTGTGCAGTACGCAGGCCAGTACCCTAGCGGCGGCAATACCGAGATCGCGGCCCCTGCCAGCACACAGCCCGAGCGTCCCAGCGCTAGCGCGATCCTTTCGCCCGGTCTCACATGGCCTCCCGGCTTCACTGGCGCAGTGGCGCAATACATCTACGACAGTGCTCCCCGGCCAGTTCCTGAGGTAGCTATTGTGGGCGCACTAGGCCTGCTATCCGGGATTTGCGGTAAAGCATGGATCACGCCCACCAAAACAGGACTAAATCAATACATCGTTCTCGTTGCCCGTAGCGCGATAGGTAAAGAGGCTATGCACAGTGGCGTCTCCAGGTTAATGAGTTTCGCAACCGACGACCCCGAACTGCACCTAGCCAAGCACTTCGTTGACTACAGCGATTTCGCGTCCGGTCAGGCACTGCAAAAGGCATGCGCTGCCAACCCGTCTTTTGTGAACGTTACTGGAGAGTTTGGACACAGACTCAAGCAGATTGCCGGGAGTACGAACAAACCGGATTCGCCTATGCAAAATCTTCGTCGGGTTATGACTAACTTGTATTCCAAGTCTGGACCACAATCAGTCGCGGGAGGAATTAGCTACAGTGACAAGGACAAGAATGTTCTCAGCGTCGAAGGAGTTTCGTATAGCATGATTGGCGAGACGACGCCGGGCACGTTTTATGAACTACTGACTCCCGATATGATGGCTGACGGCTTCCTGTCACGCTTCACTGTAGTGGAGTACGAGGGCGAACGTCCGCCGGAAAACGGTTACGCTGACTATTTCTCTATTCCATACCCAGAACTTCTGAACTGGCTCAAAATCATAATGACACATGCGCTCACGCTCCTAAGGCGCAACGAGACGCAGATTGTGCAATGGAAGCACGACGCACAAATCATGCTTAACTCTTTCAACCACGAATGCGACAGACGCATTGCGCAAGCAGGTGACGATGAGTCGCAACGTCAAATGTGGAACAGAGCGTATCTCAAAGCACTGAAGCTTGCAGCCCTGCTTGCGGCGACTGATGATTACATCACACCTATGATCACCACAGTACAGGTTGAATGGGCAATCGAGTTTATCAAACGAGATATTGGCGTGTTCAGTCGCCGGTTGAAGAGTGGCGATATAGGAAGCGACGACGATGCACGCGAGGCCAAACTACTGGCAATAACGAAGGAGTATTTCTCTTATAACCCTATGCCCAAGTCATTTGAGAAATTTGACGCCATGAGACGGGACGGCATAGTTCCCAGAAAGTATTTGCAACAGCGAACCCAGAAGGTCGCGGCATTCAACAATCGCCAAGGTGGGGCACGGCGAGCGCTCGATGACGCAATGCGTTCACTCGTTGACTCGGGGTATTTCATGGAAGTTGACAAATTAACGCTTCACAAGACCTGCGGCTGGTTCGGCAAGGCGTATCGGCTGGTATCTTCGATTGATATGCCTGCGCCGGAACCAGTAAAGATTCCCCGCGCACCTTGGCACCGTTGACCACACTAACTTAGGCCATTACCGGTTCTGCGTTAGTGCTTGTTAGCAAAAGCACCATCGGACAGAACGCTAACGTTAGCGTATTTCGCAAAAATGCACTAACGCGCTAAGCGAATGAAATAAAGGGTAAATATAGTAGTTGTTAGTAAAGTTAGTGTGTTAGTGGTAGGTATACATTTACTGCATTTATAGCCGGTTTCGCCCCCCTTTTTGTTGGCCGCTATGGCACTAACGCTAACGCACTATTTTCACAGCCAGTCACTTCAAACCATGTGGTTATCCCTGCCAGCGCCGAGCAGCTACCAGCACACCGCCACCACCATCGCCGGTAGCACACGACGGCACCCTGCCGATCGCGGCCTGTGCCGCTTGTGCTTGCCCCTGCTGTCGCAAAAAGCCCCGCACGGTGGCGGGGCTTGGTCGCTTGCTGGTGCAGCGTTGTCAGCTAGCTTTCACCCGACCGCTGATACCGGCGAACTTCCTGAACTGGTACAGCTCGCAGACTGCGTTGTTCACGTTCCAGCCTTTGGCGGCTGCTACTTCCCGGATCTGCTTGGCTGTGGTGTCAGGGTTATCGTCCAGGTACTCCCATACGGCGGCGCAAAGACCACCGGGCGCGGGACGCTTGACACCATTCTGTTGAACGCGCTCCACCTTCGGTTTCATTTCCTTCTTCGGCTTGCTTGTGGTCACCTCTGCTTCAGCAGTTGGCGCGGTTTCCTCTTTCGCCTTCCAACCGAACCGCACTTCGTCCCCGGACTTGTGCACGGTTATCTCAACCAGTTCATCGGGAATACCCGCTTGTATGGCTGCGCGGCGTGCATTCGTTCGTTTCGTGTAGGTCTTCGCTTTCATCATCGTTCCCCCTTTTCAGTTGACAGGCACAACGTAGGACAACTCATCCGCGAGCGGCAACGACTTTGTGGATGCATCCGTGAATTTAAAGACCAAGTGTTTTGTTATTTGCTGTTCACAGCTTAAAAACAAGCTGTTTTATCTAGCTTTGGCCCTGTATTTATCCTAGCTTGCAAGCCGGTAGTAAGCACAACGCTAATTTATCAGGAGCATCCATGGACATTTACACGCACATATCGCCCGGCCTTCATCCGTCGAACATCGAACGGCTCGACGGTTACGAGGAACACAAGCCATATCTTAATGAAGCGCTGGAAGCCTTCTCCACTGGATATGAAGGCATCAACGACATTTGGAAAGCGCGCGATGCGGCGGCTAAGAACCCTACCATGAACGATGCAGGAAGGTTGCTTACCGTTGCAGGATTCGCGGAAAAGAAGCAGAACATCATTACGCGCAAATTCGACGCCGCCGTGTCTAGCCTGGACAAAGCTATTGCGGGAATGGAAAGCATGCTGACCGAACCGCTGAAGCAGGCAGCAGCGAGCGGCACCATCCCTCAGGAAATACGCGCTTACGTTAAGTCGCTCAAGATAGATGCCCGCAACAAGTTCCTTGCCGATGCGCTGAATGATGGTGATGTTCAAACACTACAGTCTGTTCTCGGTGCGCCGGGCTATCTCAGCGGCTTGAGCGAGAAAGAACGCCAGATTCGCACCCGGCTTTATCACGAACACAAGTCCCCTGAGACTGCGGCTCGATTGAAGGCGGTGACCACAGCACGCGACATGCTCAAAGAGCGGTCCCAGCTTTTATTCGACGAGTTTGAAAAAGCACTCGGCGCGAAATGGGACAAGGTGAAGCAGTTGCGCGAGGCAAAGAGCCAGTCCGATGCAGCGTTTGTAATTCCGGGTATCGGGTAAGGTCCTGTAATCCACCTGTTGAATACAACATCAGAGGTAATCAATGACCACACCAGCTGAAGCGCCTAAATGGTTGGAGAACTATGAACCGCAGCCTGATCCCGCACGCGGAAACGGTAAAGGATGGCTACCCGGACAATCTGGTAATCCTTCAGGCCGGCCACGAGGCAGCAAAAACAAGCGTTCTATGGTTGCACAGGAGCTTGAGAAGAACGGTTCCGCCATTGTACGCAAATTGATTGAGGCTGCGTTGGCTGGTGACGTACAAGCGTTGAACATTGCGCTGCAACGCATTATGCCCCCGTTGAAAGCACGTTCCGAGAAGGTGCAGTTCGCTCTTGACGCTGACGCCCCACTGACCCAGCAGGCACGACAGGTAATGCAAGCGGTCGCTGAAGGTGTCATTGACCCTGATACCGGGAAGATGCTGATCGACAGCATCGGGGCGTTCGCAGCGTTGAAGGGTGTTGATGAACTGGAAGAACGGCTGAACAAGCTCGAAAACCGCATGAGCAAGGGGAACTGACATGATACCGCTGCACTATACATTGATACGCGATAACGGAACCTGCCCGCCTTGTGTCGTTCTCTACGCAAACAAGGGCAACGGCGCACCCACCATGCAGCGCACCTTGCATCGCGCGCAGGGCGAGGATGCAAGCGCATTCTTCAACAGGATAATGGATGTAGCACGGTCCATGCTGTGGGTGCGTGACCGGCCCCTTTGGGGTCTGAATTACAGTGTGGTCATCTTCTGCGAGTACGACCTGGCTTCGCGTCGGTGCAACCAGAATGACAATCACGAGAACTTGGAGCGGTTCTTGTGGTCGGTTGCGAACGCTGATCCGTCATCTGAAATGCGCGTCTGCGCATTGTCTGCTTTAGCCGATATGTACGGAATGACCCATGCGCCGCGTCAGCACTAGTACGTGGAAACGAGTGGAGCGGCTTGAGCAGTCGCGGACGGTTGTAAGATGTGTAGGTGCATGGCCACCCATCTTGTCAATTGACGAGTGGGAAGCGCTTGCCGTGCCTATGCAGCAAAAGCTGCTTGGCGGTGAACCTGAACCGATGCGCATTCCGACGCTAGACCCGATGGACGTAACGCACAAGTACAAACCGAAATGAGGACGCTTAAATGACCGAAACAAAACCCCTTCACAAGCAACTCGAAGCAATCAGGATAATGCAGATAGCACAGGCAAACGACGAACTGCAAAAAGCAGACGCCAGACACGCGCAACGGAAAGCGTTGTTAGAGCGTATTCTTAAACCCCAGCGGCAATAGCAAGCGGCTGGGGCCACAATCACCACAGGATTGCGGCTAGGGTGCTGGCGAGCGCTGCGCGTGCGCTGTAGCGGCGGGCATGCCTGCGGGCAGGGAACGACAAACACGGAGTTATTCGGGTTGCCCGCTAAGGGCTTGGCACTGCTGTGGTTAGGTCGGCAACACCTACAGGGCATAAGCACAGCGTAATAAATCGCCCTCGGTTCTTCTCTTGAAGAAGGCCAAGATTTATGATCGAGCTTTTGGCTATGGCTCGCTCATGAAAATTGCGGAAACCGTTGTCCTGCTCAGTCGGGGCGCATTTGCACAGTCGGCGGAATGGAAGGCTATCCGTGAAACGATCCATGCGGCCATTGTGCAAGCTGAATGGCCAGTAGGCACAGGCTCTTTCACGATTCACCCGCAGAGTGGCAAGAAGTCCGGTGAGGGTAACGGGGTCGTACCGATCAAGGCCAAGCCCATGAAAGTCCTGAAGGATGCTGGATGGACTTTGGAGTACCCGTGGGAGGTGGCGACCAAGACCGGCGTTACTGCTGACAAGCGCAAGGGCACACGCCCCGGTGACATTGACGCTGCAAAGCAGTTCGATCAGGGGCTTGTGGTCGTCGAATGGGAAACTGGCAACATCAGTTCATCCCATCGGGCAATCAACAAAATGGCGCTGGGCTTGGTGGCGAAGAAGTGTATTGCCGGGGTGCTGGTCGTGCCGAATATGAAACTGGCGCAGTATCTGACTGACCGAATCGGCAACATTGAAGAGATCCGGCCCTATATCCCGCTGTGGGAAAACCTCAGCGTGGCGGAAGGCGTCTTGGAGCTTGTGGTCATCGAGCAGGACGGAGAGAGCACCGACAGCCCGAAGATTCCGAAAGGCAAGGACGGCCGCGCAGCAGAAGGCATGCTGGCCGCCCTCATCCAGAAAAGCTAGCCCTCGACGTGATCGGTGTTGTTGTGATGGGCAATGTCGTCGTCCAGCAGTCGCTCCTTGATCTGCTGGGCGAAGTCGAGTTCGATGCCGATCCAAAAGCGGTCTTTCTTCTCGCACACTGCAAACGTAGTCCCTGACCCGCCAAACGGGTCAAGCACGGTTTCGCCCTCCACGGTACTCATTTCAACCACGCGATCAAGCAGCTTGGTCGAGAGCGCGTTTGCTGGGCGATCCTTTGACTTGAATTTCCAGTGCCGCACTGGCGGAATGTCTGTCCAGACGTCCTTGAGATTGACGCCCAGCGGGTTCATGGCGTGCCGATGACCGCCGTAGTCCTTGATTTCGCCGCCGCAGTGCCTGCAAACCTCAATGGGCGTGCGTATCTTGCGGAAGGTCTTAGGCTTGCCCTTGCTGAAGTACAGCAAGGAATAGTGACTCGGATACAGCCGCCCAGCGATGGGCATCGTGGAATTCACCGCAACCGTGATGTCGTGCCTGAAGGTTAGCCCTTTCTCCATCAGGTACGCACCAAGGACGATATTCCAGCGCGGCAGGTTGTAGAGGAACAGGGAGCCACCGGGCTTCAGTACCCGGATGCACTCGTCTAACCACGCCTTGCACCATTCGACGTACTTGTGTTCGGGAAGGTTGTCCTTGGCCTTGGCACCGTACTTCTTGTCCAGGTTGAAAGGCGGGTCAGCAAATACCGTGTCAATCGAACCCGCCTTGATGTGGGGCAGTACCGCTAGGCAGTCGCCGTCGAAAAGCGCACCGTGAGCGGACTGGAAAAAGGGTTCCTGAGCGGGGTCTAGGTAGGTCGCCAGATCGAACGGGGCGAGTTTGTCCTTGATGCGCTTGCTCTCGGCAGCGATCTTGACTGTCTCTTGTTCAGGAAATAGGTCCAGCACCTCTCGCATTACTAACTCGCTCATCTGTATCTCGCTCATTCATGTCCATCACCTGCCACTTGGGCCGCTCTGGCTATGTTACTGGCCTTGCCGAGCTGGGCCTAGGCGGCGGCTGCATGAACCTGCCGATACCCCGCGATCAGTTACGGTGTGCTTACGGGGTACAAATTCGCCACCAAGAAGAAAGCCCCGACTAGCGGGGCTTCTAAAGTTGGTGGGCCCAGCAGGACTTGAACCTGCGACCGATCGATTATGAGTCGAGCGCTCTAACCAACTGAGCTATAGGCCCGTGAAACCTGTGTAGCTTACACCAGCGCTTACTCGAAGATCACTGCTATCGTGTAAGTGGCTGTTTTTACTTAAAAATCCTTACTCCGAACGCCCTATTATGAGTCCCCTGCTCTAACCAACTGAGCTACAGGCCCTGAATGATGGGGGAGTTTAACGTGAGGAAACAGGTGCGTCACCCCTTGGTGACGCACCTTTGCTGTTATTCGATTTCCAGGAAGCTGCGCAGTTGCTCGGAGCGGCTGGGATGACGCAGCTTGCGCAATGCCTTGGCCTCGATCTGACGGATACGCTCGCGGGTGACATCGAACTGCTTGCCGACTTCCTCCAGCGTATGGTCGGTATTCATATCGATACCGAAACGCATGCGCAACACCTTGGCTTCGCGCGGTGTGAGGCCCGCCAGCACGCCCTGGGTGGCTTCCTTGAGTCCTGCGCCGGCCGCCGAATCCACCGGTGAATCGACGCTGGTGTCTTCGATGAAGTCACCCAGATGCGAGTCTTCATCGTCGCCGATCGGTGTTTCCATCGAAATGGGTTCCTTGGCGATCTTGAGTACCTTGCGCACCTTGTCTTCCGGCATGTCCATGCGCTCGGCCAGTTCTTCCGGCGTAGGCTCGCGACCCATCTCCTGCAGCATCTGGCGCGAAATGCGATTGAGCTTGTTGATGGTCTCGATCATGTGCACCGGTATGCGAATGGTGCGCGCCTGGTCGGCAATTGAACGGGTGATGGCCTGGCGAATCCACCAGGTCGCGTAAGTCGAGAACTTGTAACCGCGACGATACTCGAACTTGTCAACCGCTTTCATCAGGCCGATGTTGCCTTCCTGGATGAGATCCAGGAACTGCAGACCGCGGTTGGTGTACTTCTTGGCGATGGAGATCACCAGGCGCAGGTTGGCTTCGACCATCTCCTTCTTGGCGCGACGCGCCTTGGCTTCGCCGATCGACATGCGGCGATTGATATCCTTGATCTCGCTGATGCTCAAACCCGCCTGCGTCTGAATGGCGACGAGTTTGTTCTGGGCGCGCAGGATTTCGTCCTTGTGCTGTTCAAGCACCGGTGAATATTTGTGCCCGCCCTTGATCTGTTTGTCCAGCCATTTCAGATCGGTTTCATTATCCGGGAATGAGGTGATGAAGTCCTTGCGCGGCATGTGCGCGTCGTGCACGCAAACACGCATGATGACGCGTTCATGACCACGAATGCGCTCCACGGTTTCGCGTAGGTTGTTGGTCAACAGGTCCACCATGCGCGGCGCGAGCTTGAGGCGCATCAGATGCTCGACTACCTGGTCGCGGATCTTGGCGCGCGTCTGGGGCTTGCCCTTGCCGGCGAGACCGGTCTGCAGCTTTTCGTGCAGCGCTCTGAGTTCCTCGAAAAAGATACGCGTTTCTTCGGGATCGGGGCCGGTATCTACCGGTGTCGTATCCTCGTCGTCATCGTCATCGTCGTCATCGTCGTCACTGTCCTTGATGTCGACTACGCCGCCCGCTGATTGCGCCTGGGAGCCCGGCGCGGGGATCGGTTCGTCTGCCGCGTTGGGATCCACGAAACCGCTGAACAGGTCGGAAAGCCGCGCTTCTCCCGCGACGTAGGCATCGTATTCCTGCAACAGCACGGCGGTGGTGGACGGATAGCTGGCGAGCGCCGAATAGACCTGCGCAAGGCCGTCTTCGATGCGTTTGGCGATTTCGATTTCGCCCTCGCGGGTCAGCAGTTCAACGGTCCCCATTTCGCGCATGTACATGCGCACCGGGTCGGTGGTACGGCCGAATTCGCTATCGACCGTTGCCAGCGCGGCGGCCGCTTCTTCGGCGGCGTCTTCGTCGGTGGTCACCGCATCGTTGGAAAGCAGCAGGGCGTCAGCATCCGGCGCGGTTTCATAGACCTGGATTCCCATGTCATTGATCATGCCAATGATGTCTTCGATCTGCTCGGGATCGACGATCTCGTTCGGCAAATGGTCATTGACTTCGGCGTAGGTCAGGAAGCCCTGCTCCTTACCTTTGGCGATCAATAACTTGAGTTGTGACTGCTGGTCCTGGTTCATCACCTGAACGTTACCCCGTGTAGCCGGTTGGGACTGAAAAAAATCAAACGATCATAATAGCGTATAACACTAATATTAGCCAGATCTGTAGCCTTTTAACGCATTCAGTCCGTCACCGGGTGACGCGGTCCAAGCAGCTGACTCCATTCCGTTTTCTCAGTTTCTGTAAGGTTGTCGTATCCCTTGGCGATAAGCTCGCTCGAGCGCTGGTAGTTCCTTTGCTCGATAAGGCGCTGGATTGCTCCAGAGAATTCCTCGCCATAATTGTCGGCGATTTCCATGGGTTGCGCCGCCAGTTTTGCAAGGTGCGAGCTTTCGCTTCGGCCCCTCATGCGGTCGAGAAGCCCCGCTGTGGATAAATGGGGACTGTCCTTGAGAATATCAATGAGCTCACACAAAAGAGGTACCCCTGCAAGCCTGAGATCCCTGAACCTGGCTGTGTCGGGGCATTCCTGTGCCAGACCCGGTTGCTCCAGAAGCAGGCGTATCGCGGTGCGCACCAGGGGACTCCTGCCGGTTGCGGGCGCCGCTTGCTGTGCCGGCGGCGGCGTTGTTTCCGGGCCCTGGATACGCTTCCTGAGTTTTTCCTCGTTGACCCCGCTGATCTCGGTCAATCGGTCGAGCATCAGGTCGCGGAACACAGAATCCGGCAGTTTTTCCAGTAGCGGGCGCGCCATTTCCACCAGGTGCGCGCGTCCTTCCCGCGTACTGATATCGACCTGCCTTGTCAGGTGTTCATAGAAAAACTGTGAAAGTGGAATCGACTCGACAGTATTCCGCAGGAAGTCTTCGAAACCAATTTTTCTGATCAGGCTGTCCGGGTCCTCGCCTTCGGGCAGAAACAGGAACCGTGCTTCGCGCCCGTCGCGCAACGCCGGCAGGGCATTCTCCAGCGCCCGCCAGGCGGCGCGGCGTCCGGCGTTGTCTCCGTCAAAGCAGAACACCACTTCCTTGACAGTGCGATACAGGCGCTCCAGGTGCTCCGGCGTGGTTGCTGTGCCCAGCGTGGCAACCGCATTGTTCATGCCGAATTGCGCAAGCGCCACGACATCCATGTAGCCTTCGACAACCAGCAGGCGTTCCAGTTTCTGGTTGACCTTGCGCGCCTCGAACAGACCGTAAAGCTGTTCTCCTTTGTGGAACACCGCGCTCTCCGGGCTGTTCATGTACTTGGGTTTCTCGTCGCCAAGAACGCGACCGCCAAACGCAATGGTGCGGCCGCGCCGGTCGCGGATCGGAAACATGATGCGATCACGAAAGCGGTCATAGAGCCCGCCGTCATCGCGGCGTATCAGAAGCCCGAGTTCCAGCGCGAGCTTCTGGGCCTGCGCGTCGGAACCGAGATGGCGCAAAAGGTTGTCCCAGCCGGGTGGGGCATAGCCGAGTGCGAACTGCTTCGCGACTTCGCCGCTGAGTCCGCGGTTCTTGAGATATTCGATCGCTTTCGATGCTTGCGGGTGTTCGCGCAACTGGTTGCGGTAGAAGCGCTCGGCGCGTTCCAGCAGGGTAAAGTGATTGTCGAGGCGCTGTTGATCCTGCCTTGCGGCACCGGCCTCGCGCGGCACTTCCAGACCGGCGGCGCGCGCGAGTTCCTCCACCGCTTCCGGGAATTCCATGTGTTCGTAGTCCATCAGAAAGCCGATGGCGCTGCCGTGCGCGCCGCAGCCGAAGCAGTGATAGAACTGTTTTGCCTGGCTGACGGTGAACGACGGCGTTTTTTCGTTGTGAAACGGGCAACAGGCCGAAAATTCCCGGCCGGCCTTTTTCAGAGGCACACGGGCATCGATGACGTCGACGATATCGACGCGGTTGAGCAGCTCGTCGATAAAAGTCTGGGGAATACGGCCGGCCATCGCGCTATGGTACGGGAAGCACCCGGGACGGGGAATCCGCGCGGCTCCGGTGTCGCGCGCTGACGGTGTCGGGGTAATGATTGATCAGGCGGAGAGGCGGGCTTTGATTTTACTGCTGACAGCGCCCATGTCGGCACGTCCCTGCAGCTTGTTCCTGAGCTGGCCCATGACTTTGCCCATGTCTTTCACGCTGCTGGCGCCGGAAATTTCGATCGCCTCGGAGATCAGGGCGTCGATCTCGGCGTCGCCGAGCTGTTCGGGCAGGTAGGTCTTGAGAACTTCCAGCTCGAAACTTTCCTGTTCCACCAGGTCGTCGCGTCCGGCTTTCTGAAACTGGTCGATCGACTCGCGGCGTTGCTTGGCCATTTTGTCCAGCACCGCGATCAGCTGGGCGTCATCCAGCTCGATGCGCTCATCGACCTCTCGTTGTTTGACGGCCGCCAGGATCAACCGGATCACTCCAAGCCGGCGCTTGTCGCCACCGCGCATGGCATCTTTCATGTCCTGCTGCAGGGTTTCCTTGACAGACATGACGTCGATCCGCGATCGCGTGCTGATCAGTACAGTCGGGTGCGACGGGAGGTGTCGCGAGACACTTTCTTGGCGTGACGTTTTACAGCGGCAGCCTGTTTGCGCTTGCGTTCCTGGGTGGGTTTTTCGTAAAACTCACGACGGCGCACTTCAGACAGGACGCCCGCTTTTTCGCAAGAGCGCTTGAACCTGCGCAGTGCGACTTCAAAAGGCTCGTTTTCGCGTACTTTCACTTGTGGCAAAGCCGTTTCCTCAATCTCGGAAAAATGGGTCGCGTATTGTAGCAGTGCCGGACTCCAAGGTAAAACCCTGATTCAGGTGCGGAACTGAAGGTTGAGCCCGGGTCGCGAGAAGGTACCATAGCGGCATGCTGGTCCTGGGTATTGAAACTTCCTGCGATGAAACCGGTGTCGCCCTGTTCGACACCGCGCGCGGTCTGCTGGCGCATGCGCTGCACAGCCAGGTCGGCCTGCATGCCGAATTCGGGGGCGTGGTGCCGGAACTGGCGTCTCGCGATCATGTGCGCAAGACCTTGCCGCTGATGCGTGCCGTACTGCAGGAGGCCGACGTAAACAGCAAGGAAATCAATGGAGTGGCGTACACTTCAGGCCCGGGCCTGGTGGGCGCGCTGCTGGTCGGGGCCACCATCGGGCGCAGCCTGGCGTGGGCGTGGGGCGTTCCGGCGGTGGGTGTCCACCATATGGAAGGACACCTGCTGGCGCCGATGCTGGAGCCGTCCGCGCCGCGCTTTCCCTTCATCGCGCTGCTGGTCTCGGGCGGACATTCCATGCTGGTGCAGGTCGACGGCGTGGGTCGATACCGGATCCTCGGTGACACGCTCGATGACGCCGCCGGCGAGGCTTTCGACAAGACTGCCAAGCTGCTCGGGCTGGCGTATCCGGGCGGGCCGGCACTGGCGAAACTGGCCGGGGAGGGCGATCCGGGTCGGTTTCGTTTTCCCCGACCCATGACCGACCGTCCGGGGCTGGATTTCAGTTTCAGCGGTCTGAAGACCTTCGCGCTCACCACCTGCCAGGCTGGCGGCAACGACAGGCAGACGCGGGCGGACATCGCGCGGGCGTTTGAGGATGCGGTGGTCGAGACCTTGCTCATCAAGTGTCGCCGCGCCGTGCAGCAGACCGGCATTGCAACGCTGGTGGTGGCCGGGGGTGTGGGCGCGAACCGCGCCCTGCGCGACGGGTTGCGCGTCATGGCCGCCGATGTCGGCGCCGAGGTTTTCTATCCGCGCCTGGAATTTTGCACTGACAATGGCGCCATGATCGCCTACGCCGGCGCCTGCCGCCTGGCTGCGGGGCAGCAGCAGGGCCTCGAAGTCGCGGTAAATCCGCGCTGGTCGCTGGAACAGCTCACTCCGGTATAGCTCGGGACCGGTCAGTCAGCGCCGCAATGCCGACGCGCTCGCTGCGATGGCTCAGCCTAGTCCTGCGAGTCGATCCGGTTCTCGGTTCCCCTGATCAGTTGCACGATGTTGCTGCGGTGGCGCCAGTACAGCAAGGCGCCCATGAAAATCATGGCGGTCAGCAACGCCGGCTCGGGCTTCAGCCACCAGATGTAGAAAGGTGTGAGAAAAATGGCCGTCAACGCCGCGAGCGAGGAAATTCTCAGGCCATAGGCCACCACCAGCCAGGTGCCGATGGTCAGCAGCCCGACCGGCCAGTGCAGGCCGAGCAGCACGCCCAGAGCGGTAGCGACACCCTTGCCGCCCCTGAAGCCGAAAAAAACCGGGTAAAGGTGACCGAGAAACGCCGCCACCGCGACAGCCGACTGGATTTCGATGTCCGCGTGCATGGCGCGGGCAATCAGCACCGGGACCAGGCCTTTCAGCATATCACCCGCCAGCGTAGCGGCCGCCGCTTTCTTGCCTCCCACGCGCAGCACATTGGTGGCGCCCGGGTTGCCCGAGCCCTGGCTGCGCGGATCCGGCAGGCCGAGCGCGCGGCAGATGATGATTGCGGAGGACAGCGACCCGAGCAGGTAACCGAAGATGACGAGCAGTGCGTTCAGAATCATGCGCGCTATTGGATAGCTTTAGCCTGCGCCGGTCAAGCCGGCGGCAGCGCCGGTACAGCAGAGGATTGACTGGAGCGCCATGGTCAATCTGTTTATAGTGCGTCATCCGAAACAGGACTGATGATCAGACGGGCATGGATATCATTTTTATACGCGATCTGCGCATCGACACCGTCATCGGCATCTACGACTGGGAACGCGCCATCAGGCAGACCGTTCATCTGGATATCGAGATGGGGACGGATATCGCGCGCGCGGCTTCCAGTGACCACATCGACGACACGCTGAATTACAAGGCCGTGGCCAAACGCGTCATCGCCTTCGTCGAGGCGAGCAGTTTCCAGCTGGTCGAGACACTGGCGGAACGTATCGCCGACCTGGTGCGCAGCGAATTCGGCGTGCCCTGGATTCGCCTGACCCTCAACAAGGCGGGCGCCGTGCGCGGGGCGCAAGGTGTGGGCGTGATCATCGAGCGCGGTGCGAGGCACTGAGCGGATGGCGCGTGTCTATGTCAGCGTCGGCAGCAACATCGATCGCGAACGCAATGTCGAGACCGCGCTACAGAGCCTGGCCCGTGAATTCGGCGAACTGCAGCAATCCAGAATCTACGAAACCGCCGCTGTCGGCTTCGAGGGCGCACCCTTCTACAACCTGGTGGTGGGATTCGACACCACCCTGAGTCCGCAGCAGGTGGCCGAAACCCTGCGGCGCATCGAAGAACGGCAGGGGCGCAGTCGCAGCGGCGGCAAGTTCAGCGACCGCAGCATGGATCTGGATCTGCTGTTGTACGATGACCTGGTACTGGATGAGGCAGGCCTGAAGATTCCGCGGCCGGAAATCGCGCATTATGCCTTTGTGCTGCGGCCACTGGCCGAAATCGCCGGAGAACTGCGCCATCCGCAGACCGGTTTCAGCTTCGCTGCAATGTGGGACGCGTTCGATGCATCCGCGCAGCCGATGTGGCCGGTCGACAAAACAAACACGTAGAAAAATACCAGAAGATTCCATGTCAGCATCGTTGCCGTTACCGGACGCCGAAGCGCGCGCTGTCAGCGATGCGCTGCTGAAGCGTATTCGCGATCGCGTCGATGAGGCCGGGGGGTGTCTGCCTTTCGACAGTTACATGGATGCGGCCCTGTATGAGCCGGGGCTGGGTTACTACACCAACGGTCTGATACCGTTCGGCGAGCAGGGCGACTATGTCACGGCGCCGGAGTCGGGGGCCGTGTTCGGACGCTGTCTGGCGCGCAGCATCGCTTCTGTTCTGGAGCAGATCGATGAGCCTGTGGTCCTGGAGCTTGGCGCCGGCAGCGGCGTCCTCGCCGCCGATCTGCTGGAGGAACTGGAACAGCTCGGCGCACTGCCGCGGCGCTATTACATCCTTGAGCGCAGCGCCGCCATGCGCGCGTTGCAGCAGCGCACCCTTGCCGCGCGCGACGCGCGATTCAGGCAGCGCGTAACCTGGCTCGATGAGCTGCCGGCGCAGCCGCTGAACGGTGTCGTGTTCGGCAACGAGGTGGCCGACGCGTTGCCGGTCAAGCGCTTTTGCTGGCGCGACGGGGAAGCGAGCGAGCTGGGCGTGTCCTGGCAGAACAACCGGATGGCGCTGTGTGAAAAGCCCGCGGACGATGTGCTGCAAGCGCATGTCGATGCCGTTGCGCAGGCGTGCGGCTGGACGGGGAGCTACCAGTCTGAATACAGTCCCGCCCTGGCGGCGTGGATCCGCAGCCTCGCCGATTGCATCAAGCGGGGCCTGTTGTTGCTGATCGATTACGGCTACGGGCGGGCCGAGTACTATCATCCGCAGCGTTCGATGGGCACCCTGATGTGCCATTACCGGCACCGGGCTCACGGCGACCCCTTCTGGTATCCGGGGCTTCAGGATATCACCGCGTTCGTCGATTTCACCGCCGTTGCGGAAGCGGCGACGGAAACCGGAATGCTCCTGCAGGGGTTCACCAGCCAGGCACAGTTTCTGCTCGGCTGTGGCATCGATGAGTTGATGGCGCAGGTCGACCCCGAAGACACCCGGCGCTTTCTCCAGCTCAGCAACGAAGTGAAGCGTCTGGTGCTGCCCGGCGACATGGGGGACCGGTTCAAGGTGATCGGCTTTGGCCGCAGCCTGGAACAGGCGGTCAGAGGATTTGCCGCGCCGGATCTGCGCAGCCGCCTTTAGACGGGCAACAAACGGGAATCAAACGGATTGTGATGGATAATTTTCACGCATTTGTACTGGCCCTGGTGCAGGGCCTGACCGAGTTTCTGCCGATCTCCAGTTCGGCGCACCTGATTCTGCTGCCGCGGCTTGTCGACTGGCCCGACCAGGGACTGGCATTCGATGTGGCGGTTCACTTCGGCACCTTGACGGCAGTGGTCGCTTACTTTCGCCGGGAGCTGGCCGGCATGAGCGCATCCTGGCTGCGTTCGTTGGGTTCGCGTGCGCCCGACGACGAAGCGAAGCTGGCATGGGCGGTGTTGCTGGGCACGGTGCCGCTGGGTCTGAGCGGCCTGTTGTTTCACGACGCGGTCGAAACCTGGCTGCGCTCGCCGCTCGTCATCGCCACCACCACCGTGTTGTTCGGCGCCCTGCTCTGGTATGCCGATGCGCGCGGTGCGCAGACGCGTTGCGAATACCGGCTGAACGCCTGGCGGGTCGCGGTGATCGCCTTTGCCCAGGCACTGGCGCTGATCCCCGGCACTTCGCGCTCCGGCATTACCATTACCGCCGGTTTGCTGGTCGGGCTGGATCGCAAGGCCGCGGCGCGTTTTTCTTTCCTGCTGTCAATCCCGGCTATCCTCATGGCCGCCGGTTACGAAGGCAGCAAGCTGCTGCAGGCCCGCGAGGCCGTCGAATGGATCCCGCTGTTACTGGGCGTTTCGGTATCCGCCGTCAGCGCCTATGCCTGCATTCATTATTTTCTCAAGCTGCTGGACCGCATCGGCATGCTGCCGTTCGTGATCTACCGTTTTATCCTCGGCGCGGTGCTGTTTATCATGTTCCGGTGATCGCCGCGGAACTCGCTGCGCTGCGTTGCCAGGCGACCAGCGATTGGTGGTACTGCCTGACCTGGATCAAGTCCCTTCCCGATTGACTATGCTATTAAAGCGAGCATGAGCGCCTGTTGCTCTTCATTAATGATCCGGGAGGATTGACACTAATGGCTCATATTGTAGTGCTGGGAGCGGGAATCGGCGGAATGCCGGCCGCTTATGAATTGCGCGAAGTGCTTGACAGAAAACACGAAATAACCGTTGTCAATGCCAATGAATATTTTCAGTTTGTCCCCTCCAACCCGTGGCTGGCGGTTGGCTGGCGCAACCGCGAGCAGGTGACCCTCCCCATCGGAACCTACCTGCAAAAGCACAACATCAATTTCGTCGCGGGCTGGGTCGAGACCATCGATGCCGCTGGCAACAAACTGGTCCTGAAAGACGGGCGTGAAGTCGCCTATGACTATCTGCTCATTGCCACCGGTCCGCGTCTGGCTTTCGACGAGGTCGAGGGCACCGGTCCGGTCAACGGTTACACCCAGTCGGTCTGTACCGTCGAGCACGCCGAGAAGTCGTATGCGGATTTTCTCAAGCTGGTGGAAAATCCCGGTCACGTGATCGTCGGCGCCGTTCAGTTTGCGAGTTGTTTCGGGCCCGCCTACGAATATGCCGCCATCCTCGACACCGAACTGCGCAAACGCCGTGTGCGCGACCGCGTGCCCATGACCTTTGTCACCAGCGAGCCTTATGTTGGTCACCTGGGGCTGGGTGGCGTGGGCGACTCGCGGGGGCTGCTGGAACACGAACTGCGCAACCGGCATATCAACTTCATCACCAACGCGCGGGTTGCGCGCGTCGAGCCCGGCAAGATGTTCGTCGATCAGCTCAACGCCGAAGGCGAAATGGTCAAGCAACATGAGCTTGAGTTCAGGCACGCCATGATGTTGCCCGGCTTCAAGGGCGTCGATCCTGTCGCCGGCGTCGAGGGGCTGTGCAATCCGCGTGGCTTCGTGATTGTCGACGAGCACCAGCGCAGTCCGAAGTATCCGAATATTTTTTCCGCCGGTGTGTGCATCGCCATACCGCCGGTGGAGGCAACGCCGGTGCCGACCGGCGCGCCCAAGACCGGTTACATGATCGAGTCCATGGTCACCGCCATTGTGCACAACATCAAGGCCGAGCTGACCGGCTACCCGGTTGCCTCGAAGGCGTCCTGGAACGCCTTCTGCCTCGCCGATCTTGGCGACACCGGCGCGGCGTTCGTGGCGCTGCCGCAAATCCCGCCGCGCAACGTCACCTGGTTCAAGAAAGGCAAGTGGGTGCACTGGGCCAAAATCGCGTTCGAAAAATATTTCATGCGCAAAATGCGCCAGGGTGTCTCGGAACCGATATTCGAAAAATGGGTGCTCAAGATCATGGGCGTCGCGCGCCTGAAAGAGCACTAGCTGTCCCACGCAGGCGCAGCGTCGGCGTGCGAAGCTGGCGCTGTGGTTGCGGGCTCGCCAGATCACGTAGCTGCTACAATAAAGTGCAGTACATGGCAGCGTGCACCGCCTGTGCGCGCTCGCGGCGCGTTACCGTTCGCTGCTTTTTGGCCTAACGGGCTGTAGCGGATAGAAATTTAACAATGGCATCGTTGTTGCTGTCCCCTTCGTGTGGGTTCTGGTTCCGGAAAAACACAAAGGTGATCAAATGATGAATGCGCGAACCGTTCTGATCCTGCTGTCGATAATGCCGGCGGCAGCTCCCTTGGCGTCCGCGCTGGAAGATGTCGATGGGCAATCAACGACTCCCGTCATCCCGGCCGCGCACCTGGGCCCGGATAGCGAGCCTGTCACCGGTCCCTTCGTTCAGGCGGCTGCCGACACGGAGCCAGTGGTTGAGCGAACCGGGAACAATCCATCTGCTGCTGCGCGGAGCGGCGAGCCACAAGCCGGTTCACCCGAAGTGTTCGCGCACGACAGCGCAGCGCCGGGCGGGGCCCCGACGCCGGCGGCGATCTGGATTCTCGGCAGCGGGCTGATCGGCGTTGCGGCAATCGCGAGGCGTCGCAGCACAACACCCGCCGTGGCGCCTGCCGCCGCCATGGGGCCGGCAGGCTAGGAGCCTGTCGGATTCGGGACTGACTCCTGGCCGGGTATTTCCGACGTCAGGCTTTCACGCACCCGCTGCAGGCGCAATTTGCGAATCGCTGCGCCGACCGCGGGTCCACTGAGCTTGCGCGCAGCGACGTCGCCGGCGCCGATGGCAGCCGCGGCGTCGCAGGCACTGGCGAGACGCTTCCTGCGGCTGTCGTCCAGCAGACCGGACACCTGGTAGATATCCAGCAGCAACGGCCAGCGACTGTTTTGCCGGAACGCCCCGGCCGCTTCCATCAACGCCAGAACCTCGCGCGGATCGCTGCTGGCCGCCTCCTGTTCCAGACGGATCGCGTTCAACGCCAGTTCGCGGTGGTCGTTGGGCGCGCGCAGGCGTTCGCACAGCGCCTGCGCCTGCGCGATGCGTTGTTGCCGGGACAGATCCTGGCCGATGTCACGCAGCAATACGGCAAAACGCACGCGCGGGTCGGATGTTTGTTGCGCGGCGGCCTGCAGGCGTTCGAGCGCCGGCACCGTTGCGCCGGCGTGCGCCTGCGGGGTCTGGCCGAATTCGCGGTCGATTTCCGGAAACAGGACCTGCAGCGCCTTGCAGCCGCGCAGCACGGTAAAAAACCGGGCCGGTGAATCCGTAGTCAGAGCCTTTTCGAGCTCCGCCCAGACGCGTTCCGGCACCAGGTGATCGACTTCTCCGTTGTCGACCATGTCGCGCATCAGCCTGTTGGTGCCGTGAGCGACCTTGAACCCCCATTTGCCGAGCTGCGCAGCGAGGCGCGCGACGCGCAGAATGCGCACCGGATCTTCGGCGAATGCGGGACTGACGTGTCGCAGCAGCCCCGCATGCAGGTCATCCTCACCGTGCCAGGGATCGATCAGTGCGCCATCGGGCGCTTCCGCCATGGCGTTGATGGTGAGGTCGCGGCGCTGCAGATCCTGTTCCAGAGTGACGTCCGGACTGGCGTGAAACGCGAAGCCCTTGTAGCCCGGACCGGTCTTGCGCTCGGTGCGCGCCAGGGCATATTCCTCGCCGGTTTCGGGATGCAGAAACACCGGGAAATCCTTGCCCACCTGCCGGTAGCCCAGCTCCAGCATCTGTTCCGGCGTGGCGCCTACCACCACCCAGTCACGTTCCCTGATCTCCAGACCGAGCAGCCTGTCGCGCACCGCGCCGCCGACCAGGTAGACCTCCATTAAACCTCGCGCCGCGAACTGGCCCGGTAACGCGAGTAACGCGCGCGGTAGCGCCTGTCGCCGAGGTAGGTCGGCACCACGGCTTCGATGGAGTGCGGCGTGATGCCCAGATCCGCGAGCGCCGGCGCTGTGCATACGCTGTCTTTCTGCAGCGAATAATAGTTATCAATGGTGAATGGCTTGCCCGGCACCAGTCCCAGGACATGGCCCTGCAGGCGCGCGGCGAAATCCGGCATCCCGGTAACCAGGGTTTTCTTGCCGATCTGGCTGGCGGTGTACTGAACCAGCTGCTTGAGGGTGAAGATCTGCGGGCCGCACAGCTCCAGGCGCTGGCCAATCGTGGCCTCGTTGTCGATCGCCTTGACGAAGGCTTCCACCACATCGCCCACGTAAACCGGCGCGAACCGGGCGTCGGCGCATGCCAGCGGAAAAACCGGCGGCGCCAGCCGCAGCAGGGTGGCGAAGCGGTTGAAAAAGCTGTCTCCGGGTCCGAATACCACCGACGGCCGGAAACTGGTGACCGACAGCCCCGGCCCCTGGTGCACCAGGTCTTCGCCTTCGCCCTTGGTTTTCAGATAACGGCTGTTGGCTTCGTTGACGTTGGCATTCAGCGCGCTCATATGCAGGAGGCGGCGCACACCGCTTTCGCGCATGGCCTTGACGATGGCGCGCGGCAGCTCCACATGCGCCGTCTGAAAGCGGCTGCTGCCGGATTCATTGAGGATGCCGACCAGGTTGATGATGCAGTCCATGCCGCTGAACAGCGACTGCATGGCGTTGGCGTCGGCGGGATTGATCTGCAGCAGCTTCGTCAGGCCGGCGATACGGAACTCGCGGTGACGTTCGGGTCGACGCGATATCAGGGTCACCGAATGTCCAAGGCCGGCGAGGCGGTGTACCAGGTGCGAACCGATGAAGCCGGTGCCACCGAACACGCAGATGCGTAATGCGTTCATTGTTATCCTCTTGTCTTTGCGCGGACGAATCACCGATTCGCCCATGGTGTGGTGCCCAGTTTACCCTTTAGTAGCGCTGCTGGATAACCGGCATGCGCCGGCTCAGGCGGGTGGACGGGCGCTCAAGGCGCCATTCGAATATGGTGGCATTGGCGAGCACCCGGCGCACATAGGTCCGGGTCTCGTGGAATGGAATATTTTCCATCCACAGGTCGGCGGGCAGGGTCCTGTCCTGCGGCAGCCAGCGGCTTACCCGGTGCGGGCCCGCGTTGTAGGCGGCGGCGGCCAGCACCGGCGAGCCGTTGTAACGTTGCAGGAGCTTGCCGAGGTAGGCGCTGCCCAGACGGATGTTCTGGTCCGACTGCAGCAGGGCCTGGTTGCCGAGGTAACGGATGTTCAAAGTGCGCGCGGTTTGTTTGCCGGTGGCCGGCATCAGCTGCATCAGGCCCAGGGCCCCTACGGGCGAGCGCGCATCTTCCATGAAGGCGCTTTCCTGGCGGATAACGCCGTAGATCAGCGCCGGATCGAGTTCGTACTGGCGGGCGGAGGCAAGGATGGATTCCCGGTGCGGCAGCGGATAGCGCAGTGTCAGATCCGACCAGTATCTGGCCTGGGTCGCGGTCAGAATGGCGCGGTCGTGCCAGCCCCAGCGGTGCGCCAGCAGCGCCGCCAGCTTCAGCTCGTCCTCCGGCAGCTGCTGCGTGGCATGGTGCCACTCGCGGCGCGCATCCAGGTGCTTGCCGGCCAGGTACAGTTCCCGGGCGCGGATGACGCCCGGCAGTTGTTCTATCCGCTCGAGCTGTTGCCGGTCATATTCCAGGGGCGCATCGTTCATCCGGTATGCGCGCTGCAGACGGTCCGCGGCCAGGAACCCGTAGTAGCTGCGCTCGTCGCTGAGCCTGGCGTACAGGGTCAGCGCGTCTCCGCTGTTGCCGCTGGCCTCCAGCGCCCGCGCGCGCCAGTATTGCCAGACCTCGGAATTGCGTTCGTCGAGCGGCAGTTTGTCGAGCCGGTGCAGCGCCTTGCTCCAGTCGTCGTTCATCAGCGCGACCCGAATCCGCCATTCGCGTGTGCTGGTGTCGGCATGGCTTTCCGGGACCATGCCCATCCATTTCGAGGCGTCGGGATGGTTGTCGAGCGCACCGTGCAGCGCGATCTGCTGCACAACGGTGCCTTTCTGGTCAGTGCTGAAGCGATGCGACTGCGCCAGTCGTTGCCAGTGGTTCCACGCCTGCTCCGGCTTGTGGCGGGCCAGGCGCGTAATCGCGTGCACCAGGATTTCGCGCACCAGCGGCGTATCCTCGCGCGCCCACTCCTGCGTCATTGCGTCGGTGGGGCGACGGCTGGCATATTGCCAGCGTTGCACCCATTCGCGATCGCTCGCCGACAGGCGTTTGGCGAGATACCCCGCCAGACTGGACTTCTGGTTGGCGAAAGCGAGCCGGATGCGCTGCCAGATATGGTCGCTGGTGATGCTGTTGCTGGCATACAGCTGGTCGAAAGCCGCATCGCAGGCGCCGGGCTGGGAGTGCCCGACCAGCCACAGTTGCAGGGCGTCGTCCAGCGCCTGCTGCCGGTCGCCGTGCGCCAGGCGTGCCCTGACATCGTAGCACTGCAGCGTGGTGGAAGCCTGGGGCGTATAGAACTCCAGCCAGGTCTTCCATTCCGTGCGCTTGCCCAGCTTGTGCAGCCAGCTGCTGCGCAATCGGGACGCGATCGGTTGCCCGTCGTAGCCCTCGAGAAAGGCCCGCACTTCGGCCGGTTTCGCTTTGTCCAGGTTGCGCTGCAGCTGCCAGAACTCGAGGTAACCGTACAGCGGGTAATCAAGCAGCTGCTGGCGGAGACGGTTGAAGGTTTCTGTCTCGCCGGCCTCGAGGGCGGAGGCGGCGTCCAGGAACAGCTCGCGCCGATCATCCGCCTGATCGGCGAAAACGCCGGCTGCCGCCAGCAAGGCAGCCGCCATCGCCGTCCCTGAAAACCATGTCCGCATGTTCATCAATTGCGCATTGCTTACAACGACGGTAACGATAAAAGACTCATTGCAAAGGTACAATCCCGCGCATGGAAATAATTAGCCTCATTGCAGCGTACCTGGCGCTGGGGATGTTCGCCGGGCTCGTCGCCGGACTGCTGGGTGTCGGCGGTGGTCTGATTATCGTCCCGGTGCTGGCGTGGTTGTATAGCGTGCAGGGGTTCGCGGCCGGCAGCATCATGCAGCTTGCGCTCGGCACCTCGCTGGCCACCATTCTGTTTACCTCAGCGTCGTCGACGCTGGCGCATCATCGGCGCGCGGCCGTGCACTGGCCGATCATGCTGCAACTGGCCGTCGGCATTATGCTCGGCGGCTGGCTCGGCGGTGTGCTCGCGGAGTGGATGGGCGGTCCGCTGCTGGCCGTCGTGTTCGGTCTGTTCGAACTGTCGGTTGCGGCGCAGATGGTCTGGGGGAGCCCGCCTGCGCCGCACCGCAATGCGCCGGTTCGGCGCCGCAATGTGCTCGCCGGTGGCGTGATCGGCGCGCTCTCGGCCCTGCTGGGCATCGGCGGCGGCACGCTCACGGTGCCTTACCTGGTCTGGCACAACGTCGACATCCGCAAGGCGGTCGGCACCTCCGCCGCCTGCGGGTTGCCGATCGCGCTGGCCGGAGCGCTCGGTTATATCCTGGTCGGTCGCGACGCCGGCAACCTGCCGGCGTGGAGCACCGGCTATGTGTACTGGCCGGCTGTCGCCGCGATCAGCATCGCCAGCGTCAGCAGCGCGCCGCTCGGTGCGCGGCTTGCCCACCGCCTGGAACGGCAGCGTCTGAAACGGGTGTTCGCCGTGGTCCTCGCGCTGCTCGGCCTGTGGATGGTTTTCAGCAGCCTGTTAAACGGCGGTTTTCTGGCGAACTCGCAAAGTGCCGGAATTTCCATTTAGCTGATACGCAAAATCCCGCCGTTGCCCCGCAACTTGATGTGAATCAAGGAGGCTCGCGGCGGATGGGGGCAGAGTAGTGCCCAGTCAACAATTCCGGCCCTGCAAACCATGAGCACAGCAGTCAGCAGAATGCAGTTTCTGCGCGGCGATTTCTCCGGACGCGCCGCGCCGCTGCGCCCGCCCTGGTCGCTGCGCGAAGCCGCCTTTGTGGTCGCCTGCGATCGCTGCGGGTTGTGCATCGAACGTTGTCCGACGCGCATTATCAAACGCGGCCGCGGCGGTTACCCGGTGGTCGATTTCAGCGCCGGTGAATGCCTGCTGTGTGGTGACTGCGTTGCCGCCTGCAAGCCGCAGGCGCTGCGTCGCAGCGAGGGGCGCGAAGCCTGGACCGTGCGCGCTTCGATCGATGCGCAGGTCTGTCTCGGTTACGGCGGCATCGAATGCCGCAGCTGCGCCGATCCCTGCGCCACGCGCGCAATACAGATGCGCCCGCAAGTGGGCGGCGTAGCCGTACCGGTGCTGGACAACAGCCTTTGCAACGGCTGCGGCGCCTGTTTTTCGGTTTGCCCGGTGCGGGCCATCGACATGCGACAGCAAGGGCTGCAGGAGGCGCAATGAACATGAATATCAGTGGCGTTCTGGTGCGGGCGTACCCCGGACACCTCGATGCGGTCCGGCAGGCTTTGTCCGCGCTGGACGGCGTGGAAGTGCATGGCGCCGACCCGGACGGACGCATGGTGGTGACCGTCGAGCAGGAAGGCGAAGGCAGCCTCGCGGACATGCTGGTGCAGATGCAGGATGTTCCCGGCGTGCTGTCGGCATCGATGATCTACCACGAGTTTGAAGATTCAGGTCAACAGGAGGCCGAGCAATGAAACTGACCAGACGAGATTTCATTAAATCGAACGCGATTGCTGCGACGGCCGCCGCTGCCGGCATTACCATTCCCGGCGTGAAGGAAGCACTGGCGAAGAGCAGCGATACCATCCGCTGGGACAAGGCGCCGTGCCGCTTCTGCGGAACCGGCTGCAGCGTGCTGGTGGGTACCCGCGAGGGCCGGGTGGTGGCCACCCAGGGCGATCCGGATGCCCCCGTCAATCGCGGTCTGAACTGCATCAAGGGCTATTTTCTGTCCAAGATCATGTACGGCAAGGACCGGCTCACCCAGCCGCTGCTGCGCATGAAAAACGGCAAGTATGACAAGGAAGGTGACTTCACCCCGGTAAGCTGGGAGCAGGCCTTCGACGTCATGGAGGAAAAGTTCAAGGCCGCGCTCAGCAAGGACAAGGAGGCGAACAAGGGCAAGCCCCCGGAAGAAATCGTTTCTTCGGTCGGCATGTTCGGCTCCGGCCAGTGGACCGTGTTCGAAGGTTATGCCGCGTCCAAGCTGTACAAGGCCGGCTTCCGCTCCAACAACATCGATCCCAACGCCCGCCACTGCATGGCCTCCGCGGTAGGCGCGTTCATACGTGCCTTCGGCGCCGACGAGCCGATGGGTTGCTACGATGACCTGGAGCACGCCGACGCTTTCGTGCTGTGGGGTTCCAACATGGCCGAGATGCACCCGATTCTGTGGTCGCGCCTCACCGATACGCGACTGACGAAGGAAGGCTGCGAAGTCCACGTGCTGTCGACGTTCGAGCACCGTTGCTTCGATCTCGCCGACAACGGCATGGTGTTCGTGCCGCAGACGGATCTCGCCATCCTCAACTACATCGCCAACTACATTATCCAGCACAAGGCGTACAACCAGGACTTCATCGACAGGCACGTCAATTTCACCAGCACGCCGACCGACATCGGCTACGGGCTGCGTCCCGAGCATCCGCTGGAGCAGAAAGCGAAGAATGCCGGCAAGGGCGCGTTGACCAAAATCAGTTTTGACGAATATGCGAAATCCGTCGAGCCATACACCCTGGAGTACACCTCGAAGCTTTCCGGTGTGCCGAAAGAAAACCTCGAGCGGCTGGCGAAACTGTACGCCGATCCTGCGAAGAAAGTGACGTCGTACTGGACCATGGGTTTCAACCAGCACACGCGAGGCGTGTGGGCCAATGGTCTGGTCTACAACATCCATTTGCTGACCGGCAAGATTTCCGAACCCGGCAACGGCCCGTTCTCGCTGACCGGCCAGCCGTCGGCCTGCGGCACCGCGCGCGAAGTCGGCACCTTCTCCCATCGATTGCCGGCTGACTACGTGGTCAACAAGAAGGAGCACCGCGACCTCGCCGAGAAAATCTGGCAACTGCCGGAAGGCACCATACCGGGCAAGATCGGCTATCACGCCGTGCTGCAGAACCGCATGCTGAAAGACGGCAAGCTCAATGCCTACTGGGTGCAGTGCAACAACAACATGCAGGCCGCGGCCAACATGAACGAGGAGACCTATCCGGGTTACCGGAATCCGAAAAACTTCATCGTCGTCTCCGATCCCTATCCGACGGTCACTGCGATGGCGGCCGACCTGATTCTGCCGACCGCCATGTGGACCGAGAAAGAGGGCGCCTATGGCAACGCCGAGCGGCGCACCCAGTTCTGGCGCGAGCAGGTGCAGGCGCCGGGCGAGGCCAAATCGGATCTCTGGCAGCTGATCGAATTTTCCAAGCGCTTCAGGACCGAGGATGTATGGCCGGATGAACTGCTGGCGAACAAACCCGAGTACAAGGGCAAGACGCTTTACGAAGTGCTGTTCGCCAACGGTCAGGTCGACAAGTACAAAAAACAGGACATCGTCGACGAAGCCGGCAACGTCTACGGCAATCATGAAATGCAGGATTTCGGGTTCTACGTGCAGAAGGGCCTGTTCGAGGAATACCGCCGCTTCCAGCTCGAGGGGCCGAAGAAGGGTCACGAGCAGGCGCCGTTCGATGTCTACCACAAGGTGCGCGGTCTGCGCTGGCCGGTGGTCGATGGCAAGGAAACGCTGTGGCGTTACCGCGAGGGTTATGACCCCTATGTGAAAGCGGGCGAAGATGTTGCCTTCTACGGCAATGCCGACGGTCGGGCCAACATCATCACGGCGCCCTATGAGCCGGCGGCGGAAAGCCCGGACGCGGAATACGACCTGTGGTTGTCCACCGGGCGCGTGCTCGAGCACTGGCACTCCGGTTCCATGACCCGCCGCGTGCCCGAGCTGTACCGCGCTTTCCCGGACGCCATGATATTCATGCATCCCGATGACGCCAAAGAACGTGGCCTGCGGCGTGGACTGCCGGCAAAGATCGTCAGTCGCCGCGGCGAAATCACGGCGCGCGTGGAAACCCGCGGACGCAACCGTCCGCCGCGAGGGCTGATTTTCGTGCCCTGGTTCGATGCCAGCCGCCTGATCAACAAGGTCACTCTCGATGCCACCGACCCGCTGTCCAAGGAAACGGACTACAAGAAATGCGCGGTGAAAGTGGTGAAGGCATAGCGCGGAGCAGCGTAGCAGAGGCCTTGTGGGCGCAGACGACATGAGCGATACGACAACAAATCCGGCACGCCGGCGCTTTCTCGTCGATGCGGCGCGAACCGCCAGTGGTGTCGCGCTGCTCGGACTCGGCGTGGGGCTGTACTCGCGCCAGGCCGCGTCCTTGCCCTCGCAGGCCATCAGACCGCCGGGCGCGCTGGCTGAGGACAGCTTTACCGGCGCCTGCATCCGTTGCGGTCTGTGTGTGCGCGACTGTCCCTACGACACCCTGAGTCTCGCGACCCTCGGTGACGGCGTCGCCACCGGCACGCCGTATTTCGTCGCCCGCGACGTGCCCTGCGAAATGTGTGAAGACATTCCCTGTGTCAAGGCCTGCCCCACCGGCGCCCTGGACCCTGCATTGACCGATATCGACGACGCGCGCATGGGCCTGGCGGTGCTGATCGACGAGGAGAACTGCCTCAACTTCCAGGGCCTGCGCTGCGACGTCTGCTATCGCATCTGCCCGTCCATCAACAAGGCCATTACCCTCGAGCGTCAGCACAATGAGCGCAGCGGCAAACACGCGGTGTTTATTCCGACTGTGCATTCCAGTGATTGCACCGGCTGCGGCAAGTGCGAAAAGGCCTGCGTGCTGGAAGAAGCGGCGATCAAGGTGCTGCCCATGCATCTGGCCAAGGGCGAGCTGGGCGGCCACTACCGCTGGGGCTGGAAGGAAAAACAGAAAGCCGGCGGCAGCCTGGTCGCGCCCGATCAGCAGCACCAGTACAACCTGCCGCAGGGACAGCGTTACGACTACGAGGGCGACGGGCTGATTTTCGAGCAGGACGGAGGCGCGGTGCCGTTCGATGAAGACCCCCTGAGCACGCTCAACAAGGGGCTGGAGGCACAGCCATGAAGCGCCGCCAGCGTCCCGGAGCGCAGGCAGTCGCCGAGCGTGGCTGGCTGTCGGCCCACAAATGGCTGCTCGCCCGGCGCTTCAGCCAGCTCGCCATACTGGCGCTGTTCCTCGCCGGTCCCTGGTTCGGTATCTGGATCGTCAAGGGCAACCTGGTCTCCAGCGTGACGCTGGATGTGTTGCCGCTCACCGATCCCTATGTCCTGCTGCAGTCGTTGCTGGCGCGGCATGCGCCCGAAGCCGCCGCCGTCACCGGCGCGCTCATCGTGCTGGCTTTCTACCTGCTGGTGAGCGGCAGGACCTACTGCGCCTGGGTATGTCCGGTGAATATCGTCACGGACTCCGCGCACTGGCTGCGCGAACGCCTGAACATCACCGGAGCCTCGCGCCTGTCGCGCAATACGCGCTACTGGCTGCTTGGCGCGACCTTGCTGCTGGCCCTGATCACCGGCACGCTCGCCTGGGAGCTGGTGAACCCCGTGACCATGCTGCAACGCGGCCTGATCTTCGGCATGGGACTGGGCTGGACCCTTGTGCTGGCGGTGTTCCTGCTAGACCTGCTGGTGGCGCGGCGCGCCTGGTGCGGTCATCTGTGTCCCGTCGGCGCGTTCTACAGCCTGCTCGGCACGCACGGCCTTGTGCGGGTGCGCGCCGACAATCGCCGGCAGTGCGACGACTGCATGGATTGCTTCATGGTATGCCCGGAGCAACAGGTGATCCGTCCGGCTCTGAAGGGTGCCGACAAGGGTATCGGACCGGTTATCACGTCACCCAACTGCACCAACTGCGGACGTTGCATCGATGTCTGCGCGAAGCAGGTCTTCACGTTCGGCGGCAGGTTCAACAACCGCTGCACGGATTCCACGCAACCCGGGGCGCCGGCCGATGCGCGGGCGCCTGCCAATCATTCCCCCGGAATGGAGGTTCTACGATGATCAGAAAACTGACAATGGTACTGGCTGTGCTGCTGGCCGCCGCGGGATCGACGGCGACCGTGTTTGCCGAGGGCGTCGTCTCGCTGCGCGGACCAACGGACCTGGTCGAACCGGATTCGGCGCCGGAGCTGAAACACTTCGCCAAGGACGGTGTGCCGATTCCGCGCGATTATGTGCAGCAACCGCCGCTGATTCCGCACCAGATCGAAGGCTACAGAATCGATGTCAACTCCAACAAGTGTCTGAGCTGTCACAGCTGGGCCAACTACCGCGAAGCCGGCGCCACCAAGATCAGCCAGACGCACTTCGAGGACCGCGACGCTCACGTGCTGGCGAATATTTCCGCGCGGCGCTATTTCTGCACCCAGTGCCACGTGCCGCAGGTCAACGCGCAGCCGCTGGTTGAAAATACCTTCCGGCCGATCACCGCGATCTCGGGTCAATGAACACCGCGACCAAACAGGTGCCGCTATGAGCAACGACAACACATCTGAATGCAGCAACTTCGTATGCCGGATCTGGCAGGCCTTCAGGCGACCCTCCGTCAGGTACTCGCTCGGCGTGCTGCTGGCCGTGGGCTTCGTTGCCGGGATTATTTTCTGGGGTGGTTTCAACACCGCGATGGAAATGACCAACAACGAGGAATTCTGCATTTCCTGCCATGAAATGCAGGACAACGTGTTCGAGGAATACAAGGAGACCATCCACTACAGCAACAGGACCGGTGTACGCGCCACCTGCCCGGATTGCCACGTGCCCAAGGAATGGCACCACAAAGTGGTGCGCAAGATACAGGCGACGAATGAACTGTTTCACAAGGCGATGGGCACCATCGATACACGGGAGAAGTTCCTCGAACACCGGCTCGAGCTGGCCAAGAACGTGTGGCGTGCCATGAAGAAAACCGATTCGCGCGAATGCCGCAACTGCCACAACTTCGAGTCCATGGATTTCGCCCGCCAGGGGCGGCGCGCCGTTGCCCAGCATTCGGAGGCGCTCGATGCCGGCAAGACCTGCATCGACTGCCACAAGGGCATCGCCCATGAGCTGCCTGATATGCGGGAACTGGATCCGACGATGGTGGTAGGCGTGGCCGAATAGCGGAGCGGCTAACCGCCCGTCATGGACATGAATCGCAGTACCTGTTCCGGCCGGTCGCGGAATTCGTGGCGTTCCGGTTTGCGGGCAATGGCCGCAACAATCGCCTGTTCCAGGTCTGAATCCGTGGCGCCGTTGCGCAACAGCGGGCGCAGTTCCACTTTGTCTTCCTGGCCGAGGCACAGATAGAGTACGCCGTCGACCGACAGGCGAACCCGGTTGCAGCTGGCGCAGAAGTGCTGGGAAATAGGCGTGATGAAACCGATGCGCAGCGCCGTGCCGGCAACGCGCACATAGCGCGCCGGGCCGCCGCCGGGCATTACGCCGGGTAACAGTTCATAGCGTTGTTCCAGACGTTTGCGCACATCCTGCAGGTTTACGTAGTGCTCACTTGCCGAGCGTCCCGTGCTGCCCATCGGCATGGTTTCGATGAAACGCAGGGTGAAGTCGTGTTCGATGCAGAACTCGACCATGTCCTCCACTTCGTCGTCATTGACGCCGGCCATCACCACCATGTTGATCTTGATCGGCCTGAAGCCGGCGGATCTGGCTGCCATCAGGCCCGCCATCACCTTGTCGAGCCTGCCTTGCGTGATCGCCTTGAAGCGCTCGCTGCGCAGGCTGTCCAGGCTGACATTGATACGCGAGACGCCCGCGCGGCGCAGTTCACTCGCGTGCCTGGCCAGCCTTGTTGCATTGGTGCTGAGTGAAAGATCCTCGATGCCCGGCAATGCGGAAAGTCGCGCGGCAAGTTCGGGTATGCCCTTGCGCACCAGTGGCTCGCCGCCGGTGAGGCGGATGCGGGTAACGCCGAGCTTGCCGAATACGCCGATAACGCGCTCGATTTCATCGAACGTCAGCCAGTGCTCCGGCACCTGGAAATCGCTGAAACCCTGCGGCATGCAGTAGGCGCAGCGCAGGTCACAGCGATCCGTCACCGACAGACGGACATATTCGATGGCTCGGTTGAAAGGGTCGATTAATCGCGCAGTCACGGTTTCAGCATAGTCCAGTGGTACAGGGCCAACAATACGGCTTCGGGCGGGGTCGCGCCCTTGATCCCGGTCAACCCGCGTCGACAGGCGATTGGACCCCGCAGGACGCTGTATGTTCAGAGGTGACGGGCGACCGGAGGCCGCTGCGAAACCTCCTAAACCGTCTGGTAATACAGGTTCTGCGGATGGTTCGACTGGGCAAAAAAGTACCAGCGCTCGGCCAGCAGGCCGAGGTACTGGATCGCAAACGCGATGACGAAAGCAGTTGCCACGCCCGGACCGAGTCCAATGGCCAGGAAAACGATGGGCAGCGGAAATACCGCGACCAGGAACACCCATTTCACCAGGCTGAAAACCGGCGCCGACGCGCCGTGGAAAAACTCCCGCGTGTTGAAAGAGCCGGTCATGAAGCCCTGCGCTTTCTGCACGATTCTTTCGTGGCGGATGCCGATTGCGGTTTGCAGCGTGGACTTGTGCCTGATGCGCGCATTGCGGACCAGGCTGGAAACGCGCGTTATGAAAGCGGCCAGGGTGAGAATGATTGCCCAGCCGCCGTAAAACGGCGTGAGCTCCGAGCCCTGGTAGGCCGCAAACGCGGTGGCCAGGGTAAAACCGGACGCCGAGCCCAGCAGGGTGTAATTGACCACGGTCAGCGGCGTGGCCCATTCCTGCAGGAACTTGATGCAGGCATAGATCATGGCGGTGCAGAGAAACAAGGTGAACGCCAGCGCCGTATTCAGCGCCCCGATGATCAGCGACAGGTCGACTTCGAAAGTTTCACGGAAGGTGAACAGCACCGGGTTCCAGCCACTGTAGTGAACCAGTCCGTACAAAGCCGTCATCCCCATGAACGCGGGCAGCACGATGACTTCGCGCGACAGCCAGGAGGTGCGCCAGCGGGCTATCGCGCGCCAGGCGCGCTCCGGGTGCCCGAGGTGGAAGAACGACGCCAGCAGTCCCGCGGCCAGGAATGCGACGGCGATGGCGCTGCCCACGCCGTAAAAGGTGGCGGAATCCTGGACGGGCAGCACTTTCACCACGGAGTACAGTTGTCCCGTGTACAGCGCCAGGAACAACCCCTGGCCGACGCCGATCAGGGTGGTGAGAAAAACTACCGAGAATGCGGGATGCATTTTGTATCTCCAATATCTTGCCTGTGAACATCGGTGAAACAGGACACCGGATCCCGGGGACGCCGAAGCATGAATCCGGATGCCACAGAGAAAAGGTGCCGCCGGCCACCGCGGGCGTACGGTGCGTTGCGCGAACCACGAAGGTTCCACCGATAGCAGTAGGCGGTGACCGGCGACATTGCTCTGTTACCAGCTCGTGACATCGTCCAGCGTCGGCGCATCCTTGTCCGGCATGGGCAGCTGGCGCTCTTTTTTGAGCGGGTTATCGACGCGCGTGAGTTCGTCGGCGTGGATGGTGATGCTGGTCTTGCGACGCGGCAGATAATGATTTGCGGGCCTGGTGCCCCATTCGGGCATCAACTGGTAACCGCCGCGCTCGCGAATCGCCACTGCGGCCTCCGATTCCGGATCATTCACATCGCCGAACAGCCGCGCGCTGGTCGGACAGGCCAGCACGCAGGCCGGCTTGCGCTCGCTTTCCGGCAGGTCCTGATCGTAGATGCGGTCCACGCACAGCGTGCACTTTTTCATCACCTTCTGGTGTTCGTCGAGTTCGCGCACACCATAGGGGCAGGCCCAGGAGCAGTACTTGCAGCCGATGCACTTGTCATAGTCGACCAGCACGATGCCGTCCTGCGGACGCTTGTAGCTGGCGCCGGTCGGGCACACCGGTACGCACGGCGGATCCTCGCAGTGCAGGCAGCTCTTCGGGAAGTGCACCGTCTCTGTGTTCGGGAAGGTGCCGACCTCGAAGGTCTGCACGCGGTTGAAGAAGGTGCCGGTCGGATCCTCGCCGTAGGGATTGAAGTCCGCCATGTAGCCGGCCGTGCCCGACGTGTTCCATTCCTTGCACGACGTCACGCAGGCATGACAGCCCACGCAGACGTTCAGATCGATAACCAATGCCAGTTGTGTCATGTCGCGTATCCTGTGTATTCAACCGCCAAGACGCCGAGTCGTTGCGAACCGCCAAGGCGCCAAGGCGCCAAGAAAAACAAATGTAAAAGCACTGAGTTTTTTGCCTTTACTCTTATTCCTCTTGGCGTCTTGGCG
>JAGFJP010000099.1 GCA_024102665.1 Thiogranum sp. | reverse complement strand
TCATTTAAAGACTCTCGCGTTAAGCGCAGGCGCACTGGCGGCAACATCCTGCGCGCAGGAAGAAGCGCGGATCCTGACAACCATTGCAGACGCCCGGGTCCAGGCTGCCAGATATATCGACACCGGTGAGCCGGGCGACTCGGTGGGTGACATACTCGTTTTCGATCAACCGCTGCTGGACGAGCGGCACGCGACTATCGGCAACAACAGCGGTACCTGCATACGCACGCGCGTTGGCCACAGCTACCAGTGCCAGTGGACGCTGACTCTCGAAGACGGCGGCATCCAGGTTGCCGGGCGCGAATTCGACCAGGGCGCTTCGCAGATAAGCATCGTCGGCGGGACCGGCAGCTATGCGGGCATCGTCGGGGATATGCGCTCCGTCAACAATAATGACGGCACCTTTACGCAGACCTTGCGTTACTGGATTCGACCCTGAACGCGCCGGTTCATCCGGTCAGACGCGCATACAGCAAGGGCAGCTTGGCCGGTAATTCCGCGGCATTCCTCACCAGCATATAGGACGTACTGCCGAACAGGTACGGCAGATAGTCGCGGGCTTTTTCGTCGATGGTCACGCAGAATGGTCGCAGTCCCAGTTGCAGCGCTTCTCTTACCGCCATGCGCGTATCCTCGATGCCGTAGCGACCTTCGTATTTGTCCAGATCATTGGGCTTGCCATCCGTGAGTATGAGCAACAGCTTCTGGCTTGACGGTTGTTTGCCGAGTATGGCGCCGGCGTGGCGGATCGCTGCGCCCATGCGCGTGTAATAGCCGGGGCGGATCGCCTGCACCCTGCCCTTCACCGTCGGCGACCAGGCTTCTTCGAAGCTTTTCAGGGTATGAAAGCGCACGTGATTGCGGCGCCTCGACGAAAAGCCGTACAACGCAAAACGGTCACCGGTCGCCGCCAGCGCCTCGGAAAACAGAAACAGGCTGTCGCGGATGACATCGATCACGCGCTGTTCGTTGTTGATGTGGCTGTCGGTGGACAGCGAAAGATCGGCGAGCAGCAGGCAGGACAGGTCGCGCTCGGCATTGCGGAAACTGCGGAACAGGTCGGCGTCCGGCGTTGTCACGCCGCGCAACTGATCGGTGGTGTGTTCGATAAGGGCGTTGATATCCAGTTCGCTGCCCTCGGGCTGGCCGTTGAGCCAGATGCGCCGCGGCTTCAGGGTTTCGAACAGGCTGCGCAGGCGGCGCGCCTTGACGCGCAGGTGATCAGGGAGCGCCGCCGCTTCGGCCTCACGCGCCAGCATCGGCTGCAGGCGGCAGTGATCGGGCTGCAGGGTCTGCGAGCGGAAATCCCATTCCGGCAGAGGAATGCCATCGCCCAGGTAGATGTCGTCGTGCTGTTCCGGCGGCAGGTCGAGGTCGAAGCGCAGCCGCGCGGCGGTGCGCTTGCGGTCGCGCGCCATGCTCAGCACGTCCATGTCTTCGATGGCAGAGCTGGCATCCTGGTCTTCGTTGTCTTCAGTGGTGCGATCGACCGAGACGTATTCGGCGCGCGTGAACAGGCTTTCGAGGCGAAACGCCAGCAACCCGCCGCGGCCGTCCGGCATGTCCACGCGTTCGCCGCGGCGGCGTTTTTCGGTTTCGACCTGTTCGCTCGGCGCGCTGTCGGGTTCGGCGTCCCCGTCGTCGTCGACCGGCGCCCTGCCCTGCGCCGGTTGCGGCGGTTGCGGATGCAGCCACAGCGGCACCGGCTGCGGCGGGCGCCTGGCGGGCGGCAAGGGAGATGGATTGTTGTCCGGGTGCAGCAGGGCCTGCCTGATCTGTGTTTCCTGTTCCGCTTCGTCCGGCGTCAGGCTCGCGGGGTCGGGGCGCTGCCGCAGGTGCGCTGTAACCAGTTTCCGGTAACGCGCGACCAGCCCCGGGTATTGTTCCAGCAGGGCGGCTGTCGCGCGCGTGTTGCGTTGCAACCAGTCGCCGCGGTGCCCGCCGCTGCGCGCGGCCAGCGCCGCCAGCCACAGGTAGAGCTGGCGATTCAGTTCGCGCGCCTCGAACCAGGCGATGCGCGCCGGCAGGCGCAGGGTTTCGGCGTCACGCCAGGCGAGTTCGATCCTGTTGCCGCTGCCGGCAATGCGCTCCAGCAGCTTGCGCCGCGCGCCCTGTTCGGTTTCGATCGCGGCTTCCAGGCGCAGGCCGCGTTCGCCGCCCAGCGCCCGGAACATCACGGCGGCGGGCTGGCGGATCTCCTCGAGGGTGACGGCGGCTTGCGGGAAGTCGCGGCGCGCGGCGCGCGTGACCATCCTGTGCCAGATCTGGCCTACCCATTCTTCCATGCGCGCCTCTCGAGGGAATGTTTCTGTTGCCCGCCACAGCCGCTGCAACCGCCGCAGTCGCGCACCGCCGTGCGTTTGAAACAATCGCGCGGCACATCGGGCCGGCGTCCGAAGTCGCGATCCGACACATCCAGCGCGCACTGCGCCTCGACCATCTGCAACAGGCTGGGCGCGCCGTGGGGTTTGTTGACGTTCTCGCAGGCCTGCACGCACTGCATGCACTGGGTGCAGGTAAACATCTTGCGTTTGATCTGGCGCGGTTTGAGACGCATCGGGCAGGCGTGTTCGCAGGAACGGTCGCAAGCGGCGCACACCGCCGCGCGCTGCCGGTCGAAGCCCACCACCAGCGCGCGGCGGTTACCCATCCACACCAGGCTCTGGAACAGACCGATGGCGCAACCGTAGCGACAGAACAGGTGCCGCGCCAGGGTGAACTCGATGACCAGCAATGCTGTCGCAACCGAGATGAACACGAACTGATTGCGCGTCAACTGGCCGGTGAAAAGATTGCCCCAGATTTCCGCCGGCGGCAGCAGATAGGTCAGCAGCGTCACCGCCCACAGCAGCGAAAAGAACAGCACCGCGAGCGCGGTAAGCCACCACAGCGATTTGCGCGGGTGAACGGTCTTGCCGTCCGACTGCACTTCGGGCAAGCGGTCCTTTTCCCACAGCGTCAGCTTGCCGGAGGCGCGCCGCATCAGCGCGTTGATCATTTCCACCACCGAGAAATGCGGGCACAGCCAGCCGCAATACAGGCGCCCGTAACGCCAGGACACCCAGACGCCGACAGCGATAAGCAACGCAATGGGCAGAAACACGCGCAGCAGGATATTCAGGCTGGCCTGCAGGGGTTCGACGTCGCGGATACCCAGCGTCCAGGGCAAACCGAAGAGGATGAAATGCCCCTGCTGCAGATCGAGACGAAAAATATCCAGCAGCGGCGCCAGCACGAACAGGGCGAAAAAGCCGCCGCGCCACAGCAGGCGTTGTCGTTGTGCGCGGTTCATGGTTTGAAGGGCCTGCCGATCAGTGGATAACGGAAATGCTCGCCGGCCATCGCCTTGACCAGCCCCGCGACGCCCAGCAGGATCAGGCTGCTGTGTATGAAAGTGAAATAGAGAATCACGATCATCCAGGTATAGCCGGAGTCGAAACCGCCGAGCACCAGTATCAGCGCGATAATCACCAGGATCAGCGCGCCGCCGGCGAGGCTGACGCCGACGGTCTGGGACAGGTGATTGGCCGCCAGCGGGTCGGCGTGCGCGCGGTTTTTCATATACAGGATCAGGAGCACAACAAACGCCAGCCCCGGCGCCAGCATCAGGTTGACCAGGAACAGCGTTTCCGCTGTTACCGCCAGTGTTTTTCCGGGCGCGTCCAGGGCATCACCCGAAGTTCGCCTGCACCACTTCCATCAACGCCTCGACCGTGGGTTCGTCATCGCTCAGCGGTTCGATGAGCGCGGCGCGACAGGCTTCCAGCGCATCGAATCCGTCGCGGATCAGGCGCGCGGTGTAGATGAGCAGGCGCGTGGATGCCGATTCCTCCAGGTCGTGATCCTTGAGCGCGCGCAGACTGTGCGCCAGGTGCACGAGACGCTCGGCGGTGGCGCGATCGATGCCGGTTTCGCGCATCACAATGTCGCGTTCCAGTTGCGGTTCCGGGAAATCGAAGCGCATGGACACAAAGCGCTGGCGTGTCGAGGGCTTCATGCCCTTGAGCAGATTCTGGTAACCGGGGTTATAGGACACCACCAGCATGAACTCCGGCGGCGCGTGCAGCAGTTCGCCGGTGCGCTCGATGGGCAGGATGCGGCGGTTGTCGGACAGCGGATGCAGCACCACAGTGGTGTCCTTGCGCGCCTCCACCACTTCATCGAGATAACAGATCGCGCCTTCGCGCACCGCGCGGGTCAGCGGACCGTCGTTCCAGTAAGTCGCGCCATCGCCGATCAGGTGCCGGCCCACCAGGTCGGCGGCGGTCAGATCGTCGTGACAGGCCACCGTGTACAAGGGGCGTCCCAGGCGCGCCGCCATGTGTTCGACAAAGCGCGTCTTGCCGCAGCCGGTCGGCCCCTTGAGCAGCATGGGCAACTGATTGCGGTACGCATAGTCGAACAGCTCCACTTCGCGGTGCTGGGGCTGATAGAACGGCAGCCCGGCCTGTGCATCGAGAATCTCCGCCACGTCATTGGCCATGTCAGTGTACTCCTGTCCAGTATGCCAAACCGATCAATCCGGTCACAATCAGCAGCCAGCCGCTTACCACCCAGCGCCAGCTTGAGCTTACGTCCCGCATGCCCATGAAGGCATCCGCCACCAGTTGTCCCTTCAGGGTAATGGACAACAGCAGCACCGCGACTACCAGCGGTCCGCCCAGGCCCGCTTCTCCAATTACCCAGGTTGCCACGGTCAGCAGCACCAGTATCAGCCACACCACAAAGGCGTTCGGGAAAGTCTTCGCTCTCATATCAGTGCATCACATACACCAGCGGGAACAGAACGATCCACACCAGGTCCACCATGTGCCAGTACGAAGCGCCGGTTTCGACGCCGGTATGGCGGCTTGCGCTGTAGGCGCCGCGATACGCTTTTACCGCAACCGCGCTCAGTATCACCATGCCCATCAGCACGTGCATGAAATGGAAAAAAGTCAGCGACAGGTAAAACATGTAAAACGTATTGGTGCTGAGCGTAATGCCCTGTTCCTGCTTGTCGGCGAACTCAATCAGCTTGAGCACCACGAACACGCCGCCCGACATCACGGCCATGGCCAGCCAGCGGGAACAGCTCGCCGCAGCGCCGCGCCGGATCGCCTCCACCGCGCGCACCGCGAACAAACTCGAGGTAATCAGCACCAGGGTATTGACCGCCCCGGTGGTGCGGTCGAGGAACTGCTGGTGTTCGTTGAACAGCTCAACATTGCCGGCGCGCGCAAATGCATAGGCCAGAAAGAAAACGCCGAATACCAGCAGTTCGGCGTAAATGAATATCCAGATCGCGAAGTCCCCCGGCAGGTCGCGCACCCTGCGCGGCGCCGGGGGCGTTGCGATTGCATTTACATCAGGCTGTAGCTGCACTGGCCACAACACGTTCATCGCCCTTCACAAAGAACGACCACACGTACATGATCAGACCGATCAGGAACACCAGGCCCGCGACTTCGCGCATCCAGTAGAACAGCTCGATCTTCTCCTGCACTACCATGAATGCCATCGGCGCATCCGAGTAGCGCTGCATCCACACCTGCAGAATACCTGCGCCGGTCAGGAACAGGGTGATGAACACCATGGACACGGTCATGAACCAGAACGACCACATTTCCAGCACCTGCGCACTGCGGTTGCCGGCTTTCTGGCCGCGCAGGATGGGCATGGCGTAGGAGATGATGGTCAGCACGATCATCACATAGGCACCGTAGAAAGCCATGTGACCGTGCGCTGCCGTGATCTGGGTGCCGTGGGTGTAGTAATTGACCGGAGCCAGGGTGTGCAGGAAGCCCCACACGCCCGCGCCCAGGAACGCCATCACCGCGGTGCCCAGCGCCCACAGCACCGCCGCCTGGTTGGGATGTTCACGGCGCCGGCGGTTGACCATGTTGAAGGCGAACACCGTCATCATGAAGAACGGAATCGGTTCCATGGCCGAGAAGATCGATCCCCACCACTGCCAGTACTCCGGTGCGCCGATCCAGTAGAAGTGGTGACCGGTACCGATGACGCCGGTGATCAAGGCCATGGCGATAATCACATACAGCCATTTCTCGATGACCTCGCGGTCAACGCCGGTAACCTTGAGCAGCACGAAAGCCAGTATGGAACCCAGGATCAGTTCCCACACGCCTTCCACCCACAGGTGCACCACCCACCACCAGTAGAACTTGTCCTTGACCAGGTTCTCCGGGTTGTAAAAAGCGAACAGGAAGAACACCGCGAGCCCCACCAGGCCGGTCAGCAATACCAGGTTCACCACCGTCTTGCGACCGGCAAGGATGGTGACGCCGATGTTGTAGAGAAAGCCGAGCGCGACCACCACGATGCCGAGCTTGGTGATGGTCGGCTGTTCCAGGAACTCGCGGCCCATGGTCGGCAGCAGGTGGTTGCCGGTCATTTTGGCGAGCCCGGCATAAGGCACCAGCAGGTAGCCCAGTATGGTGAGAGCGCCGGCAATCAGGAAAATCCAGAACAGCGCCAGCGCCAGTTTCGGGCTGTGCAGTTCGCGTTCCGCCTCCTCCGGCACCAGGAAATAGGCCGCGCCCATGAAGCCGAACAGCAGCCACACGATCAGCAGGTTGGTGTGCACCATGCGCGCGACGTTGAAGGGTATTTCGGGAAACAGGAAATCCCCCATGACGTATTGCAGGCCCATGATCAGACCGAACAGGATCTGACCGACGAACAGGCCGATGGCGGCAATGAAATAGGGTTTGGCGACAGCTTGAGACTGATATTGCATGATGATCTCCTCAGCCCTGGACATTCGGCGGCCAGTTGGCGGTGTTGATTTCGCTGCTGTACTTCAGGAACGCGGCGACTGCCTCGAGTTCTTCATCGCTGAGATTGAACTGCGGCATGCTGCGGCGCCCCGGGATGCCCTCGGCGGGTCGGCTCTTGATGAAGCCGACGATGGCATCCGTGGAGTTACCGAAACGCGTGTAGACATTGCCGAGTTCGGGCGCGAAATAGGCCCCCTCGCCCAGCAGCGTATGGCAACCGATACAGTTGTTCTCTTCCCACACGCGTTTGCCCAGCGACACCTGCTCGTTGATCGCGCCGCGGTTGTCGCGGTTGGGCAGATCGCGGTTGGTGTCGTAGGTCAGGGCGAGAAACAGGAGGAAGAAAAACACGCTCCCCCCGAAGTAGATGTTTCTCGCCATGCTCTTGGTGAAGACTTCGCTCATGACAGCACCTCCGTCGTTGATTCCGAATACCTGTTCGGATTAAACGATTGCGGGCATAAAGCTGTCCTTGACTTAAATCAATATCTGAAATACATGTTCAAGTCTGCTGGCAGGAGGCGCTGCGCAGGCCGCGATGGCGCACCACTGCGACCGTTGATCTGTCCGCCTTGCAGGAAACACAACGTTTGAAGAACACCCGTGGATTATGTGGCAATTGCTGGAGGTATGCGGCCACGCCATGAGACTGCCGCGCTTCACTGGTATTGGCAGGAATTGCCTCGTTCAAAGTGAGGGAAACAGGCTATCAGTGGCTGGTGCCTGATGAACGGGTTATCTTGTTGTAGACGTTGTACTTGCCAACCGGCTTTTGCATCGGCAGCCGCTTCACTTCGGCGAGCGTTTCGGCATCGTAGACAATCACGAAACCGTCGTCGTCCCAGATGCTGAGCAACGCATATTTGCCGTCGCGGGTGAACTCGACGTGAGCCGACACCTTGCCCGGCACCGGGCGCAGGGTCCTGGCAATTTCCAGTGTCTGCTTGTCGATGACGTGCACCAGGTCGCTGTGCGGACCGAAAAACACATCCACCCAGGCGTAGCGCGAATTTTCGTGGCTACGCATGAAAAAGCCGGGGCCTTTGGTCTCGATGCGCTTGACGGTTTTCCAGTCCTTCGTATCGATAATGGAAACTGCACCCTCCTTGAGATTGGGCGTAGCCAGCACGGTGGTGTTCTTCCATGGCCAGGTGATGCCCGACCCCAGGTGAGGCATGCCGGGAATATCGATGTTGGCGATGCGGCGCCCGACGATCAGGTTTACCACCTGTCCCTGGTTGCCGTCGCGCGCCGCGCCGATCAGGTGCTGATATTCCTTGTCAAAGAAAAAATCATCCAGGTAATCGTCCAGTGCGATGCGCCGCACCGGAAAGCTGCCTGTCTCCGGCAGACCCTCGCCCATGCGGTAGTCGTGCATCAGGCCGCGGTATACCGGTTCCGGGTCGCGCGCATAACTGATTTCCCAGACTTCCTTGAGATCCTTCAGCGCCACCACGAAGCTCTCGCGCGGCGGCGCGGTGTAGACGGCGCTCACGCGCGAACTGTTGTCGAAATCGTCCTGCACCGGGATCACCTTCACCAGGCTCAGGTCACCCGCATCCAGCAGCACCAGGCTGTGCGGCAGATAATTACCGACCATGACGAAACGGTCATCAGCCGACACCGCGGCGTTGCGGGTGTTGATGCCGGCGCGCACTTCCGCGACCGTTTCCAGCCGGTACATGTCGAACTTGCTGATCCAGCCGTCGCGCGAGGCGAAATACACGAAGCGCCCGTCCGAGGAATACTTGGGCCCGCCGTGCAGCGCGTAGCGCGACTGGAAACGGTGGATGGGCGCGAGCCTGTCGCCGTCCAGCACGGTCACATGATGATCGCCCGCTTCCACGACCAGGAACAGGTTGAGCGGGTCGGCGTCATACACCGGTTTCACGCTTCCGGCATCGCCACTGACCAGCTCCGGCTTGTGCACGATATGGCTGGCGCGTATCTCCGCTTCGCCCCATACCGGCTGTATCGCGGGCGGCGAATAGATGAAGCCGACCAGCGTCTCGATCTGTTCAGCGCTGAGTCTGTCGCTGAACGCCGGCATCTGGGTGGCGGGCAACCCCGCGGCGATGACGTTGGCGGCATCGGCCTTGCGCAGGCGTCCGAGATTCTCCGGCAGCAAGGCCGGTCCGCTGCCGCCCAGGCGGTTGGCGCCATGGCATTCGGCGCAATGCTGGATGAACAACGCCGACGGATCCGCCTGCGCGGCGCACGCAAGGATCGCCGGCAACAACAGAATGACCAGGCGCATTTTGACGCTCAACCCGCCCTGCGGATCACGCGCGTTTCGAGCGCGACCGGTTGCGGCTTGTCCGCAGCGTACTCGGCCTGACGAATACCGAGCTCCTCGTCATCGAGGTAACAGGCCGGATCCTCCCACCAGGGATCGCCGGTCGTCTGGAAAGCGCGCACCCGCGTATTGCCGCCGCACACATCGCGGAAACGGCACACGCGGCAACGTCCTTTCAGGGGCCGCGGCGAGGCTTTCAGTCCGGCCATCAGCGGATCGGTGATATCGGGCCAGATCTGCGAAAACGGCCGTTCCCTGACATTGCCCAGGTTGTAGTTCCACCAGAAAGTATCCGGGTGCACGTTGCCGAGGTTGTCGATGTTGGCGATGTTCACGCCCGAAGCATTGCCGCCCCACTGCGCCAGTCGCTTGCGCATGTAATCGTAATGTTCCGGCACATGGCGCTTCACCCACTGCAGCAGGTAGACACCGTCGGCGTCGTTGTTGCCGGTGACGAACTCGCGCTTGCGCCCGCTCTGCACATCCTGCCAGCAGGCGTCGAACAACAGGTCCATGACCCAGCGCGTGGTCTTGTGCACCACGTCGGAACGCCGGTTGCGGTTGCCGCGCCCGCCGTAGTTCAGGTGCGACACGTACAGCTTGTCGACGCGCTCCTCGTCCATGACCTGCAACAACTGCGGCAGCTCCTGCGCATTGTCCTGTGTCGGCGTAAAACGCATGCCGACCTTGATGCCGGCATCGCGGCACAGGCGAATGGCGTGCATGGAGGCGTCGAAGGCGCCTGCCTTCTGCCGGAAGCGGTCGTGGGTATCGCGAATACCGTCGATACTGATGCCGACATAGTCGTAGCCCACGGCGGCAATGCGGTCGATATTGGCGGCATCGATCAGCGTGCCGTTGGTCGACAGGCCGACATAGAAACCCATGTCTTTCGCGCGCCGGGAGATATCGAAAATATCCGGGCGCAGCAGCGGCTCGCCGCCGGACAGAATCAGCACCGGGACCCGGAAAGCGCGCAGATCATCCATGACACCGAATACTTCCTGCGTGTTCAGCTCGCCCGGAAAATCGATATCCGCCGAAATCGAATAGCAGTGCTTGCAGGTCAGGTTGCAACGCCGCACCAGGTTCCAGATCACCACCGGACCGGGCGGCTTGCGGGCCCTGGCATCGGCAACCGGTGTCTTCAGTTCCTGCATGTACTGCGAGATTCTGAACATATCAGCCTCCGGCGAGCCGCAGCCCGGTTTTTTTCAGTATGCGGGTGCTGAACAACAGGTCGTGGCGGCGTACCTTGTCGCCCAGCAGGTCGTTGATGCGTTTCACCTTGCCGCGCACTTCTTCCTGGCTGTGACCGTGCACCATGGCAAACAGATTATAAGGCCAGTCGGGCAGATGCCGCGGCCTGCGGTAACAGTGACTGACGATGTCCATTGCGCCGACCTGTTTGCCGATGTCCGTTACATCCTCGTCCGGCACGTCCCACACCGCCATGCCATTGGCCGTGTAGCCGAGGCGATAGTGGTTCGGCACCACGCCGATGCGGCGGATACGGCCATCCTGCAGCATCTGGCGCATGCGTTCCATCAGCGTTTCGGGTTTGACGCCGAGTTCAGCTGCAATCCAGTGATAGGGCCGCGCGTCCAGCGGCAGGCCGGACTGCGCCGCCAGCACGATGCGGCGGTCCAGTTCGGCATTGTCCAGGTAACGTTCCCTGATCATATGGCTACACCTGAAAATGCAGGCCGACAAAATACTCGTCCTGCTTGGGCAGATTGAACACCGGCAGGCCGGTCGCGGTCTCGATGGCCTGCACGGTGGCGCCGAGTTCCGCCACTGTCTCCGTGGCCAGCACGAACCACATGTTCATTTCGTGTTCGCGCTGGTAGTTGTGAGCTACCTGCGGGAACGCGTTAACGGTGGCGGCCACTTCGTCGAAGCGCTGCGTCGGCACTTTCATGGCGCATAGGCTCAGCGCCCCGCCCATCTGCTCGGCGTGAAACAGGGGGCCGAAGCGCGTCAGCAGGCCATTGTCGAGCATGCAGCGCAGGCGCGTGATCAACTCGCTTTCGCTGGTGCCGATGCGCTGCGCCGCGTCCAGGAACGGCCGCTCGGACACCGGGAAACCGCCCTGCAGTTCATTGATAATGCGCCGGTCCAGGCTGTCCATTCAATGACGATCCCGGTAACGGGCGCCGCATTGCTTGAAGCGCCGTTTGCTGAACAACACCGCGTGCGCAAAGGCTTCCAGCCCGAGGCCTTCGACCATGCGCCCGATGCAGGCCAGCACGTCGTCGCGATCGCGGCCGTGCACCATGCAGAACAGGTTATAGGGCCAGTCCGGCAGACGCCGCGGCCGCTGGTAGCAGAGCGTTACGCAGTCCTGGCGGCCCAGCAGGTTCCCGGTGACATCGACCTGGTCGTCCGGCACATCCCATACCACCATGGCGTTGGCGCGGTAACCCAGCTCATGATGGCGCACCACCACGCCAAGACGTTTGATAACACCGGCATCGATCATGGCGCGCAACCTTTCGATCACGGCCTGTTCTGTCCATCCCAGGCGTTCGGCGATGGCGAGATAGGGGCGCGCCACCAGCGGCAGGCCTTCCTGTATCGCCTCGATGAAGTCTTCCGTGCCGGCCGCGGGCCCGGTTGCGCGGGGCTGCTGTGCGCTATCGCCGCTGCCGGCGTGGCTGTCGGCAAGCGTGTGGCCGCCAAGCTGCATGCGGAAACCCAGATCGATGTGATAATCGCGCAACAACGGCAGCGCAAGCACCGGGTAGCCGGCGAGCGCCTCGATGTGCCGCAGCGTCCGCGCCAGCACCTGGCGGTCGCTGGCAGTGACCACGAACCACAGGTTGTAGTGGTGTTCGCGCTCGTAGTTGTGATTGACCTGCGGACAGGCGCTCACCAGCGCGGCAACCTCTTCCAGCTGCGCCGTGGGCACCGCCATCGCCGCCAGGCTGCTGGCGCCCACGGTATTGGGCCGAAACACGGGACCGACGCGGCTCACCGCGCCTTCGGCCTGCAGCGTCCGCAGCGTCGCCAGCACCGTTTCCATGCTGGTGTTGAGCGAACGGGCGATGTGCGCAAAGGGCTGCGGATTCAGCGGGAAATTGCGCTGGTAGTCATTGAGCAGTTTTTCCGTCAGCGGTTCCATGGTCAGAGTCCGATCCGGTGTGCCCGGTCAGTGAAGAAAATGCCGCTGGGTTTGGTGGCCGGCAGCTGTTGCAGGCGTTCGAAACTGCCGGTGTCGTAGATCTCTACGCGGTTTTCGTCGCGCACCGACAGCCAGACCTTTTCGCCGCGCGGGGTGAATTCCATGTGCAGCACGCCCTTGCCGGGCTCGAGCGTTTTGACGATCTTGCGGGTTTCGACATCGATCACCTGCACGGTGTCGTTATCCGGAAAGGCGAAGTTCACCCACACCTGGCGGGCGTCGGGACGCGCCATCACGAACACGGGCTGGCTGTGCACCGCAATCGCCTGCTCCTGCCGCCAGGTGTCGGTGTCGACCACCAGCACCTTGTGCTGGCCGACGGCGGGAATGAAGGCATGCCTGCCGGCCATCGCCCAGCCTTCCAGATGCGGCATTTTGTAGACCGGCAGGCTTTCGTCGTGCACTGCGTAACCCTGCAGTATTTTTCGCGCGCCTTTCTCCGGGTGCCACAGATCCAGCAGCGCCAGGCTGTCTTCGCCGAACAGGCCGGCGATGTAATAGCGGCCATCGGGCGTGATCAGCGCGTCATACGGCGCCCTGCCGATATTCTCGAAACGGGTGATCACGGGGCTGGATGCATCGCTCATATCGGCGATCCAGATCTGGTCGCCGTCGTAGAGACTGAACACGAAGCGGTTGCCGGGCGCATCCACCAGGCCGACGGTCTTGGACAGCTTGCCCGGCGCGTATTCGGCGGGAATGTCCGCCACCAGCGCGAGCGTCGCGGCATCGAACACGCGCACGCCGCCGGGTTCGTAGTTGGATACGGCCACCAGCGTGCCGTCCTGGGAGATGGCGCCACCGATACTGTTGCCGGATTGCATGACGCGCTTGACGATGCGGTGTTCCAGGATGTCGACCTTGGTCAGTCCGCCGTCGCGACCGAACACATAGGCGAAACGCTGGTCGCGGGAAAACACCACCGACGCGTGCGACAGGTCACCCAGGCCGTCGATTTCGGCGAGCCGGGTACCGGTGCTGTGTTCTACCACCAGCAGCTGGCCGCTGGCGCGTTCGATCACCACGCCGAGATCACCGCTGCCGCGCAGTTGCGCCAGCGCCGGCGCGCCGCTCAGGCACAGCACGAGCAGGGTCAGAACGGCGCGCATCAGGGTTGCGCTCCGGAGGTTTGCAGGTAGTCGACGATCCAGTCGATTTCGGTTTCGCTGAGCAGCGTCTTCCACGGCGGCATCGGCGTACCGGCGCGGCCCTCGCGGATGGTCGCCGCCAGCAATTCGGCGCTTTTGCCTGTCAGCGCCCCGGGCGTCAATGCCGGTCCCAGCCCGCCGGTCAGCTGCATGCCATGACAGGAACCGCAGTCCTGGTGAACCAGTTCGCGCAGTTGCTCGCCGCGCTCGGCGCTAACGGCTTCCGCGGCTGCCGACAGTGTAACCGCGTTCAACAGCGCGAACAGGAGCAGCTTGCTAGCCATACCTGAGTTCCATCTCCTGCGCCACCGGCATGAACCAGTCCAGTTCCTGCGACAGCGCTACCACGGCGCCGATAATGAGCATGGCCGGTGATTCGATGTTGTTCTGTTCCACAGCTTTCTGCAGTTGCGCCACCGTGGTGACGATGCTGCGCTGACGCGCCGTGGTGCCGTGCTCGACAATCGCTGCCGGCGTATCCGCGGCACGCCCGGCGTCGAGCAGGTCGCGCACAATCAGCGGCAGGTTGGCCAGCCCCATGTAAATGACCAGTGTCTGTTCCGGATCGGCGAGGGTGGCCGCATCGATCGCCAGCGTGGCATTCTCCTTGCGGTGCCCGGTGATAAACCGCACACCCTGCGCCATGCCACGGTGCGTCAGCGGGATCCCCGCATAGGCGGCGCAGGCCTGCGCTGCGGTGATACCGGGAACCACTTCAAAGGGAATATTGTGGCGCGCCAGCATCAGTGCCTCTTCGCCGCCGCGCCCGAAAATAAAAGGATCCCCGCCCTTGAGACGCACCACACGCTGACCCTTTTCGGCAAGGCTCACCAGCAGCGCGCTGATTTCCTTCTGGCTCAGGGTATGACGCCCGGGCGCCTTGCCGACATAGATGCGCGATACGCCATCGGGCACCAGGTCCAGGATTTCGCGTGATACCAGCCGGTCGTACACCAGGGTTTCCGCAGTCTGTATCAGTCGCAGCGCCTTTACTGTCAGCAGATCGGGATCTCCGGGGCCTGCGCCAACCAGGTATATTTTTGTCATTGTCGTCACTTTCATCTCACGATCTTCCGTTGTGGCGGGGTGTAGCGCCGCGGCGACGGGTGCTGCGGACGGCGCGCCATCATTTCGACCTGCGGTTCAAATAACGGATCGCACAACGAGGCGCTTACCATAACAGAACCGGGCGCACGGTAAAGCGCTGGTGATCCGGGCAGTTTCATGGGCGTCCTCCATCACCGGAACAGGCGACAATTCCGGATGAGTCGGCATTATCGAATTACCGGATTTTTTATGTCCTTGATGTATGTCAAGCATCGGGCGCGCTGCGGATGTCGGCAGAAACTTCCGTCGTCGCAAAGAGCGCGGCGCCCACGTGCCGTTGCGAGCCTTGCTCCCCGCTGCGTTCGCAAGGACGGCTTTATCCCGATGCCATTGCCTGGAGTATACTCGCCGCGATGACCCGAATACCGATACGCGGCGCGGTCGCCGCCGGACACGCCGCGACGGCCGAAGCCGCCGCCTTTGCGCTGCGCGAAGGCGGCAACGCCTTCGACGCCGTGATTGCGGCGCACTGGTGCGCCTGCGTCGCCGAGCCGGTATTGACCTCGCCCGGCGGCGGCGGATTCCTCCTGGCGCGTCCCGCCGGCGCCGCGCCGCGCGTGTTCGATTTTTTCGCCCACACGCCGCGCACCCGACGTCCCGTCGGTGACATCGACTTCTACCCCGTGCACGCCGACTTCGGCACCACGTTGCAGGAGTTTCATATCGGCTATGGTTCGGTGGCCACCCCGGGTACCGTGCGCGGCCTGTTCACCATCCACCGCGAACTCGGCACCCTGCCGATGCGGGTGCTGGTCCACCCGGCGCTGGAACTGGCGCGCAGCGGTGTGCGTGTCAATGCACTGCAGGCCTATATTCTCGATGTGGTGCGCCCCATCTACCTCGCCACTGCGCAGGCGGCGCACCGCTTCGCCAGCCGCGAGGACGGCTGCCGGCTGGTCGGCGAGGGCGAGATACTGCATCTTCCCGAACTCGGCGAGACGCTGGAAGCGCTGGCCGCCGAAGGCGACCGGCTGTTTTATGAAGGCGAGATCGCGGCACACATCGACCGCGCCTGCCGCGAAGGCGGCGGACACCTGGATCGCAACGACCTGCGCGCTTACCGGGCGGTACAGCGCAAACCGCTGCGCATACCCTATCGCGATGCGGTGCTGTTCACCAATCCCCCGCCGGCCTCCGGCGGCCTGTTGATCGGTTTCGCGCTGAAACTGCTGGAACGCATCGGTGCTGCCGGCGAGCCGATGGACAGCGCGCCGGGACTGGCGCAACTGGCCGCGGTGATGCGCTGCACGGCCGAGGCGCGGTTGCGCGCCCAGGCCGAAGACCTGTTCGACGAACGCCTGCTGGACCAGGAACTGCTCAAGCAGTATATCCACAGCGTGCGCCACCGCGGGCGGGCGGCGCGCGGCACCACGCACATCAGCGTAATGGACCGCGCCGGCAACCTTGCAGCGCTGACCACCAGCAACGGCGAAGGCTGCGGTCACATGCTCGGCGACACCGGCATCATGCTCAACAACATGCTCGGCGAGGAGGATCTCAACCCCGGGGGATTTCACCGCTGGCAGCCGGACCAGCGGCTGACATCGATGATGGCACCCAGCCTGCTCGAAGTCGGGGATGGCACCACGGTGGCGCTGGGATCGGGCGGATCGAACCGCATCCGTTCGGCAATACTGCAGGTTCTGCTTCGCCTGGTGGACGAACAACTGCCGCTGCAGGACGCCATCTGCCTGCCGCGCATCCACTATGAAAAGGAACTGCTCAGTATCGAAAGCGGCTTCGAAGAACGGGTCTATCGACAACTGGAAGGCGAATTCGAACGCATAAAGTGCTGGCCGGACCGCAACCTGTTTTTCGGCGGCGTTCACGCAGTCAGCAAAAAGGGAAATGTGTTCGAAACCGCCGGTGATCCGCGCCGCGGCGGCGTGGCTTTTACGATTTAGCGACTTCGCACGCGTCGGCCCCGGCGGGCACGCCCCAGACGCTCGCTTCCGCCCATGGCCGCAGTTCGCCCGCCGGCATCGGTCGCGCGATATAGAACCCCTGCCCGTAGTCACAGCCCATGGCAACCAGCATGTTCAGTATGCGCTCGTCTTCGATGCCCTCGGCCACCACCTGCATCTCCAGCGTGTGTGCCAGATCGATCACCGACTGCACGATTTTGCGATCCTGCCGGTTCTCCGCCATGTGCATGACAAAACTCTTGTCGATCTTGAGCTCCGCGACCGGCAGTTTCTTCAGGTAGGCCAGCGACGAATAACCGGTGCCGAAATCATCGATGGACAGAGTGATCCCCATTTCGTGCAGTGCACGGAGAGTATGCAGCGCGGTTGCGGGATCGGCCATCATGGCGCTTTCGGTGACTTCCAGAACGATGGAGGCCGGATCGGCGTTCCAGATGTTCATGGCGCGTTCGACCATTGGCACCAGCTCCGGCGAATGCAGCAGCTTCGCCGACAGGTTGATAGCCACCGAAGTCGCCTCACACGACGAGCAGAACTGCGACCACTCGCGCAGCGCCACATTGAGTGACCAGTAGGTCAGTGAATCGATCAGCCCGGCTTTTTCCGCCACCGCGATGAAAATGTCAGGGCGAATCCAGCCCATCTCGGCGTGGTGCCAGCGCGCCAGCGCTTCGCTGCCGCACAACACGCCACGCTGCAGATTCAGTTGCGGCTGGTAGTGGAGCATCAGGTCGCCGTTGTCGAGCGCGGTGCGCAGATTGCCCTTGAGGCTGGCGAGACGCGTGTCCTCGGAACGGGTGGAGGCATCGTAGATGGAATAATCGAGTTGCTGGTCCCGGGCGAAGTGCAACGCCGAGTCTGCGGCTTTCAGCAGATCGTTGCGGTTGCCCGCGTGATCGGGAAACACCGCGGCGCCGGCGACCGCGGTCACCGCCAGCGTCTGGCTGTCGATGTCCATGTTCGCGCCGATGCTGTTCAGGATTTTCTCCACCGCCAGTTTCGTCACCTGCGGCGTGCGCAGGCGTGTCAGCAACACCGCGAATTCATCATTGCCGACGTGGAACAGCAGATCATCCTTGCGCAGCGCGTCACGCATGCGCACATACACCTGCTCCAGCACCCGGTCGCCGGCGTCGTGACCGAAAGCGATATTGATCTGACGAAACCGGCACAGGTTCACCACCAGCAACGCCAGCCGCTCGCCATGATGACGCGCCGTGGCCAGTTCCCGATCGAGGTGATCCAGCAGTTCCCGGCGCTGTGTCTTGTTGATTGCCAGGCCGATCACGGGCACTGCACCGGTTGCGTGGAGAGGGGGTTCACAGGTAGTAGTCGCCGGCATTGATGCCGTAGGAACCGGCGGGCAGCGGCTGACGGATTTCGATGATCCTGCCCTGGGCGTCCAGCGGATCTTCGATCAGGTCCAGAATGGGATTCATTTCGTAGACATACTTGTCCTTGTCCAGCAGCAGCATCACCTGGGGGCGCAGCCGGCGCACGCGGTTCTGTTCCAGCACGATGCCGACTTCGCCGGTGCTCATCTCGACCAGGGTGCCGGTCGGATACAGGCCGATGCACTGGATGAACTGTTCCACCATGTCGGCCTGAAAATCCTTGTCGCGCCATTCGTAGAGCGCCTGGATGGCATCGTAGGTGGACATCGCCGGGCTGTAGGGCCGATCGCTGGTGATGGCGTCATAGCAATCGACCAGCGCAGCGATGCGCCCGTTCACCGGGATCTTGTGGCCCGGCAGGCCGCGCGGATAACCGGAGCCGTCGTGACGTTCGTGATGATGGGCAATGACCGAGAGCACCTCTTCGTTTACGCCGTCGATATCGCGCGCGATGTCGACACCGAACTCCACGTGGCGCAGGATCAGTTTGTGCTCCTGCTCGGACAGACGCCCCGGCTTGGTGAGCAGGCTCTCGGGCAGTTGCAGCTTGCCGATATCGAACAACAGCGTGCCAATGGCGAGGTTCTCGAGTTCGGCCCTGGAAAATCCGAGGTAACGTCCGAACGCGACGGCCAGCCCGCAGGCGTCCACGGAATGGGCGTAGGCGTAGGAGTCCTTGTTCTTGAGGCGCGTCAGCCACAGAAACGCCGCCGGGTTGCGAATGATACTGTCGATCATGCCGCTCACGCCGTCGCGCACCGACGCCAGCGCAATCTTGCGACCGGCCTTGAGATCGGTGATCACCGAACTCACGACATCCAGTGAATCGCTGCGGCTCTGGCGTGCCGGCTCCATCTCCTTGTCGATGCGACTCACGACCGGCCAGGTTTCGACGGCGGGCGGCGAACGGAACACCGCGCCCAGTTTGTCATAGCCGCGGCTGTGAACGACAGTTACCGTTGGATTGTGCGACGGCTTGCGAGTGGCGCGGGGCATGGCAGGTGATGTTGCAGTGGCTTCGTCAGACTCGGGATCGACAAAGACGTATTCACAGACCTTGCGCAGTTCCTGGAGATCTTCATCGTTGCTGATGCGGAAGCCCTGGAACAGAAAGCGCGTTTCCACCCATGGCCGGTCGAGTCTCGAGACATACATCCCGATCTCAAGATCCTCGACGCTGATTTTCCGTTCAGTCTGTTTCATGTTCCCCAACCGTCTTGCGGGCACGACCGGCGCCGATGCCGGCCGCTTCTTCTCCTATCGGCCGTAACCCCCTATATTTAACCGATATTTTTCCCGCAAAAGGATGCCGCCCCCGCACGCTTGCAGGTCCGGGCAGAATCCGCATCGGGTACGCCAAGCGCTTAATCCAAAAGCCGTTTTTTTCCGCTACAATGACTGCAGCCTGCAATCGCTCCCGATAACAACAGTGGATGGAGTTACAAGAATGAATCTGGAAAAGGTTTTTTTCGCATTTTTTACCATCCTGGCCCTGACGCTGAACTTCGGTTTTTTCGTCGGCGATCTCGACAATCCGGCACATCACAATGCCTATGAGCTGTTCGCGGCTCTGGTGGTGAGCCTGATCGCGACCATCATGAAGTTCGGCGACCGTGCCCATATCGGCGCGCTGCTGCTGGCCACCAGCCTGGTCGCGGACCTGCAACTGATCACCGCTGCCATTATCTGGGGCTATACCGTGAATGTCATGGGCGCCGAACTCACGCCGCACATTATTTCCAGCATTGTTTCGCTGTCCGGCGGGGCGTTTCTGGCCAACCTGATTTCGGTACTGCTGCTGGTGGTTGAAACCGTGACCTTTCGGCGCTAGCGGCGGTCATCGCAGAGCGACACGCGATGCACAACGTCGTCTACCTGATACTGCGGCGCATGCGCCTGCCGCTGATTATCGTCATCATCACCTATGCCATTTCTGTGCTTGGGCTGGTGCTGATTCCCGGCGTCGACGACCAGGGCAACCCCTGGCGTATGGGCTTTTTCCACGCCGTTTATTTTGTCAGTTTCCTGGGTTCGACCATCGGCCTCGGCGAAATACCCTATGCCTTCACCGATGCGCAGCGCATGTGGACGACGTTGGTAATCTACGCCGCCGTGGTGTCGTGGCTGTACGCCATCGGTTCGATACTGACGCTGATCCAGGATCACGGCTTTCGCAGGGTACTGGCATTCAACGCCTTCGCGCGACGGGTGCGCGGCTTCCAGGAACCGTTTTTCATCGTCTGCGGCTACGGCGACGCGGGCAGCTGGCTGGTGCGCGAGTTCACCGAACGCGGCATCGCCTGCGTGGTGATCGACACCGACCAGCAGAACATCCTCAACCTGGAAGTGGAGGACCTGCCTGCGACTGTCCCCGGCCTGCATGCCGATGCCACGGATTCCGCCTCCTTGCTTGCCGCGGGCCTCAAACACCCCAGGTGCCGCGGCGTCATCGGGCTCACCGGCAGCGACCATCACAATCTGAGCATCGCCATCACCAGCAAACTGCTGGCGCCGGACGTCACGGTATTCTGCCAGTCGGAGTCCCGCGACGCCGCGGCCAACATGAACTCTTTCGGCACCGATCACATCATCGACCCGTTTGACATCTTCGCGGCGCGTTTCGCCATGATGTTCCATTCACCGAGCATGTACCTGGTCTATGAATGGATGACCGCGGTGCACAATGCGCCCCTGACAGAATTGAAGAGCCCGCCTGCCGGCACCTGGATCCTGTGCGGCTTCGGGCGTTTCGGCAAGGCGGTGCGCGAATATCTTTCCAGGGAAGGGATCAAGACCCGGCTCATCGAGGCGGACATCGATGCCACGCAGGCGCCCGAGGGAACCATCGTCGGTCGTGGCACCGAGGCCAGCACCCTGCTGGAAGCGGAGGTGAAGGAAGTGTGCGGTGTCATCGCCGGCACCGATAACGATGCCAACAATCTGTCGATCCTGATTACCGCCCGCGACCTCAATCCGCGCCTGTTCACCGTGGCGCGACAGAACCAGCGCGACAAGGACGCGATTTTCAAGGCCGCGAAAATCGACCTGATCATGCAGCCGAGTTCCATCGCCGCGCAACAGATCCTGGGCCTGATACTGGCGCCGCTGCTGGAGGATTTCCTGAGGCTGGCGAACGAACAGGACGAAGAGTGGGCCAACGTGCTGGTCAGCCGGGTGGCCGGTGTCGTCGAGGAAGTGGCGCCGGAGATCTGGGACCTGGAAATTTCGCCCCTCTACACGCCGTCGGTTTTCGACTGCCTGATCCAGCGCGAGGACGTCATGCTCAAGGATATTTCCGCAGACCCGCGCGACCGCACCCTGAGCCTGCCGTGCGTGCCCCTGCTGCTGAAACGCGATGGCATCAGTTCGCTGCTGCCTGCGCCTGAAGTGCGCCTGCGTGGCGGCGACCGGCTGCTGTTCTGCGGACGCAAGGACGCGCACCGCCACATGGACCACGTGGTGCACGATCACCAGGCGCTGGAATACACCCGCACCGGTATCGACCGCCCCACCGGCACGGTGTGGCGCTGGCTGACCAGCAGCCGGGACGCCTAGCTTGAACAATTATCGAACCGGGTTTATTCGGCTTCGAGCGCGCGCAGCTGTTCGGCAGTCAGTCGCTGCGCGGTTTCGACAAGGCCCTGGCGGGCCGTTTCGTCCCCCGCATCCGCTGCGCGCCGGTACCAGCGATAGGCTTCCGCGGCATCTTCCTCGACACCCTTGCCGTTGGCGTAGGCCCAGCCCAGTCCCTGTTGCGCCTCGGGAAGCCCCTGCTCGGCGGCGCTGCGCCACCAGAACGCCGCCTGCGCGTCGTCCTGCGCAGTGCCAATGCCTTTATGGTAAAGCCAGCCGAGAAAGTGCTGGGCGACGGAGGCGCCTGTGTGCGCCTGACGGGAAACAATCTCGAAGGAACGATCGAACCTGCCCTCTTTGAGCGCCGCGATCGCTCTCTGCAGTTCGGGGTGATCCTCATCCATCGTTCGCGCACCGCCTGTGTTATGCCGTTGTCCTGAGTATAGCGGCAAGCCATCGTGGGGATTCGCCACAAAGCGTGCCATAATTCGCCGCGCATGTCAGAAGCGAAGTCATCCAGCGATTCCAGACCCTGGCTGCCACCTGTGCTGCGATTGCTGTCGCTTGCGCCGCTGGCGTTCCTGCACCTGGTCGCGGATGTCCTGTTCCTGGTGTTGTATTACCTGCTGGGTTTCCAGCGCGCGCTGGTTGTCGACAATATCGCAAAGGCGTTTCCCGCCACGCCGCCGCGCGCAGTGCGCCGGCTGGCCGCGCGCAGCTACCGCAATGCGCTCCACGTATTGTTTGAAACCGTCAGTGCGCAACGGCTCTCGCAGGCGCAACTCGCGCAACGCGTGACCATCGAGAATCCACAGCTTGTCACCGGGTTGCTGCAACGCTATACGACCGTCGTTGCTGTGGCGGCCCACCAGGGTAACTGGGAATGGCTGCAACTGGCCTGCGCTGCGCAATTGGGCGCGCCGCTGGCGGCGCTGTACAAGCCGGTCAATATCGCAGGGATCGATACCCTGTTGCACAGGATGCGCAGCCGCTTCGGCAGCCGCCTGGTCGCCTCCCAATCGGCGTTGCCCGGCTTGCTGGCTTTCGCCCGCGAAGGTGGCGTCATTGCGCTGGTGGCCGACCAGGGTCCGCAGCCGGATGAAGACAAATACTGGAGTCGTTTCCTGGAGCGAGATACGGCGTTCTTCACCGGGCCGGAAAAGATCGCGCGACTGTTGCGCGCGCCGCTGGTGTTCGTCGCCATGCAGCGCAGCGGCAGGGGCCGTTACCGCATACGTTTCGAAACCCTTGCCGAGCCGCCATACACTCAGCAGGAAGGCGAGCTCATGCAAGCCTATATAAGCCGCGTCGAACAGCAGGTGCGGGAAGCGCCCGAGGACTGGCTATGGGTCTACAAGCGGTGGAAGTACCGCAAATCGGTTTATGAGTGAACGGCACTGACTGAATGACGGAGGAATCCACTCATTCAGGTGTTTTTCGCGCTGATATACGCCGCAAGCGACCCGATCGTCGGGTAATCGAACAGGTCGGTGATCTCCACCTTGCCGGGAAAACGCGTCTCGATTTCGTCATGGATTTTCACCAGCATCAATGAGTCCGCACCCAGCTCGAAGAAATTCTGGTCGGCCTGGATCGCCCGGTCGGGAAACACCTGCCGGCACAGGTCGAGCAACTGATCTTCCACGCCGCCGGCTGCTGCCGTCACCGCCGCGGCCTGCGCGCTTTGCCGCAGCCGGGCGAGTGCCGGGGCAAAGACACCGTCTTCGTAGTCCCGCGCCAGACGCGTGCGCTGCAACTTGCCGCTGGTGGTGCGTGGCAGGCTGTGCACGGGAATCACGGCTTGCGCCCGCAGCCCGGCGTGTTCCGCCAATGCGGCCTGCACGCGCTGCGCGGTCGGCGCGAAGCTTTCCAGGTCACGCCGGTGCTGCACGAACACCAGCAAACAGTCTTCTGCATTATCATCGCTGCGCGTGGCGGCCAGCGCCACCTTGCCCGGATCTATGCCGGCGTTGTGCTGCAGCAGGTGTTCGAGATCCTGCGGGTACCAGTTCTGTCCGCTGACGAACATCACTTCCTTGCAGCGCCCGGTGATGAACAGACCCTGCTCGTCCAGCCAGCCCAGGTCGCCGGTGTCCAGCCAGCCATCGACAAACGCCGCCGCGTCGCATTCAGGACAGCGGTAATAGCCGCGCGTCACGCCGGCACCGCGAATCTGCACATGTCCCAGGATGCGCGCGGGAAGCGTCCGTCCGGCGTCATCGCAGATGCGCAACTCGCAATTTGCCACCGGATGCCCGAGACACACCACTTCAAGCGCGTGTTCCGAACGGGCATCGAGTGTCACGGCATCGCCGACCGACGCGTCCCGCACTGCTGCGCGCATGGCGAATACACCACTGCCCGGCTCCGGGAACGTCACCGCAAGACTGGCTTCCGCCAGACCGTAAACCGGGAAGAAAGCGCGCGCGTCGAAACCGTGCTGCGCCAGGCGCCCGGCAAACGCGCGGCACACCGGCGCCGATACCGGCTCGGCGCCATTGAACATCAGGCGCACCTGCGAAACGTCGAGCGCGTCATCCTCGGCGCGCACCGATTTCAGGTAGTGCTGGTAACCGAAATTCGGCGAACACAACAGTGTCGCACCATGGCGCTGCGCCGCCTGCAGCCAGCGCGCCGGCCGGCGCACGAACAGACCGGTATCCATGAGAATCTGGTCGAGTCCGTGGTACATGGGTACCAGGTGAAATCCCACCAGCCCCATGTCGTGGCTGAGCGGCATCCAGCTCAGCGTCACATCAGGCGCGCCGATGCGCGCGGCCTCGCCGATAGCGCGGATATTGGCGAGCAGGTTGGCATGGCTCAGCACCACGCCCTTGGGTTCGCTGGTGGAGCCCGAGGAAAACTGGATCAAGGCGGTATCACCCGGTGCAGCGGGGTGCGGCGCGCCGGCCCGTTCCAGCTCTGCGATGTCATCGACAAGACACACACGTTCGCCGAACAGGGCGGTGCGGTCAGCCACGCCCGGCAGGCGATGCCACAGCTTGCGTTGCGTGAACAAAAACGGCGCATCGAACTTCGCCGCCACGGCGGCCAGCTTGTGCAGGTACTCCGACTGCGCGCCGGCTGCCAGCGGCACCGGCACCAGTCCGCCGAGCTGGCAGGCCCAGAATGCATCGATGAAAGCACGATTGTCTTCCACGAACAGCAGCACCGGATCGCCGGCGCGCAGCCCCTGCTGCTGAAAATGTCCCAGCAATCCCCTGGCGCGCGATAACAACTGCGCATAGCTGACCAGGCTTTCTCGCTCCCCGCCGTGCAGGAAACGCATGCCGGTTTTCAGCTCATCGCTGCGCAACAACAGTTGCGCCAGCGTTTTCACATCCTGCATCGCGTCAGCCATCGGCGGAAAAAGTCACATACAAGGGCTGGCTCGGGCGCAGGTTCACTTCCGCTTCCAGCGCCACGTCGCGCGGCTCGACGGCCAGCGGCCGCAGCCGCGCCGCCAGCACCGCAAGGTGAATCATCATTTCCGCCATGGCGAAGGATTCGCCGATACAGTGACGCGGTCCGGCCGAGAAAGGCACGTAGCAATACGCGTGACGGCGCTGCGCCTGTTGCGGCGAGAAACGCTCCGGCCGGAAGGCTTCCGGCTGTTCCCAGAATGCCGGGTGCCGGTGCAGCAGCCAGGAGCAGATAAACACATCGCTGCCCGCCGGCACCTGGTAATCACCGAAGCGATCGGCAGCAATGGCGCGCCGCGTGTACAGCCAGCCCGGTGGGTACAGGCGCAGCGCTTCGCGGATCGCCCATGAAATCCATTGCATCGATTCAAGCGTGCGCCAGTCCGGTGCAGCGCCCGGCGCCAGCGCGCGCGCCTCGGCGGCGACCTTGTCGAACACCTGCGGGTGCAGCGCCAGCAGGTACCATAACCAGCTCAGAGACGCCGCCGTGGTCTCGTGCCCCGCCACCACCAGGGTCAGCACTTCGTCGACAAGCTGGCGGTCACTCATCGGCTCGCCGCTGCGCTTGTCGCGCGCCTGCAGGCAGTGCGACAGCAGATCCGGCGGAAAACGTTGCTCGGCGCGCCGCCAGTCGATCACCTGCTGCACCAGCTTGCCGAGGGCGCGGAACCTGACGGCGAACTGCAGGTCGCGGTTGCTTTCTTCACTGACCATCTTGAAGGGATTGACGCCCTGCGCCTGCTGCACGCGTTCGAGGTCTTCGGAGAACAACGACTGCAGCACCGCAAGCAGCGTGGTTTCGCTCGCCAGCGCGGTAATGTTGACGGGATCGCCGCGCCGCGCTGCGTCGTTGCAGCGATCAGCCACTTGCAGCGCCTGGTGATAGTAGATAGCGAAGAATGCCTCGATGCGCGGCTTGTGGAAACCGGCCTGCAACAGGCGTCGCTGGCGCCGCCAGCGCTCGCCCTCGCTGGCCATCAAACCGTTGCCGAGCAACACGCGCACGCGCTCGATACCGACGCCTTTCGTGTAGTTGCGGTGGTTCGATACCAGCACGCGACGCACCCAGTCCGGATCATTGACAACAATGGTATCGCAGTCGCGCGAGACGGCCGGTACGCGGAAACAGTCGCCATACTGCCGCCACAGCGCATGTATGTGCTGCAGCTTGTCGTCGAGCCGTTCCAGGTCACAGGGCGCTTGCGGCCCCGGCGGCAACAGGGGTTGGGAAGAAACGGGGGCATCCTCGCGCAAAAAGGGCCATTGTAGAACTGCGCCCGCGCCGGCTCAACACGATGCAGACCAACCGCGACGCGCAGACCGCGATATCGTTATCCCGTATACTCGCACAGCATGATCCCGCTGCACGATGACAACCCGACCGATATCACCCCTTACGTCACTTTCACGTTCATCGGCCTGTGCGTCCTGGTGTTCCTGTGGCAATTGTCGCTGGGTCCGAACGGTGAGCGCGCCATCTACAGCCTGGGCATGATCCCTGCCACGGTGTTCGGCGACAAGTCGCTGCCGCCCGAGCTGGTGGTGGTTCCCGCCTGGATGACCATGTTCACTTCCATGTTCATGCACGGCGGCTGGATGCACCTGATTGGCAACATGCTGTATTTGTGGATCTTCGGCAACAACGTCGAAGACAGCATGGGGCATGCGCGTTTCATCGCCTTCTACCTGGTGTGCGGCGTCGCCGCGGTGCTGGCGCAGGCGTTGCCCAACCCGGACTCGGTGATACCGATGGTCGGCGCCAGCGGCGCCATCTCCGGGGTTCTCGGCGCCTACCTGCTGCTGTATCCCCATGCCCGGGTTCTCGTGGTGCTGCCGCTGGGCTTTCTGCTTTACACGGCGCGGGTGCCGGCCGGATTCGTGCTCGGTTTCTGGTTTCTGATCCAGCTGATCAGCTCGCTGAACGCCAATCCCGACGAGGGCGGTGTCGCCTTCGGCGCTCACGCCGGCGGGTTCGTTGCCGGCATGGCCCTGATCCCGTTTTTCAAGTATGCGCGGGTGCCGCTGTTCCATCCGCGCAGACCGGAATAGTTTTCCGCTGCGCGCAATCAGAAAAATGCGTATCCGCGAATACACACCTGCCATCCGGCGACTCAGCGCCAACTATAATGAATGCTCGGATTGCAGTTACGGGAGACGTTTTCGATGAACATTCTGATGGTGCTCACGTCGCACGACAGGCTCGGTGATACCGGGGAAAAAACCGGTTTCTGGCTGGAAGAATTCGCCGCGCCGTACTACGTTTTCAAGGACGCCGGCGCGAACGTCACCCTCGCCTCTCCCAGGGGCGGGCAACCGCCGCTGGACCCGAAAAGCGATGCAGAGGAATTCCAGACCGATGCGACACGGCGTTTCAAGGCTGACACCGAGGCCCGGGCCGCGCTCGCCAGCACACTCAGGCTGTCAGACGTATCAGCAGACGATTACGACGCTGTGTTCTATCCCGGCGGCCACGGGCCGCTGTGGGATCTCTCCGAAGACAGGGATTCCATTGCGCTGATCGAGACCATGTATGCCGACGGCAAGCCGGTGTCGGCCGTCTGTCACGCACCTGCGGTCTTGCACCACACCCGCGCCAGAGACGGCTCACCGCTGGTCAAGGGCAAATCGGTGACCGGATTTACCAACTCGGAAGAAAGCGCGGTGCAACTCAGCAACGTAGTGCCCTTCTCGGTCGAGGACGCCCTCAAGCGCGACGGCGGCAACTATTCGCGCGCCGCGGACTGGCAGCCGCACGCCGTGGTCGATGGCAACCTGATCACCGGCCAGAACCCGGCCTCGTCGGCGGCCGTGGCGCGCGCGGTGCTCGATCAGCTCGGCTAAGCCCGTCAATCCTCGAAAGGGTGCGCCTTGTGGCTGCCGTCGCAGAACGGTTTGTTCCCGGAATGGCCGCAACGGCACAGCGCCGCCTTGTTGCGCGTCCCGGCGCAGCTGCCGTCGGCATTGAGGATCTTCATCGGGCCCTTCACCACCAGCATGGCGTTGGCGCGCACGTTGATCTGCAACGCGCCCCCGCCTTCCAGTTCATCGGAGACAATGCCGGTAAGCATGCCGGGATGGCTGAAGCCGCAGTCACGATGGCTGCCGTCGCAAAAGGGCTTGTTGTGCGAGGCGCCGCAGCGGCACAGCGCGATATCTTCGGCTTCTTCCAGCAGATTGCCGTTCGCATCGTAGATTTCAATGTCGCCCGTACACAGCAACGGACCGTTGCTGCGGACTTTGATGTTGTTCATGTGATTCACTTCCGGATTCCTTCATGGCCGGCTGGCGCGCAACTTGCGGCGGCGCCCGCCGGCAACCATTAAAACTGTGCGCCTGGCAAGCGCCAATACACGAACGCGGTGATCAGCAGCACACCCAGCAGGTTGAGCCCCAGACCGGTTCTGGCCATCTGCGGTATTGTAACGCAACGGCTGCCGAAAACGATGGCATTCGGCGGCGTCGCCACCGGCAGCATGAAAGCGTAGGACGCGCACAGCGTGGCCGTCACCATCAATACCATGGGTGGCGCATGGATGGCTTGCGACAGGGCGCCAAGTACCGGCAGCATCAGGGACGCGGTCGCGGTGTTGGACGTCACTTCGGTCAGGAAAATCACCAGCAGCGCAACCGTCAGGATCACCCACAGCAGCGACACACCTTCGAGCACATACAACTGTTCGGCCAGCCAGGTGGTCAGGCCGGTTTCCCCGAAACCCGCCGCCAGCGCAAAGCCGCCACCGAACAGCACGATGATATCCCAGGGAATGCGCACCGCGGTTTGCCAGTCCAGCAGAAAGCGGCGCTCGCGCCAGTCGGCCGGAATCACGAACAGCGCCAGCGCGCCCGCCATGGCGATGGTGGAATCCCGCACCGCCTGCAACGGCGCCCAGTCGATCAGGCCATGACTGATCCACAGCACTGCGACCGTACCGAACACCCAGGCCACGCGCTTTTCCGGCACACTCATCGGGCCGAGCTGCTGCAGTTGCTCGCGGATAAAGCCGCCCGCCCCGGGCGCCGGCGTATTGTGCAGACGGAAGGCAACGCGGGTCAGGTACAACCAGGTCAGCGTGAGCATCACCGCCGACAGCGGCAATGCCAGCTGCATCCAGTCGGCGAACCCCAGGCGGATGCCGTGATGCTTTTCCAGCACCCCGGCCAGGATGGCGTTCGGCGGCGAACCGATCAGCGTGGCGACGCCGCCGATGCTGGCGGCGTAGGCGATGCCCAGCATCAGCGCCGTGCCCAGCGGCTCGACCTCGTGCCGCCCGTCGGGCAACACCTGTTTCAACACCGCCATGCCGATGGTGACCATCATCATCGCCGCCGCGGTGTTGCTGATCCACATCGACAACATTGCCGTGGCCAGCATGAACCCCAGCACCAGCCGCGAAGGCGCCATGCCGACGCGGCGAATCACGTGCAGGGCGAGACGCCGGTGCAGGTTCCAGCGTTCCATGGTGACCGCGATCATGAAACCGCCCATGAACAGGTAGATCAGGTGGTTCGCATAGGACTGCGTAACATTGGCGGCAGGCATGATGCCGAGCAAGGGAAACGCCACGATCGGCAACAGCGCAGTTGCCGGAATCGGAATGGCTTCGCTGATCCACCAGATCGCCATCCAGGCGGCGACCGCGCCCAGGCGCTGGCCCTCAGGGCTCAGGCCCTCGGGCAGCGGCAGCATCACCAGCAGCAGAAAAACCATTGGCCCCAGGAACAGTCCCAGCGCAGGACGCAACTCAGACAATGGTTTCATACGCGTCGGAACATCCCCGGCTGTTGCCGTTCGACGACAAATCGCAGCATTTTACACCATTTCCGCAGCAAAACCGGGTTTCGTAGATATACTTGAAAGTGTGCCGTGACACCAGGCCATTCAATCAACATGCCCAACGGCGGGCAACCATCCAAACGGAGATTAAGCTATGCGATCGATATTGAGTGCAGTGCTGTGCAGTCTGCTGGTTCTGGCCGGCTGCAGCAAAAACGAAGAAGAACCCACTACCGGAACTGGGATGGAACAAAGTCAGTCCGAGCTGGATACGGTTATCGAGAGAACCGGTGAAATGGCTTCCGAAACTTACGAGTCCGCCAAACAGGCCGGTAGCGAGGCCGTGGAAAAGACTGGTGAAATGGCTTCCGAAACCTACGAATCTGCCAAACAGGCCGGCAGCGAGGCCGTGGAAAAGACCGGTGAAATGGCTTCCGAAACCTACGAATCCGCCAAACAGGCTGGCAGCGAAGTTATGGAAAAGACCGGTGAAGTAGCTTCCGAAACCTACGAATCCGCGAAACAGGCCGGTAGCGAGGCCATGGAAAAAGCCGGCGAGTTAGGCGCCATGGAAACGGAAACCGGCGAGGCCGCATCCACGACGCTGGAAGAAGCCGACACCATGATCGAACGCAGCGATACCCCGTAGTCGCTGCCGCCATGACACCGCGTCATTGTGGTGCCTTGACCCGAAGGGTCAAGGCATCGCGATGACGCGTCAGCCGCAATACGCAACGCCCGTCCCGCCCAGCCCGCAGTATCCGTTCGGGTTCTTCGCCAGGTATTGCTGGTGATAGTCCTCGGCGTAATAAAATTCCGGCGCGTCCAGAATCTCGGTGGTAATCGTGCCGCGGCCGTTCTCGTCCAGCAAGGCCTGGTAGGCACGCCGGCTGTCTTCGGCAAACTTTCTGTGTTCATCGCTGAACGTATAGATACCGGAACGGTACTGGGTGCCGGTATCGTTGCCCTGGCGCATGCCCTGTGTCGGATCGTGACTTTCCCAGAACACCTTCAGCAAGGCCTTGAACGAAACCTGCGCCGGGTCGAACACCACCAGCACCACTTCGTTGTGGCCGGTTCTGCCGGTGCAGACCTCGCGGTACGTCGGGTTGGGCGTGTAACCGGCGGCATAGCCCACCGCCGTGGTATAGACGCCATCGAGCTGCCAGAACTTGCGCTCGGCGCCCCAGAAACAGCCCATGCCGAATATCACCTGCTGCAAACCCTCGGGGAACGGCGGCGTCAGCGGGTGTCCGTTGACATAGTGAGCCTGCGGCACCGGCATCGGGGTATCGCGGCCCGGCAAGGCTTGTTCGGGGGACGGCATCTGAAGTGATTTGCCAAACATGTTGTCACCATTCCACGGGAATGCGGATTTCGCTGGCCTCGCTCATGCTGCGGATGGCGCTTTCCAGGTCGATCTGATCGGGGTTTTCAGCGCTCTGCGCGTCCAGCAGCCTGAACAGCTCATCCTGCTCCAGAGTATAGTGCGTGTTGTCGGCGCGCTGGATATAGGCCGCCCATGGCACGAACTTGGTGAGCGGGAACAATTGCCCCGGCTGCGGCGAAATATCGATATTGAGGCCGGCGACATATAACACACGCTTGTTGCGGTAGGCGCTGTCCTTGACGATGGTGCGAAATGCCCGGTCGAACTCCACCTGGGTATTGACCTTGGCCGCTTCCAGAAGCGGTTCGCCGGAAGTGAGTATCCAGGGCATCGCCGGCTGCAGGTTCTGTTCCATGTGTCCGTGCCCCTCCTCGTCGCCGCTGATCGGTCGTTCGAAGTGAAACCAGTCGGGCGCCAGCAGATCACCCAGCGCCTGGCGCCTGTCGAGTGAGACCCCGGCCGCGGCAAACTGTTCCCGCAGTTTCGCCGAGGCGCGGAAGCACTTGGCCGTGCTCAGCGCGCGCAACGGCGCCGCATGCTGCTGCGGGTCGAGTTCGATCAACTCGTCGAGATGCAGGTAGATGCCCTCTTCGCGTTTTTCGTTCAACAGCTGATTGTCGATCACCAGCCAGTATTCGCCTTCGTGCGGTTCGACAAAAATGTTGTCGCGCGCAAACTGGTATTCGGCCCGGTACCAGTCGATTACGCTTTCTATCTTGCCGCAGCAGGATGCCACGCCCTTGTCTTCGGTCTGCAACCGCCGGTACACGCCGAACGACCCGGTTTCCGGATCGTAACCGACGTGACTGGCCTGTATGATCACCATGTCCTTGCCGTGCGCGGCGTGCGGTCCGTGACGGTCGGTGGCCACCACGCCGCCCACCAGCCCGTGATTGAACGGAAAGGTGCCGAAATGCTTGGCAATGAGGATAATCGGAAACCCCTGGCTTTCGTCGGAACAGAATGCGCGCGACGGCAGTATCTTGCCGGCCTCGAAACCCAGTGACTTGCACAGGTTGTAGAGTTTGGGCATAAATACGCTGTACCGCATCATCCAACCGCCCAGGCGGTAATTCTCCATCAATGCCTGGCGATGCGACTCGGTGGTGTACATGGGTTTCTCTCCGTTTCTGACCGACTGCAAATGTAACCACAATCGATGCATAACGCCAACGCCACTCCCCCCGACGCCTTGCTGCTGCTGAGCAGTCAATGCCCGCATTGCCCCACGGTCCTGCAGGGACTTTCCGAGCTGGTAAAAAAAGGCGTAATCGGCAGGCTCGAAGCGGTCAATATCCAGGTGCGCAGCGATATCGCCGCGCAATACGGGGTGCGCAGCGTGCCCTGGATCAGGATCGGCGAATTCGAACTGGAAGGACTGCATTCACCGGCCGAACTTGCGCAATGGGCGCAACGCGCGGGATCCGAACAGGGAACGGCGCTGTATTATGGCGAGCTGCTCAAGCAGGGCAAACTGCCCAAAGTCATGGACGCGCTGCGCCGCAATGCACAGGGATTACCGGCGCTGTTGCTGCTGGCGAAGGACCCGGATACGGAACTCACGGTGCGCATCGGCGTCAGCGCCGTGCTGGAAGATCTCGCCGGCACGGAAACCTTGCAGGCGCTGCTGCCGGACATCATCGAACTGGCCCGGCACGACGATCCACGGGTGCGTTCCGACGCCTGTCATTTTCTGGCGTTGACGCGAAGCGCGGCGGCACTGGAACCACTGCGCGCGCTGGCCGACGATCCCGAACGCGCGGTTCGGGATGTGGCCAGCGACAGTCTGGAGGAATTGCAGGAATCACTGGACGGCTGAGCGCCGCCGGCATCATTTTGCGGGCAATCCCTGCAGGACGTTGCCCGGCACCGGGGCCGAGAAAAAGGTGCGCATGAACAGTTCCAGGGTAAAGGGTTCACTGCGGTTCCAGGGCATGAGCGATACCATGCGCGCCAGCAGGCAGTAGTCGAACAACACCATTGCCGAGGTGCCGACAAACTGCAGCCAGTAGACCCAGTAGAACGGCCACCAGGTCGCCAGCAGCAGCAAGCCGAGGTAGGCGATGCGCACCTGCACCGGAAACGCCGTGACACTGTTTTCACGCAGCCCGAAGTGCGCTATCTGCACCGCCGTCAGCACCATGGCCGCATAAAAACCCTCGCTGTAACCGTACAGTCCGGCGCCGAGCATCGGCACTGTGAGCGCCCAGTACCACCAGCTGATGTTTGTGTATCTGTTCATGTCGACATCCTCTCTTATCGTTGCCTGTTAACAAGGACGCATCGGCTGACGAATGGGTTCCCGGCTGATGCTGCGCCATGTCGCCAGCGCAAAAAAATCCCCGCGGACGCGGGGAGATGCAGGAAGAGAAAAATGTCGCTGACCGCTCAGACTTCCGGCTTGCGCGCCTGTATAACGATGCTGTTGGCGCCAAACGTTGCGGCGATGGCGCGCGTGTGCTCGCTGTTGCTGTGCGAAAAATAATCCGTTTCCTCGATCACGCTGACGTCCCTGAAGCCTGCCGCGGCAAGCTGCAACACGTACTGCGGTTTCTCGACGGCGCCGACCACGCACTCGGCCCACAGCCGCGGGATGTCCTGCGCTTCCTCCAGCATATCGATATCCTTGCTGACCGCGACATCGGCCAGCGACAGGCGCCCGCCCGGGCGCAGCACGCGGTACAGCTCACGGAACGCCCGGCCCTTGTCGGGTACCAGGTTCATGACGCCGTTGCTGATAATCACGTCCACGCTGGCGTCCGGCAACGGAATCGATTCGGCGCTGCCGTGCACGGGCAGCAACCAGTCAACAGCGGCTTTGGCGGCATTGCGTTTGAGCTTGTCGAGCATGGCATCGGTCAGGTCCAGGCAATAGACGCGCCCGCTTGCGCCCACGCGGCGGGCCGCGATAAGCGCATCGGTTCCGGATCCGGAGCCGATGTCCAGTACATGATCGCCTTCGCGGAATACCTCGCCCTGGTGAGGACAGCCGACGCCTGCGAAAGACTCCACGGCGGACTCCGGCAGTCCTTGCAGCATTTCAGAACTGTAACCCAGCACCAGGCAGGCATCGCGCCCGGTGGGGAAATGAAAGGATTTTCCGGGGCAACTCGCAACGTCCGTGTACATCGCCCTTACTGCGTCGAGAATGTGTTCCCGCTGCATGCTGGTTATGGCAACCATAACGCCTCCTCACCGATGTCCGGCACCGGTGCGTCAGTTTTTGTTTTGTTCCGCAAACAACCGGTTGATGCGGTCCTTCAGCGTATCGGGCACTTCCTGCCGGCCGGCGTCCTGCAAGCGTTGCTTCAGGCGCTTTTCGAATTCCATGCGCGAGTAGCAACTGCGGCAGGTGGACAGGTGCTGGTCCACTTCATGCGAATGCTGCTCCCCAAGCTCCTGGTCCAGGTATTCCAGCAGCTGTTTCAGCGCTTCTTCACAACCGATTTGCCTGATCTTGCTCATCGTTACCTCTCATCCCGGGACGGCGCCGGCCCCGAAACAATGCCGGTCTCCCGCGCATAATCCCACAGCGCTTTCTGCAACAGCGAACGGCCTCGCGACAGGCGTGACCGCACGGTACCCACCTCGAGCTCCAGCGCATCGGCAATCTCGCGATAGGAAAAACCCTCGATATCCGCCAGCACCACCACCATGCGGAAAGCGTCCGGCAGTGCGTCGATGGCCCTGACCATGTCTTCCGCCATCAGGCGGTCGAGAAACTCCTGTTCCTGGTTGCCCCACCACAGCAGGAACGGCTGGTGCAAACGGTCGAACAGCCAGAACTGTTCCGGCGCTTCGCCTTCCGGCGTATGCAGCGACGACACATTATCCTCGGGGCGCGCCAGGCGCGTCCGGCAATTGGAAATAAAGGTGTTGTGCAGAATCCGGAACACCCAGCCGCGGAAACTGGCGCGGTCCTGCAGGCTGTGCAGGTTATCCAGCACCTTGACGATGGTATCGGCCACCAGGTCTTCCGCATCGCAGCGTCCCTTCGTCAGGCGCAGCGCCGCCGCATACAGGCGATCGAGCATGGCGGCGATTTCCTGCTCGCAGAAGGCCCGCAGGTCGGGATCGGGCTGAGGTGGATTTTCGGTCATGGGCACGGTCATGGTACAAGGACGCGGCCGATCCGGAAAAGGTTCCCGGGGCGCCTGGCCATTGTCGATGCCCTCGCGATGCCGTTCGTGCAAAGGGATGGCGGGATTGTCCGCGGTGCCGCGCCCCTCGATACCTGACAGCGGCCGGTTATCAGGGAGCCGCTATCGGCGCAGCGGCGTCGAGCCGGTTCAGCCTGACGAGCTTTCGCGATGCGTCAAGGTAGCAGGTGTATTCAACACGTTTTTCCACGCCATCGCGGCCCATTTCGCCAAGCACCAGCCGGTCGACGTAGAAACCCTGTTCTGTTTCGTGGATCTCGCCACCTTCCACCAGGCGCGTGAACGCGCGGTTTTCCGCCATCCCGAAAGCCGCCTCGCGGCAGGTCTGTTTCAACTGCCGGTCGGCGGGGGTAAAGGTCTTTTCCCACCAGTCGTCGACGGCGGGGATTTCCTGCCGCGCGATGAGTACGGCGACAAGCGCCATGACCAGGAACGGAATCAGCCGCTGCGGCAAACGGCTGCGCGTCTGCCGGGCCCGCTGCGCCTGCCGCGCCTGCGCGTCGATCTCCTCGCGGCTCAACAGTTCCGGCCGCGGAATGTTCTCCTTGTCACGTTCGATCATGATCCGTTTTCCCGGCCTGCGACGTTGCATACCATTCCTGTAACTGCTGCTGCAGCCGGGCGTAATCCCGGCCAAGTTCCTCGAGTGCCGCCAGTTCCAGCCTGGAGGCCGGCTGGCGGCTGCCGGCGATGCCGCGCTGGATTTTTCGCAGCCGTTTGATCACCGCATCGATCTGCGCCTGCAGCTGTGTTGCACGATCGCTCATGGTTCGCTCCGGAAAGTCCCGGCCGCGGGTACTGTGGCAGCCCGCTCGCATTCACGACACCGCACCGGTGCCAGTAACATAACAGTCTCTATCGAGGCCCGCCAGCGCCGCGCCGCGCTGTCCCGATACGCCGCAGCAGGATCCCGTAAACCGCCAGATTGATCAACACCACCGCCATGCCCAGACCGATCTGCAGTTCGCGCGTCAGGCCCGCGGGATAAATCAGCGGTACGAGGTAATGTTCAATGAAACCGCCGCTGTAACCCTGCTGTCCGCCGGCGGCGCGCAGGCTGTTCTCGAGCGGTGTCAGCGGACAGTACCAGCCGGCGAACTCGATCATCGCCGCCCACAGCGCGGCGGGAAAATGCAGCCAGGCGACCCATCGCCACTTGAGCACCAGCAGCCCGCCGAGCACGGCGAACAGGATGAACAGCAAGTGCAACACCAGCACGAGATCAGCAGTCACGCGATACAGCATCCAGGCTCCTCCGCGGATAACGGCTTCAGTCTACTACACAAGGATGCGGCGGCTGTTAAGCGGTCAGTTCTGTCCCGCGGTGACACACTAGTTTACAGTTCTTCCGGCACAGAAAGATTCAAGTGTCGCCCGCAATCCAGTACGATTGGCCGGAACTATCGCGACTGCACTCTGACGGAGAAAAACAATGCGCAAACTGCACGGCCTCATTCTGGCATCAACGATAACCGCCGCCGCACCGGCAAGCGCGCTCGAATTTCGCGGCACGGAATGGACAGGCGCCGGCGAAATCGGCTATGTCGCCACCACCGGCAACACCGACACCAGCAACCTGACGGCCAGGCTCGGCGTGACCAATGAACGCGACCACTGGCGGCACAAACTGGCGCTCGAAGCGCTGAACACCGAAGACGACGGCAATACCACGGCGGAACGCTACCTGGCGGCCTGGCAAACGGACTACAAATTTTCCGAACACGAGTACCTGTTCGGTCGGGTCGCTTACGAAGACGACAAATTCAGCGGTTATGAGTACCGGATCACGGAGACCGTCGGTTACGGACGCCGGGTACTGAACCGTAGCAACATGACGCTGGATCTCGAGGCCGGCCCCGGCGCCCGTCAGAGCAAGCTCGAGGACGGCAACACCGAGAACGAATTCGTGGCGCGCATTGCCGCCCGTTACGCCTGGCAGATCAGCGAACACGCGACATTCACCGAGGACTTGTCCAGCGACATCGGCGAAGACGCCACCATCACCAAATCGATAACCGGGTTGCAGGCCAGGATCAATGGCAACCTGGCGATGAAGTTGACCTTTACCGTGGAGAACACGTCGGACGTGCCGGACGGTGTCGACAAGACCGATACCGAAACGGCGGTGACACTGGTGTACGGATTCTGATCGCGTTCAACCGTCGTGCGTAACGGGGCGCACCAGGTCGTAGTTTTCCTTGCGCACGCCCTGCAACAGCAGGTCGACGTTTTCCACCGCCACCCCGACCATGTTGAGCGCGTTGGCGCCCAGCGCCAGGCTGCTTTCGATGGCTTCGGGAAACGCTTGCGTGGCCCCCGCCTGCAGCAGGTCGCCGGCGGCATTGAGATCGCGCGCCCGCGCGATGATGGGCAGATTGGGGTAGGCGTTGCGCAAGTGTGAGACGGCGCGCAGCGCCGTAGGCCCATGGTCAATGGTCAGCACGACCAGCGTCGCGTTCTGCGCGCCGGCGGCGGTCAACAGCTCCAGGTCACCGATGTCGCCGTAGTACACCGGAAAGCCGTCCGCCTTGCCGCGGGCAACATTGGCCGGATTGGTGTCGAAGGCCAGGAACGGCACGCCGCTGCGTTGCAGCAGCGTCGCCACGGTATGTCCGACGCGGCCGTAACCGCCGAGAATGACCCGCGCGCCCCGGGTTCCGGTTTCGGCGTGATAACGATACTTTTCGCCGGGCGACTGCTGCTGTTCCGCGCGGCGCGCCAGCGCATCGCCGATGCGCACCAGCACGGGTGTCGCCAGCATGCTCACGGAAATGACGCCGATCGCCAGAATGAATGTCGTGTCGTCGATGACATTCAACGCCTTGGCCGACGAAAACAGCACGAAACCGAACTCGCCGCCCTGCGCGAGCATGAACGCCAGCCGCGATGCCACGTTGCGTGGCAGACCGAACGCCAGCGCCAGCAGGAACAGCACCACCAGCTTGATAACGACAATGACCAGCGTGTGCTGGGCGAACAACCCCGGCTGCGCGGCGATAGCCTGCAAATCTATCGACATGCCCACGGCGACGAAAAACAGGCTCATCAGCAAACCTTTGTAAGGTTCCACGAGCGCCTGTATCTGCATGCTGTAACGGGTTTCCGATAACAGCATGCCCATCATGAAAGCACCCAGCGCCATCGACAGGCCGGCCTGGTGCATGGCCCATGCGGCGATGAACACCGCCAGCATCACCACCATGAAAAAACCTTCGCGGTTGTTCTGGCGGGCCAGCCGTTCCAGGGCGAACGGCACCAGGTAACGGCCGAAACCCCATACCAGTCCCAGCATGCCGATCACGATCATGATCTGTTTCCACAGCGGGATTTCGGATGAAAGCGCGCCTGTGGTCGAGAGGATCGGCACCAGCGCCAGCAGCGGCACGATGGCCAGGTCCTGCATCAGCAATACCGCGAACGCGGTGCTGCCGTGGCGACTGGCGATTTCGCCGCGTTCCTGCAACAGCTGCATGACGAACGCCGTCGAGGACAGCGCCAGTGTCAGTCCGATCAGCAGCGATGTTTTCCACGAGGCCTGGTACAGGCTCACGTAGGCGGCGATGGCGACACCCGAAACCAGGATCTGCAGCGAACCGAGCCCGAACACGTCGCGGCGCAGCGCCCATAAACGCCCCGGCTTCATTTCCAGACCGATCAGAAACAGCAGCAGCACCACCCCGAGTTCGGTGAAATGCCGCACGTCTTCGACGTGCGTGGTCACCTGCGGCCCCGGCGAGTGCGGACCGACGATAATGCCGGCGACCAGGAGCCCGAGCACCGAGCCAAGCCCAAGGTGCTTGAACAGCGCGACGGCGATAGAGGCGGCAATCAGCAGCAGTACGGCGGATAAAACGAATGTGTCGAGTTCCATGACCGGTAATCAGAACGGCGCCTGCGAAAGCCGGCCTGTTCTCAATGCAATCCTCTCATGCGCGCCGCCAGCCAGGGCGCGACGCCGGACATCACCAGCACCGCAACGAACAGATCGCCATTGCTGACATCGAATACCTGAAGGATGTCGCGCCACGCCTGGCCGGCGAGGTAGCGCCCCAGGACCAATTCGAACACCAGTGTCAGCGTCATCCACACTATCCCGATCCCGGCGTACCATCGCGCGGGAAGCCGGCCGAGCCAGGGAACCAGCAGCCAGGCCATCAGCAGAACCAGCACGCACAACAGCACGCCACTCACCGGCAGCGCCAGTCGCGCGCCAAGCAACGGCGCCAGCACTGTTTCCCGGAACAGTCCGTTCGCCGCAGCCACCATCAGGATTACCAGCCAGATTCCGATGCCTTTCGCCAGCACAACCGCCATGGCGCCATCTTCAACAATCCTTGCGGCCGCGTCCAGTCAAAGCGTTGCCGGCAGCCGTTAACCATCCTTGCCGTCCACCCTGGGTCGCGTGAGTATCGGAACATAGATCACCACGAACGCCAGGAACGCCAGCACCCATAATCCCTGGGACAGCATCACCCATAACCGGTACTGCTCGCTGACAACCAGCGGCAGAAGCACGCGCGCGACCAGCGCGGCGATCAGCGCGGCCAGCACCCAGAACAACACCGGCGGCGGTTCGAACACGTTGCGGCCGGTGTGTCCGAGCGCGACGCGCGCCATCATGCCCAGCGTCATCAGCCCGATGCCGCCGACCGCAAAGGCATGCACGGCGAGATAGGGAGACAGGTTCCCGTAGTACACCGACGCCTTGAGGACAAAGCCCGCAATAATCGATGCATACGCCAGGTACAGGCTCCACAGCAATGGCTTGCGCCACAGGCCGGCGGTATGCCAGCCCCACAGGCGCACGGCGTGCAACACCGCGAGGGCGATCGCAAGCAGCGTGACCTGCAGGCCGTTGGGCCGCGCCAGGTCGGCGATCCAGAAACCGAGGAACAGCACCAGGCTGGTGATATCGATCCACTTGCTGTTGCGCAGCTGCACCGGCCGATCGACGCCCCGCTCGATAAAAAACGGCAGCACACGGCGGCTCATGGTCAGCACCAGCGCCAGCACCAGGTACAGCCCGGAGTACAGCCCCAGGAACACGCCCTGCTGAAGTTCACCTGCGACCCCGAGATAAAACACCAGGTTGCTCGCCACCAGCAGCAGCACCTTGGCGACAATGGCGAGATTGCCCCACTGGCGCGCGCGCACGATGGGCGCTGCGATGGCCGCGATCAGCCCGGCGCCGAACAGCAGATCGAGCAGCGCCGCGGCGGGCAGCAGCGGCGCCGTGCCGGC
>JAGFJP010000070.1 GCA_024102665.1 Thiogranum sp. | reverse complement strand
GGTGGCGGCGACCGATTATCGCAATGAAATGAGCGTGTCGGACGAAATCCTCAAACGCACCGCCGATGCGTATCGACGCATCCGCAACACGGCGCGCTTTCTGCTGGCGAATCTCAACGGCTTCGATGCCACGGAACACGCCTTGCCGCCCGAGCGCATGCTGATGCTGGATCGCTGGGTGGTGGAGCGCGCGCGCCGCCTGCAGGATGATGTCGTCAAGGCCTACGAGAGCTACGAGTTCCATCACATTTACCAGAAAGTGCACAATTTCTGCGCCAACGATCTGGGCGGCTTTTATCTCGATGTCATCAAGGACCGTCAATACACCACTCAGCGCGACAGTGTTGCGCGACGCTCGGCGCAGACAGCACTTTACCTGATCGCCGAGGCGCTGGTGCGGTGGCTGGCGCCGATCCTGAGCTTCACCGCCGAGGAAATCTGGCGCAACCTGCCCGGCGAACACGAAGAGTCGGTGTTCATGGAAACCTGGTTCCTGCTGCCGGAAATGTTTCTGTCCGAGGATCCGGATGCCGCCCGTTTCGGTCTGGACTACTGGCAGGACCTGCTGGCGGTGCGCGATGCCGTGGCGAAAGAACTGGAAAAACTGCGCGTAGGCGGCGCTATCGGCTCATCGCTGGACGCCGAAGTGGATCTCTACTGCGATGCCGGCTGGGTGGAAAAACTGACACGCATCGAAGATGAGTTGCGCTTCGTGCTGATCACTTCCTATGCGCGCGTACACACGCTGGACCATCAGCCCGGGAACGCGATCACCGCGGGGATCAACGGCGCCTCGATGGGTATCCTTGTGACACCCTCGGCGCATAACAAGTGCGTGCGTTGCTGGCACCATCGCGAGGATGTGGGGGCTACAGCGGAGCATCCCGAGCTGTGCGGCCGCTGCGTATCCAATGTCGCGGGTAGCGGCGAACCGAGGTCTTACGCCTGATGATGAAGTGGCTCGGCCTGTCGGCGCTGATTGTTGTGCTCGATCAGATCACCAAGCTCATCGCCGTGCAGCAGCTGGTGTACGGGCAACCGCTTCCGGTGCTGCCATTCTTCAATCTCACGCTGATGTACAACCCGGGCGCCGCCTTCAGTTTTCTGAGCGACGCTTCGGGGTGGCAACGCTGGTTCTTCGTCGCGGTTTCATCGATCGCATCGGTGCTCCTGGTGTGGTGGCTGCACAAACTCGAATCCGGCCAATGGCTGCTTGCCCTGGCCCTGGCGCTGGTGCTGGGCGGTGCGGTGGGGAATCTGATCGATCGGTTGTGGCTGGGTCACGTCGTCGATTTCATCCAGTTGTACTACCGCAGTTTCTACTGGCCTGCCTTTAACGTCGCTGATTCGGCGATTTCCGTGGGTGCGGTGTTGCTGATCTGGGACGCCCTTTTCGTCAAGCACAAACCGTCCTGACATGCAGATCACCATCGGCTCGCGGGTCACCATGCACTTCGCCCTCAGGCTGGCGGATGGCTGGGTGGCGGAAAGCAGTTTCGACGATGAGCCGGTCACGTTCGTAATGGGCGACGGCACGCTGGACAAGGGTCTCGAGCTGGCGCTTTACGGTTTGAGGCCGGGCGACCGCCAGACCCTGACGCTGATGCCTGGACAGGCTTTCGGCAGGCGCGACCCGGCCGCCATCCAGCCGGTTGCGAAACAGCGCTTCCCGGCGGAGATGCAGCTCGCGAAAGGACAGATCGTTGGCTTTTCGGGGGAGGATGGCACCGAGGTCGCAGGCACCGTGCTGGATATCCTGGGCGATGAAGTCAAAGTCGATTTCAATCATCCACTGGCGGGGCGGGAAATCGAGTTCGAAGTGCAGATTCTCGATGTACAGAACCCGCTGCCCGAGCAGGGTTAGCGACAGCCGCAAGCGCGTATAATCCGTCATGACTCCCTTAACCGTCATTGCTTCGCTTCGCTCGCAATGACGAAGGTTTCGAAGGCAGGACAAAATACTGATGGACGTCATACTGGCAAATCCACGGGGCTTCTGCGCAGGCGTCGATCGCGCCATAGAAATCGTCGAACGTGCGCTGGATCTGTTCGGTCCGCCCATCTATGTGCGCCATGAAGTCGTGCACAACCGCTACGTGGTCAACAACCTGCGCGAGCGCGGCGCGGTGTTCGTCGACGAACTCGATGAAGTACCCGATGATGCAACTGTTATCTTCAGCGCGCACGGCGTTTCCCGCGCCGTGCGCGAGGAGGCGGCGCAACGCGGCTTGCGGGTGTTCGATGCAACCTGTCCGCTGGTGACCAAGGTGCATCTCGAGGTCAGCCGTTTCAGCCATCAGGGCCGCGAGTGCATATTGATCGGTCACCACGGTCACCCCGAGGTGGAAGGCACCATGGGGCAATACGACGAGCGCAATGGCGGTCACATGTACCTGGTGGAAGATATCGAGGACGTGGCGCAGCTCCAGGTGCAATATCCCGACAAGCTGAGCTATGTCACCCAGACCACCTTGTCGGTGGATGATACCGCCAGGGTCATCGACGCGCTGAGGGCGCGCTTTCCGGCCATCGAAGGACCGCGCAAGAACGATATCTGCTACGCCACCCAGAACCGCCAGGATGCCGTTCGTGAACTTTCCGCCAGGGCCGACGTGGTGCTGGTGGTGGGTTCACCCAACAGCTCCAACTCCAACCGTTTGCGCGAACTTGCTGAACAGCAGGGCATTACCGCGCACCTGCTGGACAGCCCCGAACAGATCCAGAAATCATGGCTGGAAGGCAAAAGCAGAATCGGCGTCACCGCCGGCGCTTCAGCGCCCGAGGTGCTGGTTCAGCAAGTGATCGATCGTCTGAAGGAATGGGGCGCGGCCGGCGTGCAAGAGCAGGCCGGCCGCGAGGAGAGTATTACGTT
>JAGFJP010000037.1 GCA_024102665.1 Thiogranum sp. | reverse complement strand
CCCCGGAACGCTGGATCCTGGTCGATACGCAGGCAATGACGCTGTCGGTGATGCAGGGGGACGTTGTCAGGCGCAGTTACGAAAACATTTCTATCGGGCGCGGCGGCACCACTGTCGCGAAACGGCGTCACGACGACAAGACGCCGATCGGCGAGTTTCGCATTGTACGTATCGCTACCGATACGCCTTTTCATCGCTTTTTCGGGCTCGATTATCCTTCGTTGCAACACGCCGAGCAGGCGTTGAAAAATAATCTCATCAGTGAAGCGGAATTGGTGTCGATCCGCGAAGCCCTGCGCGCGAAGCGCGCTCCGCCGCAGACGACGCGGCTCGGCGGCTATATCGGCATCCACGGCATCGGTCAGGGCGATCCCGCAATCCATGAAAATTTCCACTGGACCAATGGTTGCATCGCCCTCACAAATGATCAGGTTGATGATTTAAATCAATGGATTCACCGGGGAATGCGGGTTATCGTACGCTGAAGGTGCGAGCCTGTTGCCTGCACCGTTGCAGTATCCAGATTGTTTAACAAGAAAAGGAGTCTGATATGACGGACAGAACCCGTGCTGTAACTCATGGAATCCTCGCCATGGCATTGATGGCTGGACTCGGAGGTTGCGCCAGCACATCCGAGATAGATTCGCTGCGCAGCGAAATCAACCAGGCCAATGAAACGGCCCGCAACGCGGCGGCTACCGCGGATGCGGCACGCACCGAAGCGGCGGCGGCCTCGCAAACGGCGGCCGATGCCATGGCCACAGCCCAGGATGCCAAATCCACGGCCGAGGCGACCAACGAAAAAGTCGATCGCATGTTCAAGAAGGCGATGTACAAGTAACAGGCCCGTGGCCACCACGGCCACCGGACAAGAAAGGGCGGCTGCACCGGATACCGGTCAGCCGCCTGCCGGTTCAGACAGGGCGCGCGCAACGGCCACCGGCACTCCCCGTTGCTCCTCCACGGCCTTTTTCAAGGCCCGTCCATTGAGCAGCAGCGGACGCTTCTCCCACGCCGACACCACCAGGTCCATGGCCATTTCCACCAGTGCCGTGGTCTCGCTTTCTTCTTCCAGCGGCGGATGGACTTCGATATACAGGGTGTCGAGCAACCAGCCAACCTTGATCGGCTGATTGACGATCTGCACCGGCGTTCCAACGCTGACCAGGGGAAACAGTTCGGCGATGTTCTCGGGGTACATGCGCACGCAACCGTGGGTGACCCGCATGCCCACGCCGAAGGGCTTGTTGGTGCTGTGGATCAGGTAGCCGGGCAACGACAGGCGTAAGGCATAATCGCCGAGCGGATTGTCGGGACCCGGTGGAATGATTTCCGGCAAGGGTTCTCCGCGCGCAGCGGCTTCCTGACGGATGGACTCGGGTGGTCGCCAGCTGGGATGCCGGTTCTTCGCCACGATGCGGCTGACGCCGAGCGGTGTCGCCCAGTCCATGCGCCCGATGCTCACCGGGTAGGTGCGTACTGTTGCGTCACCGGGATGTTCCGCGGCCGGAAAATAGTACAACCGCATTTCGGGAACGTTCAGCACAATACCTTCGCGTTGCGCGTCCGGGAGTATGTAACGCGACGGGACGACGACTTCGGTGCCGTCGCCGGGCAGCCAACGGTCCACGTCGCGATTGGCGAGCAGAATTTCCTGCTGGCCGATGCCGAAGCGGCGGGCGATGTCCAGCAGGGTATCGGCGTGCTCGGCCCGGACGGTGCGCATTGTGCCGATCAGATCGGTGTCCAGCGGCGGCAGCGGCAGGGATTCGCAGCGAGCCGTCGCTGGCCATGCGACTGTCGCGGCAACGACGAGCGCGCAGCAACGCGGCAGGCACGCCAAAGGCGCTGCCAGGCGGCTGCAAAGATGATGGAGCGAGGATGCAGGTGGACCGGACATGGCGATTTCAGGTTACTGCTTGCCAATCGCATTTGGCAAGCCGCGGCGCGCGTCGCGCGGCGCAGGGTATCGGGACGGATTTGCGAGCAGCGAGGATTCCGCTAATATGCACGCCCTTGTTGTGCCCTGAAGCCGGTTTCGCCAGCAGGGGCGGGAGGGCATATTCATGAAACTGTTGTTGATGATTATTTCGCTGGTCTGGCTGTTCTTCGGTGTGGCGCTGCTGGCGCTGGCGATCGCTTATCCGGATCTGATGCCGGCCGCGATGCCCGCGACGGTTCCAGCGCAGCCAGGCGATGTGCAGGCGCCGTCCCCGTGGGAAGCCTGGCTGAACTGGTTGCCCTGGCTCGCGGGGATTGCGTGGGTAGCTGTGTTTCTGATGCCGGCGCTCGGCCTTGCGGCGCTGGCGACGATCCTCGACACGCTCGGTCGGCGCGCAATCCCGGCGGCAAGCGAGGCTGCCCGCCGCGAGCGCGCCGAGCCCGCCAAAAAGCGCCCGGCCACCGAAAAGGTGGAACCGACCATCGGCGATTTCTGAGCGGCCCGGGCCGGCCTCGGGTTACCAGTAGGCGCTGAGCACGTTGTTCTCGATCTTGTGCTCGAAAGCGTTGAGCGGGCGATCGCCGACCTCGACGCATTCGCCGGTTTTCACGTCGAAGGCCCAGTGATGCTTGGGACAGGTCAGGCGTGTGCCTTCCAGCGCCAGGTGCGGGATATTGGTGACCTGGTGCGGACAGCGGCTGTCGTAGACGCGGATGTCGTCGCCTTCGCGGTAGATGAACAGGCTGCGGCCGTCGCAGTCGAGATAGGTGATGTCGCCTGGGCGTATTTCCTCCAGGGGGGCCACCCGGTGCCAGCGCGGCTCGGCGAACAGATTTTCCGGATGAAACTCCGGGATATCCATGTCCAGCAGAATGTCCACGGCCCAGACGATCTTGGCCAGCCCGAGCGTTGGAAACGCCATCAGCAAAGCGTCGAGCACTTCGTTGGCGCTGGCGCCGTTGCGCAGGGCGCGGGTCAGGTACTGGCGGAAACCCGGTTCGGTCTGCGCATCGACCTTGGTGATTACCGAGATCAGGTCCCGGGTACGCGTATCCAGATGCTTGCCGGCTTCCTTGAGAAACTTGAAATAGGGCGTGATCGCTTCCGGTCGGGCGGCAATCAGATA
>JAGFJP010000001.1 GCA_024102665.1 Thiogranum sp. | reverse complement strand
TTCACGGCCACACCGCCCACGGTCTCCCTTGGTCTGTTCATTGGCGCCTATGCGACGGGCGGTTGGTTCGCCCTGCGCGATGCCTGGCAGAGCCTGCGCCAGGGTCGCTTCGACATCGACACCCTGATGATCGTCGCCGCCGCCGGCGCCGCCGCGCTCGGCGCCTGGGCTGAAGGCGCGCTGTTATTGTTTCTGTTCAGTCTGGGGCATGCGCTGGAGCACCGGGCCATGGACCGCGCCCGCCGCGCCATCGAGGCGCTGGCGGAGCTGGCGCCCAGGACCGCGCTGGTACAGCGCGACGGCCGCGAGGTGGACGTGCCGGTGGAGGACCTGCAGCGCGATGATCGCGTCATCGTCAAGCCGGGGCAGCGCATCCCCGCCGACGGCGAAGTGCTGACCGGCACCTCCGCCGTCGACCAGGCACCCATCACCGGCGAGTCCATGCCCGTGGACAAGCAGGCAGGCGATGCCGTGTTCGCCGGCACCGTCAACGGCGAGGCGACGCTGGAGATTCGCGTCACCCGCCTGGCCCGGGAAAGTACCCTGAGCCGCATGGTGCGGATGGTCGCCGAGGCGGGTGCCCAGCGTTCGCCGACGCAGCGTTTCACCGAACGCTTCGAGCGTATCTTCGTGCCGGTGGTGCTCATCGGCGCGGGACTGCTCATCGCTGTGCCGCCGCTGTTCGGCTTTCCGTTCGCCGAGTCGTTCTATCGGGCCATGGCGGTACTGGTGGCGGCCTCGCCTTGCGCGCTGGCCATCGCCACGCCGGCGGCAGTGCTCTCCGGCGTGGCGCGCGCCGCGCGCGGCGGCGTGCTCGTCAAGGGCGGTGCCCACCTGGAAAATCTCGGGACGTTGCGCGCCATCGCCTTCGACAAGACCGGCACCATCACCCGCGGGGAGCCCAGGGTAACCGACATCGTGCCCTTCGATGTCGAGGAGAACGCGTTACTTGAAACCGCCGCGGCCGTGGAGAGCCGCAGCGGTCACCCACTGGCAAAAGCCATCGTCAACGCTGCACAGGCCCGGGGCCTGCGCTGGCCGGACGCGGGCGAGCTGGAGTCTGTGACCGGCAAGGGCGTGCAGGCGCTGTTCAACGGCGAGACGGTCGCCATCGGTAACTTGAAGCTGTTCCGGGACGAGACGGTTCCCGCCGACGTGCGCACCGCCGTCACCCGGCTGGAGGCCGAGGGCAAGACCACCATGGTGGTGCAGGCCGACGAGCGGTTCCTGGGCGTGCTGGCGTTGGCCGACACGCCACGTGAAGGAGCAGGAGAGGTCCTTGAACGCCTGCATTCCCTGGGTATCCGCAAGACCATAATGCTTACCGGTGACAACGAACGGGTGGGTCAGGCCATCGGCAATGCCGTCGGCCTGGACGAGGTGCGTGCCGGTCTGCTGCCGGAAGACAAGGTCAGCGCCGTGGATGAGCTGCTGCGGCGTCATGGTCAGGTCGCCATGGTCGGGGATGGCGTCAACGATGCGCCCGCGCTGGCGCGCGCCACCGTCGGTATTGCCATGGGTGGCGCAGGCACCGACGTGGCGCTGGAAACAGCGGATGTAGCCCTGATGGCCGACGATTTGAACACGTTACCGTTTGCGGTCGGGCTGTCGCGTGCCGCCCGGCGCATAATCCGCCAGAACCTGTGGCTGTCGTTTGGGGTGGTCGCCGTGCTCATCCCCGCCACCCTGACGGGGCTGGCTGGCATCGGTCCAGCGGTCATCGTTCACGAGGGTTCAACGCTGGTGGTAGTAATCAACGCCCTGCGGCTGCTGGGTTACCGCGAGTGGGGCGGGTGATGGTCGTATGTATCTCGCCACCCATGACTGTCAAACGGCATTTCCGACGAATCTTATGACATTGTTATCGATAGGCCACGTACCCGGTGGTCGGTAAGAAGCGCCGCCGAACGTTCGTGAGGCAAGCATGCCGAAATGAGGTCGCTGCGCGAAGCGGGTAGCATCATGCCGCCCGTGCGGATTATCCAACAAACCGACCGCCTTGAGGCGGTCAACAGGTTTATCCGTGCCTTTGAGGCGTTTCCCCAAATTAATGTTGGTGTATTTCCACTATCCGAGAAACGCTTGACATGTAAATACGAATCAATATCATTCGCAGGTAGTGCCGGTAATCATTTAAAGGTGGACTTGGTGTGTACAAAAGTGGATTGCTGTTCTATTGAAGTCAAGGGTAATAAGAACGGCTACGCCGGTCGAAAAAAGCTCTGGCAGCTTGATAGTCCGTTTCACTGCAGCGTCATAGGGACTTGCCTTTCCCTGGAGGAGCTTCGGGACCTTTGCCGAAAGATGCGGATTAGCGTACAGGCACCCCTCACCGAT
>JAGFJP010000176.1 GCA_024102665.1 Thiogranum sp. | reverse complement strand
GAAACAAATGTGGCCGGAGAGGATTGAACGGAATTCTGGCAACGACAGGCGCCTGCCTGCAGTCATTGTGTGACGTGAGTTCGCTGCCGGAAGGTGCGTCCCGTGGTTTCAACATCAGTACACCGACCGGCGACGAAGCGGTTTTTCTGGTGCATCAGCATGGGCGCATCGTGGCCTACAGGAACAGCTGTCCGCACACCGGTGCACCGCTTGACTGGGTGCCCGACCGGTTTCTGAATCTCGATGGCGAGCTTATCCAGTGCGCGAACCACGATGCGCTGTTTCGCATCGAAGACGGGCTGTGCATCGCTGGTCCTTGTAACGGAAGACGGCTTTCCCGTGTCGAACTTGTCGTCGAAGATGGAGTCGTTTATGCAGACGTGAGCAGCATTTCGCAAAACCGGTGAGTTGCTGCTGCAATGCCGCCGGTGTTTTTCGTGGACGTAAAAAACGGGGCCAGAGCTTTGGCTCTGACCCCGTTATTCGCGAACACTTAATTTTCGATATTGCTGATCAGTTCAGCGATATCAACGCCTGGTGGAACCGCCGAGCGGCGATTATGCGGTGTTGATGCGATGGGCTCCAGGCGCAGTCCAACATGTGTTTCCCGATCCATGGCAGGGCGGTATGACTCATCGATGTCTGCACCCCGGCAACCGGGCGCCTCGCGGCAGAGTTCGGCACCGGTCGTCATATCGAGGATGAACGTCATGGCACACCTCCTTTGGTGTTTAAAGCTGTCATTACAGCTGTTAGAAACAATAACGGCCTGCGCTTTTGAAAGGTTAAACTGCGTTTGGTACGTAAGGAGGCAGCAAATTGCATGCCTGTTCGCTTAAAAACAAGGCGCCTTCGTTGGCGCCTTGTTTTATCTATGAAAGTCGCGGAGTTGGTGTTCAGATGGAGCGGGTGTTATCGATCCGATACCGTGCACGCGCGCGTCAGGATGGTGCCTGTGGCAGTAATGTGACGCATGCACCCTTGATCGTGCGTTACCCGGTCCGCAACCCGGTGGCAGAGGGTCTTCAGTCGATTCGATCCAGCCGGGATAGCCAGTCTTCGGTTTCCGCCCAGCTTTCAGTGCTCATATAGTCGTCTTTCGTCACATCCATGGACGCCGTCCAGTCCTCTGGCGGTTCGACCAGTTGCGGATTCATGGATTCCCAGGTTTCCCTGTCAAGCTCTTCAACGGTTCCGTCGTAATACTGCAGTTCGAGTGTATCGTCGTCGTCATCCTGGGCGACTATTTCGAATGATTCTCCAATACTGTTCTTGTACCAATCGCCGATCCTCGGAGTGGGCTCAAACGTCATAGCGGGTTTACCTCCTTGAATAAACTGCTGATACTTGGCACCCGGCGGGTGAACCTGCGAAGGATAGCGAAAATGCTGTCCCGCGCTCGGCGGGTGCTGTCCGGAAGGCGCGACATGCGGACCTTGGTTTTGTTATAGGCGCATAAAATCGCTTTTGCAAGGAGTGGAGTTATTGACGTTTGCTGATGCCCGCTGCGGTGACGCCGCGGAGGCCAGGGACCCGCGCGCGCATATGCATGGCTATTGATCATTACATTAGAAATTTCGAACGTTAGGGAGTAGTGCGATGAGTTGGTGGGGCAAATTGCTGGGCGGTGCTTTCGGCTATTTGTTGGGCGGGCCGCTCGGCGCGCTGATAGGTGTAGCGCTCGGGCACAACTTTGATAGAGGCATCGTCGGCCTGCTGCGAGATCAATTCGATCCGGGCACCCAGGAGCGCGTTCAAACCGCCTTCTTTACCGCGCTGTTTTCCGTTATGGGGCATCTTGCGAAGGCCGATGGCCGGGTGACGGAAAGCGAAATTGCCCAGGCGCGGGATGTCATGCAGCGCATGAATCTGAACGAGCAGATGCGCCAGGCCGCCATTCGCCTGTTCAATGAAGGCAAGAAGCCGGATTTCCCGATTGATGATGTACTGGCCCAATTTCGCGGCGAGTGTCATCGGCGCCGCAACCTGATGCAGATGTTTGTCGAAATATTAACGCATTCCGCATACGCCGACGGACAACTGCAACCTGCGGAGCGCGAAGTCATGCTGCAGGTCTGCAGGCAGCTTGGGTTTTCGGAGTTGCAGTTCCGTCATATCGAAGCCATGGTCCGTCATGCCCGGCATTTCGGTGGAGCCGGGTTCGGGCGGGAAGCGCCGGTGTCGCCCGCCAGGGCCCTGCACGAGGCATATGAAATACTGGGTGTGGCAGAAAACGCCAGCGATGCGCAAATCAAAAAAGCGTACCGTCGTCTGATGAATCAGCATCATCCGGACAAGCTGGTCGCCAAGGGGTTGCCCGAGGAAATGATGAAGCTGGCTACAGAGAAAACGCAGGAAATAAAGAAAGCCTACGACACGATCATCCGGTTCAGACAGACAGAAACCGTCTAGCCCGCATTTCCCGCCGCGGATCGTCGCGAGGGCGTCGAGGAGGCTATAGATAGGCTCATCGACGCCTACAGTAGATGTGCGGCGAGCAATGCGGGCTGGGAGCCTGTGCGAGCTGAACGAAACCGCTTCGTCACCGGCGCTGCAGGCTGCATGGATTGAAGAAGTAAAGCAACGGATCGGTTGTCAGGATCCGTTCCGGATCCGACGGTTGCCGGGCGAGTCAGGCACGGCGACAGATCAGCGAGTCGAGTGGTAACGCAACAGCGGCCCGCGTTTGTAGATGATCCAGGCGCGCCAGGCAATCTGTACCAGGCAATAGCCCAGAACGCCTGTCGCGGTGCCGACAACCAGGCTGCCGGTTGCCAGCGGTTGCCAGATGAGCTGGAACTGGCTCAGTAGCCACTCCACGCTCGGTTTGCCCTCGCCGATCGATAGCGGCGGCGATTTCAGCATCCAGGCGCCCAGCTTGTAGCAAAGATAAAACGCTGGACCCATGGTGACCGGGTTGGTGACAAAAATCCAGGCAACGGCCAGCGGCAGATTGACGCGCAACCAGACAGCGCCCAATGCCGCCAGTATCATCTGAAACGGCAGCGGTAAAAAAGCCACGAACAGGCCAACCGCAGTGGCACCTGATACGGAGCGCCTGTTCAGGTGCCAAAGCCGAGGGTGATGCAGGCGTGCGCCCAGGCGGCGCAACAGCCAGTGGCTGTGCACCCGGCTCGCGTCCGGCAGGTAACGGCGTAACAGTTTGCGTGGCATTGGTGTCCAGTCGCTCGCGCTGATCAACAGCTATAGCGGCCGGGTAGTTACGCTTTTCACCCGGACGGGTGGGAACTTCCGGAGAATAACGCCGCGACATGACCGGCATGTTACGTGCGACGATGGTGTGCTACCGAGCAGCGAGGATGGTTGAGGGCACAGTCGCTTACAGATAGCGTCCGCCAGCGGCCACAGCGCTGGTAACCAGACCGAGCAGCAGGTTGATGCCGACAATGCGGCGGATCTGGTTGAGCTGTTTTCCGGCCTGCGGCCAGTTTTCCGTGATGACGGCTTCCTTCAGACGCCGGAACGGCGCGAAGTAAAGGTGCATAAAGAGAAGAATCATCAGCCATCCCAGCGCCTGCATGATGTGCACGTGAAGGCCGATCGTTGCCATGCCGCCAAAGACCTTGAAAACCATCCAGTAACCGCTAAGCGGCAGCAGTGCGGCAAATAGCCAGACCCAGGGGAAAAATCGGGTGAAAACCCCGGACCAGAGGCGGAGTCGCTGCGGTGGCTCGAACTGTTGCGCAGCAACAGGCCGCAACACCTGGTGGGCGAAAAACATGCCGCCTACCCACAGCACCGCCGAGAGGACATGCAGGCTTACAGCGGCTGCGCTCAGTGTCATGTCTCGTCACTCCGTTCGGTTTCGAAGCGGGTCTTCAACCAACCGTAAATTCGCCTCACGAGAGTGTCCTCTACCCCGACGAAAAAGTGGTTTGCGCCCTCGATTTCGACCTGCTGATAGTCGGGGTTCCCCCCTTTGCGGGCTGCAACTGCGCGTCGTCTGGCAGTGTCGCGCACACTATCGAGGTCGCGGCTGCCGAACATATCCAGCACCGGCAGGTCGATCTTCTCCAGCGCAAGCGCGCTGTTCATTTTGTCGTCGAGGTCTATGACGCCCATGCCGACGGCGATGAAGCCATTTATGCCAGTCTGCGATTTTCCGCCCAGATAGGTGGCGGCCATGGATGCGCCCAGGCTATGCCCGATCAAAACAATGGTCTGATTGCCCTGCTGGCGCAGGTGGTCGATAGCAGCTTCGATTCTTGGCGCAACTTCATCAAACAACGGCGCGTAATCGGAGAGCGGCGCGTCGTTGGCAAGTATCGGCATCTGGATGGAAAGCGTTGACCAGCCGTGATCGGGCAGTCTGCTGCGCAGCGGGTGAATGACTTCCGGCCAGTCAGGGTGTGCGCCTATGCCGTGGGCGAGTATCACGGCGCGACCGGTAGAGCCGGCGCTGGCTTCGGCGAAAACGCCCAGAAACGGTGTTCCTCCTGCTTTCAGTTCGACCGATTCACCCACAAGCAAGCTATCGACAATCTGCTCCGACCAGCGTTTTTCCTTTTCAAGATCCGAGGCGGTGGTGATGCCGCTCCAGAAGATTAGAGAAAAAAATATACAATACATGTAGTTATGAATATTTTTCATGTAGTCTGCCCTGCCTCCCTGGACGGCGCGACTGCTACTCCGTTCGGCGGGCTGCAATGTTCCCCCCGATCGGGTAAAGTGCGCGGTCTCGATTTTCGCCAGCGGAATTCACCTTATCTCAAGAGGCCTGGATTATGCCAGATTACAAGATTGCACCGTCTATTCTTTCGGCCGACTTCGCGCGTCTCGGCGAAGAAGTCGACAACGTCCTTAAAGCCGGTGCGGACATCGTCCACTTCGACGTCATGGACAACCATTATGTGCCGAATCTGACGATCGGTCCGCTGGTCTGCGACGCGCTGCGCAAACACGGCGTCAAGGCCGAGATTGATGTGCACCTGATGGTCAAACCGGTTGACGCCATCGTCCCTGATTTCGCAAAAGCGGGTGCAAGCTACATTACCTTTCATCCGGAGGCCAGCGAGCACGTTGATCGCACCTTGCAGCTGATCCGCGAAAACGGCTGCAAATCCGGGCTGGTTTTCAACCCGGCGACGCCGCTGGATACTTTGAAATGGGTCATTGACAAGGTGGATATGGTGCTGTTGATGTCGGTGAATCCGGGTTTCGGCGGACAGAGCTTCATTCCCTATGTCCTGGACAAGCTGCGCGAGGCACGCGAGATCATCGACGCCAGCGGTCGTGACATACGGCTGGAAATCGATGGCGGTGTCAAGGTCGACAATATCCGCGAAATTGCGGCCGCCGGTGCCGACACCTTCGTTGCCGGTTCGGCGATTTTCGGTGCTGCAAAAGACAGCGATCCGAACCGCTATGACAGTGTAATCGGCGCGATGCGCGAGCAATTGGCAAAGGTATAATCCGAAAGAAACGGTTCGGCGAAATGACAATCAAAAAACCCGAAATGATTCTGATCGATGTCGATGGCACCATGGTTGACAGCGTGCCGGACCTGGCGTTTTGCGTGGATGAAATGATGCGGCGACTGGGACGCGAGCCCTGGGGCGAGATGCGGGTGCGCAACTGGGTCGGAAACGGTGTTGAGCGGCTGGTGCGTCGTGCACTTATTGGACAGCTCGACGGGGAGCCTGATGATGCCGATTATGAGAAGGCCTACCCGGTTTTCATTGAGTTGTATGCGCAAAACACGTCAAAACGGTCCTGCCTCTATCCGGGGGTTGTGGAAGGTCTGGATTATCTCAAGTCTTCGGGGTATGCGTTGGGCTGTGTCACCAACAAGGCCGAGCAGTTCACTGTCCCTTTGCTGAAAGATCTGGGCATATATGATTATTTCGGTATCGTAGTCAGCGGCGATACCCTGGAACAGAAAAAACCGCATCCGGCGCCGTTGTTGCACGCTGCAAGGTTTTTCAGCGTTGAGCCGTCAGCAGCCCTGATGGTTGGTGACTCGATCAGCGATGTCAAGGCGGCACGCGCTGCCGGATTTTCCATAGCCTGCGTACCATACGGGTACAATCATGGCGAAGACATCCGGGTGGCGAGGCCGGATCTGGTGATTGAAACTCTCGCAGCATTGCGAAACGAGCTCGAACAAGCCGCATGATGTTCACCGTAGAGACATGCAGACACGAAAACGAACGGCGATGGTTGGCTTGAACCGCTGCGCGCCGCGATCTCTTGTGTTTGTAGAACGTCCCAACGGTAGAGAACATGAATCCTGAACAATTCCGGAAACTGGCAAGCCAGGGGTACAACCGGATACCGGTAACCCGCGAAGTGCTTGCGGACCTTGATACCCCGTTAAGCACCTACCTGAAGCTCGCGAACGGTCCTTACTCGTATTTATTCGAGTCTGTGCAGGGCGGCGAGAAATGGGGGCGCTATTCCATTATTGGTCTTCCCTGCCAGACCGTTGTGCGCATTTACGGCGAGCGTATCGAGCTGTGGAACGATAACCGGATGATTGAGCAGCTTTCGCATCCGGATCCCCTGCAGTGGGTTGAAACGTTTCAGCAGCGCTACCGCGTTCCCGAGCTGGAGGGTTTGCCGCGCTTCAGTGGCGGTCTGGTGGGATATTTTGGATATGACACTGTTCGCTACATCGAATCGAGGTTGAAGGACGGCGACAAACCGGATCCATTGCAGACACCGGATATCCTGCTGATGGTGTCTGACGAAGTGGTGGTCTTCGACAACCTTACCGGCAAGCTGTTGATGGTTGTCCATGTCGATGCGCAACAGCCGGATGCCTGGGAGACGGGACAGTCTCGACTCGGTCAACTGTTGGATCACTTGTGCCAGCCGGTCGCGATTCCGGGAGCGCTTGCGGATGCCCGCGAAGTATCAGAAGCCGATTTTGTGTCCGGCTTTACCCAGGCGGGGTTCGAGTCAGCCGTGCGCCGTGTCAAGGAATATATAGTCGAAGGCGATGCCATGCAGGTGGTGTTGTCGCAGCGTCTATCCATACCTTTCCAGGCTCCGCCACTGGATCTGTATCGGGCGCTGCGCAGTCTTAATCCGTCACCTTACATGTTTTATCTGGATCTGGAAGATTTCCACATCGTGGGTTCATCGCCGGAAATACTGGTGCGACTGGAAGATGATGTCATCACTGTGCGTCCGATTGCCGGCACGAGACCCCGGGGCCACGATGAAGTCGAAGATCGGGCGCTCGAGGCGGAATTGCTTGCGGACCCGAAAGAGCTGGCCGAACATCTGATGCTGATCGATCTCGGGCGTAATGATGTCGGCCGCGTCAGCTGTATCGGCAGCGTTGAGCTGACAGAGAAGATGGCGATAGAACGCTATTCGCATGTGATGCATATCGTCTCCAATGTTGTTGGCAGAATAAGAGAGGGTATGTCGGCAATCGATGTGTTGCGGGCGACCTTCCCCGCCGGTACGGTCAGCGGTGCACCAAAAATTCGCGCAATGGAAATCATCGATGAACTCGAGCCGGTCAAGCGCGGCATATACGCCGGCGCTGTCGGCTACCTGTCCTGGTCCGGTAACATGGATACCGCAATCGCTATCCGCACCGCAGTTATCAAGGATGGCACGCTGCACATCCAGGCCGGCGCAGGCATTGTTGCCGATTCGGTGCCGGAAAACGAATGGGCCGAGACGATGAACAAGGGACGAGCGATTTTCCGCGCTGTGTCCCTGGCGCTGGCCGGTCTTGACGGCAAGCACAAGTAGAGGGTCGTGGCATGTTATTGATGATCGACAACTACGACTCCTTTACCTATAACCTGGTGCAGTATTTGGGGGAACTGGGCGCCGAAGTGCGGGTCTTCCGCAATGATCAAATCACGCTGGCTGACATCGAAAGGCTGGCGCCGGAGAAAATCGTGATTTCGCCAGGACCCTGCACACCGGATCAGGCAGGTATTTCTCTGGAGTGCGTGCGCGCATTTGCGGGGCGTATTCCTGTTCTGGGTGTGTGTCTTGGCCATCAGAGTATCGGCCAGGCATTCGGGGGCAGGATTGTTCACGCCGAGGAGATTATGCACGGGAAAACCTCAAGTATTTTTCATAATGACGTTGGAGTGTTCAAGGGGCTGCCGAACCCACTCGCGGCCACCCGTTATCATTCGCTCGTAATCGAGACGGCCAGTCTGCCGGATTGTCTCGAGATTACAGCATGGACCCGGACATCGTCCGGCGCCGTTCACGAGATTATGGGTGTCAGGCACAAGGAGCTCGCGGTTGAAGGGGTGCAGTTTCATCCGGAGTCCATTTTGACCGAGCACGGTCACGACATGTTGAAGAATTTTCTGGAGGGCTGAGTTGTGGATATGCAGGCGGCGATCCGCAGCGTGACGGAGAAACGGGATCTGTCTACTGAAGACATGATCGACGTTATGCGTCTGATTATGACCGGGCAGGCGACACCGGCGCAGATCGGTGGATTCCTCGTTGGCCTGCGTATGAAGGGTGAAACCATAGACGAAATCGCCGCCGCCGCCCGGGTGATGCGCGAACTGGCGACACCGGTGCCGGTGTCAGGACCACACCTGGTCGACACCTGCGGGACCGGGGGCGATGGCGCCTCGACGTTCAACATTTCGACCGCGAGCGCTCTGGTAACGGCTGCCGCGGGTGCGCAGGTCGCCAAGCACGGCAATCGCTCGGTTTCCTCCAGCTGCGGTAGCGCGGATGTACTGGAGGCTGCAGGAGTTAATCTGAACCTGAGCCCCCGGCAGGTTGCCCAGTGCGTGAGCCGAATCGGCATCGGGTTTCTGTTCGCTCCCATGCATCACGGCGCAATGAAACATGCCATTGGGCCGCGCAAGGAAATGGGAGTTCGCACGTTGTTTAATGTGCTCGGTCCCCTGACTAACCCGGCGGGCGCGCCCAACCAGGTATTGGGCGTTTTCAGTGTGGAATGGCTCGAGCCTCTGGCGCAGGTGCTCGCCAGACTCGGCGCCCGGCACGTGCTCGTCGTGCATGCTGAAGACGGGCTCGACGAAATCAGCATCGGTTCACCCACGCAAGTTGCCGAACTCGAAAACGGCCAGATTCGACGATACCAGGTGGAGCCGGCGCAGTTTGGAATCGAAAACGGTGACGTTGCATCATTGACGGTCTCCGGTCCGCAAGACAGCCTGAGGCTGATCCGGGAGGTGCTGAACGATGTCCCCGGAGCGGCACGGGATATCGTCCTTTTGAATGCCGGCGCTGCTGTCTACGCCTCCGGTGTCGCCGATACGCTGCAATCCGGTGTGCATGCCGCCAGGCTTGCCATCACTTCTGGCAAAGCCAGGCAGAAGCTGCAGGATCTGATTGATTTGACGAATAAATTATAGTGATGCTGCTGTCGCGGCGGGAGTGCGGATCGCCAGTCGATTGGCGAATCGACAAGTCTGAATATGATGACAAAGATCCAGGATACCTTAAAAAGGATTCTTGACCGCAAGGTCGAGGAAGTCGCCGAACGCCGCAAACACACACCTCTCGCGATCCTGCAAGATCGTATAGGTGCAGCCGGTGCACCACGTGGATTCCTGCGCGCACTGCAGACACGTATCGATCGCGGACAGGCGGCCGTAATCGCCGAGATCAAGAAAGCGTCACCGAGCAAAGGAGTGTTGCGCGAAAACTTCAAGCCGGCGGAGATTGCCAGAAGTTATCAGGCAGGCGGGGCAGCATGCCTTTCCGTGTTGACTGACGTGGATTTTTTTCAGGGAGCAGACGAGTATCTGCAGCAGGCCCGGGAGGCCTGCGCCCTGCCTGTTTTGCGCAAGGATTTTGTCATCGATCCCTGGCAGGTGTACGAAGCACGGGCGCTGGGTGCAGATTGCGTCCTGCTGATCGTATCCGCAATGGATGACAGTCTGCTGATGGATCTGGTGCAGCTCGCCGATGAGCTCAAAATGGATGCCTTGGTCGAGGTGCATGATGCCGGCGAAATGGAGCGGGTACTCGCGACACCGGCCTCGTTGATCGGCGTCAACAATCGCAATCTGCGCACTTTTGAGACTTCGCTCGATACCACGCTCAAGCTGAAGTCAGGGTTTCCGCAGGACCGCCTGCTCGTGACCGAGAGCGGGATTCACACGCGCGCAGATGTGGCGAGAATGCGCCAGCATGGCGTCCATGCGTTTCTCGTAGGCGAAGCGTTTATGAGGGCAGACGACCCCGGGCAGAAGCTGGCGGAGCTGTTTTCGGCCTAACGGGTGCCGAATATCACCATGGTTTTGCCCTTGGCGGAGATCAGTCCCTGTTCTTCCAGGGACTTAAGCACGCGCCCCACCATTTCGCGGGAGCAACCGACAATGCGACCTATTTCCTGGCGGGTAATCTTGATCTGCATTCCGTCCGGATGGGTCATTGCGTCGGGCTGCTTGCACAGGTCCAGCAAAGTCCGTGCAACGCGGCCCGTGACGTCGAGAAATGCCAGGTCGCTGACTTTGCGGCTGGTGCTGCGAAGACGGGCTGCCATCTGGCCTGCAAGGGCAAACAGGATGCCGGTGTCCTGTTCGGCAAGCTGGCGGTAGCGGCTATAGCTTATTTCAGCGAGTTCGCACTGGGTTTTGGTGCGCACCCAGGCGCTACGGTTGCTATCCTTCCCGAACAGACCCATTTCCCCGAAGAAGTCGCCGGGATTGAGGTAGGCCAGCACGATTTCGTGGCCATCGTCGTCTTCTATCAGCACTGTGACCGAGCCTTTGACGATGTAATACAGCACGTCCGGCTGGTCACCTGCGTAAATGATGACGCTTTTGGACGGGTAACGCCGCCGGTGGCAGTGTTCCAGGAACCGGTCGATTGAGGTGTTCCCGGTCGCAACCGAGGTGTTGCCGGCCGTTTTCGGCGAAACAGGTATTGTGTTTAAAAGCATCTAATTGTACCTTCGCGAACCCTTGCTCCAGTGTATCGTTCAGTTGGCGGGTATCATTAGCTCCGGCAAGCCGCGTGCCAGAGCGATTCTGTGATAGGGTTCGCAATAGCGGCGGGCGGGAGATATTGTGATGCAGGCGCGAATCAAGTGGGTTCAGGATGCGACTTTCCTGGGTGAATCCGGGAGTGGTCATGCGGTTGTCATGGATGGTCCCCCGGAGCACGGAGGGCGCAACCTGGGAGTGCGCCCGATGGAAATGCTGTTGCTTGGTATGGGCGGATGTACGGCCTTTGACGTAGTGCACATTTTGAGAAAATCACGGCAGGCCGTGACAGATTGTGTGGCCGAGCTGCAAGCAGAGCGCGCCGCTGAAGATCCCAAGGTTTTCACCTCTGTCCATGTTCACTTTATCGTTACGGGCAGGGATCTGGAGGAAAAACGTGTAGCGCGGGCGGTCAGTCTGTCCGCGGAAAAGTACTGCTCGGCATCGATCATGCTCGGCAAGACCGCCGAAATCACGCATGACTACGAAATCCGGGAGGCGTGATGCAGCGCCCAGTGCCTACCGCCGGTATGCGACATATCGCTTTCCGCGTCCGCGATCTGGACGCTGCAGAGCGTTTCTATGTTGACATCCTCGGTATGCAGGTCGAATGGCGGCCTGACGCGGATAATGTCTACTTGACGTCAGGGAGCGATAATCTCGCCCTGCACCGTACGGACGGGACATGCGATGCTACTGACCAGGTTCTGGATCACTTCGGGTTCATACTGAAAACATCGCAGGATGTCGATGCCTGGTATGATTTTCTGGCGCTGAACGGTGTGGAGATGAAATCGGCCGCACGGACACACCGCGACGGTGCGCGTAGTTTCTATTGCGTCGGACCCGAGGGTGTGATGGTGCAAATGATTTATCATCCGCCAATCGCAGATCGCTAGGCGTTTTCCCTCTCATTTTTTGTCTACAGGAAAACCGAAATGTCACTTGGTTCCTCGATGAAAAAGCTCAAGCTGCAGGGGTTCAACAACCTCACCAAGACGCTGAGTTTTAATATCTATGATATCTGTTACGCAAATTCACCGGCGCAGCGCAGTGAGTACATCGAGTATATCGATGAAGCATATAATGCTGAACGCCTGACCCAGATACTCGAGGACGTGTGTAACATTATCGGTGCCACTATTCTGAATATCGCCCATCAGGACTATGACCCACAGGGTGCAAGCGTGACAATGCTGATCGCTGAGGAGGAAGTGAAGCTGCCGGATATCGCCAATACAGCCGAGCCGGGGCCGTTACCCGAGGCCGTGGTGGCTCATCTGGACAAAAGCCATGTTACGGTGCATACCTATCCGGAAAGTCACCCGGACAATGGCATCAGCACATTCCGTGCGGACATTGATGTGTCGACCTGCGGGCGCATATCCCCGCTCAAGGCTCTGAACTATCTGATTCACAGTTTCGAATCGGATATTGTCATCGCTGATTATCGGGTGCGAGGCTTTACCCGCGACGTGCGCGGCAAAAAGCATTACATCGATCACAAAATCAATTCGATCCAGAATTTTCTGTCGAAAGACACGCGCCAGCGCTATCAGATGATCGATGTGAACGTATACCAGGAGAACATCTTTCACACCAAGATGCGCCTCAGGGAATTCGTGCTCGATAACTACCTGTTCGGCATTGGTGAGCAGGATTTTACACCAGCGCAACGCCGCAAGATAAGCAAGCAGGTAGAGCACGAAATGATGGAGATCTTTTCGGGCGGCAATATGCCCCGCCGCTGAACGTGGCTCGCGTTCCGGCTGGTGTATGCCAGGCCTTGTAGAATCCCGGGAATTGGATAACACTGATGCCATGAATACCAGGCGCTACAGCCCGATAGACCACCTGATAATGAATGTCGACCAGGCGCTTCGCACGCTGGCCGGCAAACCGCTGGTCACCGAACGCCCCGATCCGGCCACCGGCGTGCAGCAAATCGATCTCGATGATGCGCAGAAGGTTGAGGCGGCGCGTTTAATGCGCGTAAATCACGCAGGCGAAGTGGCTGCGCAGGCTTTATACCAAGGCCAGGCGTTGACAGCACGGTTGGAAAAGGTGCGCGAACGAATGGAACGCGCCGCACAGGAAGAGAATGACCACCTCGAGTGGTGTGAACGGCGCATCCGCGAACTGGGCGGGCATCTGAGTTACCTGAACCCGCTCTGGTACCTCGGGTCAATGGTAATCGGCGCCGCGGCGGGCGCGGTCGGGGACAAATGGAGTCTGGGTTTCGTCGCTGAAACGGAAAAGCAGGTGGTCGCCCATCTTGACGAGCATCTGCAGCGGCTTCCGCAGAGCGATACGAAAAGCCGTGCTGTTCTGGAACAGATGAAAATCGATGAATCAGAGCACGGCGCCAGCGCCAAAGCCGCAGGCGGGGCGGAGCTTCCGTCTGCCATAAAGCGTCTCATGGGCCTGACCTCGCGCATCATGACACGAGCTGCATACTGGGTTTAGCCGGTGTCGTTGCGGGTATTCGATAACGTTTTCCCGACTGTTCATCCTTCCGCTTATATCGATCCCGAGGGGGTGGTGGTCGGACGCGTCGAGATTGGCGCGGACAGTTCCGTTTGGCCCATGAGCGTGATTCGCGGCGATGTGCATACTATTACGATCGGCGCCAGGACCAATATCCAGGATGGCTCCGTTCTGCATGTAACGCACGACAGCGAGTACTGCCCGGGCGGTTCGCCGCTTGTGATCGGAAGCGATGTCACTGTCGGTCACAAGGTCGTGCTGCACGCCTGCACGGTGCAGGACACCTGCCTGATCGGTATGGGCAGTATCGTGCTGGATGAAGCCGTGATCGAGGCCGGAACGATGCTGGGCGCCGGGTCGTTTGTCCCTCCCGGCAAGGTCCTGGAAAGCGGATATCTTTACCTCGGGTCGCCGGTAAGGCGGGTTCGGGAACTTACCGAAAAAGAACGAAGTTACCTTGGCTATTCAGCCGCACATTATGTGCGGCTGAAGAACCGTTACCAGATGCCCGTCGCTCGCGGGTAAAGCTAGCGTTTCATCGATTCGAAGAACTCTTCGTTGGTCTTGCTGTCCTTGAGGCGGTCGAGCAGGAACTCCATGGCCGCCAGATCTTCCATCGGGTGCAACAGTTTGCGAAGTATCCAGATCTTCTGTAATTCGTCGGGCTTGGTGAGCAACTCCTCGCGGCGGGTACCGGAACGGTTGATGTTGATCGCCGGGTAAACGCGCTTCTCGGCAATCTTGCGATCCATGTGGATTTCCATGTTGCCGGTGCCCTTGAATTCTTCGTAAATCACATCGTCCATGCGCGAGCCGGTTTCCACCAGCGCGGTCGCCAGGATCGTCAGGCTGCCGCCTTCCTCGATATTGCGCGCGGCACCGAAAAATCGCTTCGGCCGGTGCAGCGCATTGGCATCCACGCCACCCGTCAATACCTTGCCGGAGGAAGGAATGACAGTGTTGTATGCGCGGGCCAGTCGGGTGATCGAATCAAGCAAAATAACGACATCACGCTTGTGCTCGACGAGGCGCTTGGCTTTTTCAATCACCATTTCGGCGACCTGTACATGGCGGCTCGCCGGTTCATCGAATGTGGATGAGACCACCTCGCCGCGCACTGACCTGGCCATTTCCGTCACTTCTTCGGGTCGTTCGTCGATGAGCAGGACAATCAAATAGCATTCGGGGTGATTGGCGGTGATCGACTGCGCGACGTTCTGCAGCAGCATGGTCTTGCCGGCCTTGGGAGGCGACACGATGAGTCCGCGCTGGCCCTTGCCGATCGGCGCGGCGAGATCGATAACACGCGGCGTTATATCCTCGGTGCTGCCGTTGCCGAGTTCCAGTTTCAGGCGCTCGTTCGGGTGCAGGGGGGTCAGGTTCTCGAACAGGACCTTGCCCTTGGCGGCTTCCGGCTTCTCGTAGTTGATCTCATTGACCTTGAGTAGCGCGAAATAACGCTCACCTTCCTTGGGCGGGCGAATCTTGCCGGACACTGTGTCGCCGGTGCGCAGTCCAAATCTGCGGATCTGACTCGGTGAAACGTAAATATCGTCCGGGCCGGCCAGATACGAGCTGTCCGCCGAACGCAGGAAGCCGAAACCATCCTGCAGAATCTCCAGGACGCCGTCCCCGAAAATATCCTCGCCGCTTTTTGCGTGGGATTTCAGTATCGAGAAAATCACATCCTGTTTGCGGGAACGGGCGCCTTCAATGCCCATGCCCTGCGCGATCTGGATAAGTTCGGATGCGGGTTTTTGCTTGAGTTCAGTTAGGTTCATAGTGGTTCGTAATCGTTGTGGGTTGCAGGGGCAGCACCGCTGGGAAGGTGGGTCGGTGCACGTTGCTAATGCTGAAACGTGAGCCGGACAGGTTGCCGTTAGGTTGGTCGATTCCTCCGGAATGCTACCGAGTCCCGTCGGGTGGCCGGTTAAAGGTTTGTGTCAATAAACGCTGTCAGCTGGGATTTGGACAATGCGCCGACTTTGGTGGCTTCCACATTACCGTTTTTGAACAGCATCAGGGTCGGGATGCCACGAATACCATATTTTGGCGGCGTCTGCGGATTTTCGTCGATGTTGAGTTTTGCAATTTTTACTTTTCCCTGATACTCGACAGCGATTTCCGTTAGTATGGGAGCGATCATTTTGCAGGGGCCGCACCATTCGGCCCAGTAATCCACCAGCACAGGTTCGGTGGAATCGATAACTTCATTTTGAAAGGATTCGTCGGTTAGATAAACGATATTATCGCTCACGCTAAGGGGCCTCCTGACCACGAATTGCTGACGTCGCAAAAGATATCAAAAAGGGAGTGTTGAGTTTGAAACGCGGACCTTCTCGGGCATTGCCGCCGTTTGGCAAACGCTTTTGCATTGATTCGGCGCGACGACCGGTTCGTTTGTCTTGCGGCGGGGCTAATTTCAGCCCAAAAAGCTTTAGATTGCAAGTCCAAACCTTCAATTAAGTTGATATGCTGGAAAGATATGACACAAAATCATTTGAGCGAGATTCAGTTCAGCAGCTTTGACCTTCCCAGGGAGGTGATGCAAGGCATTGATGACGCGGGGTTTTTAGCCTGTACGCCGATACAGGAGCAGACCTTGCCCCTGACCTTACAGGGCCGCGACGTCGCCGGACAGGCGCAAACAGGAACCGGGAAAACAGCAGCCTTTCTGATCGCAACGTTTAATCACCTGCTGAGGCACCCCGCCGACGAGCATCGCAAGGCCAACCAGGTTCGAGCCCTGATCCTGGCTCCGACGCGCGAGCTTGCTATCCAGATTCACCGCGATGCAACAAAACTCGGGCAACATACCGGTCTCAGGTTTGGCATCGCCTATGGCGGCACGGATTATGATGCGCAGCGTAACCAGTTTGCCGAGGGCGTTGACGTTCTTATTGGTACCCCTGGCCGCATCATCGACTACTTCAAGCAGCACGTTTTCGATTTGCGAAAGGCGCAGGTAGTCGTACTGGATGAAGCGGATCGCATGTTTGACCTCGGCTTTATCAAGGATGTGCGTTTCCTGTTGCGGCGCTGCCCGCCACCGGAGGAAAGGCTCGGATTGCTGTTTTCGGCAACCATGTCGTTTCGCGTCAACGAGCTTGCTTACGAGCATATGAACAATCCCCAGCTGGTTCAGGTTGAACCGGAACGGGTTACGGCCGAGCGGGTGCGACAGGTGCTGTACCATACAGCCAACGAGGACAAGATCCCGCTCTTGCTCGGACTGATGCAGAAAATCGACGCAAGTCGGACTATCGTGTTCGTCAATACGAAACGGGATGCTGAGAAGGTTTGGGGTTACCTTGAAGGCAACGGCTACAAAACCGCCATCTTGTCCGGCGATGTGCCACAGAAGAAGCGCCAGTCGTTGCTCAAGCGGTTCCAGAGTGGCGAACTCGCCATCCTTGTGGCTACCGATGTCGCGGCGCGCGGTCTGCACATCCCGGATGTCAGCCACGTGGTCAACTACGACCTGCCTCAGGATGCGGAGGATTATGTCCACCGCATCGGGCGTACCGCTCGCCTTGGTGCTGACGGCGATGCGATCAGTTTCGCGTGTGAAAAATACGTGTATTCCTTGCCCGAAATCGAAGCTTACATCGGTCACAGCATCCCGGTGGAACAGATCGACAACAGCCTGCTGGCACAGCCGAAGCCGCCTGTAAAACGTCCGCGAGAGGATTTCGTTCAAAGACCGCGTGCCGGGTCGAAGCCCAGAAGCGCAGGTGGAGGACGCTCGCGACGTAAACCCGGCGCAGGCAAGGCTGGATCGACAAGGTAAGCGCAGGCACAGGGAAAATCTTCCCGGAGCTGCGCTGAAAAGTGGGTTAAATGCGAAAACATTGATAAAATAACCGTTTGTCAGTCGCCATTTAAGTTCTTTGCCAGCTGGCCGTGGTTAGCTGTCCGGGAACATTGTGAATTCAGGACCTTATGGTTACTCTTGCGCTATCGCAGAATACCCTTCAGCACTGGCTGCGTGCCGGGCGGATAGAGAAATTACCCAGAATAATCAATGTTCTGTTGGTTATTCTCCTGGCGTGGCAGCTGGCAAGACTGAGTTGGTTGCTGGTCCCGGAGCCGGAGCCGGAGCCGGACTCGCAACCCATCCCGGTTATTGCGACACCGGTTACACAGCAAGTTGCGACTATCGATGAACGCGAGATTGCCGGCTGGCACCTGTTCGGACTTGTGCAGGAGAAACAGCCGGTCGAAACTGTTCGGCCGGTAGATGCGCCTGAAACCCGGTTGAAGCTGACTCTGCACGGGGTGCTCGCCAGTGATGAGGACCGGGGCGCCCGCGCCATCGTCGGTGATCCGCGCGGCAAAGAGGAGAGCTATGCGGTAGGGGATCCGTTGCCTGGCGGTGCCAGGCTGTCGGAAATCCACCCCGACAGGATCATTCTGGAACGCGGCGGCCGGTTCGAAACGCTGCGTCTGCCGAGAGAACCTGGTGCGGCCGGTACATCCAGCGAACGGTCGTCTTCAACGCGCCCGGGCGCAGTGACCACAAACGCCGCGCGAGCGGCCGCATTCGACAGGTACCGTAGCGAAATCCGCCAGAATCCTGCCTCGTTTCTGCAGTACGTAAGGGCGACACCGGCGCGCCAGGGCGGCAAGTTTATCGGCTTTACCTTGCAGCCAGGCAGCGAAACCAGCGCCATGCAGGAACTCGGCTTGCAGCCGGGAGATATCGTCACAGTGATAAATGGCGTGAACATAGATTCGCCGGCAATGGGCATGAAGGCGATGCAGGCTTTGGGAGAGGGCGATTCCGTGAACGTGACGCTGCTGCGCAGTGGGCAGCCGGTTTCCCTGAGTCTCACATTACCGCACTCTGGCCAGTGATACAGGAGCAGGAATCCAGTGATATCCGGGATCGATAAACCGATGTGTTGGCGGCGCCTGCTAGGGGTCCTGTGCCTGGTCTGGGCGAGCCCGCTGTTCGCCCAGACAATCACCCTCAATCTGAAAGACGCCGACATCAACGCCCTGATCAGCACGGTTGCCGAGGTCACCGGAAAGAATTTCATTGTCGACCCCCGCGTCAAGGGCAAGGTCACGGTGGTCTCATCGCGCGCCATGGACGCGAATGAAGTGTACCAGGTGTTTCTGTCGATCCTTAACGTCCATGGTTTTGCGGCGGTGCCCAGCGGTGAAGTGATCAAGATCGTACCCGACGTGACCGCCAAGCAGGATCGCATACCCACGGTTTCCGACGAGGAGCCGGGCCGCGGCGATGAAATGGTGACGCGGGTCATCCAGGTTGATAACGTGGCGGCGGCACAACTGGTGCCGATCCTTCGGCCGCTGGTGCCGCAACAGGGGCATCTGGCGGCATATCCGGCCACCAACGTGCTGATCATTTCCGATCGCGCCGAAAACGTGTCGCGGCTGGTCAACATTATCCGTCGCATCGATACCGCCAGCGATGCTGAAATCGAAATCATCAGGCTCGAGCATGCATCCGCTGCCGAGGTGGTGCGTATACTCACCGCCGTGAGCCGCGCCGAGGCGGGTCCCGGCAAGACGCCGGGTGCGACATCAACCACCCTCGTGGCCGATGAACGAACCAACAGCGTATTGCTCGGTGGTGACCGTGCCGAGCGCCTGCGCCTGCGCGCCATTATCTCCCACCTTGATACTCCGCTGGAGCGCGGCGGCAATACCAAGGTCATCTATCTCAAGTACGCCAAGGCCACTGAACTGGTGCAGGTGCTGCAAGGCGTCGGTCAGAGTCAGGAAGAAGGTCAGCCCAAACCGCCGACCGCGACCGCGGGGCAAAAGCAGCTCGACATCCAGGCCGACGAAGCGACCAATGCGCTGGTGATCACGGCGCCGCCGGCATTGATGATGTCTCTAGAGACGGTGATCCGGCAGCTGGATATCCGGCGATCACAGGTATTGATAGATGCCATTATCGCCGAAGTCGGCGAGAGAAAGGCACGTGAACTGGGTGTTCAATGGGTTGTGAACAGCACCAACAGAGAAGGCAGCCCTATCGGCGGCACCAACTTCACCAATGTCGGTACGACGCTGACCTCCATCATTAACGGGGTATTCAGCGGAGCGCTGCCCGCGCTCAGCGGCGGCCTTTCGCTCGGGGGCGGGAGCATTACCGACGACGGACAGCTCAATTGGGCGGTTGTCGTTCAGGCGCTGGCTGCGGATACCGACGTCAACATTCTGTCAACACCATCGCTGATGACGCTCGACAACGAGGAGGCAGAAATCGTTGTTGGGCAGAACGTGCCTTTTGTGACCGGTTCTTTTACCCAGACCGGTACCGGAGGTTCCTCTGTCGATCCTTTTCAGACCATACAGCGCGAAGACGTGGGTATCACCCTCAAGGTCAAGCCGCAGATCAACGAGGGCAATGCCGTCGTGCTGGAAATCGAGCAGGAGACTTCGTCGATCTCCGAAAGCGCTTCGGCTTCCGACATCATTACCGACAAACGCTCCATCAAGACCAACGTGCTGGTGGAAGACGGCCACGTCGTGGTGCTGGGCGGACTCATCGAGGACCGGGTTACCGAAACCGAGCAGAAAGTGCCCCTGCTCGGAGACCTGCCGGTGCTGGGTGCGCTGTTTCGCGCCAAGGGCACCAATCACGACAAACAGAACCTGATGGTGTTTATCCGCCCCGCAATTCTGCGAGATACCGGCGTTTCGGACAGCTATTCCTCGCGCAAGTACAATATGCTGCGTGCGCGGCAGTACGAGCTGCATGGCCCCGGCGTGCCATTGCTTCCGGGTGCCGAGATACCGCGCTTGCCCCCCTTCGAGCAACTGCTGGAATTACCGCCCCCATTCGAGCCGCCGTCGGACGCTTCTTCCGGCGATGCTGCACAGAGTGACGATCGGAATGACTGAAACCGGACTCGACAGCGTTGCTGAAGAAGTGGCAGCAGAAGCGCCGCATGCGCGCGGCTGGCGGCCGCCGTTCACGTTCGCCAAACGCCACGGAATCCTCGTCTCCGAACACAGCGAGGACCAGGCGCGCGTGATGCTCAGCCCCCAGGCGGATCCTCTTGCGCTGATCGAAGTGCGCCGGTTTGTCGGTTGCCCGCTCAAGATCGAGGAAATCAGCAAGGATCAGTTTGACACCCTTCTGGCATCCTCCTATGAGCAGCGTTCCAATGAAGCCATGCAGATGATGGAAGACCTGGGTGAGGATCTCGATCTGTTCACCGTTGCGCAGGCGTTGCCGGAAACCGAAGATCTTCTGGAAAGCGAGGACGATGCGCCCATCATTCGCCTCATCAACGCATTACTGACAGAAGCCATCAAGGAAAATGCCTCTGATATTCATATCGAACCGTTCGAAAACCGGCTGGTAGTGCGCTTCCGTGTCGACGGTGTGCTCAGAGAAGTGCTGCAGCCGCAGCGCGTGCTGGCGCCACTGCTGGTGTCACGCATCAAGGTCATGGCCAAGCTGGACATCGCCGAAAAACGTTTGCCCCAGGACGGTCGCATTTCGCTGCGGGTTGCCGGCCGGGCGGTGGATGTGCGCGTCTCGACGCTGCCTTCCGGGCACGGCGAGCGTGTCGTATTGCGTTTGCTGGACAAACAAGCAGGCCGCCTGGACCTGCATCACCTCGGCATGGGTGCCGAGATCGAACAGGTTATCGACCGATTGATACAGCGCCCCTACGGCATTGTGCTGGTAACCGGGCCGACCGGTTCAGGCAAAACCACGACTCTGTATGCCGCTCTGGAGCGTCTCAATAACAAGCGCCGCAACATCATGACGGTTGAAGATCCGATCGAATACTATCTCGACGGAATCGGGCAGACGCAGGTGAACAGCAAGGTCGCCATGAGTTTCGCGCGCGGCCTGCGCGCTATTCTGCGCCAGGACCCGGACGTGGTGATGGTGGGCGAAATACGCGATCTGGAAACGGCGGAGATTGCGGTGCAGGCGAGTCTGACCGGTCACCTGGTGTTTTCGACGTTGCACACCAATAGCGCGGTGGGTGCCGTCACACGTCTGCGCGACATGGGCGTGGAGCCGTTTTTGCTGTCCTCCAGCCTCGTCGGCGTGCTCGCCCAGCGTCTGGTGCGCGTGTTGTGCCACAGCTGCAAGGAACCCTATACAGCATCCACAGCTGATTGCGCGATGCTTGGTGTCGATGCCCATAATCCACCGACGCTCTATCATGCGGTTGGCTGCCCGGACTGCAGTCAACTCGGCTACAAGGGGCGCACCGGTATCTATGAACTGGTGGAAGTCGACGATGGAATGCGCACGCTGATTCATGACGGTGCTGGCGAACAGGCACTCGAAGCCCACGCGCGCACGCACTCAGCCGGCATGCGTCAGGATGGCTGGCGGCGCGTCCTGGCAGGTGAAACCACGGTCGAAGAAGTGCTGCGCGTAACCAGCGAGGGATAGCGCGGCGAGGAGATGGGCGCATTCGACTACATTGCACTGGATTCTTCCGGCAAGGAAAAAAAAGGTGTGCTCGAAGGTGATACCGCCCGGCAGGTGCGCCAGCAACTGCGCGATCAGGGCTGGATGCCGCTCGATGTCCAGGAAACCAGCCAGCGCCAGACTCGATCGCATCAGCGCAAGGTCAAGGTCCGGCGTGGCGTCAGCGCCACGGATCTGGCGCTGATCACAAGGCAGCTCGCGACACTGGTGCGTTCCGGCCTGCCGCTGGAAGAATGTTTGCAGGCTGCGTCGCAGCAGACGGAAAAGGCGCGTCTGAAAAGCATGCTGCTGGCAGTCCGTTCACGCGTCATGGAGGGGCACACACTCGCCACCGGCCTGGGCGATTACCCGCACGTGTTTCCCGAACTCTACCGCACCACGGTTTCCGCCGGCGAACAGTCCGGGCATCTGGAAGTGGTGCTGGAACGGCTGGCGGACTACACCGAAAATCGTCAGCAGATGCAGCAGAAGATCCAGTTGGCGTTGTTCTACCCGGTGTTGCTGACTCTGGTCGCTGTGCTGGTGGTTGTCGGCTTGATGACCTACGTGGTGCCGCAGGTGGTTCAGGTGTTCGCGAATATTGGTCAGGAGTTGCCGTGGCTGACCCGTACGCTGATATCGATCAGCGCTTTCTTGCGGGGCTACGGGATTATCGCCCTGCTGATGCTGGCGGCCGCGGTTGCTGGCGCGCTGTGGCTTTTGCGCAAGGAAGGTCCGAAGCGGCGTTTCCACCGCCTGCTGTTGCGGCTTCCGCTGATCGGGCGCCTGGAGCGCGGTATAAACGCCGGGCGCTTCGCGCGCACGTTCAGTATCGTGACTGCCAGCGGTGTGCCGGTACTGGAAGGTCTGCGTATCGCGGCGACGGTGATGTCGAATCTGCCGATGCGCGAGGCGGTAGAGGAGGCTACGCGCAAGGTGCGCGAAGGCGCGAGTATTCACGCCGCGCTGGAGAAGAGCGGTTATTTCCCGCCAATGACGGTGCACCTGATCGCGAGCGGCGAGGCGAGCGGCAAGCTGGAGGAAATGCTGGAGCGCGCGGCTATCAACCAGGAGCGCGAGATCGAAACGCTGATTTCGGCGATCATGGGTCTGTTTGAACCGGTCTTGATACTGGTCATGGGCGCCGTGGTGCTGGTTATCGTACTGGCAATCCTGTTGCCGATCTTCAACCTGAATCAGCTGGTGGGTTGAGCGCAAGGCAACCGATTGCTGCGTTGCCGAAGCGCCCGCCACGGCTTTCAATGGAAATCCCGCGACCGGGTCACCAGCTTGCCGAGCAAATGGCTGTGGTCTTCCAGCCGTCTGGCAATCAGGTGTAACACCTCCCCTTCGCGTTGTATCTCGCCTTCAACGGCCAGCAGTCGTGCGCGCAACAAAATACTGCGTTGTCGTTGTGCCAGAGCGGGCCAGACGATCACCTGGGTAATGCCGGTTTCATCTTCCAGCGTTACGAAAATGACCCCGGAGGCGCTGCCGGGTCTTTGTCTCCCGGTCACTACCCCGCCTGTGCGCGCGCAGCTGCCATGTTTGCAATCGTGGATATGCCGGGCGGACAGCAGGCCCAGAAGCGTCAGGCGTGGCCGTAACAGCGCCAGGGGGTGACGCCCCAGGGTCAGACCCATACTGCGGTAATCGGCGACCAGTTCTTCGCCTTCATCGGGCGTTCTGAGCGGTGGCTGAGCTTCGGCGATACAATTCGGTCCCAGCAGCGGTCGTGGAGACTCAATCCCCGCGCAGGCCCAGCGCGCCCGGTGGCGGTTGCCGGCCAGCGAAACCAGCGCATTGGCTGCCGCCAGGGCTTCCATGTCGCGCCGGTCGAGCCGGGCGCGGTAAGCCAGGTCCTGCACGTCACTGAATGGGCGCTGCGCGCGCGCCGCGACCAGACGTTCAGCGCCCGCGCGTGACAGGCCCTTGATCATGCGCAGGCCGAGTCGCAGGGAAAAGCCGGGATCAGCGTCGTTCCCCGTGTTTCTTTCCAGCGTGCACTCCTGGTCGCTGTGGCAGGCATCGACTGGCTGCACCTGGCCGCCGTGGCGGCGCAGGTCATCGATCAGTTGTCGCGACGTATAGAATCCCATTGGCTGGCTGTTGAGCAGAGCGCAGGTGAAGGCCTCCGGATAGTGATATTTCAGCCAGGCGGAAACATACACCAGGAGCGCAAAACTGGCGGCATGCGATTCCGGAAACCCGTATTCGCCGAAGCCCATGATCTGCTGAAAGATCTGACGGGCAAAGGCTTCCGGATAGCCGCGCCGACGCATGCCATCGACCAGCTGCTGTTCAAATTCCAGGATCTGGCCATGCCTGCGCCAGGCCGCCATGGAGCGGCGCAGCCGGTCGGCATCGCCGGGGGTGAAGCCCGCGGCGACCATGGCCAGTTTGATGACCTGCTCCTGGAAGATGGGAATTCCCAGGGTTCGCTCCAGTACGCTGCGCACGGCCTCGGAAGGATAGGTGACGGGTTCCAGTCCCTGGCGCCGCCGCAAATAGGGATGCACCATGTCACCCTGGATCGGGCCGGGGCGCACGATGGCGACTTCGATGACCAGATCATAGAAGCAGGCCGGTCGCAGGCGTGGCAGCATGGACATCTGCGCGCGGGATTCGATCTGGAACACACCGATAGTGTCGGCATGCGAAATCATGTCGTATACCGCGGGCTCCTCGGCCGGAATAGCTGCCATGTCCAGATCAACCCCGTAATGGGCGTTGATCAGATCAAAGCTGCGATGAATCGCGCTCAGCATGCCCAGCGCCAGGCAGTCGACCTTGAGCAGGCCCAGAGCGTCGAGGTCGTCCTTGTCCCACTGGATGACGGTTCGCTCCGGCATCGCGGCATTTTCAATCGGCACCATGCGGTTGAGGGCATCTCTGGCGATAACGAATCCGCCGACATGCTGGGACAGGTGACGGGGAAAACCGAGCAACTGGTGAACCAGGTGCATCAGGCGCTGGATGGTGCTGTTGGCCGGATCAAAACCTGCCTCGCGCAAACGCTCGGGATCTATTTGCCTGCCATCCCACCAGGGAAGGGTTTTGCTTAGGCGATCGATCTGGTCCAGGCTCAGTCCCAGCGCCTTGCCGATATCCCGTACCGCGCTTTTGGGGCGATAGGTGATGACGGTGGCAGCCAGCGCCGCGCGATCACGCCCGTATTTTTCATAGATATACTGAATCACTTCCTCGCGTCGCTGATGCTCGAAGTCCACGTCGATGTCCGGAGGCTCATTGCGCTGCCTGGAGATAAAACGTTCGAACAGTGTTTCTATCCGCGAGGGATCGACTTCGGTGATTCCCAGGCAATAGCAGACGGCGGAATTGGCGGCTGATCCCCTGCCCTGGCAAAGAATGTTGCGCGAGCGGGCAAACTGGACAATGTCATATACCGTCAGGAAGTAGGGTTCATAGCGCAGTTCGGCGATCAGCGCCAGCTCACTCTCAACGAGATTGCGGATTTTCCCGGGGACACCTTCCGGCCAGCGCCTCTGCATGCCTGCCTCGGTCAGCTGGCGCAGCCAGGCGGAGGGAGTCAGTGTCGCCGGTACCAGTTCTTCGGGGTATTCATAACGCAGCTCATCGAGCGAAAAACTGCATCGTTCGGCGATGTGCAGTGTTTCATCGAGCAGGCTGCGCGGATAAAGTCGCGCCAGGCGGTCGCGGCTGCGCAGATAACGTTCGCTGTTGGCGTGCAGTGCAAGGCCGGCATCGCGGATGCGAACGCCGAGACGAATCGCCGTCAGGCTGTCTTGCAGCAAACGACGACTGCGTGCATGCATATGAATGCCGCCACAGGCAACCAGTGGCAGATTGAATTGCTGTCCGGCGTCCTGCAACGTCTTCAGGCGCTCTCCGTCCCGGCCATCCAGGTGCCGGGTAACGCCTAGCCAGGCGCGGGTGGCAAAATGCAGGTTGATCCAGGCGGCAGTGTTCTGCAGCACGGTCGCTGTGCATCGTTCTGCATTTGCCCAGATCAACAGGCAGCCGCCTGCGTGTTTCGCCAGATCAGCAAGCTGCAGGCGGTATTCGCCCTTGGGGGCCTGGCGCCGCGCTACGCTGATCAGTTCGCACAAATTGCCATACGCATTCCTGTCTGTGGCCAGCAAGACGAAATGCAGCCTGTCGTCAAGCCGGAATTCACTGCCCGGAATCAGGGCCAGGTCTGCTTCCCTTGCAGCGAGGAAGGCGCGCACGATCCCGGCAAGAGAGCATTCGTCGGTCAGTGCAAGAGCGCTGTAACCCAGCTGTTTCGCCTGTGATACCAGTTCCTCGGGGTGGGAGGCGCCGCGCAGGAAACTGAGATTGCTGATGCAGTGCAGTTCGGCATAGGCGGGTGGAAACTGTCTGGACATGGTGCAGGCTCTATACTGTATTTATATACAGTATAGAGCCTGCCATGAGGTGACGGAAGCAGGATCTTCCGAACCGGATGGGGATGGTGTCCCTCGCAGGCTAGAGCAATCAGATGAAAAATCTGATATACATAATTGCAAGAGACGGCGGTAAATCAATCCGTTAAGGCTGGCAATACCCCGCAACACGAGCGGATTGCCAGATTCCAAAAGGGGATGCATGCAATCAGGCGCACGCATATGGCTGGGCGACGATGGCGTTGTCAGAATCGTATATCCACAGGATTTCGAGCTGACACTCGAGGTCATGCAGACGGTCTATCAGCAGCACATCGCGATCACTACCGACAAGCGTCCGTTGCTTGTCTACGCCGAATCGATTGCATCTGCGGAATATGAAGCGCAGCAGTTCGCATCGCGTGGCGAAGTGGTCGAGCTGGTCAGCGGCATGGCGATTATCGTCAAGTCGGTGTTCACGCGCGCGATGGCTGACTTGTTCATGAAGTTTCATCGACCTCCTTACCCGACACGCGTGTTTACCGATGAGAACGCTGCGCTCCGTTGGCTGGGCGAGGTATGTCCCGACCTGCGCCCCGATCCGCAGGGCGGTCTGCCGGGGTAGAGGGAAATTTCCCGGACGGGTTGCGAGGGTAATTCGTCGACGCTTGCTCTATCATGTGCGCCATGGAAGAAGCATCAAGCCTGCTGACGTTTCCCTGCGAATTCCCCATCAAGGCCATGGGGCGCTCGGATTCCGGATTCGAAGCCAGGGCGCTGGAAATTGTTCGACGCCATGCTCCTGATTTCAAAGTACAAAGCATGAAAAGTGCAGTTAGCCGGAACGGGAATTATCTGTCAATGACGTTCGTGATCCCGGCCACCAGCCGCGACCAGCTCGACGCCATCTACCTCGAGCTGACCGCCTGCGATGATCTGCTGATGGTCCTCTAGGTTGCTTGCCGGCATGACGAAGGCCGGATCTCCGGTGCTCAGAATCAAACGTTTGGGCATTTGCGATTACGCGCCCGTATGGCGTGATATGCAGGCGTACAATACCCGGCGCGACAGCAACTCCGAGGACCAGTTGTGGTTGCTGCAGCATACGCCGGTGTTTACGCTGGGCATGAACGGCAAAGCCCAACATGTACTGGCGCCCGGCGACATTCCGGTGATATCCATCGATCGCGGTGGACAGGTCACTTATCATGGTCCCGGGCAGCTGGTTGCCTACGTGCACTTCGATCTGCGGCGGCTGGGGATCGGTGTGCGTCAACTGGTCGAGATCCTGGAGCATTCGGTTATCCACTGGCTTGGGCAATGCGGCGTATCGGCGCACGGGCGTCGCGATGCCCCCGGTGTATACGTGGAAGGCGCGAAAATCGCCGCCCTTGGTCTGAGGATCAAGGGTGGCTGCAGTTATCATGGTTTGAGTCTGAATGTAAATATGGATCTCGAACCTTTCACCAGGATCAATCCTTGTGGATACGAGGGTATGAAAGTTACCCAGCTCGCGGATCTGGGTATTCTGAGATCGGTCGACGAGGTTGCGCGCGAATGGCTGCCTTGTTTGGTATCGCAGCTGAACTACGCCGCGTGCATCGAGTCATAAGCGGTGCGTTAACCGGGGGGTCTGCCATGTCCGAAAAACAGCTCAAGCACCAGCGCGGTGAAGCCAAGACCGCGCGCATACCCGTCAAGATCGAAGTGACGCAGACGCCGTTGCGCAAGCCCGCGTGGATTCGTGCCAAATCGCCTGCCGGGCCCGAAATCCAGCGCCTCAAAAGCGTTCTGCGCGCCAACCGGCTTCATACCGTTTGTGAGGAAGCGTCCTGCCCCAATCTGGGAGAATGCTTCGCGCACGGTACGGCGACTTTCATGATCATGGGTGACATATGTACCCGACGCTGTCCATTTTGCGATGTGGCGCACGGCAGGCCGGATGCGCTCGACCCGCAGGAACCGGCGCATCTGGCGCAAACCATCAAAGGCATGGGATTGCGATACGTGGTAGTCACTTCGGTCGACAGGGATGATCTGAGGGACGGTGGCGCGGGTCATTTTGTCGCTTGCATCCAGGCCATACGAACGCACAATCCGCAGACCCGCATCGAGATCCTGGTGCCGGATTTCCGTGGCCGCATGGAGCGCGCGCTGAATATCCTCCGCGAAGCGCCGCCGGACGTATTCAACCACAACCTGGAAACGGTGCCGAGGCTATATAAAAAAGCGCGCCCGGGTTCGGACTATCAATGGTCGCTCGACCTGCTGCAGCAATTCAAACGGGAACACACCGGCATACCTTCCAAGTCCGGGTTGATGCTCGGCATCGGGGAAACCCTTGAAGAAGTGCATCAGGTCATGCAGGACATGCGGCAGCATGGCGTTGAAATGCTCACGCTGGGGCAATACCTTCAGCCGAGCAGGCACCATTTGCCCGTTGAGAGGTTCGTCCACCCTGACGAGTTCGAACAGTTGCGTGAGGCGGCAGAGCAGATGGGCTTCAGCCAGGTGGCGAGCGGACCAATGGTGCGCTCCTCCTATCATGCAGATCAGCAGGCTGCGGGACTGTTATAGCCGTTCGACGCGAGAGATTCGCGAAGAAATCAACGTCGGGCCCGGTGCGTCATGCATTTGCTGGTGGCTATAACCTCTCACGGATTCGGACACGCTGCCCAGGTGGCTCCTGTCGTTAACGCGCTGAGACAGCGTCTGCCGTCATTGCAGGTGAGCGTGCTTGGCAGTCTGCCCGAATCTTTTCTGCGCGAACGCATCGATGGTGATTTCGTCCTGATACCGGAAATGCCGGATTTCGGGCTGCTCATGAACTCGGCGTTCGACATCGACTTCACCGCCAGCGCCGATGCCTATGCGCAGTTGCACCGGAACTGGGACGCCCGGGTGGGCCAGGAAAAGCAGCGGCTGGAAGCGCTGGCGCCGGACCTGATCCTGGCGGACATTCCGTATTTGACGCTTGCCGCCGCCCGGTCAGCGGGCATTCCGGCGCTGGCGCTGTGTTCCCTGAACTGGGCCGACATCTACCGCTGGTATTTTTCACAGCGCCCGGAAAGCGCGCCTGTGCTGGAACAGATGGAGGAGGCCTACAAAAGTGCCCGGGCATTCCTGTGCCCCGAGCCATCGATGCCCATGCCTTTTCTTGAAAACAGGGTCGCGATCGGTCCTATAGCGAAAACAGGAAACTGTGCCCGCGAAGCGCTCCGGGACAGGCTGGACGTCGGTGCCGATGAGGCATTGATTCTGGTGGCGCCCGGCGGTGTCAAGGCCCGTTTCCCCATGGAATCATGGCCCAGGGCGCGGCATATCCGCTGGCTGGTGGCCGAGAGCTGGCGGGTAACGCATCCGGATGTCATCCCGATCGAACGCAGTGGCTGGGGTTTCACGGATCTCATTGCCTCGTGTGATGCCGTGCTGGGCAAATGCGGTTACGGGACAGTCACCGAGTGTGTCGTTAACCGCACGCCGTTAATGTATATCGAGCGGCCTGACTGGCCTGAAGAACAGAGCCTGGTGGAGTGGCTGGACGCCCACAGCGCCGGTGTTCCTGTCAGCCCGCAACGTCTGCGCAGCGGTGAGTTCGGTGATCTTGTGCGACGCGCCAGATCCTTGTCGGTACAAGGCTGCGTGGCGGACGGAGCTGGGCAGGCAGCGAAGTTCCTGGAGGAACAGCTTTTGAGGGCCGTGCGTTGCCCGCAATGACTGCGGATGCCGCCGGTCCACGGGGCGCGATGCCCGGCTAGACCTGCGCGGTGCGCGATTCCGATTTTGCGCGGTGTGCGCGTTACTGGATAATGCGCAGCATGAACGATCCGAATGCAACAAGTGATCATGCGCGTCTGGTGGTCTTGATCAATGGCGAGGCGCAGCTGGAATACGACCGCAGCAGGGCGCTGCCCGAGCTGCAATCGCGTTACCTGGATCGCATGGATGAACAGATGGACACCGGTGTGCAACTGGGTTCTGTCTGGATCGAGAAACCGGACAGAATGCAGCGCGCCAGGTTTGTGGCCATGCACCTGGTCCAGGCAATACAGAAAAACGACGAAGCGTCGATTGCCGCGTCCTGCTCCTGGCTGGCAAGTCGCTTACCCGAGCTGAAACAGGTGAAGGCAAGGCTGGTTGGCGCAGGATTCTCTCTGGAACTGGTTTTCGACAAACCGTACATTGCGGAAGCCACGGTATCCTTTTTCCCGCCTTCGAACCATTGAGATCTGTCGATATGCATTGTGTGGTGTACAAGAGTCTCAGGCAATTCGATTACTATCTGTTCGTGCGCCGCGATGATGCGTTGACCAGAGTGCCGGAGGGTTTGAAGCAAATGCTGGGCAGTCTGGAGAAGGTCATCGATCTGGAACTCGACAGCGCGCGAACTCTCGCCCAGGCGGATGTTGCGGAGGTAATGCGGCAGATAACGGCACAGGGGTATTATCTGCAAATGCCGAAGCAAACGGCTGAAGACCAGCCCGTCGCCTGAATTTCAGATGGGCAACATTGCGCGACTGGGGCGGTGCTGCGCCAGTTCCCGTTACCGGCCAGCTGCGTTATCAGACGCTGGTGTTTTCAGCGATTCCACAGAATCAGGTAATTCGACCTCACCCTTGAGGTTGCGCTCTGCGAGCTGGGCGATCAATGCGTCGAGGCCGTCGCGCTGTATCTTGTCACCGAAACTGGTGCGGTAGGAGATCGCCAGGCTGATCCCTTCGATGCGGATGTCATAGATCTTCCATTCATCATCGCCGATATACAGCTGATACTGGACCTCCACGGATTGCCCGGTGTCAAGGGCGATACTGGCGCGTACCGAGGCTTTGTTGTCGCCAGGCGTATAGCGCGAAGGCATATAGCTGATCTGGTCTTTCTTCGCTACGATCTGGTCGACGTAGCTGGTCATGGCGGTAACATAGGATCGCGTCAGCAAAGCGCGGATTTCATCAACCAGCTGGCGGCGCTGTGCTTCGCTCGCATCGCGCCAGTACTTGCCGATGACCAGGCGCGTGATGCGCGGAAAGTCGATATGCGGGGCGATCAATTCATCGCTGATCTGGTAGGCGATGGAAGAATCATCGCGTATCCGGTCCGCGTTTTCGCTGAGTCTGTCGATGAGCTTGTTGATGGCGTCGGCCAGCACCGGCTGCGGATCCTTGATCAGCCCCGGCTCCGCCATTGCGGCCTGGGAAAGGGAATAGGTCATCGCCAGGAGCGCTGCGACAAGCATTACCCAATTTGTCTTTATTGCCAGCTTCATGGCGGCGAGTTTACCTTTTCCTGTGGACCGGGAACAAACGGTTGTTGCAAAAATCACGCTGGGGCGAAGTTTGCCCACACCGGGCAATGATCCGATGGCTTCTCCATGCCGCGGATGCTGTAACAAATTCCTGCATCGAGGCAACGTTCGGCAAGCGGCCGCGTTGCCAGTATCAGGTCAATGCGCAGGCCTCGCCTTGGTTCGCGCTCGAAGCCCTTGCTGCGGTAATCGAACCAGCTGAACAGGTCGTCGGTGTCCGGGAACCGGGCGCGGAAAGTATCGACCAGGCCCCAGTCCAGCAATTGTTGCAACCACTCCCGCTCCTCCGGAAGGAAGCTGCATTTGCCGGTGCGCAGCCAGCGTCTGGCGTTGTCGGCGCCGATGCCGATATCCAGGTCCAGGGGCGCGACATTCATGTCACCGAGCAGGATCAGGTCCTCATCAGGTGCATGGTTGCGTTGCAGGTCCTCCAGCAGATCATGATAAAACCTGCATTTGGCCGGAAATTTGACCGGGTGGTCCCGGCTTTCGCCCTGCGGGAAATACGCGTTCAGCACCGTGACGGTACGATTACCGTCAACCGGGATCGTCGTTGTAATCAGGCGCCTCTGCGCGTCACCGTTGTCGTGCAGGAACCCCATGCGCACCTGCAGCGGCGCGTGCCGTGACAAGGTGGCAACCCCGTAATGGGATTTCTGTCCGTGGAATACCGCATGGTATCCGAGGTCTTCGATCATCCCCACTGGAAACTCCTCGTCCCGCACCTTGGTCTCCTGAATGCCGATGATGTCCGGGTTGTGCTCTTCAACCAGCTTTTCCAGCTGGTGCGGCCTGGCGCGTATGCCATTGGTATTGAAAGAGACAATTTTCATGGGGTTACCGGCCTGGAAATACGCGGCATTCTAGCGAGCGTCTATCTGGCCGGCAACGTGGCATGGCGTGAGACCTCCGGCGCGGGGTACAATCGATCGCAAATTAATTGGTAGATCAACGGGTAGCCAGACAGCATGAACAGTGTAGCAGCCAATCGTCCCGAGCCGTACAAGCGACCGGAGCAGACGCATGAGGCCTTCGAATGGGTGCGCAGCGAGCGTATCGAGTCGCTGAATGTGATCGTCGAAGAATACCGGCACAGGATCACCGGCGCCCCGCATTTCCATCTGGCGTCGGATAACGCGGAAAATGTGTTCCTGGTGGCCTTCAGAACGGTGCCGGAAGACTCCACCGGAGTGGCTCACATCCTGGAACATACAGTTCTGTGCGGCAGCGAGCGCTATCCCGTGCGCGACCCGTTTTTCATGATGATCCGCCGTTCACTGAACACCTTCATGAATGCATTCACCAGCAGTGACTGGACGGCCTACCCGTTTGCCAGCCAGAACAGGAAAGATTTCACCAACCTTCTGGATGTCTATCTGGATGCGGTCTTTTTCTCGCGCCTGCATGAACTGGATTTTGCCCAGGAAGGTCATCGTATCGAATTTGCCGAACCCGATAATCCGGAGTCCGAGCTGACTTTCAAGGGCGTTGTATTCAATGAAATGAAAGGCGCAATGAGTTCGGTTACCAGTACACTGTGGCAAACGCTCACCCAGTACCTGTTCCCGACAACGACCTACCACTACAACAGCGGCGGGGATCCCGAGCATATTCCCGACCTGACGTATGAGCAGCTGAGGAGTTTCTATAAGACCCATTATCATCCGTCAAACGCCGTATTCATGACCTGCGGCAATATTCCCGCGGTTGATCACCAGGCGCGGATTCACGACAGGGCACTTTCACGCTTCGACCGCCTGGATGTGCATATTGCGGTTAACGATGAAAAACGCTATTACGCGCCGCTTCGCGTCCAGCACAGCTATGCGCTTGACGATGAAACGGATACTTCCGACAAGACGCATATTGTCATGGGCTGGCTGCTGGGGCGCAGTACCAATTTGCGGGAACAGCTGGAAGCACAGCTCCTGGAAGGCGTGTTGCTGGACGACAGTGCGTCACCCTTGCGCCACGCGCTGGAAACGACCGACCTTGGCGATGCGCCTTCGCCGCTTTGTGGACTGGAAGCATCGAATCGGGAAATGAGCTTCATGTGTGGCCTGGAAGGCAGCAGAGCGGAACATGCCGATGCCGTCGAGATGCTGGTGCTGCAGGTGTTGCGGGACGTTGCAGAAAAAGGTGTTCCCCGCGAGCGCCTCGAATCGGTCCTGCATCAACTGGAATTGAGCCAGCGGGAAGTGTCAGGTGATGGCTATCCTTACGGTTTGCAGCTCATCCTCGAGGGGCTTTCCTGTGCCATCCATGGAGGCGATCCTGTCGCCCTGCTGAACCTCGATCCGGTGCTCGAGGAATTGCGCAGCAATATCCAGGATCCCGGTTACATCCGGCAACTGATACAACGTTGTCTGCTCGACAATCAGCACCGCGTGCGTTTGACGATGGTGCCGGATACCGGTTTGTCAGCGCGCAAGACTGCTGCCGAAACGACACGCCTGGCGCACATCAAGGAACAGTTGAGCGATGAGCAAAGACAGTTCGTGCTAAGGCAGGCCGAGGCGCTCGCCAAACGTCAGAAACAGGTGGATGATCCTGGCGTTCTGCCCAAAGTCGGCCTGGAAGATGTTCCGGCGGAAATGCAGATCGCGCAAGGAGACACCGAAACCGTCGCCGGCAAGCCGTTGTCATTTTTCGCTCAAGGTACGAATGGTCTCGTGTATCAGGAAGTTGTTGCGGACCTGCCCGATCTGGGCGAGCAGTTGCTGGACTGCCTTCCGTATTATACCAATTGCCTTGCGCAGTTGGGCTGCGGGGGACGGGATTATCTTGAAACACAGGCATTGCAGAGCAGTGTGTCCGGCGGAATCCATGCAAGCAGCACCCTGCGCGGCGCAGTGGACGATGTGCAGTCGCTGCGCGGACATGTTTTGATCGCTGGCAAGGCCTTGCTGCGCAACAACAGGTCATTAAGCCGCCTGCTGCTCGATACCATGGAGACTCCGCGTTTCGACGAACTCGCCCGTATACGGGATCTGATCGCGCAGCAGCGGGCGCGACGTGAACAGAGTGTCACAGGCAACGGGCACAGTCTGGCGATGCTCGCCGCGGCATCGGGGATGAGTCCGGGGGCGGCATTGGCACATCGTCTGCGAGGCCTCGCTGGTATCCATTATCTAAAGCGACTGGACGACAGCCTGGACGACGAAGAACAATTGGCTGCTTTCGCCGGCCGTCTGCAGCAGATTCATCAGCTCGTCCATGCCGCACCGCGCCAATATCTGCTGATCGGAGAAGCCGAACACCGCGCACAAATGCGGCAGGAACTGGAAACCGTGTGGATGCGGGCTGCCGCCGGGTCTGATGCCTTCACCCGGTTTTCGCAATCTCCGGTTCGCCACCAGGTACGTGACGCCTGGATTACCAACACGCAGGTCAATTTCTGCGCCAAGGCGTATCCGACAGTACCGATTCAGCATCCGGATGCAGCCGCCCTCGCAGTTTTGGCGGGTTTCCTCCGCAACGGTTACCTGCACCGCGTTATACGGGAACAGGGTGGAGCCTATGGTGGTGGTGCCAGTCACGACTCGGACAACGCCAGTTTCCGGTTTTATTCCTACCGCGACCCTCGTCTCGAAGAGACGTTGGAGGATTTTGACCGTGCTGTGGTCTGGTTGCTCGAGGAGAAGCATGAGGCGCGGCAACTGGAGGAAGCCATCCTGGGCGTGATAGGCAGCATCGACAAGCCGGGTTCCCCTGCCGGGGAAGCCAGGGATGCTTTTTATAATGAACTTTATGGTCGTACGCCGGATCAACGACAGGCTGTCAGGCGGCGGATTCTGAATGTTACGCTTGACGATCTGCGGCGAGTGACCGCGACCTATCTCGATCCCGGGCTGGCGAGTGTGGCTGTAATTACCGGTCAGGCTAAGCAGGAAGCCTGTCGCAGTCTGGGGCTGAATGTAAACCAGCTTTAAGAGTTTGGTGAACAGCGCTGGTGCAACGCATGACGCCGCGGGAACGTTACCAGGCTGATCTGGCTCGACAGGCGTTACAGGCGGATGCAGCCCAGCAAGCGGCCGTGGATCAGTTCCAGATGCTCTATGAGCGGGTGCTTCGCACGCCGCCTTGTGTCCCGTTATGGAAGTACTGGCTGGGCAGGCGGCCGGCTGCGCCCACGGGGCTGTACCTCTGGGGTGGACCGGGGAGGGGCAAGACCTACCTGATGGATTGTTTCTTCGAGAGCCTGCCTTTCGTTGAAAAACGCCGTGTTCATTTTCATCGTTTTATGCTGGAGATTCATTCGGCGCTGGATGCCTTGCCAAAGACGCCCGATCCGTTGCGGATAGTCGCGGATAGCCTGGCCGCACGGTGCCGGGTGCTTTGTCTGGATGAGTTTCACGTTTCGGATATCGCTGATGCCATGTTGTTGTCCGGCCTGCTTGAAGCGCTGCTGGCAAGGGGATTGGTACTGGTTGCGACATCCAATACGTCGCCGGAAGGTTTGTATGAGAACGGCCTGCAACGCAAGCATTTCGAGCCGGCGATTGCCTTGCTGCAGAGTCATACGCGGGTGGTTCACCTGGACACTGGACAGGACTTTCGGCTTGCGTTGTTGCAGCATGGCGGTACCTATAAGGTGGCCGACAGCGACGATGCCCGCAAGTGGCTGCGGGATTATCTGGGCGAACTGAGTCCTGTGGATTTTCAGACCGACGCGACGGTACGGCTTTTCGGCAGAGACATTCGCGCCATTGCCCTGGCGGATGACGTCGCCTGGTTCGATTTCCAGGAACTTTGTATGCAACCCAGGTCGGCGCGCGACTACCTTGAACTGGCCCGTGAATTTCATACTCTTCTGCTGGAGGGTGTACCCTGCATGGGCGAGGGAATGGATGAAGCGGCGCGACGTTTCATCCATTTGATAGATGCCCTGTATGATCACGGGGTCAAGCTGGTTGTGACGGCTGCAACATCGCCGGAGCAGTTGTATAAAGGTTGTCGGCTCGAGAATCTCTTTCGCCGCACGGCCAGTCGCTTGACGGAAATGTCGAGTTCGTTTTATCTGGCGAAACCGCACAGACCGGACTAGGAACCTGTCGGATTTTGGCAATCGTAGCGGGCAAGGTGACGGAGCGGCGCAGTAGATCAGTCCCAAATCCGACAGGCTTCTGGAGGCCTTCGGGGCTCACGGGTTAAGAAAAAAATGGAGATGCCAATGGTAAGCAGTTTTCGTTCGTGTCTTGCTTTGTTGCTGACGATGCCGTCCATTGCGTTGAGCGAGGATACTGCGGTTCTGGCGCAGGGTGGGCAAGTTGCACGCGCGCAGTTTACGTCTGCCATCGAAAATCGGGAGCCGGTTGACAAGGTAGCCGTGCTATCGCGTCCCGCCGACGAAATTTTCTTTTTTACGGAGCTTCGCGACCTGCAGGGTCGTACTGTGGTGCATCGTTGGCGGTATCGGGGAGAAGTGGTGTCGCAGGTGCCGTTCGACGTAGGGGGGCCGCGTTGGCGTGTGTTTTCAAAAAAAGTGCTGGAGCCCGATGAAATCGGCGAATGGTCAGTTACCGTGGTCGATGACACCGGTTGGCCGCTGTACGTTGAGCTGTTTCGTTACGAGTCGGGCGAAAATTTCGCGCCGCCTTCAGAATAGACCCTGATCTGCACCTGATGGTTGCCCGATCCCGGGTAACTCACTGGACTGTCCCTGCGGCGCGGGATCCGTCTGTCGAATGATCGGGCTGTATGGTTCGACTGGTCCCGGTTCTGAGGCGGAGTCGAGCGCCGGCCAGCCGTCGTCGTTCGTCGGCTCCTTTATATCAACGTCACCGGTCAGAGCCGCATCCGCCGTCGCGGATCCCGAGGCGAATCCGTCCGATTCATTGACAGATTCGTACGCCGGGTCAGCCTGGACTGCCGCAGCAGGCGGTGTTGTTGCTGATGTATCATTGTGCATTTGATGTTCGTAAGGCGCCATGGGCAAAACCGTATTGGGTGCTGTCGTTTCCGACGCGTCCTGAGGTTGCGGGTTCGTATCCGGCTCGCTCGTCGGAGCGGCCTCCAGTTGATGGGGCAGCATTGTTTCGGCACCGTTCCGCTGAATCGCGGTTTCCCTCGGTTCTCTGGACTCGCGACCAGCCTCGATTCGGCTCATCTCCCGCGCGAAGCGTTCTTCGGCTTGCGCTCTGAGACGTGCCAATTCTGCCTGTATGGCGGCCTCCTGATCCCGGTCGACAGCTTTTGCTGCGCCGTCCGCGGGTGGCGTCGTTGCCACTTTCTCCGCTTCCAGCGGTTCTCCGGTTGAAGACGCCGCGACAGGGTGGTCAGGCTGAACGTGTACTCCGGTCTGGTCGCCCGATTGAGCAGGTTGCTCCGAGACTTCGGATCTGACGGTTTCGGCTCCTGCTTCAGGCAGCTGCGAAGTGGCAATCTGCGGCTTCGACAGGAACAGATATCCCGCCGCAGCGACACCAACCAGTGCACCTGTCACGATCGCTGGAATCAGAATTCCGCGGCGTTCGTTATTTAGATCGTCGCGAACTCGTCGGGACCCGTGCGAGTCCGACGAAATCAGCGGGACGGACTCGAGAGCTTCCGGCTGCCTTTCGATTCGCTGCGTACTGGAACGGAAATGCCCGTCCGATCCCTGTCCGTGGGATTTTTTGCCCTTGCGAATCTTTTTCGTTTCCAGACCGAGCAGGCGAATCAATTGTTCGGGAGGCAATTCCATCGAAGGATGTAATGGATTGAAGCTGAGCTGGCTTGCTCCGGATTTCGAAGTGTCGGCTTTCCTTCGACTCTCGTGCTCGACCTGGTCAGGACTCGTGGTAAGAGATTCCGTCATCACGCTTTTCCGTTTGAGTCGCGTCGTTTCACGCGACAGGTTATTGATCTGTTCGGCCAGGCGTCGCGCTTTCAGCGCTTCTGCGCGCAAAGAAGCCATTTCCAGCTCGATGCGTTGGCGTTGCTTGTCAGGAAGCGAAGAGCCATGAACCGTTACCGGCGCGTGTTCGCTCTCCCGGGCCAGACGTGCCAGCCGTCGTTGAACTTCGGCGACATAATCCCGCTCCAGCCGGTTCGTAGGCTGCTGTGGTTTGTCGGTCGAACCCGATGTTCTGCGTCTGCGACTGCTCATCGTAACAACACTTTTTACCGGGTTTGTTAGCGTCTGACAGTGATGATCTTTGAGCAAATCCAGCACGAACAGCCGCTCATGTCTGCATGACTGCCTCAAAACCCCGAGCAGTTCACATAAACGCGACCCCGGGTCTGTCGGGCATCGAGTATGCCTATACCCTGTACGGACAATAGACGGGTAGCGACTACAATTATGAGTACAGTAGAAAAATGAAGCCGGAAGACCGCGGGTGGGGAGGTTGGACTTGCGCAGTTATATACGTCATCCATCGGATATTCCAATAGAATATCAAGTGGATACCAGTGATACCGGGGTCTCTCGCGAGCATTTGAACGATATCAGTACGGGTGGTCTGTCTTTCAATGCCGACCATAAGCTGGATATCGGCACGATGATTACCATCCGAATTACCTCGGTGGAACCGTGCGCGGAGGTGAAAGGTCAGGTCGCCTGGTGTCGATCCGAAGGCAGCAGTTTTGTGATTGGGGTTGCGTTTCTGGATGAGGACGATCTGTTTCGGCTAAGGATGGTCGAGCAAATATGCCATATTGAGCACTATAAAGCGCAAGTGCTGGCGACCGAGGGCAGGCGCCTGAGCAGCGAGCAGGCAGCTCGCGAATGGATACGGAAATTTGCGGGAAAATTCCCCCATCTTGCTGAAGGTGGGGAGACCTGCTGAGGGTGCAGGGTGCCGCAGGCTGGTTCCGGGGACATTACGGCTATAAACTGGCGAAAACAATACAACGAGAAGAGGCTGGATATTCTATGGCTACCAATCAACTAAATCCGTGGAAATTGTTATGCGTACTCCTTCTGACCGGTGCTCCGGTGGCCGTATGGTCTGCCGGTGCCCCCCGTTCACTGGAAGTTCACGTTCTGAACAGGCAAAGTGGCGAAGTGATCGCCGGGGCTGCAGTGTGTGTGGGGACCGCGGCCAAGCTCGACCAGTTCGGCGCACGCCGCACAAATTCGGACGGCATTGCGCGATTCGAAGATATTCCCCCTAACGCGTTGCTGATCACTGCATCCAAGCGCGGTGTGCAGGGCGCCCAGCAATTTCTCGAACCCGTCGCGCAGAACCGCGTTGTGATTGTCAAGGTCGCCTCCGGTGGTGGAGGGCCCGAGTGCAATGCGCCGGCTGCCGAGCCTATGGCCACAAGCGGCGCGGGCTTGAAAATTGAACGCGTCACGGTCAGCGACGCTCCAGCGGGTGGGAGCGCCGGGGTTCTTTTGTCGCTGAAGGTTTCCGGGAAGGCCAATGAGGTGCGAGCAAGTGAAACATCCGACTTCGCGGGTGCGGATTGGCAGGCGTTTCGTTCTCCGCTGCCGTTCACGGTGAGCCCTGGAAAGGGTGAAAAGCAGCTTTACGTTCAGGTTCGTCACCATGTACAGGCGGAGGGGGCGGTGATCGAGGTGGTGTCCCCGGTAGAACGGGTCAGGTACCGTCGTTGAGCCCCGGGACGATCAGGCGTCGATGTCCGGAATCAAGCGGCTTTCGATTCGGTCAATCATGTCCTTCAGGCGAAGCTTGCGCTTTTTCAGTCGCTTGAGCTGCAGCTGATCGGGATAGGACGACTCCACCAGATGATGGATGACGTCGTCAAGATCCCGATGTTCGAGTTTCAACTCCTCGAGTTTTTCCCGGAGCGCCCGGATCTCTTCATTGGAAAGCTGATGGTTAATGACCGGGTTCCCGCTCGACGCTGCCCCGGGTTACTCGGTTCAGCTAGTTTGCATTTGCGACCTTGAGTTCATCCCTTCCGCCTACCTCCGATTCAACAGAGGCAGTATCAAAGGGCCAGTCGCGGATACCGCCTTCAAGGCTTACCACGTCAAACTGGTTCTGAGCCAGGATCAGCGTTGCCACTGCCGCTCTGCCTCCGGCGTGACAATAGACAATATACCTTTCCTTGGGGTCGAGTTCATCCATCCTGTTGCGCAATTCGTACAGCGGCATCAGTATCGCGCCTGGAATGTGATGGTCATCGAATTCTTCCGCGTAGCGCACATCAAGCAGCCTGTAACCAGTCTCAACCATCGTTCTGGCGACATTGGGATGTACGGTTTTGATTAGCGGAGTGCGAATGATGTCGTCAAAGACTTCCCGGTCCAGCACCAGTAGCGTGCAATCAGAAGTGGCGCAAACCGTCTCATTTCGCCGGTTTCCGGAAATCAACGCTTCACAGCCAAAGGCATCGCCTTCACCAAGATCGGCTATCTTGGTCGGCTCGTCGTCGTACAACCCGATCTGGTAGGTTTCCGCAGTTCCCGAGCTGATGATGTAATAGGCGTTCCCTTCGTCACCCATGCGGATGATGTCCTCACCTGCCTTGACGTTCTGGATCGTCATATTCTTGAAGGCGGTTTCCACGACTTCCAGCGGCAGGCGGCGGAACACCAGGGAATTGCGCACCAGTTCGAGCCGTTGGTGAAGGTCGCCGTCGAGATCCTCGCTTAAATGGACGACTTCATCCCAGGCTATGAGGTTGTCGAGAAGCTCCCGATCGGCGTGGCAGATAATCGAATCCTGCCGCGCGATAATAGTCGCGGTTGCCGGCGAATTAGGGAGAACGAATGGCTTGCTCTGAGTGTCCTCGGGTCCGGTAAAGCTGCGCACTGAACCGCACTGCACAACTTCAAGACGGCCTTCCACGACATACAGATAATCGTTAGCCTTGCCTCCGCGCAACTGCAGGATTTCGCCCGCACGCAGTTCAAGGAAGCGTACCACGTTAACCACTTCCGAGAGCCGTTCCCTGGACAGCAGGGTAAACGGCATGTAGTTGGACGAAAGGTTGTCCAGCACACGTTCCAGCTTAACGCTCATCATGGCTGTGAATGCTCCTGTTGATGCACCGCTATGTTTTCGATCAAAGGTAATTGAGAGGCACTTTGAGATAAGTGATCTCATTGTTTTCGGGTTGCGGCAGTTGCCCCGCATTGATATTTACCTGCAGACTCGGGAACAGCAGGCGCGGCGCGGGCAAAGCGCTGTCACGCCGGTGGATCTTCTTCACGAAATCTGCCTCAGTGATTCCATTAGGCAAATCGGCATTGAACGCCTTGCTTTCCCCGATGGTGGTCTGGTACTGAAACTGCCGACCGTTTGGATAGTCGTGACCTACGAATACCTTCGTCTGATTGGGAAACGCATAGAGCTTGCGCTTCACCGAGTCATAAAGCATTTCGGCGCTGCCGTCCGGAAAATCACAGCGGGCTACGCCAACGTCCGGCATAAACAACACGTCACCGGTGAACAGTGCACCTCCGATGTGGTAAGTGCAGCAGGCCGGTGTGTGGCCAGGCGTATGTAGAACTTCGATTTCCAGACTGCCTGCCTGCAGGCGATCGCCGTCGTTAAGCAAGCGGTCGAACTGCCGGCCATCAGTAGGAAAATCGTCGGGCAGATTAAATGCCCTTTTGAAGATTTCCTGTACACGCCGAATATTGGCGCCGATGGCCAGGGGTGCCTGCAAGCGCTTTTTCAGTTCGCCCGCACCGCTGATGTGGTCAGCGTGTACATGTGTGTCGAGTATCCAATGAACTTTCAACCGGTTTTGTTCAATGAATGTCTCAACCGCATCTATAGAATCAGTTGATGTACGCCACGGGGTGGTATCAAGATCAAGAACAGGATCGATAACTATCGCGTCCCGGGTCGACGCATCGAAAACCACGTAGCTTACTGTCCAAGTGCGTCCTTCGTCGCAAAACGCCTGGATTTTCATTTATTGCTCCCTGGCGCGGCGAACGGCCGCGACCTTCAAAGAACGCCGTGCTGCATATGTCGGAAACTTTGCAGCAGGCTTGAGGCTTTCGGGTGAAAACGGACCTGATCTGATCCCGGAGCGATCAGGGCTTGGGACGAGTGCGGCGACGACCTTCGAAATTGACGATGGATTTTACAATTTCACGGAACGGAAACTGTTGCAGGGATCCGAACGTGCTTTCACCGAGTGTGGTCAGGCTGGCGACGTCGACAACGTTGTCGGTGCGAAGGTCTGGCCGCAAAATGCGCTGTAATCCGAGCAGCCCACCGTTTTGCACCTTGATTTCCTTGGCATGAGGCAGGGCGTCCTCCAGGGAAGAAACCCTGAGCGCAAACCTCGCGTTCTGTCGCAGCAATTCCAGAAAGCAGCTGCAGCGTTGGTGGAACTCTGCAGATTCGCAGGAGATGCCTTCTCTGTCGGCAAGATAGAAACGTGCGGAACAGGCGCATGAGCAGCGCCTGGTGAGTATGGCTTTTTCGAAAATGCAACGGCGCCGGTTGAGCGAATGGTAGGTTGAGCGATATTCGTCTTCCTCGACCATGCAGGCGGCGTTACTTTTCCCATTCGCGCAGGATCGGTGCCTCGCGTTTCTCCATAAGGTTTTCTTCCGCTTCGAGTTCGCTGTTCGCGAACATCACCTTTATGGTGTAGTTCTCGTCTTGCCCCATCGAGGCACGCATATCGCGGGCGCGATTCCTGGCTTCCTTGAACGACCCGAACGTTTCGAGTTTTTCCAGGGATTTGACCAGGTTCGTTGGACCGGAAGTTATCTTATAAATGTAGTAAGGCATAAGTCCCAATCAGCATCTTCACGAGAATTTTCATCGCGCTAGTATAGCAAGGCCGCGACGCGAACTCATAAACCCACCTGTTCAATACGGTTTCCAAGCGTGATGACGAAACCGGTCCGGCGTTCCACACCGTCGGCACTGTAAGCGAACAGAAAGGTGCGTCGCAATGTCATGTGTCCCCGGTGCGAACGCATTACGGAAACCCGTTGCAGGGCCACGGTACCATCAAGCAGTTGCAGGTTCTGATTACGGCAAGTAGTCCGCACCGCGTCTATCACCCTGTCACGGACCGTAAGTGTGTTTACCCAGAACCAGAAAAGTACGCCGAGCGAAATCAGCAATATCAGGCCGGTCGTGTCCAAGCCTTACCAGTCGTACCCCAGTCCGAGCATATAGGAATGGTCCGCATTACCGGTTTCGTCATACTGCGACCCTTCCCAATCCAGATCATAGCGGGCGGTGGCGCTGAATCCCGATGGCAAAGGCACCCTGATACCGGTTTCGGAGTTGATAGTCAGGTGTCGGCCTGAGCCGAACCCCTGATTCCCGTGATGACGATGGAAGAAGTTAAGGTGCTGGTCGAAAAAGGTCTGTTCCCAGTTGAAGCCCCAGTTAAGGCCGGGGTAGCGATCGTTTCTGTCGGCACGCAGATCTGCATCGCTGTAACTCACGCCACCCTGCACGGACAGCTTCACCTGATCGCTATCATAGAAGCGGTAACCAGGGCCGCTGGTAAGAACGCTTCGGATCGGACCATTTTCAGCCTGATCGAACTCGAGGTCGCCGCCGACAAAGCCGTACCAGGCGGACCCGGGGACGGGGTCGTACTCGGCTGACAGCCGGTATCGCTCCCGCGACGGGGTGGATCCCAGGAAGTCTTCCGGTAACTGGTCGCCCGCAAAGGCGCCCAGATTGGCGATCCCCCCTCCGCCGTCCGCAGCGGCCGGATTTGCAGATGCGCAAATGACAAGGATCGAAGCTAGCCGTGCAAGCAGTTTCAAGTCGCGTTCCCCAAGCGTTTTTTCTCTGATGGTCAATTGGTTAAGCGGGCGATGCAGAGTGTACCACGAGTAGCACATGCCGTCGCAGACAAATCTTGGCAGGCCTGGCTCCGCTCAACGTTCTGCACAGTACCTTAGGATTTATAAGGAAAAATTACCGAACCAGCCACGGCTGCATGTTACACTTCAATCATCACCTGAATCGAGGAATGCTGGCCATGGCTGAAATGACGGAACAGGAACGGCTCGAACTCACCCGCGGTGTCCTGTCGATGCTCGAGGATTGGGGGGTGGACGGCCGCGACCAGCTCGCGCTTCTCGGCCTTGGAGACGCGCCGGCGCGCGAACTGCGTCAGCTGCGTGAAAATCGCGCGGTCCCTGATACCCCTGAAGTCATGCAGCGCATTGAGCATCTGATCAACATTGCAGATGCGCTTCGAACCACCTACCCGTTCAGTCGCCGGATGGGGCGTCTGTGGATGCACAAGTCCAACCGCAAATTCCGCCAGCGTACGCCGATCGCAACCATGGTGGAAGACGGGATGGTCGGAATGATCTCGGTGCGGTCCTATCTCGACTGTACCTTCAGCTGGGATCATTCGGGATCCAAGGCCTGATCGCTTCGCGCTGTATCAGTGTCTTTTTTTTGACTGGCGCGCCGGCATTGTCGTCATGGTCGTTGCCCGGAAACCGGCAGCGCTGCCGTAAATGCCTTCACTGATTGTCTGCCCCGAGGATGCGTTTTGGCTGCCCGGGGATTTAGGCGAGTTCGCGGGAGTTTTGCGGACGCTGGGACTTCTCGGATCAGACTGGCCATCCGGCGCCAGCCACGAGTACGTCGCCGGAGACGCATTCCTTAAGCTGATAATGTTCCTTGGCTGTGCTCCCCGGGTAGTGCTGGACCCTGAGCTTGCCGCCCATGGCCAGACTGTTTGCGCTGTTCGGTTCGTCTCCCACGACAATCCGGTGCTGCTGACTTCAGTCCCATTACCGGCCGCTCGCTGTCCGGGCTGCCGGCGTCCGGCCGCCTTGATGGAAGATCCGGAGCCGGACGCATATCACTTCTGCCGACATTGCGGCCTGCAAAACCGGTTAAGGGATCTGGATTGGCGACAAGGCGCCGGTTATGGTCGATTCTTCATTCAGTTGAGCGGCATCTATTCGCACGAAGCGATTCCTTCCGACAAGCTTCTGATGGAATTGCAGTCGCATTCGCGTTGCAAATGGACGCATTTTTATGCCAATAGCCAGTCTTGCAGAACGCTGTAGGCTTCGTTACAGTCGAGGCCGCTTGTCACCGCAGCAGCTTGTCGGCATCTTGTGATGCGGCTTTCCGGGGAAGCTAATTGCTGCGGACGATCTGTTTTCGGAGTCAGCGGTATGCTCAAAGGCAAGGTCAAGTGGTTTAATGCTGTCAAAGGCTATGGTTTCATCGCGCCGGAAGATGGTGGCGAAGATGTCCTGATTCACGTTTCGGCTGTTGAACGGGATCAGCTTCAGAGCCTTGACGAAGGCCTCGATGTGCATTACGAAGCAGAGCCGGGCCCGAGGGGTATGCGGGCGACGAGAATCGTTCTGGTTTGATGCGCGCGATATCTGTGACAGAGCCCGCTAGTCTCTGCGCAGTTTGTCGGATACGGCGATCGGTGTCGGGTAGCGCAATACTATGAAATAAGAAGAAGCGATGAATGTTATCAGCGTGGCAAGCTGAATGAGATAAGAGGCCTGCGCGCTGATGACCCTGGATTGCAGGGCCACCACGGCAATTAACAGCGAAAACTCGCTGATCTGTCCGAGCCTTGCTCCGATTTCCCGGGCCAGCGCAGGCTTTTCACCTTCCCGAATCCAGAGCCTTTTGAATACTTCCGGCTTAATGAACAAGCCGATAGCCGCGAGCACGAGAGCCGGTACCCATACCTGCTGCATCGCCGACAAATCAAAAGCCGCGCCCAGACTGAAAAAGAAAACCACGAGAAAGAAGTCGCGCAGTGGCTTCAGGCTCTCAGCGATAAACCGCGAAATCGGCTCGGTGGCCACCGCAACGCCGGCAATGAAAGCGCCAATTTCCGGGGACAGCCCCAGCGCTTCCGCGAGTTCGGCCATGCCGAGACACCAGCCTATGGCGAGCAGGAAGATATATTCCTGAATGGTGTCGAAGCGCGCCAGCAGACGCACCAGCACGAAGCGGGAAAATCCGAAAGCGAATAACAGAAATCCCGGAAACGTCAAGGCCAGGATGGTCGCGCGCTGCCAGCCGTCTCCAGCTTCCGTCAGACCGTGCAGCAGCAGCAGGATCAGTATGGCGATCAAGTCCTGGAGCAGCAGCACACTGATGATGATTTCTCCGCTGTGCTGATGGTGCAGCGCAGTGCTAGGCAACAATTTCAGACCAATGATAGTGCTGGAAAACATCATGGTTGCTCCGATGACGATCGATTCAACCGGGCTATACGCAAAGGCCCAGGCAGTGCCTGCGCCGAGTGTTCCGAACAATGCTGAACTCGCGAGCGTGACGATGGTGGCTTTGCGGAACATGTGCCAAAGATCCTGGGGATGAAGATTCAGTCCCAGCAGGAACAGCAGAAAAACGATACCGACATGAGACAGGTCCTGTAACAGCTGCACATCACGGACCAGTCCCAGGGCAGAAGGGCCCAGAATCATTCCCAATACGATGTACGCCACCAGCACCGACTGGCGAGCATAAAGTGCAGCAGTCGCCAGTACCGCAGCGCCGGTGAAAATCAGGAAAACCGAAAAGACGATGGATTGTTCCAAATCAGATACTGCCCCGACCTCCGCCCATGAATGGGATGGTATTCGCTAGTCGTCCTTGCGCTTGATGCCCCGCTTCATGGAATCGATATTTAACGGAACCACGACCTCTGACTTCGGTTCATCGATAAAGCGTGGGCGTGCGCTGGTGTCGCGCCCCAATTCCTTTGCCAGCTCCTGCTCCCGCTCGGTGATAACGAACAGACACTCGCGGATGCCCTGAACGGTGGTTTCGGATAACGGGTGGCGCAAGCCGGGTTCGCAAGCGGTGTCCTTGGCAACATCGGTGAGCACGCGTTTCATCATGCGCAGGATGCGCTCTTCTTTGGTCAGATCGGGTTCAGTCATGCCATTCGACCTCCAGGCGAATATCGGGCCGGATATTGTGCCATAGCCGCCGGGACTTCCCTAGGAGCTTGCCGGAGGAGACGCTGATCCCGGCAACTGCTCGCTAAGATAATGTCGCCGTCAGGCTGGTTTTTGCTGCTCCAGAATTTCCCAGCGCTGGTATGCCGTCTTGAGATCGGCTTCTACAAGGGACAGCTGATGCTGCTTCCGGGCGATGTCCTGCGGAGGAAGCTGATAAAAAGCCGGATCCGACATGTCACTGAGCATATTCTCCAGCGCGCTCTCAAGCTGCTCAATGCGTTCTGGCAGCTGATCGAGTTCACGCTGATCGTTATAGCTTAGCTTTGCCGGGGGGCGCTTGCCGCCGGTTTTTCCCGCGCCCCGGGCTTTTTGCAATCCGGAAGGTTCAGGAGATGACGCCCGGCGTTGTCGCAACCAGTCGCTGTAACCGCCGACATATTCATTCACAACTCCGTTATCTTCGAACACAAGGGTACTGGTTACGACGTTGTCGAGAAAAGTCCGGTCGTGGCTCACAAGCAGCACGGTACCCGGGTACTCGACGAGCAACCCTTCCAGCAGATCCAGCGTATCAATGTCCAGATCATTGGTTGGTTCGTCAAGAACCAGCAGGTTCGTGGGCTTGCTGAACAGGATTGCAAGCAGCAGGCGATTCCGCTCACCCCCTGACAGCGCGGCGACCGGTGTGTGGCAGCGCTCCGGTGCGAACAGGAAGTCCTGGAGATAACTGATCACGTGGCGTTGCTGGCCATTGATTTCGACAAACTGCCGTCCCTCGGAAACATTATCCATAACGGAGAGTTGCTCGTTCAGGCGGGCGCGGCGCTGGTCAAAATAGCCGATCTGCAGTTTGGTGCCCAAGCGAATCTGTCCCGATTCAGGTTGCAGGTCGCCGAGCAGCAGACGCAACAGTGTCGTCTTGCCGGCACCGTTGGGGCCGATGATACCAATCTTGTCGCCGCGCAATATCGTCGTGCTGAGTCCGTGTATCAATATCCGCCCGTCGACAGACCATGTTGCATCCAGCGTTTCTGCCACCAGTTTTCCGGAAGATTCGCCGGTCTGCGACTGCATCCTGGCCTCGCCGGAAACAGCGCGGCGCTGACGCCGCTGCTCGCGCAGTCTCTGCAAGGCACGTACACGTCCCTCGTTGCGCGTGCGCCGGGCCTTGATTCCCTCACGGATCCAGCTTTCCTCCTGGGCGAGCTTTTTGTCGAACAGAGCATTGTGACTGGCTTCCGTTTCCAGCCACTGTTGTTTGCGCCGCTGGTACGTCTCGTAGTCACCCGGCCAGTCGGTGAGGCGACCACGATCCAGGTCCAGAATCCGGGTTGCGAGCTTGTCCACAAAGCTGCGGTCATGCGATATGAAGAGCAATGTGCCGTCAAATGCCAGCAGAAACTCCTCCAGCCACTCGATTGCGCGGATATCGAGATGATTGGTTGGTTCATCGAGCATCAGCAGATCCGGGTCAGATACGAGTGCTCGAGCGAGCAACACGCGGCGCTGGACGCCGCCGGACAGGCGTTCGAACCGGGCGTCCGGGTCCAGCGAAAGGCGCGACAGTGTGGTCTCCACCTGCTGTTCCAGCGACCACCCCCCCCGGGCCTCCAGTTCGTGCTGCACAGCTTCGAGTTGCTGCAGGAGTTCAGGACGTGGATCGGCGCCAAGCCTGACGCTGATCTCATGAAAACGCCGGATCATTTCCCCGAGCGTACCGAGTCCTCCTGCCACGCAGTCGAAAACGCTCCCGGCAACCGCCTCGGGCAATTCCTGGGCGAGTGACGCGATTTTCAGCCCTTGCCGGCGTTCGATCTCGCCATCGTCCGCCGCGATCTGCCCTTCCAGCACTTTCAGCAAGGAGGATTTTCCGGACCCGTTGCGACCAACCAGGCATACCCGTTCGCCGGGTTCAATGGTTAGGTCCGCGCCGTCCAGCAACGGCTGTCCGCCGAAGCTCAGGCGTAGATTTCGCGTTCTGACGAGCGACATGGGGCGCAGAGCATAAGCCTCCCATGTCGGCGGCTCAACTGATTTTCCTGTACGCCGTTAAATTCCTGTACGCAGCCGCTGCCCGATGTCGATCATGTCAGTGCAGCGCTAACTGGCTGATTGCTCGACCGAACCATTTTGTTAACATGCTGCGGATCCGATGGCCGGGGAGAGGATTCCCGGAAGTGTGCGTGGTATCACACCATGCGCCACCAGGATGCCGGAAACTGGTGTCCTTGCAGTACGGTAAAGGAGACACGCGTGATGCCTAAACACGAGTTTTACGCCGAACCCACAGTTTTTGACCATTGGCAAAGCAGTGCCGAATGCTGGTTTTCGCGCTGCGGTGAGAAGTTAGCTCCTTATCTGTGGTTCAGCGCCTTCTGCGGCCTGGCGCTGACCTTCGTTGTGATTGCAATGGGTGTATTCCTTAACCTTGTACTGTACAGGTTTGGTGTGCAGCCGCAGGGCTGGAATCAGGCGATGGCGCAGGGCGTCACCGCAATAACCGCCTTGCTTGCATCGCAGCACCTCCTTTATCAAGCGGTGCGATCACTGCCAGACGACGCGAATCTGCCGCCATATGTATGGGCCGTTCTGGATCTGGTGGTCGGTTCCGCGACAACGGGTGCGGGTGGCCGTGCGGACAGAGTGAAAAACAGGCACCCCGATCGCCGCGATGCTGACCCGACGCTGCAGGAATTTTTCGCCGGTGTGCGAGCGGCCGGTGTCAACGTGAGCGTAGCCAGAACGCTGTTCACTGCCGGAATTCGCTCGCCTCGGCAGCTGTGCGCCCGCACAGACGGGCAATTGCTGGAATTGCGCGGTATCGGTCCGGTTACCGTGCGCAAACTGAGACAACATTTCGAACGTTCCTGAAGGACCGGCGCGTTTTTTCAGCCGTCGATTTCATCGATAACGACTTCCTGGCAGGGAAATCACCCACGGTCCTTAATGCGACTGGTGGCCGGTCGGCGAGCTTCATGCCACTCCAGTCTCAAGGTCCCGGTAGCATGCTTCGGAAAAGCGCGGTGAGCAGATCGCGTAGAACACCAGGTCCCGGGTGCCGGTGTTGTGAATGCGTTGCGGTGTGCCGGGCGGTATGATGACGACGTCGCCGGGTGATACGGTGGCGGGATCCAGGTCTCCGACTTCGACGACCCCTTGCCCATCAAGGATCAGGTATCTTTCCCAGGTCTGCTGCAACAGGTGCCAGCGAGTTTTTGCGCCGACCTCGACACGCGCCCGCGCAATGGAAACCTGCGGGTCGTCGGGGTGGTTCGAGATTTCAACTATGTGGCATCCTTCCGGAAACCAGTGTTCATCGAGCGAATCTGCAGAGATGATCTTTGCGTGCATGATCTGATCCGGGAAGCGAGTGGCTTGAATATGATAGCATTGCCCGCGGGCAGTCGGGCCCTGCGTGCAAGGATAATGCACAGCGAATCAGTCCGGTTTGCGAGGAGATTGACATGAGAACATCGGCACCTTTTCGCATACATAGCCTCGAGCTGGGGCCTATGGAGAACTTTGTCTACATCATCGAAGACATAGCCAGCAGGCGTGCTGCAGTCGTTGATCCTGCCTGGGACGTGCCGCAGGTACTGGAGCTGGTGGCGAAGCGCGGTCTGCGCATTACCGACATCCTCTTGACGCACAGTCACCACGATCACGTTAATGGTATCGAGGATGTGCTGCAGGCCAGCGATGCACAGTTGCATTTGCTGAAAGCCGAGGCACAGTTCTGGGATTCATACCTTGATTTGCCAACGCTGCATCATGGTGGTGACAGGATTCGCCTCGGAGATACCGAAATCGACGTATTGCATACCCCCGGCCATACCCCGGGATCGGCCTGTTACCGAATCTCGGATCAGCTTATAACCGGGGATACCCTGTTTGTGTTCGGATGCGGGCGGTGTGACCTGCGCGGCGGTGATCCCGAGCAGATGTTCCATACACTGAGCGACATGAAACGCGATCTGCCGGACAGCACGTTGATATTGCCGGGACATAATTACGCGACGAAACCGGCGTCGACTTTTGCGGAGCAGGTGGAAGGCAATCCATTCCTGCATTTCGAAGACCTCGGTCGTTTCGTGCATTACCGCATGCACTATCACGACAAGCACCGAGATGAACCTTATGGTCCGGTATCCAGGGGTCATGAGATGCCGGACTGACCCTGCCGGTTACCCCGTTGATATATGATCTCCGGCCAAAGTGGTTGACAGCTGGAGCGGGCAGCGGGCAGACTCATCGTCATGAACAAACGTTGCCAATCCACAGCGCAAATGCCGCGAGTCATCAACGTACACATGTGGCGTGCGGCGGATAACTGCTGCCTGGAGGAAACGAGCTAGACCGTAGTAACAACAAAGTTTCTCGAAAGGCCGCAGTTTCGCGAGGACTGCGGCCTTTTTTGTGTCGGTTGAAAAAAGCAAGAGGATAAGCTGATGTCGGTGCCGGCAGCATTTGCAGGTGTCATATTGATCTGGTCGACGACTCCGCTGGCGATTCAGTGGAGCAGCGAAGGCGGCGGTTTTCTGTTCGGCGTAACCGCCCGCATGGTGCTCGGCCTGTTATTCTGCGTGCTGGCGATCCGCCTGTCCGGCACTGTCATGCCGTGGCACGCGCGTGCCCGCGGCGCGTATCTGGCCGCTGGCATCGGCATCTACGGAGGCATGTTACTGGTGTACTGGGGCGCACAGTTCGTGCCCTCCGGATGGATCGCCGTGGTGTTCGGTTTGTCGCCGCTGGTCACCAGCCTGTTTTCCTGGCTGTGGCTCGCGGAACACCGACTTACCCTGCAGAAATTTGCCGGACTGTTACTGGGCCTGACGGGACTCGCCGTCATATTCGGAGGCGGGGCGGAACTCGGTCCCGATGTGGGGTTCGGTATCGCGGCTGTGCTTGCTTCGACCCTGCTGCATGCGGCGAGCGCGGTTTGGGTTCGACGCCTGTCCTCCGGTTTGCCTGCCATCGCAGTCACCGGTGGTGGTCTCGGCGTCGCTGTGCCGGCTTTCGTTCTGACCTGGTTTGCATTCGACGGCGTGTGGCCGGAAATGTTGCCCGATCGCACGCGCTTCGCCATCCTGTACCTGGCCTTGTTCGGCTCCGTGCTGGGGTTTTTCTGGTATTTCTACCTGTTGCGAAGGCTGGAAGCGGTGAAGGTCAACCTGCTGACGCTGGTGACCCCGGTGACGGCGCTGCTGCTGGGGCACTGGTTGAATGGCGAGGCAGTCCTGGCGACCGTCTGGTCCGGCACGTTGTTTATCGTGGCGGGCCTGGCATTGCATCAATGGGATCTGTCGCGCGGCAGGTCCTGATGACGCCGGAGCGCCGTCGTTACGCGGCTGACCGGATTGCAACAGGCTATAGTTGGGCAAGGTTCCGCAGAGACGTGGTTGGGGAGTAAAAAATGACCAGGTCAACATGCCTTATTCATCCCTTGCTCATCAGTCTGCTGGCTGCGGGGTGTCAGGCCCTCGCGCCTTCCGGCGGCTATTACGATAGTCCGCTGCAAACCGGTGCGGAGATTACCGTGACGCGGGAGTTGCTGGTGCCGGCCGACTACGCGCGCGTGTACTTGCAGAACGGAAACACCGAGTCCTACGCATCGATGAACCAGTACGAACCTTTTTGCTATTTCCTGATGGATCAGCCCATACCCGTGGTCCAGAAAATTCACCCGGGTGTTTTCCGGGTAAAAAAGGTTTCGCTGATTGAAACCCAGGTCAGGCGCAGTCTGCCGGTGCGGCTGGTTGCTTTCGGGTTGTTTGCCGATGACGGAGGCCGCTCACTGATCGCCTTCCAGTCTTACATGACGCTGACGGCGCAGCATCAGGACAACGTACGGGCGCTGGTGTGTTCCGGGGCGTTCGATACGCCGCCCGAAGCCCGGCCGATTCGCCTGCCGGAACTGCAACGGGCGCTGGGCGAGTCGATCAGGGTGCGGGCGACCCCGGCCCCGGGAGCTTTCCCGTGAACTTGTTCCAGCCGCCGTTCTTGTCCGGCGCCATGTTGTGGCGATCCGGGTACAGAATGGCAACCATATCCGCTACGGCGTTGGCATAGTTGGTGTTCGGGTTGGCGGCGCAATAGCCCTCGAGCCAGTCGAGAATATCACCCATGCCTTTGTCGCCGAGAATGTTGAAGGTCGCCGCACCGGCATTGTTGACCGCCGACAGGTAGCCGGCCAGCCAGTGGTGGTACCAGCGTTCGGCAACTCCGCCCCGCTCAAGGGCGACGAGATAAGTCGCGCAGTTGTCCGCGCCGACACCGAACACTGCGTACTGATCGTCCATGTCGCGCGCTTGTGTGGCAACCGTGACCAGCATCGAGGCGGCAAAAAGCGGAAAAACACGTGCTATCCATTTCATGACTTGCTCCCGTAGCGCTCTGGCGTACCCAGGCAAATATTGACAGCGGGGTACGCCAGGTTCATCGGCGCTGCGGCGCTGTCGCTTGAACCGCTAACGCCGCAACCAGCGTAACCAGCGCCACAGATTGAGCAGGCTGGCCAGCGAACCGGCGACGTACGTGAATGCGGCTGCCGTGAGAATCTGCCGCGCAGCGCGCCGGTCTTTCTCTGACAGATAGCCGCCCGCCTCGAGCAAGGGCAGCGCGCGCCGGAAACTGGCATCCAGTTCCACCGGCAGGGTTACCAGGTGCACCAGCGCGGCTGACCCGAAGCTGACCAGCCCCGCAAGCAGCATCACCAAAGCGGACGAGGGGGCTCTTGTTATACCTGCTACCAGTGGTGCAAGGATGAACAGGCCGTTGCCGAGCTGCTGCACCGATTGCGCCACGACCGCCAGCCGCGTACGCCATCGCAAGGGCCGGTAGTCAAGCTGGTGTTGCAAGGCATGCCCCACCTCGTGCGCCGCAACAGTAATCGCCGTCAGTGATTTTCCTTTGAGGTTGTCAGGCGTGAGGCGCAGGGTGCGCGATTGCGGGTCGTAATGGTCGCCCTGGTTGCTGACTCCCACGGAGACGTTGTCGAGGTGCAGCTGGTTCAACAGATGCCGCGCAAATTCGCCCCCTGATCCGGGAAAATCGCTTCGTGGCCCGGCGTGGCGCCGCAAGACGCTGTTGACCCAGATTTGCGGTCCGAACAGCAACAGGAGCAGTATTAACGCTACGATCAGGATATGCATGAGCTCACGGGTGCAGTGGATTTGGCCGATGCATTATCGCACGTTGATTTCAGTTGACGATTTGGCGCGCGCCGGGTTGCCGCCCGACTGGGTGCTGATCGATTGCCGTTTCGACCTGGCCGACAGCGATCTGGGGGAAGCGGCCTACCGGGAATCGCACATTCCCGGCGCCTTTTACGCACATCTGGAACGGGATCTGTCGGGGCCTGTCCATCAAGGTAGCGGCCGTCATCCCTTGCCTTCATGGCCGGTGTTTGCGGAGCGTCTCGGGGGGTGGGGCATTCATCCGCAAACGCAGGTAGTGGTCTATGACCAGCACCACGGAGCCTGCGCCTCGCGTCTGTGGTGGATGCTGCGAGCGCTCGGTCACGAGAACGTCGCCCTGCTGGACGGTGGCTGGCATGCCTGGCTCGACAACGGCGGAAGCACCGAAACCGGGCTCCCCGCCCGCCGCGCCGCCAATTTCACCATCCGTCCCGGCAGCGGCTGGATCACCACCTCCCAGGTGGAACAGAATCTCGCTACCAGCCAGCTCTTGCTGGTGGACGCGCGAAGTGCCGAGCGCTTTCGCGGCGAACAGGAACCCATCGACCCGGTGGCGGGTCATGTGCCCGGTGCCATCAACCGCCCCTACATGGACAACCTGGTTGGCGGAACTCTGTTTTCTACATCGAGTGTATTGCGTGAGCAATGGGCAGCGCTGCTGGGCGGCCGTGCCCCCGAAACGGTCGTGCACATGTGCGGCTCGGGAGTCACCGCCTGTCACAACCTGCTGGCCATGGAAGTCGCCGGGCTGGGTGGTTCCGCGCTTTACGTCGGCTCCTGGAGCGAGTGGATCACCGACCGCCGGCGTCCGGTAGCCCGCGTTCGGGACTGATCTATAATTAACAGAGAAGTTGCTGCCTACAGGAGGTTGCCATGGCAATTGCCGGTCGATTAGCGAATTATCTGGTCGCACAGGACGCCGACTTCGATGTGCTGAGCCATCCTCATTCCTCGACCAGTCTGGAAACCGCGCAGCTGGCTCACGTTCCCGGAGATCGCATCGCCAAGTCAGTAGTGCTCGAAGATGAACGCGGGTACCTGCTCGCGGTCCTGCCTGCCAGCTGCAAAGTGGACCTGGGTGAAATTCATCGTCAAACGCGTCGCAATCTGGGCCTGGCGACAGAGTACGAACTGAGCACCCTGTTCGAGGACTGCGAGCCCGGCGCGATACCGCCTTTCGGCAGCGTCTACAATCTCGAGACGTTTGTCGACGACAGTCTCGCGGAGCAGACGGATATCTATTTTGAAGCGGGCGATCACGAGCAGCTCATTCACGTGAGCGGGGAGACGTTCGAGGCACTGATGGGCGAGGCTCAGCACGCCGGATTCAGCCGTCACTGCTGACAGAACGAGGCGTTGGCGCAGTCAGACTCCCAGTGCGGGAATATTCCAGCTGGAGCCGCCGGGGACAGCTTCCGGGTGATGTTGTTGTACGCGGTTTTCCACCTCGTGGACACGGGTTTGCGGCACATCGACCATTAACAGGATTTCACCGTGCGCCAGCGCGTCGCGAAATTCGCTGACGTGAACATTGGGGGTACGCGCAAAGCGCAGGCCAGCAAGCAGCGTTGCCGCCATTACCGCGAGCGGTAACAGCAGCCAGCCCCAGGTCGCCCCCGTCAGCAGCAGGGCCGCAAATCCGGCTGCGGCCGCGAAAAACAGCAGCAGATTGATGCGCCAACCCCAGAACTCGATGGCGGCGGCGTGATCGTGCATTTGCCCTGCCGTGCCGAGGGGAAGTCCGTCCAGCGCCACACCGCTGTTGGCGATGGAATGCATGTCTTCGCGGCGAAAACCGCACTGGATCAGTTCTTCGACCGCGCTGAGGGTGTGGTCGCGATCCGGGAACAGGAAAAACAGGCGCTGATTCATGAATACCTCCAGAGACGCCGGGAACCGCACCCCGCTTTCCCGGAGGTATAGCCGGGCGACGCAGGAATGCAACCCGCGGGTCACTGAGGTTCGCTTGCCAGTACCGCTCAGGGGCGTGCTGTCGCTCGACCTATGGAATAGTAGGTAAAGCCCTGCTTGGCCAGGAAGCCCGGATCGTAAAGGTTGCGGCCGTCGAAAATCACGGGCTCCTTGAGACTCTGGCGAATCGCGTCGAAGTCGGGGCTGCGGAACATGTTCCACTCGGTGATCACGATCAATGCGTCGGCATCGCTGATGGCTTCTTCCGGTGTTTCGCACAGCAGCAGATCGTCGCGTGTTCCGTAGATTCGCGCAGTCTCCTCGCGCGCTTCGGGGTCGAACGCGCGAATTCTGGCACCTTCTTCCCACAGCCATTCCATCAGGACGCGGCTGGATGCCTCGCGCATGTCATCGGTATTGGGCTTGAAGGCAAGACCCCACAGCGCAAAGGTTTTGCCCTTCAGCTGATCGTTGTAGTGGGATGCAATCTTGTCGCCCAGTTTACGCTTCTGGCGGAAATTGACTGCTTCGACGGCGTGCAGCAGTTCCGGGGTATAGCCGCTCTGAATGGCAGTCTGCTCCAGCGCGCGGACGTCCTTGGGAAAGCAAGAGCCACCGTAGCCGGCTCCCGGGTAAATGAACTGGTAGCCAATGCGCGGGTCGGAACCGATACCGGTGCGCACATGCTCGATGTTCGCGCCGAGCAGCTCGGCGATATTCGACAGTTCGTTCATGAAGCTGATCTTGGTCGCGAGCAGCGAGTTAGCGGCGTATTTGGTCAGTTCCGCCGAACGGATATCCATGGCCACGATGCGTTCGTGGTTGCGATTGAACGGCGTGTACAGGGCGCGCAGCAGTTCGGTGGTGCGTGGGTTGTCGGTGCCGATGACGACACGGTCGGGACGCATGAAGTCCTCTATCGCCGCACCTTCCTTGAGGAATTCGGGGTTCGACACAATATCGAACTCCACGTTGACGCCGCGCCTGGCAAGCACCTCTGCAGTGCGCTGGCGAACCCGGTCACCGGTGCCGACCGGAACCGTCGATTTATTGACAATAATCCGGTATTCCTCGAGATGCTCGCCGATGGACTCTGCGACGGCGAGAACGTGCTTGAGATCGGCGGAGCCATCTTCGTCCGGGGGTGTGCCGACCGCAATGAACTGAAACAGCCCATGGGCGACCCCTTCCGCCGGATCCAGCGTGAAGCGCAGGCGCCCGGCCTCCTGATTGGCGCGGAGCATGTCGGTCAGGCCCGGCTCGTAGATGGGGCTTTCGCCTCGCTTAAGCATTTCGATCTTGCGCGGATCGATATCCACGCACAGGACATCGTTGCCGACCTGGGCCAAACAGGCCCCCGTGACCAGGCCAACATACCCTGATCCATAGATTGTGACTTTCATGGGTTAGAATCTGCCTTTAAACGGTTTTCTTGCTATTAAAATGCCGATCGGCAACGGCCCGGGCCGCGGCTCGCTCCGCAGGGACCGCCGCGAAAACTGCGCCGGCAACATGGTATCAGAAAGTCGGGAAAGGGGTCACGCTGCGCGGGTTTAACCGCGTGGCCCCAACTTTTCATTTTTGCTAGGGAAAGTGCTCGATCCACGGTTGACAGGCAGTAGCGCCTGGATCAAAATACGCGGCTTGCGTTTCGGAGGGGTTCCCGAGCGGCCAAAGGGATCAGACTGTAAATCTGACGGCTCAGCCTTCGGAGGTTCGAATCCTCCCCCCTCCACCAGAGTGGATTCAAATCGCGGATGATCCGGTCGTCCGCGAGGAAACGTTCTTCGCCGGTATAGGGGAGGATGAGAACCTCGAGGTTCGACAAAACCGCAAAGCGGTTTTGAACGCGGCGCGAAGCGCGCGGCCCGGAGGGCGGAAGGCCGAAGGCCTGGAGTAATCCTCCCCCTCCACCAGAGTGGATTCATATCGCGGATAACCGGGTTGTCCGCGAGGAACGATGGCGACATCAGGTCCGGGGACAAACCAGTGCGGTTTGGATCTCTGGTGCTTGGGTGTTGCCTTGGCGTCTTGTTGGCCTGGACGCCCGCGGGTCGCGCGGTTGAACGCAGCGGACCGGCGGCAGGGGCTGGAGACTCGTTAGATTTGCGGGTGTAGTTCAATGGTAGAACCTCAGCCTTCCAAGCTGATCATGTGGGTTCGATTCCCATCACCCGCTCCAGAAGACGATTTTGCCCATATAGCTCAGTCGGTAGAGCACTTCCTTGGTAAGGAAGAGGTCACCAGTTCAAATCTGGTTATGGGCTCCATAATCCGGCCGGGGTGCGCCCGGGCCACTGTAACTACTGTGTCGATGAATACCAAACGGGGAGAGCCGTCTGATGTCCAAGGGAAAATTTGAGCGTACGAAGCCGCATGTCAATGTGGGAACGATAGGTCACGTTGACCATGGGAAGACGACGTTGACGGCGGCGTTGACGAAGGTTGGAGCCGAGAAGATGGGCGGCGA
>JAGFJP010000157.1 GCA_024102665.1 Thiogranum sp. | reverse complement strand
ACGAAATCGCGCGCGGCCGCGCCATCATTCCCGCCAACATCAACCACCCGGAGCTGGAACCGATGATTATCGGGCGCAACTTCCTGGTGAAGATCAACACCAACATCGGCAACTCCGCCGTGACTTCGTCCATCGCCGAGGAAGTGGAAAAAATGGTGTGGTCGACGCGCTGGGGCGGCGATACCGTGATGGACCTTTCCACCGGCAAGAACATCCACGAAACCCGTGAATGGATCCTGCGCAATGCGCCGGTGCCGGTCGGCACGGTGCCCATCTACCAGGCGCTGGAAAAAGTCGACGGCAAGGCCGAAGAACTGACCTGGGAGCTGTTCCGCGACACGCTCATCGAGCAGGCGGAGCAGGGCGTGGATTATTTCACCATCCATGCCGGCGTGCGCCTGCAATACGTGCCGCTGACGGCCAACCGTGTCACCGGTATCGTGTCGCGCGGCGGCTCGATTCTTGCCAAGTGGTGCCTGGCACATCACCAGGAGAATTTCCTCTACACCCATTTCGAGGAAATCTGCGAAATCATGAAGGCCTACGATGTGTCCTTCTCGCTGGGCGATGGCCTGCGTCCCGGTTCACTTGCTGACGCCAACGATGCCGCCCAGTTCGGCGAACTGGAAACGCTCGGCGAGCTGACGCGCATCGCCTGGGAGCACGATGTGCAGACCATGATCGAGGGCCCGGGACACGTGCCCATGCAGCTCATCAAGGAGAACATGGACAAGGAGCTGCGCGATTGTTACGAGGCGCCGTTCTACACCCTGGGGCCGCTGACCACTGATATCGCCCCGGCCTACGACCACATCACCTCGGCCATCGGCGCTGCGCAGATCGGCTGGTACGGCACCGCGATGCTCTGTTACGTGACACCGAAAGAACACCTCGGCCTGCCGAACAAGGAGGACGTGCGCGAAGGCATCATCACCTACAAGATCGCCGCGCACGCGGCCGATCTGGCCAAGGGACACCCCGGCGCGCAGGTGCGCGACAACGCGATGTCGAAGGCGCGTTTCGAGTTCCGCTGGGAGGACCAGTTCAATCTCGGTCTGGATCCGGAGAAGGCGCGCGAATACCACGATGAAACACTGCCCAAGGATTCCGCGAAGGTCGCGCATTTCTGCTCCATGTGCGGCCCGCATTTCTGCTCCATGAAAATCACCCAGGACGTGCGTGACTATGCGAAACAGCACGGCATGTCGGATGACGAGGCGCTGAGCAAGGGCATGCAGGAGAAGTCGGTGGAGTTCGTTTCGGGTGGCGCGGAGATCTACAAAAAGGCCTGATGCCCTTACCCTTCGGGTCAAGGCATCGCAATGACGGGACAGCATACTGTCAGGGTCGCGTGGACGTACGCGGTTCGAAACGCACCGATACGCGGTTATTAAGACTCGCTACCGCGTTCCACTGCGCGGACGTTGTTTCTGCGGATTTCGGCGGGTAGTCGAAGAGCGGGGCGGTGCGCGGCAGGGCGTTCACTTCCAGGGTCATGCCGGTGTCTTCCAGTAACGGCGTGCTGTTGAGAAAGTTGGCGAAGCGCAGTGACTGGTGCGCGGCGGGCGAATCGGCGGGCTGCACCGGATTGCCGATATACTCGCACTGGTCCACCGTCAGCTCCGGCGGTGGCAGTCGAAAGCCGGTGTCCTGGTTGCCGAGCAGGCAGAATTCACCGACATGGGTGTCCAGCACAATCCTGCCTTCATAGCCGCTGTCGGCAAGGCGTCCCAGCAGTTCCTGGACGGCGTCGATGCGCTGTTGGTCCAAAGCGATTTCATCAAAGTCGTATTGCAATGACTGGTTCATCGCCCAGGCGATGGCCTGCCAGCCCGCGTCCGCCGCTGCGCTCGTGGTCTCACCGGAATCTGCGGCGACAACCTGCGTCTGTTCTTCGACAGGGCCGGCGCTTGCCGTGGCCGGCGTCACCGCCGCGACCGGCATGTTGCGCTGTTGCCGTTGCAGCGCGATATTCCAGGCGAGCGAGGCAAACAGCAGCATGGTCAGCAAAACCGTGGGCACTACCGGCACGCCCTGCAGCGGTGCGTGCCGGTCCAGCGCGGCGAACCGCTCGTCCAGTTCCTTGCCGAGTTTGCCGCCGGCCTGGCGCGACACGGTGTCCATGCCAACCAGCAGATCCTTGCGAATTTCCACACGCTGTTCGTCGAGCAGCCGGCGCAGACGGTCATCGAATGATTCGGCTTCCGACAGCGCCGCTGCCGCCTGTTGCATGCCGGGTTCGAGGAAGGGTGTCGCCGGCGCGGTGCGCTTGCGAATGTCTTCCGCGCGTTCGGAGGCGTCGTCATCAGGCGCGTTCTCTGCGCTGCGACGTTCGGCGACCAGCCCGAGGCGCAGCAGCGAATCGTAGAGTTCGGCGGGCGCGACGGTTTTCGGCAGCACGCCGACCGCGCCCAGCGCGCGCGCCTGGCCCAGATAAAGATCGCCACCCTTGGAGGTATACATGAGCACCGGGATAGTGGCGGTTGCCGGATTGTTCTTGATTGCCCTGATGGCCTGGAAGCCATCCATGCCGGGCATCATGTGGTCCAGGAAGATGACGTCGGGACGCTGGGTCTTGAGGAACTCCAGAGCCAGCTGGGCCGACTCCACCGCGTCCACTGCCAGCTCCTGCTTTTCCAGCATGCGGCGCAATACCAGGCGCGCGGACCTGGAATCGTCGACGATGAGTGCGCGCTTCTGTGCTGGCATCGCTGTCCCTTTGACAGGTCCCGGGCTGCGGACCGGTGGTTTCGACCGATTGTAGTGCTGCGGGCCGCCGACGGTAAAGGACGCTGAGAAATGCGGGCCCGCAGTTTCAGCTGCGGGCGAAAAATGCCTTCACAGCCGTATACAGATGTTCGGTATCAGCCGCTCCGGCCAGTTCACGAATCGAATGCATGGCAAAGGTCGGCACACCCACGTCCAGGGTGCGCACACCGATGTTGCCGGCGGTGATCGGGCCGATCGTGCTGCCGCAGGCCATGTCGCTGCGCACCACGAATGACTGCACCGGCACGCCGGCCCGCTCGCACAGGTCGCGGAACATGGCTGCGGTCTCGCTGTTGGTGGCGTAGCGCTGGTTGGTGTTGGTCTTGATCACCGGGCCCTGGTTGAGTCGCGGGCCGTGCCCGGGATCATACTTGTCCAGGTAGTTCGGGTGCACGCCGTGGGCGTTGTCCGCCGAGATCAGCCAGGAGCGATCCGCGCAGCGCGCCAGCGCTTCGCGGTCCGGGCAGATGCGCTCCAGGACCGACTTGAGAAACGGACCGTCGGCGCCACTGGCCGATGTGCTGCCGACTTCTTCATGATCGGTGCACACCAGCAGACTCGCCTGATCGGCGCCGCTGTCGATCAGCGCCTGCAGGCCGACGAAACAGCTCAACAGGTTATCCAGGCGCGCGCCGGCGATGAATTCCTGTTTCAGGCCGATCAGCGCCGGCGGCTGGCAGTCATAGAACGCCAGCTCGAAATCCAGCACCGCTTCGATGCCCAGGTCCGGGTGCTGGCGGCGCGCCTGCTCCAGCAGCAGCTCGCGAAACGGCTGCGGCGTTTCGTCCGCGGCGCGCATCAGCACCGGTGGCAGGTGCTGTTGCTTGTTGATGCTGCGTGACTCGTTGACGTCGCGGTCCAGGTGGATGGCGAGGCTGGGGATGATGGCAACCGCCTGCCCGAAATCCAACAGCACGTTGGCCAGCTGTTGCTCCCGGTTGCGGTAGCTGATGCGCCCTGCGATGGACAGATCACGATCGAACCAGGGGTTGAGCAGCGCGCCGCCATAGACCGAGACACCCAGTTGGTAATAACCCTCGACCAGCATCTGCGGCTCGGGCTTGACGTGCAGACAGGGACTGTCGGTGTGCGCGCCCAGCATGCGCAGACCGCTGTCGGAAAGTTGGGCATTGCCCGGCGTGAAGGCGACAAGCGACGAACCGTTGCGGATCACGAAATAACGGCCATCGGCCTGTGTCTGCCAGCGGTCGCCTTCGCGCAGTTCCTCGAAGCCGGCTGCGGACAGGCGCTGTTTCATTTCCGCGGTGGCGTGGAACGGCGTGGGCGCGCGTTGTATGAACTGGATGAGTTGCTGGTTCAGCGACGGGTTGGTCATGGCAAGGCCCGGAAAAACTCCACTTCAGAAACAGGGGCGCAAGGTTCTGCGCTGTTCGGCATTATCGAGTATCCGCCGCCGCTGCCCGCTGTCGGCGCTGCCCCAGTTGATGATTTCCTGCAGCGTGCGAAAACACCCCAGGCACACATCGTCGTCGTCCAGGCAGCAGTTGCGGATGCAGGGAGAAGGGACGGGAATGCCGGGCCCGTCGGGCCGCTCAGGCATACAGGTTGATGCGCCTGCGCAGCGGCGCCGCTGTCGCGTGCGCAGTTGTCATGCGACGGTTTTCCAGGCTCCGGCGGTCATGCTTGCTGCGCGTATCGAGGATCACCGGAACCTGCTCGCGGCGTCGTTCCCCCTGGCGGCGGTCATCGTTGCGGCGCCGGTCGACCGGCGCCTGCTGCGCGCGTTCCCGATGCTCCCCGCCAGCCGCAGCATGCACCACCGGGTAGGGCGCGACCGCATCGACATTCGGCGTCGTTGCAGGCGAGCGGTTATCGGCTTTCAACCGCTGCACGCCCGCGTCTTCGGAAACCAGCGTTAACCATTGCATGCCGGCATTATATCGGTTGCCTGTGTGGCTTAGCCAGCGGTGCCCGGGAAGCCATTTGCGGAAATCCGGGTCAGGCTGATAACTTATTGATTGAAAACAGGGTGTACAGCGCGAATCCGTGTCGTTCCAGGCTATGCCGGTGCGCCGAGCTTGCGTCCGCTTTCGACCAGCGGATGCGGCTTGCTGAAGTAGTATCCCTGCGCGAAATCGACGCCGATGTCGCGCAGCTGCCGGGCGATCTGCTCGTTTTCTACGAATTCGGCGATGGTGCGGATGCTCAGCGTGTGCCCCACCTGGTTGATGGCTTCGACAATGGCGCGGTTCATCGGATCGGTGTCCATGTCCTTGACGAAGCTACCGTCGATCTTGAGAAAATCCACCGGCAGGTTTTTCAGGTAGCCGAACGAACTCAGGCCGCTGCCGAAGTCGTCCAGCGAAAAACGGCAGCCGAGTTTCTTGAGGTTGTGGATCATGCGACTGGCTTTGCCGAGGTTGAACACCGCGGCGGTCTCGGTAACCTCGAAGCACAGACGCCCCGGCGGAATCCGGTATTCATTGATTTTCTGCTGGATGTAGCCGGGCAGATCCTCGTCGTTGATGGAGTTGCCCGACAGGTTGATCGAATAGATGCTCTGGTCACCGGTGTGCGTGTTGCGCAGGTAGCGGAACGCGGCATCGATCACCCAGCGGTCGATGGCGTTCATCAGGTTGTAACGCTCGGCGGCGGGAATGAAGGCACCCGGCGCCACCAGGCTGTTGTCCTCGGCGCGCATGCGCACCAGCAGCTCGAAGTGCGGCGTGGTCTCGCGCGAATTCAGCGACGTGATTTCCTGCCGGAACAGCACCAGGCGGTTTTCTTCCAGCGCTTCCTTGATGCGCGACACCCAGTGCATTTCACTGTGACGCTGGCCGAGATCGATATCGCTGTCTTCATAGACGTGCACACGGTTGCGTCCGCCTTCCTTGGCGACGTAGCAGGCGACGTCGGCGGCGCTGAGCACAAACGAGGCGCTCTGCGTGTCGCGGCGGATGGGGACCATGCCGATGCTGGCGCCGACGTCGAAGCGGCGCTCCTGCCACTGGAAAGTGAATTTGCCGATCGCCTGCAACAGCTGGGTGGCCACTTCTTTGGCCTGGTCGAGACTGACGTTTTCGATGAGGATGCCGAACTCGTCGCCGCCGAGACGCGCCAGGGCGGAGTTGGCGGGCATCAGGCCGCGCAGCATGCGGCTCAGTTGCTTGAGCAGTTCGTCGCCCGCGGCGTGGCCGCAGGTATCGTTCACCACCTTGAACTGATCCAGGTCGAGGTACAGCAGCGCGTGTTCCCGCTCCTCGCTGCCCAGCATGCCCGCCAGCAGATTCGACAGGCGTTCGGAAAACTCGTTGCGGTTGACCAGCCCGGTGAGGCTGTCGTGCGTCGCCTGCCAGGTCATCTGCCGCGCCATGCGGCGTTCCCGCGTGACGTCGTGAAACACCAGCACGGCGCCGATCACGCGATTGTCGCGATCGAAGATCGGCGCCGCGGAATCCTCGATATGAAATTCCTGGCCGTTGCGGTTGACGAGCAGGCACTGTTCGCTGAGGCTGACAACGCGCCCGGTGCGCAGGCTGATTTCAGCGGGACTTTCGATGAGTTCGCGCGTGACTTCATCGACCAGCGGCAGCACCTCGGGCAGCGGGTAGCCCTGCGCTTCGCCGTAGGTCCACCCCGTTACGCTTTCCGCTACCGGGTTCATGTAGTCGACGCAGCCTTCCGCATCTGTGGTGATGACGCCGTCGCCGATGGAGTGCAGCGTGACCAGCGCGCGCTCGCGTTCCTGGTAAAGCGATTCCTCGGTGCGCCGACGGTCGATGCGCTCGCGGGCTTCCCTGAGTTCGCGTTCGATGGCGGGGATCAGCCGCGCCAGATTGTCCTTCATGATGTAATCATTGGCGCCCTTGCGCATCGCATCGACGGCGATTTCCTCGCCGACCGTGCCTGAGACCAGAATGAAAGGAATGTCAGCTTTCATCTCTTTCAGGATGCGCAGGGCTTCGAGGCCGCTGAACCCCGGCATGGCGTAATCGGAAATCACGATCTGCCAGTCGCCATCCTGCAACGCTGCGCGCAGGTTGGCCTCGCTGCACACGCGCATGTGATCCGGTTCATAGCCGGCACGACGCAGCTTGAGCAGCAGCAGATGCGCGTCGTCTTCGTTGTCTTCCACCATCAAGAGGCGTAACGGTGTGGTCATCGATATTCCTTGCCCCGCTGTTTTGCAGGGTAATTCGCCTGTCATT
>JAGFJP010000152.1 GCA_024102665.1 Thiogranum sp. | reverse complement strand
GTTGCCGGCGAAATTGATGCGCCGCACATACACGCGCTTGCCCGGATCGACAAAGAATGTCAGCGCCACTTCGCGCGTTTCCTCATTGACGTCCGGCACGGTGTTGACATTGGCGAAGGCGTAACCGATGTTGCCCAGCTTGTCGGAAATGCGGGTGACAGTGCTGGTCACCTGTTTGCGTGAAAATACCTCCCCGGCATTGATCTGGAATTCCGGGAACAGTTCTTCCGGCGCCACGACGAGTTCTCCCGCCAGCCGTATTTCACTGACGCGATACTGCTCGCCTTCGCTGACATTGATGGTGATGTAGATGTCTTTCTTGTCGGGCGTAATCGAGACCTGGGTGGATTCGATATTGAACTTGATGTAACCGCGGTCCTGGTACCAGGAGCGCAGGGTTTCCAGGTCCGCCGCCAGTTTCTGCTTCGAGTACTGGTCGTTCTTGGTGTAGAACGACATGAATCCGGAGGTGCCCTGCTCGAAGTTGTCGAGCAGCGTTTCGTCATCGAACGCCTGGTTGCCGACAATATTGATCTGCCTGATTTTGGCGACCACGCCTTCCGATACATCGATGAGTATGCCGACGCGGTTGCGTTCCAGTGGCGTCACCGTGGTCTCGATCTTCACGCCGTATTTGCCGCGGCTGAAATACTGGCGCTCGAGTTCCTGCTCGACCTGTTCCAGCAGCGAACGGTTGAACACGCTGCCTTCGGCGAAACCGATGTCTTTCAGGGAACCGAGCAGCGGCTCGGTCTCGATGTCCTCATTGCCCTGGATCTTGATGCTGGCGATCGCCGGTCGCTCGATGACCTGCACGACCAGGATATCGCCGTCGCGTTCCAGCTGGATATCCTTGAAATAACCTGATTTGAACAGCGAGCGTATCGCCCGCTCCGACTCCAGCTCGTTGAAGCGGTCTCCGACCTTCACCGGCAGGTAGTTGAACACTGTGCCCGGCGCGATGCGTTGCAGGCCCTCGACGCGGATGTCCTTCACCTCGAAGGGTTCGAAAGCCTGCGCTGTGGATACCATGGCCATGCCGATAATGATGTGCTTCAGACAGCGCCGCATAGAAATCTCGAAACCCGGTTACGCCCCGAACAGGCGGGATATGTCGTTATAGAAGGCGATGCTCATCAGGATCAGCAGCAGCAGTATGCCGACCTGTTGCCCGACCTGCTGCGCGGCCTCTGACAGCGGGCGTCCGCGCAGCCATTCGAGCGCGTTGTACAGCAGATGTCCGCCGTCGAGTATCGGAATGGGCAGCAGGTTCAACACGCCCAGGCTGACGCTGACGATCGCCAGAAACTTGAGGAAACTGGCAAGACCGATGCTCGCCGAGTAGCCCGCGTACTGGGCGATGCTGATGGGGCCGCTGATGTTCTCGACCGAAGCCCGTCCGGAAACCATGCCCCATAGCGTGCGCAGGGTGAGCGTGGTCATCTCCCAGGTCTTGTCCACGGATTTGCCGATCGATTCCAGCGGACCGTAACGCACCTCCGTGCGCATGCTCTCCAGCACAGCGGCTTCGGGCTGGCGCACATAGGCGCCGATCTGGCCGATGGTTTCGCCGTTTTCCTTTACCGGCTTCGGGACCAGCGTGAGTTCCAGTTCATCGTCGTCGCGCACCAGGTTCACGCGCAGCGCTTCGCCGGGACGCGCGCGCACATACTTCACCCAGTCCGCCCAGCCGTCGACGGGCGTGCCGTTCACCGCCACCACGCGATCACCGGGCATGAAACCGGCCACTTCGGCCGGCGCGTCCGGCACCAGTCGGTCGATGACCGCCGGGAAGTCGGGTCGCCAGATCGACAGCCCCAGGTTATCGAGCAGGCCGCCCTTGTCCAGCGCGCCTGACACTTCGCCGAAATCGATCGCCAGCACCCTTTGCTGCTGGTCCCCGGAGAGCACACCGATCTCGACCGCGTCGCGCGACAGCGCAGCGTCCAGCAGTTCCAGGGTGGCGGCTTCCCAGGTCGGCGTTTCCTTGCCGCCGACGCTCAGCAGCTGATCCTGTTCGCGGAACCCCGCGTAGGCGGCCACCGATTCAGGCGCCACTTCCCCGACCACCGGTTTAAGTCCGGGCACCCCGCTGACAAACATCAGCCAGTACGCCAGCAGCGCGAACAGGAAATTGGCCGCCGGCCCGGCGGCGATGACCGCCGTGCGCACCGACAGGGACTTGCGGTTAAAGGAACGCTGCGCCTCGTCGGGCGCCACCGGCGCTTCACGCTCATCGAGCATTTTCACGTAACCGCCGAGCGGCAGGGCGCTGATCACGAATTCGGTGTTGTCGGCGCCGAAGCGCCGCCCCCACAGCGGCTTGCCGAAACCGATGGAAAATCGCAGCACCTTGACGCCCAAACGCTTCGCCACCCAGAAGTGGCCGAACTCGTGGATCGCCACCAGCACGCTGATAGCGACAATGAATGCCAGCAAGGAACTGCCGAAGGCACTCATGACGACACCCTTCGGCTCGTGCCCGCGCTCACCCGCTCCAGGGCGCACTGGCGCGCCAGCGCATCGGCTTCGAGAATCGCCGCCAGGGAATCGGCTGCGCGAATCGCGACGCGCGACAGGGTCGATTCGATAATCGCCGGGATGCCCGTGAATGCCAGCTCGCCGTCCAGGAACGCCTGCACCGCCACTTCGTTCGCCGCGTTCAGCACGGTGGATGCCGTGCCGCCGGCTTTCCAGGCCTCCTGCGCCAGGCGCAGGCAGGGGAAGCGCTGCAGATCCGGCGGCTCGAAATCCAGGCGCGCGACCTTGAACATGTCGAGCGCGTCCACGCCAGCCTCGATGCGCTCCGGCCAGGCAAGCGCATGGGCGATAGGCGTGCGCATGTCCGGATTGCCCATCTGCGCCAGCACCGATCCGTCGCGGTACTGCACCATGGAATGAACAACGCTTTGCGGATGTATCACGACTTGCACCAGCGATTCGGAAACGGAAAACAGCCAGCAGGCTTCGATGACTTCCAGACCCTTGTTCATCATGGTCGCGGAATCCACGGAAATCTTGCGGCCCATATCCCAGTTCGGGTGCGCACAGGCCTGCTGGGGTGTTATCTGTGACAACGATTCGAGGGGCGTGGTTCGGAACGGACCGCCCGAGGCGGTGAGCATGATGCGACGCACCCCGTCGGGATGGCCGGAACCCGGCACAAAGCCGGCAGGCATGCACTGGAAGATGGCATTGTGCTCGCTGTCGACCGGCAGCAGCACGGCACCGCCCTCCCTGACCTGCTGCATGAACAGGTCGCCGGACATCACCAGCGCTTCCTTGTTGGCGAGCAGCACCCGTTTGCCGGTGCGCGCCGCTTCCAGGGTCGGCAGCAGGCCGGCGGCGCCGACAATCCCCGCCATCACGCAATCGACCTCCGGCAACCCGGCGACTTTCACCAGCCCCTCGCTGCCTGCCAGCACCTGCACATCGGGCGCGCCATCACGCAGGCGCTCGCGCAGCTGTTGCGCCGCCGAGGCGTCGGCCAGCACGGCGTATTGCGGCTGGTGGGCGATGCATTGCGTGGCAAGCCGTTCGACGTCGCGGTTGGCGGTCAATGCCACCAGCCGGTAACGCGCGCGGTTGCGGGCGAGCACATCCAGGGTGCTGACACCGATGGAACCGGTGGCGCCCAGCACGGTAACACCCAGTGATCCGCTCACAGGTCTATCCACCGTATACCGAAAAGGAAAATCGGCACCGCCGCCAGCAGGCTGTCGATGCGGTCCAGCATGCCGCCGTGTCCCGGAATCAGGCTTCCGGAATCCTTGACGCCGTGATGGCGTTTCAACAGGCTTTCGAGCAGATCGCCGGCAATGGAAAACAATACCGTGACCATGCACACGAGCACGAAACTGGCCAGCACCGCGCCACGCAATCCGATGAAATGCGCATAGCCGAACGCCAGCAGCAGGCTTGTCACCAGCGCACCGAACACGCCTTCCCAGGTCTTGCCGGGGCTGACCAGTGGCGCCAGCCGAGTGCGGCCGAACTGCCTGCCGGCGAAAAACGCGCCGCTGTCGGCGAACCATACCAGGAACAGGATGAACAACACCCAGTGCGGACCATTGTCCGGCCGGCTGTGCAGCACCACCAGCGCCAGCCAGGTGCTGGTGATTATCAGAAACCCCAGCACCGCCTTGACGACCGAATGCGGCCAGACAACCGCGGCGCCCAGGGCGGGCCGGGTGATCCAGAACAGGGCGCCCAGCCACAGCGCCAGCGTGAACCACAACAGGGTGTTGACGATCAGCTCCAGCCTGGCGAAATTCCACGCCAGCGCCAGCATGGCCAGTGTCATCGCCACGTAGGAAAGCCGCGCGGCGTTGCTTCTCAGCGGTATCAGGTCGGACCACTCCCAGGCCGCCACCAGCAACGCGGCGCCGACAATCAGCGCGAACGGCACAGGCCCAAGTTTCAGTACCGCCAGGATCACCAGCGGCACCAGCACCAGCGCGCTGAGAATCCTTTGTTTAAGCACTATCGGACTGCTCCACCTGGTCGCCGGTGCGGCCGAACCGTCTTTGTCGACCATGGAAGGATCGCAGCGCATCGTCAAAAGCGGCTTTGTCGAAATCGGGCCACAACAGATCGGTAAAGTACAACTCGGTATAGGCCAGTTGCCACAACAGGTAATTGCTGATGCGCTGCTCGCCGCCGGTGCGTATGAACAGATCCGGCTCCGGCAGATCGGCGATGCAAAGCTCGCGTCCCAGCGCCTCGCTGTCGATGTCCTGCGCGGATAGCTCGCCCTGCGCGACGCGCTCGGCGAGGCGTCGCGCCGCCTGCGCCAGGTCCCAGCGCCCGCCGTAGTTGACGGCGATCACCAGGGTGAGCTTGTCGTTGTGCGCGGTCTGGGCTTCGGCGGCGTCCATCAGCGACCGCAGCTTTTCGTTGAATGCCTCGCGGTCACCGATGAAACGCATGCGCACACCGTTGCGATCGAGCCGGTTGACTTCCTTTTGCAGCGTGTGCACGAAAAGATCCATGAGCAGACCGACTTCGGTCTTGGGGCGGCGCCAGTTTTCGCTGGAAAACGCAAACAGGGTCAGGGTCTCGATACCCTGATCAAGGCAGGACTCGACCACCCGCCGCACCGCTTTCACGCCTTCACGGTGCCCCATGTAGCGCGGCAGGCTCCTGGCGTTCGCCCAGCGGCCATTGCCGTCCATGATAATGGCGACATGCCGCGGCACGCGCTGTTCGGCGCTGCGGGCTTCGGGCTGGACGTTTTCCTGCGCCATCAGCGCAACCCGCCTGCGCGTTCTGCAACACCCCGCTGGACTTCCCGCTTTGCCATGGTATTTCGCAATGCTTTGTCGGGTCCTAGATTTCCATCAGCTCGGCTTCTTTGACAGCCAGCACCTTGTCGACCTGCTCGACGAACTGGTCGGTGATTTTCTGGATTTCGTCTTCGGCGCGCCGTGCTTCGTCTTCCGAAATCTCTTTTTCCTTGAGCAGTTCCTTGAAGTCGTTGTTGGCGTCGCGGCGGATGTTGCGGATCGCAACCCGCGCCGCCTCGCCTTCGGAGCGCACCACCTTGACCATGTCCCTGCGCCGCTCTTCGGTCAGCTGCGGCATGGGGATGCGTATCGAGGTACCGGCGGTATTGGGATTCAGACCCAGGTCGGATTTCATAATCGCTTTCTCGATGGCCTGCACCATGGATTTCTCCCAGGGCACGATCATCAATGTGCGCGAATCCTCGACAGAGATATTGGCAGTCTGGGACAACGGCACTTCCGAGCCGTAGTACTCGACCTTGATATGGTCGAGCAGGCTGGGATGCGCACGGCCGGTGCGGATCTTGCTCAGTTCGTGCTTGAGCGCCTCGATGCTCTTGCCCATCCGGGTGCGGGCATCCGCCTTGATCTCCTCAATCATCGCAATTACTCCACCAGCGTTCCTATGTTTTCACCAGCCACAATCCGGCTGAGGTTGCCCGGCGTCTGCAGGTTGAACACGCGCAAAGGCATACCGTGATCGCGACACAGCACCAGTGCGGTGGCGTCCATGACCGCGAGCTTCCTGTTGATCGCTTCATCGTAATTCAGCGTGTCGTAGCGTTTCGCGTCCGGGTGCTTTACCGGATCGGCATCATACACCCCGTCCACCTTGGTCGCCTTGAGCATGATATCCGCGCCGATTTCGATCGCCCTCAGGCTGGCCGCCGAATCGGTGGTGAAAAACGGGTTGCCGGTGCCGGCCGCGAACAGCGCCACGCGTCCTTTTTCGAGGTGGCGCACCGCGCGCCGGCGAATGTAGTCCTCGCAGACCTGGTTGATTTTCAGCGCCGACATCACGCGGCAGGGCGTACCGAATTTTTCCACTGCATCCTGCATGGCCAGCGAGTTGATGACCGTGGCCAGCATGCCCATCTGGTCGGCGGTCACGCGCTCCATGCCACCCTGCGCCAGACCTGCGCCGCGAAAAATATTGCCGCCCCCGATCACCACACCGATCTGCAAGCCGTTCTGCGCCAGCTCATGGATCTCCGCGGCAATGCGCCGAATGACCCCTGGATCGATGCCGTAATCGCCATCGCCCATGAGGGCCTCCCCGCTCAGTTTAAGGAGGATGCGTTTATAGGCAAATCGCGTCTGTTCCATAGTCCTGTCTTTACAATAAGTTGCGCAATTATATTAACGTTGCTTGTTGGATCGTTCAAACGCAGTCGACGCGCTGCCCGTCGCGCCGGGCTCCATTACGAAACGGGGCCGCAGCGCGACCCCGTTTATCATACCGGGAAGCCGACTTCGCGTCCCCGGTGCGGCGAGCACGGAATCAGTTGCCCCGGGCCTGCGCCATGACCTCTTCGGCGAAGTTTTCGGTTTTCTTCTCGACCCCCTCACCCAGCTCCAGGCGATCGAAGCCGATCACCTTCGCGCCGGCCTCCTTCACGAGCTGGCCGACAGTCTGATCCGGATTCTTCACGAACGGCTGACCGAGCAAAGTGATTTCACCGAGGAACTTGCGCAAGCGGCCCACCACCATTTTTTCGATGATCTCGGCGGGCTTGCCGCTGGCCTGCGCCTGCGCGGAGAAAATCTCCTTTTCCTTGTCGAGCATGTCCTGCGACACACCGCTCTCGTCCAGGCACACCGGCTTGCTCGCGGCGATGTGCATGGCGATATCTTTGGCCAGCTCGGCGTCACCGCCATCGACTTCCACCAGCACGCCGATACGGTTGCCATGCAGATAGCTGGAAATGGTTGCGCTGCCCGCCTCGCGACGAATGAAGCGGCGCACGTTGATGTTTTCACCGATAGTTGCAATCAGACCGCGGCGCGCTTCCTCGATGGTCTCGCCGCTGTCGTTCAGCGGCATGCTCATCAGGGCGTCCAGATCCGCCGGCGCGTCGCTCAGCACACGGCGGGCCACCGCAGCGGCGAAACCCTGGAACTCGTCCTTCTGCGCCACGAAGTCGGTTTCGGAATTGACTTCGACCAGCGCGGCGCTTTTGCCGTCGCCACTGACTTCCACCACGATGGTGCCTTCGGCCGCGATGCGGCCGGCTTTCTTGTCAGCCTTGGCGAGACCGGATTTGCGCAGTGCCTCGGCAGCTGCTTCCATGTCGCCGTCGCTTTCCACCAGGGCATTCTTGCATTCCATCATGCCGCAGTTGGTGCGCTGACGCAGTTCTTTGACCTGCGCGGCTGTAATTGCCATGACTCTTACCTCTTGATCCTGAATTGCTGTGAAACGGATTACTGCAACGATCCGTCAGGCGTTCGCGTTTTCGCCAACCTCGACGAATTCATCCTCGCTGGTGCCGCCGACCTGCGCCATTGCGCTGCGGCCTTCCTGCACGGCGTCCGCAACACCCTGCACGTAGAGCTGCACGGCGCGAATGGAATCATCGTTTCCGGGTATCACGTAATCGATGTTCTCCGGCGAGTTGTTGGAATCGACAATGCCGATCACCGGAATGCCGAGCTTCTTGGCTTCGGCGATGGCGATCTTCTCGTGTCCGACATCGACCACGAACATGGCGTCAGGCAGCCGGTTCATGTCCTTGATGCCGCCGAGGCTGCGATCCAGCTTTTCCTTCTCGCGGGTGCGCATCAGCGCTTCTTTCTTGTTGATCTTCTCGAAGGTGCCGTCCTGCTCCATCGCTTCCAGCTCCTTGAGGCGGCGGATGGACTGGCGGACCGTCTTGAAGTTGGTGAGCATGCCGCCCAGCCAGCGATGATTCACGTACGGCATCTTGCAGCGCTCGGCCTCGGCGCGCACGGTTTCGCGCGCGGAGCGCTTGGTGCCGACAAACAGCACCGTGCCCTTGTTGGCAACGAGCTTGCCGATGAAATTCATGGCATCGTTGTACAGGGGCAGCGTCTTTTCCAGATTGATGATATGGATTTTGCTGCGTTCACCGAAGATATAGGGCGCCATCTTCGGATTCCAGAAACGGGCCTGATGCCCGAAATGCACGCCAGCCTCGAGCATCTGGCGCATGGTTACGCTCGACATGATAAAAACCTCTTTTTTAGGGTTGAGCCTCCATACGCCCCGTGCAGCAACCCGGCAGCCGCAAGCGGCCGCAAGGCACCCGGCTGCACGTGCCGGCGTATGTGTGGATTTATGTTTAATGGAACCAGCGGTTCCGGTTCTTGTCGACAGACACAGTGCCAGGGCCTGTTAACAAGCGCGCTTTTATACCATACACTACCCGGAACAGCAATTAATTCGGCAACTTAGCCGGACCCTCTCAATTATCAGCCAGATACTGATTCGTGCCGGATCAGACCGGCGCGGGAAGTCATGAGCGTATCCATCAAAACACCGGAAGAAATCGAGAAAATGCGCGTCGCCGGCCGCCTCGCCGCCGAGGTGCTGGAAATGATCGAGCCGCATGTCAAGGCCGGCGCCAGCACCGACGCGCTGGACAGACTGTGCCATGATTTCATCGTCAACGAGCAACAGGCGATCCCCGCCCCGCTCAACTACCGCGGCTTCCCGAAATCCATCTGCACGTCGCTCAATCACCAGGTGTGCCACGGGATTCCCGGCGACAGGATTCTGAAAAACGGCGACATGCTGAATATCGATGTCACGGTGATCAAGGACGGGTTCCATGGCGACACCAGCAAGATCTTTTTTGTCGGCGAACCCTCGGTCATTGCGCGACGCCTGGCCGCGACCACCTACGAGTGCATGGCGCTCGGCATTCGCATGGTCAGGCCCGGCGTGCGTCTGGGCGACATCGGCCACGCCATCCAGCGCCACGCCGAGGCGCACAACTATTCGGTGGTGCGCGAATACTGCGGGCACGGCATCGGCCGTGAATTCCACGAAGACCCGCAGGTGCTGCACTATGGCCGCCCGGGGACCGGAATGGTGCTGGAAGCGGGAATGACCTTCACTATCGAGCCCATGATCAACGTCGGCAAGCGCCACACCAAGGTGCTGAAAGACGGCTGGACCGTGGTGACCAAGGACCACAGTCTGTCGGCGCAATGGGAGCACACCATCCTCGTCACGGCCGACGGCCACGAGGTGCTGACGCTGCGCTCCGGCGAGGAGATCTGATGACAGCCGAGGGCAGTCCATCGGCAGCGTCATCACAGGCGCCGCCCGGCGATGCCTTTCCGGAATGGTTCGACATGCCGGAACTGGAACGCGCGCTCGCTGACAGCCAGCCTTCGACCAGCCGCTGCCGCGCCTTCATCAAGGAAGCAAACCGGATTCTGAGCGCCAAGTTTCTCGCCGGCGCGGATATCGAATCGCTGGTGCATGCGCGCAGCTGGGTGGTCGACCAGGTGTTGTCGCAGTGCTGGAACCGGGTCATGGGTGATCTCGACGGCGCCCTGGTGGCGGTCGGCGGTTACGGACGCAACGAACTGCTGCCCGGTTCCGATGTCGACCTGATGATTCTGTTGCCCGCCGCGGAAGACGCCGACACCGGTCGCAGGCTGGAGAACTTCCTGATGCTGTTGTGGGACATCGGCCTGGAGGTCGGGCACAGCGTGCGCACCCTCGAGGAATGCAGCAGCCAGGCGGCCGCCGACATCACCGTCGCCACCAGTCTCATGGAAGCGCGCCTGCTGACCGGCTCCAGGCCCCTGTTCGAAACCATGCGCGACAGCGTCGGCCCAGCGCACATCTGGCCCAGCAGGGATTTTTTCGAAGCCAAGCTGCGCGAACAGGAAGAACGCTACGAACGCTACGACGACGCCATGTACAACCTCGAGCCGAACGTCAAGGAAGGCCCCGGCGGGTTGCGCGACGCGCAGGTGATCGGCTGGGTTTTCAAGCGCCACTTCGGAACCGACCGCGTGAAAGACATGGTCAGCCGCGGCCTGATTACCGAGAACGAATACCACGCCCTGATGGAGGGCCAGCGCTTTCTGTGGAAAGTGCGCTTCGGCCTGCACCACCTGACCAAACGCCGCGAGGACCGCCTGCTGTTCGATCACCAGCGCACCCTGGCAAAACAGTTCGGTTACCGCGACAGCGAACACGAGCTGGGTGTCGAGCATTTCATGCGCGATTATTACCGCGCCATCCGCGAACTGAGCCGGCTCAACGAAATGCTGTTGCAGCTTTTCAAGGAAATGATTCTCTACGCCGGCGATCCCGGCGAGGTGGTTCCGATCAATCGCCGTTTCCAGGCGCGCAAGGGCTTTCTCGAAGTCGTCCATGAACGCATCTTCAAGCGCTATCCATTCGCGCTGCTGGAGCTGTTCCTGCTGATGCAGCAAAACAGCAAGCTCAAGGGCGTGCGCGCGTCCACCATCCGCCTGGTGCGCGATCATTGTTATCTGATCGATGACAGCTTTCGCGCCGATCTGCGCTGCCGCAGCCTGTTCATGGAAATCTTCCGCCAGCCGCGCGGCCTGACACACGAATTGCGGCGCATGAACCGCTACGGGATTCTGGGCGCCTATTATCCGACCTTCGGCAACATCATCGGGCAGATGCAGCACGATCTGTTCCATGCCTATACCGTGGATGAGCACACGCTGTTCGTGATCCGCAACCTGCGGCGTTTTTCGATCTCCCGCTACGCCCACGAGTTTCCGCTGTGCAGCCGCATCGCCGAGACCATTCCCAAGCGCGAGCTGCTGTATCTGGCCGGTTTTTTTCACGACATCGGCAAAGGCCGCGGTGGCGATCACGCCGAGCTCGGCGCCGCCGATGCGCTGGAATTCCTGGGCCTGCACGGCTTGAGCGAGTACGACTGCAACCTGGTCAGCTGGCTGGTGCAGAATCATCTGCTGATGTCACAGGTCGCGCAGCGCCGCGACACCTCCGACCCGGAAGTGATCAACGAATTCGCGCGCGTGGTCGGCAGCATCGTGCGGCTGGATTATCTTTACCTGCTGACGGTCGGCGACATCCGCGGCACCAACCCGAATCTCTGGAACAGCTGGAAGGACGCGCTGCTCAAGGATCTCTACACCACCACCCGGCTCGCCCTGAGCCGCGGCCTGGAAAACCCCCTGCTGCGCGGCGAGCTGATCAACGACATCAAGGAAGCGGCGCGCCAGGGCCTGATTGCGCGCGGCATCGACCCGGAGCAACTGCAGCGCCTGTGGGACGACTTCCCGGATTATTATTTCCTGCGTCACAAGGCCGACGAAATCATCTGGCATGCGCAGATCATTCTCGAGCCGGGTCACTCCGAAGGCGTGCGCGTCGACCTGCGCCCGCAGACCGAGCGCGGCGGCAGCAGCCTGTTCATCTATTCACCCGTCAATGCGCGGTTGTTCAGCCGCACCACCGCGCTGCTCGACCAGCTCGGCCTGACCATCACCGAGGCGCGCATCATGACCTCGAAGCGCAACTACGCCATCGACACCTACGTGTTGCTGGATGCCTCGGGCGAGCCGATTGTCGATCCCTACCAGGTCGAGGAACTGCTGACCCTGATGCGCAGGGAAATGGCATCGACGGACACGTCTTCGCTGCCGGTATCGCGTCCGATGCCACGCCGGGTGCGGCATTTCAAGGTCGATACGCGGGTCAATTTCCTGCGCGACCGCAACGACCGTTGCACCATCGTGGAGCTGTTCACGACAGACTATCCCGGTTTGCTGTCCCGCGTCGGTCGCATTTTCGACGCCAACGGCACGGTGCTGGAGAGCGCCAAGGTCGCGACCTTCGGTTCGCAGGCGGAAGACGTGTTCTACGTCACCAACAGCAGTGGTACACCGCTGACGGATGAAGAACAGACACGATTGCGCGACAAGCTGGTGGAAGGGCTGGATCAGGCGGGTTAGCGAACAACCTCAGGGCGCCTCGATCAGCTCCACGCCGTTACCGTCCGGGTCGCGACAGAATAAGGCGCGCCGTCCCGAGCGGCTGCGGGTAAAGGGGGTACCCGCCGCTTCCAATCGCGCCTCGATCTGCGCAATCGAACCAACGCTGAATGCAACATGCCGGTCCCGTCCGACATGCGCCGGCCGGCCCTCGATCGGGTCCGGGTTCGGCAACACCAGCAAGTGAATCTGCTGGTCGCCGACATTCAGCCAGGCACCGGGATAGCCGAGATCCGGTCTGCCCGGATCGACGCTGACGCCGAGAAGATCGGCATAGAATGCGATTGAGGCCGAGAGGTCGCCGGTAATCAGGCTGACGTGGTGAATGCGGGCGTCCATCTACGCCTTCTTCACGAATTCCGATTTCAGGCCCATGGCGCCGATGCCGTCGATTTTGCAATCTATGTCGTGATCGCCTTCGACCAGACGGATGTTTTTCACCCTGGTTCCGACCTTGACCACCGATGACGAACCTTTGACTTTCAGGTCCTTGATCACCGTGACCGAGTCACCGTCATTCAGCACATTGCCATAGGCATCACGCACCACGCGCTTCTCGTCAGTCGCCTCGGCGAGCGCCTCTTTCGACCATTCGTGGGCGCATTCCGGACAGACATAGAGACTGCCGTCTTCGTAGACGTACGCGGAACCGCATTTGGGACATTCAGGTAAACTGCTCATATTGCATCATCACTCGGTCCAACCCGGAACAGCGGATTGTACGCCACTTCCCACAGGTGACCATCCGGGTCGGCGAAGTAGCCGCTATAGCCGCCCCAGAATACTTTTTGCGGCGGTTTGACAAGGGTGGCTCCGGCTTTGACCGCCTGGTTCACCACTTCATCGACCTCCGCTTCCGAGTGGACGTTGTGCGCCAGCGTGAAAGATTCGAAGCCGCTGCCTTGCGAAGGCACTGTGGCGTCTTCGGCCAGGGCGTCGCGACCGTACAGGCCCAGCCAGGTTCCGCTGAGGGTGAAGAACGCGACTTCCGGTGGCGAGTCCATGCGGGGGAACCCCAGACCTTGTTCGTAGAATTTCACCGAAGCGGCGAGATCGCGGACGCCAAGGGTGATCATGCTGATGCGTGGTTTCATTCAGGTCTCTGCGCGCTGTACGGCGTGTGGTTGAACCTGTATTCGCCAAGCGTGCGCTCCGCCCCGTCGTCGACGGCAAGCAAGCGAACCCGCAGCGTCGTCTTCGGCAGGGCCCGCACAGTGTCGATGCGCGTCGACAGCAATACACCGCCGCTTGCCGCAACGAAGGGAACATCCTCCTGCCGCATTTCAGGTTTGCCGTCGCTGTCGAGGTAGACCATGTCGACGCGCTGCACCTCGGCGAGCGGCGCCTCCAGGCGGGCCACCACGAAATCGTCCCCGGGCGCGACCGTGCAGTTCACCGAACCGTTCCACGGCACGGAATACTCGCGCACCTGCAGGCCGCTTTTCGACAGCCGGCGAACGAATGCATCGCTGGCAACGAAATTCACCCCGCTCATCCGCGTCACGGCGCGCGCCTCCCCCGCCAGCGCTGCGAGTTCCTCCAGCCGGCGGCTGCAGGCGGCGCAGCCGAGGTAGTGTTCCTCGACGCGCGCCTCGCTGTCGGCATCGAGTTCCCCGAGCCGGTAGGCGAGCAGCGTATCCCGATCCAGGGGTGATTCGCACTTCATGCGCTTTCTCCGGTGACGCACGCACGCAGACGCTCGAGGCCACGGTGCCGGATCACGCGCACGTTCGCCTGGCTGAGATTCAGTTCATTTGCCAGCGCTTCGGCCGGCATGTCGTCATAGAAGGTCATCAGCAACACGGTGCGCTCGCGCTCCGGCAAGCACTCGAGGCAACGGGTAAGGCGTTCGCGGTCGAATTCCGGCGCCGGCGGTTCCGGCGGCGCGAGCGCGTCGCCGTATGTTTCCAGCAACCGTTCGCGCCGCGCATGTCCGCGCCGCAGATCGAGCACCGCCATGCGGCAGATGCCGAACACGAAAGAAGCGAGGCGTTCCGGCTCGCGCAGGGCACCAGCGCGCAGGCGCTCGATCATCAGCAGCATTACCTGCTGCATGAGATCGGCGGCCGCTGCCTCGTTGCCCAGGTGACGCAAGCCATAGAGGCGCACGCGCGGCGCGAGGCGCCGGCACAGTTCAGCCTCCGCCCCGGCATCCGTGGCGGGCGCCGCCTGTCCAACGCGCAGCGCCAGCGTGGCGTCGTCCGGTCCGGTGTCAGCGTCTGGAATGAGCATCGAAGCAGCATATTCCGACCTCCTGCGTATTGGAAGTGTAACGACCCGGCGTTTCGTTACACCTCCATGCACACCCACCAAAATCCGGGAGGTCACCGTGATAACCAACACACAATCCGGCACCAACATCCACGAGATCGCAGACGGCATCTACCGCATCAACACCCCCATCACCTTACCCATGGGAGGCGCGTTCAGCTTCAACCAGTACCTGCTCGTCGACGACAAACCCATGCTGTTCCACACCGGGCCGCGGCGCCTGTTCCCGCTGGTGCAGGAGGCCATCGGACAGGTACTGCCCGTGTCACAGCTGCGCTATATCGCGTTCTCGCATTTCGAGGCCGACGAATGCGGCGCGCTGAACGAGTTTCTCGCGGCCGCGCCCGCGTCCGTGCCGGTGTGCAGCCGGGTGGCGGCGATGGTTTCGGTCAATGACGTCGCCGACCGCGCGCCTATCGCGCTGGCTGACGGGGAAACGCTGACTCTCGGACGCCACGCGCTGCGCTGGTTCGACACACCGCACCTGCCCCACGCCTGGGAGTGCGGTTTTATGTTCGACGACAGCACCCGCACCCTGCTGTGCGGCGACCTGTTCACCCAGGGCGGGACGGGCGAAACGCCCCTCGTCGAGACTGACATTCTGGGCCCGAGCGAGGCATTCCGCGGCACGATGGACTATTACTCGCATACGCCGAACACCACGGAGATGCTCGAGCGGCTGGCGGCCGAAGGTCCGACTACCCTTGCCTGTATGCATGGCAGTGCCTGGCGGGGAGATGGCGGAGCTTTGCTGCGGGCGTTGGCTGATTCGATCGGGCAGTGGCGATCAGAAGCGGCTTGAATATGCACTACACCGCAAGCCGGCGCGTTTTCTGAACCATCCGGTAAAAAGAGCGCGCATGATTGAAACGCAATACCCTCGCCAGAGGTATCCAGCCGATTTCATGCGACTCGTGGTTACCGGGCAGGGGAACGCGATCGTCGATCTCGACCAGAAAACGGATGTCAAAATGCTCGTGGCGCTGGTCGTGGGCGCTGGCATGGATAGTATGCACATCCATATCGAAAATCTCTTCGCTCAGCAGGCGCACCTGCGCCGGATCGAGTCCGGACTCTTCGGCTGTTTCCTTGAGCACCACGCTCAGGATGTCGGGATTCCTGTCAGCATGTCCGCCGGGTTGCAGCCAGAGATCGAGTTTGCGATGGTGCAACATCAGAACATGGCTGCGCGCGGGATTCAGCACCCAGGCTGAACCGGTCACATGGCCGGGCACGAGTTCACGGTCAAAGCAGTTCTCGTGCTCCCGAATGAAACGGCGCGTTCGCTCGACCATGGCCGCCTCTTCCAGGTAAGGTGTTCTGTACCGCTCAAGCGATTGTAAAAGCGATTGTCGATGCATGACACTGAAGCGCCTTCGATATCCGGCGAATCCCCGTTAAATCCCCGACAGATTGCGCACGGCATTTATCGCCGCGTGGGCGGCCGCATCGATGTCGGCCTCTTTGCCTGCCAAGGTGAGCCTCCCGAAGGCGCCGACCGCGCGCGCATCGACGAGCGTGATATTGGCCGCCTTTTCCGCCTCGTTGGCGGCGTAGACAATATAGCCCGCCGGTTCGGTTTCCAGAAAGAACATGCTCTGACCCGGCAGTATCATCGAACCCTTGCGATCCTGCCGGTTGATCAGCACAGCATGATCGGGCGTCACCGCGCGTACGATCTCGCTCCAGGCGATGCGGCATTTCTGGCGCGATTCCTCTGTTGTGCCCAGCGCTCTCAGCACGCTCAATCCCGCCTCGATGACATCGCTCTGGTCCCTGTGATGAAACACCATGGACCCGAAGGCGCGTTCCACGACCTGCTGCCCGAGGTGAACGCGCGTAGCTTTCAATGCGACATCGGTAAGACGATGTACCGACATCCCCGGCGCAACTTCCAGCCACATGCAGGCATCCCCCGGCACGGGCAGGAAGCCCTGGGAGACGGTCCCCATGTAGGCGGCGAGCTGCGGCTGCAACGAGTCGATAAACACATAGGTTCGTAACTTAATCATGTGAACCTTTGGACAACCCGCAACACATCATCGCCTTGAATGAAGCCGTCCGCCCTGCCTGCACCCGACCCGCTAAAGCGTCCGGCCCACTCCCGACGCGGCTCCTCGACTTTCCACTCCGTAAGCCGCGATACCGGACGGCGGTTCCTCGGGTCCTTGCGGTTCTGCATCGACAATCCGATAGTCAATGCTGATTCTTTCGCCCGCCACGGGCCGGAATCGCGTGTCGGCGAAGGCGACGTGGTCGGGATGTTCGCGATAGCTGTCGATCACCGCCGGGGCACAGAAACGCACCAGCCAGCTGTACTGGTACGCAGCCTCATCCTTCACCGCCGTGCCGACCAGCACCTCGCGCACACCGGGAATAGCCGACAGTACCCGACGCCCCTCTGCCATCATCTCCGCCACACCCTTTTCATCCAGCTCGTTCACGTTGTAAATGATCAAGTGTTCCACCGGCGCCCAGGGTCTGCATTGCGCCAGCACCTCGGCCGCGCGACCACAGGCCCCCCACAGGCGCATGCAACGCTCGGCCTCGACACTGACCGCATCCCGCACGCCTGTTACCAGGCTGGTGTAGCCTTTATTGCGCGCTGCCTGCACGTTTTTCCGTATCGCGTTTCCGGCGGCGTCAGCCAATGCCGTGTAGTAATTGATTTTCGCCGCGCCGTTGGTGATCAGTCGCCGGAACTGGTCATCGGAGAGCCCGGTTCCGCCATGGATGACCAGCGGTATGCCCAGTGCCTCGTTGATCTGTTTTAGCCGCTGGTAGTCGAGTTTCGGCTTGCCTTTCATCCGGCCATGCACGGTGCCGACGGAAACAGCGAGAAAATCCACGTCCGTCTTTTCGACAAACGCCCTCGCCTCGCCGACAGTGGTATAGGCAATCTCTCCCGGATGACGCTCAGCGTCCTCGCCTTCAACACCCGGCACGTAGCCCAGTTCACCTTCAACCGGAACACCACAGGCACGGGCCGTTCTGACGACCTCGCGGGTACCCGCGAGGTTTTCCTGCCAGGAAAGGTGAGAGTAGTCGACCATGACCCCGTTGCAGCCACGGTTGATGGCGCGCACCGCTGACGCGGCGTCGACGCCGTGGTCCAGCTGAATCGCCACCGGTACAGAAGCGCGTTGCGCCGCGGTCTCCACGCCGGGCATCAACAGATCGAAATCGAAGTGACCGAAATGCGATTCGGCCAGGCTCAGGATTACCGGCGCGCGGCAGGCTTCAGCAGCATCCAGAATGCCCTGAAGAAAGTCCAGATTGACCAGATCAAACGCGCCTACGGCATAACCGTTTTCATAGGCGTGCTCGAGCATATCTTTCATGTTGACCAGTGGCATAAGGTTTCTACCTCAATGTGTGGTTGCCCATTTCACCCGATGCCGGTTCGCCATTGCGTGTTACCGCCTGCTTGCTCACCAGCGCCTTGCGGCTACGAAACCAGGACGGAGACGTCCGACACAAACACTGTCATGTTGTATCCCCTGCGTTTCAGGCCCCGAAGTTCGTCGAGCAACCCGGACAGGCCCTGCACCGGGATAATCACGTGAAATTTAATGTTGGTATCGATATCGAGCATGCCGGATTGCTCGCCACTGCTACCGGCGCCGCGCGCCCGCACGATGGTATAGCCACTGGCCTTCTGCCGGCGCACAATCGCAACCAGTTTGTCCTCGAACACGTCATTGGCGATGATGGTTACCAGCTTTTCCGGAACAAGTTCGTGCATACCCCTAATCCTGTGCTGCAAACTCAAGCCGCTGCGAAAAGCGTCGCGAGGAAGTGGTACAGCGGAATACCCACCACCACATTGAACGGAAAAGTGATACCCAGCGACAACGTCAGATAAAACGACGGATTGGCCTCGGGCACTGCCAGCCGCATCGCGGGCGGCACGGCAATGTAGGAAGCACTCGCGCCAAGCACCGCGACAAGCGTCGTGCCACCGACACCAAAACCCAGTACCCACTGCCCCACCAGGATGCCGAACAGGGCACCGACCAGCGGCATCATCACACCGAAACTGACCAGCACCACGCCGATTTTGCGAAATTCCCCTATGCGGCGCGCCGCCTCCATACCCATCTCGAGCAGGAACAGGCATAACACGCCCATGAAGATTTCGTCGACGAAGGGGAACAGTTTTTCCATCGCCGAGGGCCTGGAAACAGCACCGATGACCATCGAGCCGATCAGCAACATCACGCTGCCATTGGTGAATGCATCATGCAGCAACCTGGCGAGCTGGCGATCCCCCCCGTTGTTCATTACCGCCCCGGCGGCGCCTGCGACAGGCGCGGTGGCAAGCAGCTTCTGGCGCGACCAGGATGCGAGGAGCAGGCCGACGATAATTGCCGGGGACTCCATGACGGCAAGCATGATGAGGGGGTAGCTTTCGTATTCAACGCCCGCGTTGTCGAGGTAGGCTATTGCGGTAATGAACGTACCCGCGCTGACCGAGCCATAATGGGCCGCGATGGCCGCGGCGTTCAGGGGATCGACGCGCCGCGTCGCCAGCAACAGCGCGTAACCGACCAGCGGCAGCGCAAACCCGAGCACGATGGCCCACAGCACTGCACTGAACGCCATTGCCAGTTCGGCCTTGCCAAGCGCAAAGCCACCGTGCAGTCCGATTGCAACCAGCAGGTAGATCGAGAGCATCTTCGCCAGATCCGGCGGCATGCGCAGATCGGATTTTACCAGCCGCGCGAGAAACCCCAGTGCAAAGAACAGTACCGCCGGGATGAGCAGATTGCCGAGCAAGGACATCGATACCTCCTGCTTTAGTCGGGCCAGACCCGGCGCCCGCACTGATAGGCATCCGCTGTTCTGCGGACGTCCGCGGGCGTTGACGGCGTGGACCTGGTCGCAGCCCCGGGCTTCGGCGTCGGTGGCGCAGACTTTGTCGTCGCCGGCGCGGCACGTCCGGACCCGGTCGCTCCTGCTTTGCTGGCGGCGTCGGCTTTGCTCTTGCGAATCGAGTTCACGAGCCTCTGCCGGGTTTTGTCGCTGTCGCTCATAATGCCATTACCTCGTTGATCAGCTGGTCGACTTCCGAGGCGGCGACGGCGCCGCGACGGCCCATTTCCAGAACGCTCTTGCCCTCCAGAGCGCTGGTTCGATAGATGGCGCGCCGGCGAATCGCCGTTGCCGCCACCGGCAACTCCAGTTCTGCGAGAGCTTCGCGCACCAAACTGGACAGCGTGGTGCGCGCCTCGATCTGGTTAATGATCAGCAATCCGCAAAGCCGCGGGTTCTTTTCCCGCGCACGCTCGATCGCATGCGATATATGCACCGTGGCCCACAAATCCACCGGGGAAGGCTGCACGGGTATCAGCGCCAGGTCGCTGATGCGCAGCGCCGCATGGGTCTGGATGGCGTTGACCGAGGGGGGACAGTCGATGACCAGGTGGCTATGCTGTGCAGCAACCTCTCTGGCTGTCGGCTCAAGTTCGCTTGTCGCGTCGATTACCGCGGGAAGCGCATTGGCATCCCCGCTGATGGCCCGCCACTGCAGGGCCGAGCCCTGCGGATCCGCATCGAGCACAACCGTTGACCCGCGGCGCGCAAGGGCTGCTGCAAGGTTCATGGTCAGCGTCGTCTTGCCCGCACCCCCTTTGTTGCCAACCAGAGCAATGATGGGCATGCCCTGGTCAATCCCGCAGCTCGTCCGGCAGCAATGCATCGAGATGCTCCGCAAAACGACGCTGTCGTTCGCCCAGTTCATTGCTGCCTTCTGCGGCATGAATCGTCACATTGACGTAATCGCGGCCAAAGCCGATATCCGGATACAGGTCTTCGCGCTCGGAGACTTGCGCCGCGCGCTCCAGGAAGTTGCTCAAACTCTGATAATCGGGAAACTCGTAGCGCCGCTCCAGGCGGGCGGGCCGAATCCGCTCCTGCCAATGTTCAATCATGACTGCTCCCCATCTGATCAAGTTACGCTCGACGTGCTCGCGGTCGCGCCAGGCCGTTGCAACTCCTCGAGCCACTGCAGCAGCTGCCGGGCATGCGCCTGCTCCTCGCCCAGCAGCGTTTCAAAAAACAGCCGGTTGTCATGATCGCCGATGCGGGCGCAATGCCGTGTCGCGTCGCCATAAAGCCGGACCAGTTCGTTCTCGAATGAACAGTTGTGTTGCAGCAGTTCCTGCAGGCTGTCGCCGAGGCCCGGCGGGCGCAGTTGCGACGCGTTGGGCGCCGCGCCCAGCGCCAGCATGCGACCGATGATCCGCTCGACATGCGCCATTTCCTCCGCGGCTTCCGTGCCGAGGCGTTCGGCCATCCCGGCCAGCCCCCAGGTCGCGACAAGTCGCGCCTGGGTGGCGTACAACTGGACCGCCGAGAGCTCAAGGCTAAGAGCCCTGCCGAGATAACCCAACACCCGTTGATCAACGTTGGCATAGCGCATGACGACTGATCAGCCGATCCACCAACCGTTCACTCAACTGCGCCTTGCGCCACCGCCCGTATCGCTGAGCACGGGCTCAACCTCGCGGTGCGGACGAGCGATAATGTGCGCTGCAACCAGGCCATCGCCGACCCGCTCACAGGCATCGGCGCCCGCGCGCACGGCTGCATTCACCGCGCCGGTCTCGCCACGCACCAGCACACTGACATAACCGCCGCCGACAAATTCGCGCCCGATCAGGCGAACTTCTGCCGCTTTGGTCATGGCATCCGCTGCTTCAATGGCGGGCACGAGGCCGCGTGTTTCGATCATTCCCAGTGCTATGCCGTAGTTCTGGTCGGCCATGGTCTGTTACTCCTGTCTCAATTGAATGTGAAGTCTGTCTGTCAGGCCGCGGCGGCCTTGTCCGCGTCACCACCTGTCGGCAGCACCGGTTCCACCTCGCGGTGCGGACGGGCAATGATGTGCGCGGCGACCAGGCCGTCGCCCACGCGTTCGCAGGCGTCGGCACCGGCCCGCACCGCTGCGTTGACCGCACCGGTTTCACCCCGAACCAGAACCGTGACATAACCGCCACCGACGAACTCCCGCCCGACAAGACGAACTTCCGCCGCCTTGGTCATGGCATCTGCCGCTTCGATGGCAGGCACCAGGCCGCGTGTTTCGATCATGCCGAGCGCTATGCCGTACTTTTCGTTTGCCATTTTCTGTCTCCTACTCTCTTAACGGTTGTCGAACTGAAGAATCGCTACAACGCCTGTCCCGTTGTCTCGTCTTTCCCGGATGACTGACCCGCGTCAGTCTCCCAGAAATCAATAATGCCGCCGATGGTGAGATCGGTCAGAACGTCAAAGTCACCGGCGGCATAACGTGCGGCCGACCCACTGACCGTAAACACCCAGTTGCCCCGGCGCGCCCCGACCGGATCCACTGCCACATGACGTTTACCCTGGGCATCGCGCAACACCCGCAAACTGCGCTGTTTCAGCCCCTCGACACGCCGGGTGCTGACCAGGGATGCCTCGACCTGCAGAATATCCACTACTGCGTGTCCTCTTCCGGCGGCCAGTGATCGATGATCCCCACGATGGTCAGATCACTTGGGTACTCCTTGCTTCCGGCCGCCTCGCGCGCAGCCGAACTGCCCACACAGATCACCCAGTCATCGGGAATACAACCCACCGCGTCCACTGCAACCAGCAGCGCGCTGCCGTCGCGCACCACCTGCATGTGCCGGTGTTCGAGTCCCGGAATGCGGTTGGTGGCAACCAGGGGCCGCACAACCTGACAGATCTTCATCAGTGCCTCTCCTGCGTTACCGGACCGTTCACCGAGGAACCGATCATTTCGATGCGGTGGCTTGCGCTGCAATCACGCACGACCAGCAAAGTGTGCAGCAGGCCGCGTTCGGCCAGATCGGCATATCGACTGCGCAAGGCGCTGTCGACACGACGGCAGTGTTGTATCGCGCGATCGCGTGCTCCCGGCACCTGGCCGTGATAGTCGTAGCGCACGACGACCGGAACAGGCAGACCATGCGCAACATTCAGCCGGCTGAATATCTTTACGCCCACGTCCAGATCCGCGGCCGCCTCTTCGACGGTGCGCAGGTAGGCGAAGTAAGTCAGATTGCGTAACTGCACTTCCTCGAATCCGATACCGGCGCCGATGAAACGTTCGGCGTGACCGATATCCTGATAGCGCGCACCGTGATAGTGGCGTACGTAATCGATCTGCGACAGGTTGTTGCTCAGCAACCGGGCGATCAGCCTCGCCATGCCTTCCGGCAAATCGATACCCCGCTGCCTGATCTGATCGGCAATATGCTGTTCCGCCCGCTGCGGACTCAGCGCGCGCGTGGCGTCATATATGTCGCCCGCATCGACACGGTTATCCAGATCGATATTGCCGTCGCCATCCGGCAGGTGGACGCAGATCGCATCGCTGTCGGTATCCAGGCCGATCAGCAACAGATCGATCGAGGCGCCACAGCAGAAACTGTTCTGCACCGCCTGTTGAAACGCCTGCAGGCGCTGCAGTCCCGCCTGCGCCGCACGCCGGACATCGGACGCGTGCGCGGCGCACCCTTCGTTATCCGGATCGGTCGAACTGAAGTGATACGCCACCGCCTTGAGATAGCGTGTCGGTGCATCCGCCGTGCTCGGCTTGCCTTCGCGAAAGCGTTGCAACTCGGTTTCGGTCCACTTGCTCAGGCTGTCCTCGATATCGAACAGCGCGCCAGCGTAGGATTTGCGGCGCACAGCGCGGTAGGGCAAACGCAGGACATAGCGTATGACATGCGCCAGGCGACCGTCGGCGCACGGTGAAATATCCAGCGTGTGGAAACCGCATTCGATCAGAAACCTCTGGAAGTCGGTCTGCGGCTGACTGAGAGGATCGGAGCTGAAGAACTCATCACAGAACCGGTGATAGGTTTCGAAGACACACCACGAGAACAGCCGACGCATGTCCAGTTGCGTCACCCATGCGTCGGCGAGGATCGCTTCCGGCAACTCGAATCCAAGCTGTTCGCGCGCCATCGCCTGGGCACGGCTTTCAAAATCCGCTTCATGCTGCAGCGCGGAAATGCGCTTCAGCGTCGGCACGATGGAGTCGAAGGCGGACTTGACGCGTTGCTCGTAATCGAACAGCCGGGCGTTCTCCTGGCTGTCGGTCAGCGGATGCCGGTCCGCATCCGCCCGGCGCGTGGCCGCACGCACCGGATCGGCAACGCCCGGGCAAGCCACCGGCGCGGCGGTTTGCGACCAGCACAGCGAACGGTTCTGATGGCGACGCGTGTTCAACATTTGCTGTTTCTCTTCCCCGGCGACTTAGCCCCGGGCGCCTCCGGAATAGGTCACCATGGCGCCCTTCTCGGTATTGCCACTGCTACCGGTGACACGGCTGACCGGCTCGGCGATCGCTTCATTGCGCTTCAATTCCCGCTGCATCCGCACACTCTGGCCACCGCCCTGTCGCGTCGGATTGCGGCGCGCCGAACTTCCCTCGGTGCCGGTCACACTGTCACCGCGATCCCAGTCATCGCCGGTGATTTTCAGGCCCGCATCCATGCCTTCACCGGTAATACGCGATTTGATCCGGCCCTGGACTGACTCGCCACCGGAAAGAACAGCCGTGTGCCGCATGCTGTCGCTGCCGAAGCGGAACTCTTCGGTGCCAGTGACCTTGCCTCCGGCCATGCCGAACGGCCCGGTGATATGCCCCTGCTCATAGCGGGTGCCGGTTACGCCATGCCGTTCACCGGCCTGTACGGCGTGTCCGGGGCTCGAGACACTGAACTGTCCCCAGGGCGTGCCATCCAGCGGCACGGGGAAATCCGGGCTTGCGGCTTCCGCCGGTGTCGAAGGACAGGCGGCGGCAAACTGATCGGCGCCGACATAAGGCGTGCCGCTGACCGGTTCGCAGGCGCCTTTCCCGGCACCGGTGATATTGCCGTCAAGCCCGGGCTGCTGACCGCTCAGCATCGCGCCGGGAGTGGAACGCCGGCGCGGCGTTCGCAGGCTGGCCAGCGTCGTTTCCTGTGGCTCGCAATAATCGCGGTATTGCTCGGCGCCGGCGTAAGGCGTGCCGGTGATCGACTTGCAGGTGCCGGGCTCATCGCCGGTCACTCTTTCGGAGCGGCCGGTCAGGGTGCCGCTGACGGGCTTGCCCTTGAAGGTCTGCGAAAGACCCACCTTGCGATCCTGCGGTGTCGGGCTGCTGTCGCAAAAGCCCGCGTATTGCTCACGCCCGACGTAGTCGTCACCGGTGATGTTGCGGCAACTGCCCGGCTCGTCGCCGGTCACACGGCTTGCGCGACCGACCAGCGTTCCGGTCACGGCTCCGCCGCGCAGCGTCTGGCTGATCCCCACCTTGGCCGGGTGTTTACCCTGCGCGCCCGCCTGCGTGTACTGTGTCCCGGTCAGCTCGCGCATGGCGCCCGGCTCGTCGCCGGTGACCTTGCTGCTGCGTCCAACGCTGCTTCCCGTCACGACCTTGCCCTTGCGTGTCCCGGAGTGCGTGACCTTTTCGGCAGCGGACTCGGGCGATACACCGCAAAACGTCGCGGACTGCTCGGCGCCAACGTGCTGGATACCGGTGACGCGCTGGCAGGTTCCCGGCTCGTCGCCGGTGACCTTGCGGCTGCGGCCGACCTGGCTACCCGTCGTGTTGTTGCCGCGGCCGGTGGCGCTTGTCTGCACCTTCGGCGGGGCGCCGACAGGCTCGGACTGGCAGAAGTCGCGGAAGATGTCCGCGCCCATGTACTCGGTGCCGGTCACGGTGCGACAGGTGCTCGGTTCGTCACCCGTGGTCTTGCGACTGCGACCGACCATGGTGCCTGTCACGACCTGGCCGTGCGCCGTCTCGCTCGCCCCGACTTTCCAGTGGGCATCGACGGCGCCGCCGCCGGCCGCCGGCCTGGCCGGGCGCATGCGGCCTGTGGGTGCGGCCTTCTTCGAGCCGCCCGCGCCCTTCTGGCTGCGCTGCGCGCGCAGGACCTGCGCCAGATCGCGGCTGGAGAGGTGAGGATGGGCGATGCGCGCGCTGCCGGCTGCTGTCACGCCGTTGCCGTTCATCGCACCTTTGCCGCGCGAGGACATCGCCAGGCGACGCGCCCGTGCCGTCGCGCGGCTGCTGTTGCCGGACAACTGCGGAGCCAGCTTCGCGCGCCGCTTCGGGTTCACCTTCGGTGCACGCATCACGGCGCCCGCCCGGTTATCCTCTCTCTGCCCGCTTTCCCTGCTTTCACTCTTGCAGCCGCAACCGCACCCGCTTTGCTCCTGCGCCGCCTCGGCCGCAGCCTTCACGCCGGCAGCCTGAGACGCGGCGCTATGCGTGCCATTGTTACCGCCGATCGCGATCTTGCCGAGACTGGCCATCGCCCTGCGACGCTGCTTCGAAGCCATGCGCCCCGACGATGTGCTGCTGCCGGGACGAGGCTCCGGGCTGCCGGTCTTGCCGGACGTGGCGACGACCGCATCGGTCTGGGTGGTCGACGCGGACCGGGCACCGGTCGCCGCCTTGCCCGCCCGGGACAGGCTGCGGCGCCGGGCAACGGCCGCTTCGCGCGCACTGCTGCTGATGGTTTTTTCAGTTTGTGCCATCGTGGAACCCCGTCATCTCATATCGATGCATGTTTTCAACCCCGGCGGTAACCCTGGCACGCGGCACAGGGCCACCACCTGCTGCGTCAGCCGCGACCTTCGTACACCACGAAAGCCGAGCCCATACACTGGGTGTAGTTGTCGTACCCGACCAGACGCACCAGGTGCGACGGGTGTGCCCGCCGGCACGCCTCCAGTTCTTCGACGACGTGACCGAGATCCTGCTCGCCGAAGAACGGCAGCTTCCACATCGTCCAGTAATGATTGAATGCAGCACCCGGATGCTCATGCTCAATGGCCGGCGTCCAGCCCTGCGCCAGAACGTAGGCGATCTGTTCGTATATCTCTTCCTGTGTCATCGGGGGCAGGAAGCTGAAGGTTTCCAGCGATTGTTTGGTCTGGTAGTCCCCGGTATTGTGAAAATTTGCCATCGACGTTTCCTCTTCAGTAACTCGGTTTCAGGGTCTCTGGGTCGATGCGCGGACTACGCAACGTCCAGCTTGTCCACGGTATCGAACTCGAACTTGATCTCTTTCCAGGTCTCCATGGCAATGGCAAGTTCGGGGCTGTGCCTGGCCGCTTCGGTGAGAATGTCCCGCGCCTCGCGCTCGATCTCGCGCCCCTGGTTGCGCGCCTTGACAGAAGCCTCCAGCGCCACGCGGTTAGCCGCGGCACCCGCAGCGTTGCCCCAGGGATGCCCTTGCGTACCGCCACCGAACTGCAACACCGAGTCGTCGCCGAAGATGGTGACCAGTGCCGGGATATGCCAGACATGGATGCCGCCGGACGCCACCGCGAAAACACCCGGTGTGGAGCCCCAGTCCTGATCGAAGAACACACCACGGGAACGGTCCTCGGGCACGAAGGACTCGCGCAACTGATCGACAAACCCCAGTGTGGAGGCGCGATCACCCTCCAGCTTGCCGACCACGGTACCGGTATGCAGGTGGTCACCGCCTGACAACCGCAGGCACTTGGCGAGCACCCGGAAGTGGATACCGTGCTTCGGATGGCGATCGATAACCGCGTGCATGGCGCGATGGATGTGCAGCAGCATGCCGTTCTTGCGGCACCACTTCGCCAGACCGGTGTTGGCGGTGAAACCGGCGGTCAGGAAGTCATGCATGATAATGGGCATGCCCAGTTCCTTGGCGAACTCGGCGCGCTCGATCATCTGCTCATGGTCCGGCGCGGTCACATTCAGATAATGTCCCTTGCGCTCGCCGGTCTCCTGCTGCGCCTTGAGTACCGCCTCGGCAACGAACTCGAAGCGGTTCTCCCAACGCATGAAGGGCTGGGAGTTGACGTTTTCATCGTCTTTGGTGAAGTCGAGTCCGCCACGCAGCATTTCATACACAGCGCGACCGTAGTTCTTGGCTGACAGTCCCAGCTTCGGCTTGGTGGTGGCACCGAGCAGCGGGCGACCGTATTTATTCATCTTGTCGCGCTCGACCTGGATACCGCTCGGTGGGCCCATGCAGGTCTTGATGTACGCGATGGGGAAACGGATGTCTTCCAGGCGCAGATGCCTGAGAGCCTTGAATCCGAACACGTTGCCCACCAGAGAGGTCAGCACGTTGACGATGGAACCTTCCTCGAACAGATCGATCGGATAGGCAACGAACGCGTAAAACGATTCCGGGTCACCCGGCACGTCTTCAATACGGTAAGCGCGGCCCTTGTAGTACTCGAGATCGGTGAGCAGTTCCGACCACACAGTACTCCAGGTCCCGGTGGAGGATTCGGCGGCCACCGCGGCCGCGACTTCCTCGCGCGGAACCTGCGGCTGACCGGTGCATTTGAAGCAGGCCAGCAAATCGGTATCGAGCGGAACATAGTCCGGTGTCCAGTACATCTCGCGGTATTCTTTAACGCCCGCCTGGTAGGTTTTAGCCATCAGCTCGCTCTCCTGAAGTGTGAGTTGCAAATCTGTTTGACCACGAATCCGCGGCCCGTGCCGCGCCAGGGCGTGGTACACGGCTGACATTCTGGACATGGAATTTATTTAAGAACAGTTAATCTTTATTACGCAATCCTTTAATTTGCGTTTACTGTTTCCGAGGCTGGCATGCCACACTTCACAATTTGAAAATCGTAATGATCGCAGTCGAGGGCATCGCGGAACCGCCTGGCCTGTCAATGAAGCCAATGTGGCCGGCTACACCGAAGTCAAGCGAAACCTAACGCTGTTTGATCGAGGCAGAATCTTACGCAGTTGTAATGCCGTGCAAGGCGGCATCCAGATCGATTTCTTCGGGATTGACCGGCGAACTGCGTTTCAGATGCTCCACCAGTTCAGGCTGTTCGAGGACTCTTTGTCGCCCATCGCTGTGGCGAACGTAAGCCGCCCAGGGAACAACCAGAGTCGGAGTGATTGCGCGATCAGAAACCGTTACGGCGTCTTGATGAAACGCGCCGATATAGACGATATTTCTGCCGCGGTATTTTTCGTCCCTGGCCAGGATTCGAAAGGTGCGATCGAATTCTATCTGTATGCTCGCTTTTGCCAGTGCCAGTGCGGGCCATGAGGAGGTGATGATTTGCGGCATCCAGTCGTTCAATGCATCGATGCGATTGCGCTCCTGTTCTGGCATAGCGCCGGTGTCTCGTTTGAAAAAGAACAGATCAGCGTCCAGATTCCGGTCAATGAATCTGACTTCATCTTCCCCGAGGCAGGCTGCGCTCGCGCGGGAGATCAGGTTGTCGGAAGCCGCTATGACCGTTGTTGTACTGTATCGATCTATCACCAGCGGACGCCCTTCCGCATCGTGGCGCAGCAGCTTGTCCATATGCAGAAACAGTCCTTCCTTGCGCCCGTCGTCCAGAAGGTGATTGGCGATGATCACCACATAACTGTCGTCATGCTTCTTTAAAGAGATGCTGTTCCGGGCGACTCGATACTCGTTCTGATACCACTGCAATGCCTGATGCAGGTAGGGGCAGTCACGCGATCGCTGAGTACTGATTCGCGCCATTCCGCCACCATCGTGATGCACCATGGATCGGTCAACGGCTCGCACATGGCTCGCCTGTACAATCACCAGGTCCATGTCATGATCTTCCGGCATTGCGGCGTAGCGCATCACTCCGCTTGGTGAACCCGTATCGACAGGGAAACAGCCGAAATGCTTTGTCAGGGCAAGCAGTGGATATCCCTGGTCTTCAGAAGGACAGAATGCGCTAACCAGACGCCAGTGACCGCGCCGCAACCCGGACTGTTTGCAGAAGTTGTACAAGCGTGGCGCGAACTCGGAGTAATCCATTGCCACAGACTCGTGCAGAAAACGGGTAAATGCATTATCCGTGAGTGCTGTGTGCCCCGGGGGAGAATTCTTCATCAACCATCACCTCGCCCTTGCGGAATCGATGCGCTGCATATGCGCCCTGACCATGGACCCTTGCCGCGTGCCCTTGCATCAGGGGCACACCTTGCATTCTGGTCAGGGTCATTATTTAATAACAGTTAATTCTTTTTACGCTGTTCTTTAACTTGCATTTAGGCGTCAACTCATGCCGATACGTCATGCCACCCTCCATCAGTTGAAGATTTTCGATAGCCTGGCGCGTCACATGAACGTCGCGCGCACTGCCGAGGCGCTGAACCTGACACCCCCGGCGATCTCGATTCAGGTCAAGCAATTATCCGAAACCGTCGGCCTGCCTCTGCTGGAGCAGATCGGAAAACAGCTCTACCTCACCGAGGCGGGAAAGATCGTGGCAGTCGCCTGCCACGACCTGTTCGATCGGCTGGAGCAACTTTCACAGGAATTGATGACGTATCAGGGTATGGAGAAAGGGGTGTTGAGGGTGTCTATCCTTACCACCGCGAAATACTTTGTTCCTCGACTGCTTGGCGAGTTTTCGAAACAACATCCCGGGATTGATGTGTCGTTGTTTGTCGGCAACAGAAAAGCCCTCCTGGAACGCCTCGCGATAAATGATGATGATCTGTATATCCTGGGCGAACCACCCGCGAGCGCAAAGGTTCACGCAATACCTTTCGCCCCCAACCCGGCGGTGGTGATCGCCCACCCCGACCATCCGCTGGTCGGAGAAACCGCTATTGCGCCGGCCCGCCTGGCGAACGAGTCCTTTATCGCACGAGAGGAGGGATCCGGCACACGCCTCGCATGTGAAGACTTTTTCCGGCGTCACAGAACGCAACTCAGGATATGGATGGAAATGGGCAGCAACGAAGCCATCAAGCAGACGGTCGCAGCGCAACTCGGGATATCCGTTGTCTCCAGGAACACAGTATTAAGCGAGCTGGCCAATGGCGAGCTCGCTTTACTCGATGTCAAAGGGTTCCCGCTCGAGCGCAAGTGGTATGTCGTCTGCGCGCAGAAAAAGTTCCTGACACCCGCGGCAACGGCATTTCGAACATTTCTGATCTCGCACTTCGACCCCGGCAACAAGACCATCCCCGCTTTGCGGCAGCAGAAGAAGGACCGTGTCCCTGCACAGGCAGGCGCCAATCGACGGCCCCGTACCCGACGCGGCGCAGGGTAACGCGCTTGTTTGCTGACTGGTGTCATTTGAGCCGGCGTTTACCGGATTCGAACGCAAGGCCTCGTTTTTCCTGCAACTGTTGCCGGCGCCGCTAAACCTTTGCCGGATGCGGCCGAATTTATATTTCAAATCATAGACATATGTGTCGCCTGCAAGAGACAGCATGAAGGTTATAGTTGCACCGATCGATCTGAAAAAAGGCATGTACGTATCCGAGCTGGACCGTCCATGGCTGGATACACCGTTCCTGTTTCAGGGCTTTCGCATCACCAACAGCGACGAACTCGAGCAGATCAGTAAGCTCTGCGACTTCGTGTTTGTCGATACCGAGAAAAGCACCATCGCTGTACCGGAAGCGCCGGCTGCTAACAGCAGCGCGGCCAGCCGCGAGGCGGAGCAGGAGACTGCCGGTATCGTCAAGTCCGCCGAGCCCTACCGCAGCAACTTCGAAGACGAGTATCCGGTTGCCAGGAACATTCACCGGCGCGCCCATGAAGTGGCCAGCGCACTGTTCAACGACGTGCGCATGGGCAAGAGCCTGGATGTCGCGGAAACGCGTCTCGCAGTCACCGAAATGGTCGACAGCATCCTGCGCAATCCCGACGCGCTGATACTTCTCAGCTGCCTGACCGAGAAGAGCGACGCGCTGGTCGCGCACGCCCTGACTGTCTGTACGTTGTCCATTTCCTTTGGCCGTTACCTCGGTCTCGACAAGACCACGCTGGTGGAGCTGGGCATGGGGGCCCTGCTCCATGACATCGGCGAGACCAAGTTACCCGACAAGCTGTTGAGCGACAGCGACGATCTTTCCGAGGAAGACCGCGCCCTGCTGCAGAGCCACACCCGCATCGGCGCGATGATCATGAAAAAGCTCGAGGGCGTACCCGAGCGGGTGATCGCCATCGCCCGCGATCATCACGAACGCGCGGACGGCAGCGGCTATCCCGGCAAGCTCAAGAATTCACAACTGGACATCTGCACCCGCATTGTTTCCCTCGTTGACACCTATGACAGCGTCACCAGCGGCGTTCACGGCAGAGATAAAATCGGCCTCGATGTGGCGCTCAAGTATATCTATTCATGGCGCGAGGGACTGTTCGACGCGCTGCTGGTCGAGAAGTTCATCCAGTGCATCGGCATCTACCCCATCGGCAGCACGGTGGAACTGCGTTCCGGACATATCGGCATCGTCATTTCCTCACAGCCGGATGCGCGCCTGTTTCCCAAGGTCATGCTGATTCTGGATGCACGCCGAAAACCGGTGGAACCGCCGAAAACCATGAACCTCGCCCTGTTCCGGGCCAAAGGTGGTGATGACAACGCCTATGAAGTGAAACGGCTGGTCGACCCGCAAGCCTATGACATCGATGTGCGCAGCTTTGTGCTGCGGGAACTAGGCGGGTCCTGAACGGACCGCCGCGCTGAACCTCAGAATATTTTCGCCGTCGAGCTTTTCACCTTCCTGCATCGCCCCGTACAGGTGCACCGGCTGCGCCTTGCCGCGGATCTGATGTTTTCCCAGGTCGTCGAATATCGCTTTGTGACCTTCCGGGATTTTCGCGTAGACATCGGCGGACGTCACAATGCGATACCCCAGCCGCTTGCTCAGTCCGTCCAGGCGGCTGGCGATGTTGACCGAGTCACCGATAAAGGTGTACTCGAAGCGCTCGCTTGATCCGATCGTGCCGGCGGCCGCTCGGCCGCAGTTGATGCCGATACCGATGTCGAACCGTGTGCCGTCGCGCATGACCGCGGAGCTGGAGTGCATGAGTATGTCCAGCGCGGCTTCAACGGCGTTTCTGGCGTAATCCGGGTTGCCGTCGACACCGAACACGGCGAGGATCGCATCGCCAATGAACTTGTTGACGATGCCATTGTGTTCAGCGACGACATCGGCAAGCTTGGTGAAGTACGCGTTGAGGAACATGATGACTTCATCCGGCGGCTTGTTTTCCGCGTAACTGGTGAACTCGCGCAGATCGCAAAACAGGATGGCGAGGTCCAGTTCCTGGGCCTCTCTGACCTTACCCTCGCGGGCGGCCAGCAACCGGTGCATGATATGCGGGCTGACCACCTGTTCCAGTGTTTTCTGTATCCTGCTCTTTTCGCGCAGTTGATCGATGATCAGATTGGTCTGTTGCGCGATGATGCCGAACTCGTCCTGGGTCAGCACCGGAACGTGTTTGTCCAGAGCCCCCTCCTGAACGTTTTTCAGCATGTCTATCTGCGTCTCGAACATGGTCTGCAGATTGGTGGACCAGGAGACGATGACACGGGTGGTCAGCGTAATAATGATGCCCAGAATGAACATCATCTCGACAATGAACTCCTGCTCGATGCGGCCGACCGCTGCGGACGGCAGGGAGGAATCGATATTGATATAGCCATAGGCACTGATCGCCATTGTGCTGACCACCAGGAGCACCGTGGTGCTCAGAAACAGGCTCAGTTTCTGCGATACCGGCAGCGCCCTGCTGTTCAGCGCGGAGGTATCGCTGTGGCCGTCGTGGCTGGACCGCACGCGGTGTAGCGAACTGTCAATGCTGGCGAAGTAACCGATGACGAACACCCAGATGCCGGTTTTCAACGCCGTATACACAGGGTGCCTGTAGACGAAAAACTCGAACGCCAGAAGAACCAGCGCGACGAGTGCGAACAGGCCAAGGTCGAGGTAAAGCTGCCGACGCGAGCGCTCGAGCGGCGAAACACTCAGCACGAGCGCCGGCTCAAGCAGGGTCCGGGCGACGCCGGAAACGAAATACGGCAGCGCGATCAACAGGATAATGTAGTATTGCGGGTACCCCTGGTAATGCGAAGGGCTGCGGAAGGCGAATATGCTCAGCACCAGCACACTGAGCAGGTAATAGGCAAAAATCTGGAAACGGGAGGGGTACATCATCTATAGGTATGTTTCGCCACGAATGGCGAAATTATTAGCGCTGTATCGCAAAACTACTGTGATGCAGGTCTCAGGATCAATCGGGGGCGGAACATCGTTTTCGCTAATATTAGACCCAATTGTTCTCTGACCCCGATTGTCGAGCCCGACCTGACACCATGTCCGCGCCTCTCGCCATCGCCGTTATCGTCATCGCCGAACTGTTCGGCACCGCGCTGTGGTTCAGCGCCAACGCCGTTGCCGATGCGCTGCACGCGGCCTGGGGCCTGACGCCGCTCGAGCTTGGCCATCTCACCAGTGCGGTGCAACTGGGCTTCATCGCCGGCACCCTGGTGCTGTCACTCGCGGGACTCGCCGACCGCTTCTCCGCCAGTCGTATCTTTACCCTGTCAGCGCTGGCGGGCGCAGCGGCCAACGCCGCGTTCGCCAGCGCCGGCGGCCTTGCGGATGCTTTGGTCTATCGTTTCGTCACCGGCGTCGCCCTGGCCGGCATCTATCCGATCGGCATGAAACTGGTGGTGAGCTGGGCACCGGCACGCGCCGGCAACGTGCTCGGCTGGCTGGTCGGCATGCTGGTGTTCGGCAGCGGCGTACCGCACTTCGTCCGCGGTCTGGACGTGTCGCCTGGCTGGCAAGGCGTCATCTACACAGCCTCGGGGCTGGCCGTGATCGCCGCCGCGCTGGTGGCGTGGCTGGGCGACGGCCCGCATCACGGTGTGGCGCGCCGGCTGCAATGGGGCGCCACGTTGCGGGTGTTTCGCATTCCCGATTTTCGCGCGGCGGCGTTCGGCTACTTCGGCCACATGTGGGAGCTGTATGCGTTCTGGGCGGTGACGCCGCTGCTGATTGCCCACCTAAGCGTGGGCGCCAACGGCCACGAGGTCTATCTGGCGGCGGCCGGCGTGTTCGCGGCCGGCGGCATCGGTTGCATCGCCGGCGGCAGCATCAGCCATCGCTGGGGCAGCGGCAAGGTTGCGATCGTGGCGCTCGCGGGATCCGCCAGCCTGTGTCTGATTTATCCGCTGGTGCAGGGCCTGCCGATGGTCGGGCTGCTGGCGTCGCTCATGGTCTGGGGATTCTTCGTCGTCGCCGACTCGCCGCAGTTCTCCGCGCTGGCTGCCAAAGCCTGCCCGGCCGAACGCATCGGCGGCGCGCTTGCCTTGATGAACAGCATCGGTTTCGCGATCACCATCGTCTCCATCGAACTGGCCACTGCGCTGTGGGGACAGGCTGGCGAGCACGTCGCCTGGCTGCTCCTGCCGGGGCCGCTGCTGGGGCTGATTGCGATGCGGGGGATGTGGGGGAAGGCGTAGTCAATCGGGCGCCTGCAATTTGCACCACCCTTCTTGCAGAAGGTATACCTTTGATATGCTGATTACATCGAGCGGCTGCCCGATGGTGGGATGCTCCTGAATGACCTCGGTGACCCGCTCCACTTCCGCGATAAACGCTTCACCCAGGCGTGGAACCTCGTTGTTATAGTAGCCTGCTGAAGCCTGAAATTCCTGATTCGCATCCGGGTGGAAATCGACCCTCATTTCTTGAGATGGTCTCGCGCGCTCTTGAAAACCTCCTCGGCGGGAATTGACTCGACAACGCCGTCTTTGAGTTCTTTATATCTTCGTTGTGCTTCTTCCAGCCAGGCCCTCTCAACGCCGGGATCGCTTTCTCCATCCAAATCCGCCACAAGGTCTCTTAGGAGATGGTTTCGCTCGTCATCGCTTAGGGCGCGAATCTCCTGCTCTAACTCTTCAACTGTTCTCGCCATATCGATTCTCCGTCATGGTCTGCAGTCAATACACCGATTATACGCGTTCCGACCAAGGGGGGGCAGAACATAGATGCCGCAAACATTAGCCGCAATTGTGTTCCGACTCTGATTTGCGCTAACTACCCGCCGATTCAACATTCTACTGCCTCTCTTTGTCCTCCAGGCGAATTCCGCCCGCCCCCCCGCGGCACACCTACCCCCTCCTTCTGACCTGCGCATGCGCCGCAAAATAAGCCGCCGTCAAAATCAAAACCCCACCGACCCACTCCCGCGGATACACCGTCTCATCCGTCAGCAACAACGAAGACACCGCCCCCACGATCAGCTCAAACAGCAATATCACCGCAGACCGGTGCACCGGCATATGCGTCACGCCATAGATCACCGTCACAGTCATCACCACAAATCCAAACCACCCCAGCATGGCAGCGCCGACCCAGGTCGAGGTCTCCACCACTGGCACCGGCTTCTGGACAATCAATATCCAGACCGCGGCGACCACCACCACGCCCAGCCAGCTCGCGGCGGACTTGGTTTCCATCGAGACGGCGTTCATCTTGCGCACCATGACATTGGCGAAGGCGAACGACAGGCCCGATGAGGCGGCCAGCCAGTCGGCGTTGTCGCGCGGCCAGGGCAATCCGATCTGCGGGTCCCACAGCATGGTGACGGCGCCGGTGATGGCCAGCACGAACACCAGCAGGCCGCTGGTTCCGGGGTGTTCCTTGAGCAGCACCCAGCCCAGCACCAGCGCCCACAGGGGCGACAGGTAGAACAACAGCAGCACGCGCACCACGGTGCCGTCGAGCACGGCCAGCACGAAGGCGACGTTGCACCAGCCCACGGCCAGGGTCATGAGAATCAGTACCATGGGTTCGCGCAGCCAGTCGCGCCGCCCGCGCCACAGCCAGACGCTGCCAAGCAGCAGCGCGGCGGCGTAGCTGGCCAGTGTCACCCACAGGCCGTCCAGGCCTCGCCCCTCCAGCAGGCGCAGCGGATACCAGACCAGGCCCCACATGGTGGCGGTGACCAGCAGGCTCAGGACCGGCAGCAGGTGAATGTGCGAATTGGCCCCCTGGTCCGGATTCCGTATACTTCCGCTTCTTTTTTCATTGTCCTGCTGGTTCATGAATCCTGACCTGTCACGTCTGCATCCTTATCCGTTCGAGCGCATGGCATCGCTGTTTGCGGGCGTCGCGCCCCCCGCGGGGCTGGACGGCATCCGGCTTTCCATCGGCGAGCCGAAGCATCCCACGCCCGGCTTTATCACCGAGGCCCTGATCGAACACCTGCATGGATTATCCGTGTATCCGTCGACGCGCGGTAGCGACAAACTGCGCGCCGCGATCTGCGACTGGCTGGTGCGGCGCTTCGCCGTGCCGGCCGCCAGCCTGGACCCGGCTCGCCAGGTGCTGCCCGTCAATGGCACGCGGGAAGCGCTGTTCGCCATCGCCCAGTGCCTGGTCGACCGCAGCCGCCACCCGCTGGTGATGATGCCCAACCCTTTCTACCAGATCTACGAGGGGGCTGCACTGCTGGCCGGCGCCGAACCTTACTTCCTGAATACGACACGCGACAACCACTACCTGCCGGATTTCGATTCCGTGCCGGAAGCGGTCTGGAAACGCTGCCAGCTGATCTACCTTTGCTCGCCCGGCAATCCGACCGGACAGGTCATCGAGCGCAGGGCGATGCAGGCGCTGATCGAACGCGCACACCGCTATCATTTCGTTATCTGCTCTGACGAGTGCTATTCGGAAATCTACCAGGACGAAGATCGGCCGCCGTCCGGCCTGCTCAGCGCCGCGGCGGAGATGGGCATCACGGATTACCGGAACTGCCTGGTGTTCCACAGCCTGTCGAAACGTTCCAACGCCCCGGGCATGCGCTCGGGCTTCGTGGCGGGCGACGCGCGAATGATTGACGGCTTTTTCCGCTACCGCACCTATCACGGCAGCGCCATGCCGCCACCGACGCAGGATGCCAGCGTGCGCGCCTGGCAGGACGAGCGCCACGTGGTGGAAAACCGGCTTCTGTACCGGGAAAAGTTTGCCGCGGTCGCCGATATACTGGCGCCGGTGCTGGACGTGGAGATCCCGCCCGGCGGTTTTTATCTCTGGCAACACACGCCCATCGATGACCAGGCGTTTGCGCTCGAGCTTTACAGGCAGCAGAACGTTGAGGTGCTGCCCGGCAGCTATCTGTCGCGCGATACCGCCACCGGAAACCCCGGCAAGGACCATGTGCGCATGGCGCTGGTCGCGCCGCTGGATGAATGTGTGGAAGCGGCGCAGCGGGTGCGGGCGTTTGTGGAACATTTGTAATGAAGCGCGTCATTGCGAGCGTGGCAACCGTCATTGCGAGCGAAGCGCGGCAATCGCGTACGGAGGCTGCCGGCCCCGGAGATTGCCGCGTCGCTTCGCCCATAGAACCCCTTTGGGGTTCATTACGGGTACCTTACCCTTCGGGTCAAGGCATCCTCGCAATGACGGGGATGCCCTCGCGATGACGTTTAACGAATTTTAATCAGGAGACCATCATGAGCGATATACAGTCCACTATCGAAGAGGCTTTCGAGCGGCGCGCGGACATCACCCCGCGCACGGTCGAGACTCACGTCAAGGAAGCCACCATGGAAGCCATCCGCATGCTGGATTCCGGTGAAGCCCGCGTCGCACAGAAGAAAGACGGCAAGTGGGTGGTCAATGACTGGTTGAAGAAAGCCGTGCTGTTGTCTTTCCGTATCGAGGACAACGAATTCATGAAAGGCGGCTTCACCAATTATTACGACAAGGTGCGCTCCAAGTACGCCGACCACAACGCCCGCGAATTTCGCGCCGGCGGCGTGCGCGTGGTGCCGCCGGCGACGGCGCGCTTCGGTTCCTATATCTCGCCGGGCGTGGTGCTGATGCCGTCCTATGTGAACATCGGCGCCTATGTCGATTCCGGCACCATGGTCGACACCTGGGCCACGGTCGGTTCCTGCGCGCAGATCGGCAAGAACGTGCACCTGTCAGGCGGTGTGGGCATCGGCGGCGTGCTGGAACCGGTGCAGGCCGCGCCCACCATTATCGAAGACAACTGCTTTATCGGCGCGCGCTCGGAAGTGGTCGAAGGCGTCATTGTCGAGGAAGGCTCGGTGATTTCCATGGGCGTGTACATCGGGCAGAGCACACGCATCTACGATCGCGAGAAAGACGAAATCCTCTACGGCCGCATACCGGCGGGCTCGGTGGTGGTATCCGGCAACCTGCCCTCGAAGGACGGCAAGTACAGCCTGTACTGCGCCGTCATCGTCAAGAAGGTCGATGAAAAGACCCGCTCCAAGGTCGGCATCAACGAGCTGCTGCGCGATATCTGATGGTCACGATTTACGGCATCAAGAACTGCGACACCATGAAAAAGGCCATGCGCTGGCTGGACGAGCACGGTGTCGAGTACCGTTTTCACGATTACCGCAAGGACGGGATCGACAGCAAAAAGCTCCAGGTCTGGGAGAAGGAGCTGGGCTGGGAGACGCTGCTGAACCGCCGCGGCCAGTTGTGGCGCAAGCTATCGGATGCAGAACGCGACGGTATCGACCGCGCCAGCGCCCTGCGCATCATGGAAGCGAATCCGGGCATCATCAAACGCCCGGTGCTGGATCTCGGCAAGCGCCGGGTGGCGGGGTTCGATCCGGATGTGTACAAAGCGTTGTTCTGATCAGCCCCCACTGCTCATATCACTTTAAATAAACTATATATCTGATTGTTTATATAGGGATCTACGTTACTTTCAGCCGCCCATTCGGCTCGATTGCATCAGGGTTTTAGTTAGTTATACTAACTAACCATGCCACGCTTCCCGCTGGAACAGTTTCTGAAAAACGCCCGCGCCCTGGAAAAGCGCGTCGCGCTGGCGCTGGCTGAATCCGCGCTCAATCTGTCGCAGTACCGGTTGTTGTCGGAATTCGCCGGCGGCGGTTCCCTTACCGCATCCGAGCTCAGCGTCCGGCTCAAGCTTGCCAAACCCACGGTCACGCATCTGCTGAAGCAGTTGCAGACCATGGGCGTCATCGAGGTCCGCACTGACCCGCGCGACCAGCGCTCGAAAAAGCTCGCCCTCACCCGCCATGGCAAACTGCGCCTGAAAATCGCCAACGACGCGCTGAGCGCGCTCGCCGGGCGCCTGGCAAAGGAAGTCTCCGCCGAACAAATGAAATTGCTGCAACAGCTGGAGTTATCCGCCACCGACAGCGCAAACCACAACGTGCCGCCGTGAGCGAGGGCCTGAATCCGCGGCAAGCACTCCACCACGGCTACAGCCGCCCGATCAAACCAAGTACACTTGCCCGGATGTCAGATACAGTCGAACTCGCCCGGCAACTCATCAGCTGTCCCTCGGTCACGCCCGAAGACGCCGGTTGCCAGCAAATCATGGCCGAACGCCTGGCGGCGATCGGTTTCAGCATCGAGAACCTGCCTTTCGAGGATGTCAGCAATTTCTGGGCGCGGCGCGGTACACAGGGCCCGCTGCTGGCGTTTGCGGGTCACACCGACGTTGTGCCGCCGGGGCCGCGCGATCAGTGGCAGTCGGACCCCTTCACCCCCGAGATTCGCGACGGCATGCTGTACGGCCGCGGCGCCGCGGACATGAAAGGGTCGCTGGCAGCCATGGTGACGGCCTGCGAGGATTTTGTCGCGGCGCACCCGGATCACAAGGGCTCGATCGGTTTTCTCATCACCAGCGACGAGGAAGGACCTTCGATCAACGGCACCGTGAAAGTCGTGCAGCATCTGCAGGCGCGCGGCGAGACCATCGACTGGTGCCTGGTCGGCGAGCCGTCCAGCCGCGAGCGCCTCGGTGACGTTATCAAGAACGGCCGGCGCGGCTCGCTCAACGGCAAGCTGCGCATTCGCGGCAAGCAGGGCCACGTCGCCTACCCGCACCTGGCGGCGAACCCCATCCACCTGGCCGCGCCGGCGCTGGCTGAACTCGCGGCAATCGAGTGGGACCAGGGCAATGATCATTTCCCGCCCACGACCTTTCAGATCTCCAACATCCACGGCGGCACCGGCGCCGAGAATGTGATTCCCGGCGATCTGGATATCATGTTCAACCTGCGTTACTCGACGCAGCTGACCGAGCAGGCGATTCGCGAACGCGTGCAGCGCCTGCTCGACACGCATCAACTGAACTACACGCTGGACTGGCGGCTGTCGGGCGAGCCGTTCCTGACGCCGGCCGGCGAGCTGGTGGATGCGGCGCGCGCGGCGATTCGCGAAGTCGCCGGTATCGAAACCGAACTGTCCACCAGCGGCGGCACTTCGGACGGACGCTTTATCGCGCCCACCGGCGCCCAGGTGATGGAATTGGGCCCGCTCAATGCCACCATTCACCAGGTCAACGAATGCGTGGCCGCGGAGGATGTCGAGCGGCTGGCTGATATTTACCGCAAGATCCTTGACCGGCTGTTGACGTGACGCCACCCTTGAACCTGGCCGGATAACACAGAGCAAAAAGCATGGCACAGACATATGCCCGATCGCTGATACTCGCCCTTGTGCTGCCGCTGTTCGGCGCCTGCAGCATGGGACAAATGGTGGCGCGCAGCTCGGTCGCCATCCTCGACGGCGGCGTCGAGGCAATGAACCGCGAAACCGACCTGGTGCTGGCGGCGTCGGCCATACCCGCCAACCTGAAACTCATCGAAGGCCTGATCGAGGAAGATCCGCGCAACGCGGCGCTGCTGACCAACGCCGCGCAGGGTTTCTATGGCTACGCCTTCGGCTTTGCCGAACTGCAGGACACACAGCGCGCCCTGGCGCTGTATGCGCGCTGCGCGGAATACGGCAGCCGCGCGTTGCGGACCTTCGGTTTCGACATCGATGCGGCGACCGCCAGCGTCGAAGTGATCGACCGTGCCGCGGCCGCGCTCGGTCATGATGCGGTCCCGGCGCTGTTCTGGACTTCCTCGTGCATGGCCAAGCAGATCGACCTCAACCGCACCGATCCTGCGCAACTCGCGCGCCTGACCGGCACCGAGCGCCTGATGAACCGCGTCATGCAGCTGCAGCCGGATTTTTATTACGGCGGCGCGCACCTGTACTACGGCGTCTACTATGGCGGCCGCGCGCCCATGTTCGGAGGTGACTTTGCGCGCGCCGAGTCCAGCTTCGCCAGCGCCCGCGAGATCACAGGAGGAAAGCTGCTGATTGTCGATGTGCTGCAGGCGGAGTACCTGGAACGCCAGCGCCTCGACCGCGATCGCTTTCGGGCACTGCTGAATCGCGTGATCGCCGATCCTGTCGGCAGCTTCCCGGAAATGGCCCTCGTCAACCAGATCGCGCGCGCGCGGGCGCGCCATCTTCTGCAACAGGAAACGGAGTGGTTCTGATGTTCAAGCGCCTGCTGTGCGCGCTGGCGATGCTGCTGCCCGCGCTGTGTTCCGCATCCCACGCCGCGACGAAACCCGAGCACGTGCTGAAGTTCGCCACCCTCGCGCCGCCGGGATCGACCTGGATGAACCTGCTCGAGGACTGGGGCAAACAGGTTGCTCAACGCAGCGACGGGCGGCTGGTGCTGAAGTTCTACCCGGGCGGAGTACAGGGCGACGAGCCCGACGTTCTGAAAAAAATGCGCTTCAACCAGCTGCAGGGCGGCGCGTTCACCGGCTACGGGATCGGCTATATGTATTCGCCGGCGCGGGTCATGGAACTGCCCTTCCTGTTCCGCGATTTCGGGGAAATCGATTATGTGCGCAGTCACTTCATGCCGCAGTTCCTGCAAGGTTTCCGCGACAACGGGTACGAACTGCTGGGCTGGATGGAAATCGGCTTTGTGCACATGTTCTCGCGCTACCCGGTGAGTTCGCTCGACGACATGCGCTCGCAGCGCGTGTGGCTCTGGCAGGGCGATCCCATCGGTCAGGCGTTTTTCGACGCCAGTGGCATTTCGCCTGTGCCGCTTTCCATCGTCGACGTCTACACCAGTCTGTCGACGGGCCTGGTAGACACGGTTTACTGCACGCCTCTGGCGGCGATCGCGCTGCAGTGGTTCACCAAAACGCCTTACGTGAGCAGTATCTCGTTGACCAACGGCATGGGCGGTCTGATCGTATCGCAGCGTTTTTTCGACAGCCTGCCTGAAGATCTGCAGGCGTTGCTGCGGGAAACCGGCCGCGAGACCGGTGAGAAACTGGTGACGGCGACGCGCGAGGACAACGAGTCCAGCGTCGCCGAACTCAAGCGCCGCGGACTGCAGTTCGTCGAACCCGGCGCAGGCATGAGCCCGCCGGAACTGCGCGAACTGCGCGACCGCGCGGCACGCAAGCTCATCGCCAGCGACTACATCCCCGCAGCCGTCTTCGACAAGACCCGTTCACTGCTCGAACAGTACCGCTCCGACCGGGCCGGGCTGGAGAGCGCGCAGCACTGATGTCGCAAGACGGACAGGAGCCTGACGCGCCAACCATGCCGATGCTGAATGCGTTGCGGGACATCCTGCTGCGCATTGAAACCTGGTTCGCGGCAGGCAGCCTGCTGTTGCTGCTCGCGCTGGCCCTGTTGCAGATCGTGGCGCGCAACCTTTTCGACAGCGGCATCGCCTCGGCCGACACCCTCACCCGCTATCTCGTGCTCTACGTCACCTTCTTCGGCGCCGCGATCGCCGTGGAACGGAACCGGCACATCCGCATCGATGCGGCCACCACGTTGCTGTCGCCGCGCGCGCTGCGCCGCCTGTACCGGCCGCTGCGCGCCATCGCCACCGGTATCTGCGCGCTGCTGGCCTACGCCGCGATCCGCTTCTGGCGCGACGAATGGCAATACGTTGCCGATCATGAACGCTGGCAGGTCTATATCGGCCTGGTGATACCGGCGGGCTTCGTGCTGCTGACCATCCAGTTTCTGCTGGGCACGATTGCCGGGCCGGATGACGAGTGATGGTCGTCGCGCTGATCATACTGGTGGTGCTGGCGCTGTTCGGATTGCCATTGTTCACGGTGCTGGGTGGAGGCAGCCTGCTGTATGCGCAGCACAGCGGTCTCGATCCGGCAGTGCTGATTGTCGAGCTGAACCGGCTGGCGTCCTCGCCCAACCTGACAGCGATCCCGCTGTTCACCTTCGCCGGCGTGGTGCTGGCGGCGGGCGGCGCACCGCAGCGCCTGATCCGCCTGTTCAACGCCCTGCTCGGCTGGTTGCCCGGCGGGCTCGCCGCCGTGGCCATCACCGCCTGCGCGTTTTTCACGTCGTTTTCCGGCGCGTCGGGAGTGACCATCCTGGCGCTGGGCGGACTGCTGTTTCCGATGCTGATGCGGGCGCACTATCCGCAACGTTTCTCTCTGGGCCTGCTGACGACCTCCGGCTCGCTGGGCCTGCTGTTCCCGCCCAGCCTGGCGATCCTGCTTTACGGCATTGTCGCCGGGGTCAATATCGATGATCTGTTCCTGGCGGGTATCCTGCCGGGGCTGACGCTGATGCTGATGCTGGGCTTGTATGCGCTGTACGTTGGCTTTCGCTTCGATGTGCCGCGCCACAGCTGCACTGCGGCGTCGTTGCGCGCCGCGCTGCTCGAAGGCTCCGGCGATCTGCTGCTGCCGGTGCTTATCGTGGTCGGAATTTTCGGCGGTTTCGTCACCGTCAGCGAAGCGGCTGCCTGCACCGCGCTTTATGTACTGGTGCTGGAAAGCGTCATTCACAGATCGATTTCGATCCGCGGCCAGCTGCTGGAGCTGCTGACCGATTGCGCCGTGCTGGTCGGCAGTATCCTGATTATTCTCGGCGTTGCCATGGGTCTGACCAATCTGCTGATCGATGCCCAGTTACCGATGCAGCTGCTGGGCTGGATGGAAAACAGCATCGACAGCCAGCTGAAGTTCCTGCTGCTGCTGAACCTGTTTCTGCTGGTGATCGGCGCCATGATGGATGTGTTCTCGGCGACGGTGGTGATAGTGCCGCTGATCATGCCGCTGGCGCAGCGCTTCGGCGTGGACCCGGTCCATCTCGGCATCATTTTCCTGGCCAACCTGGAAATCGGTTATTCCACTCCCCCGGTCGGCATCAACCTGTTCATCGCCAGCCAGCGCTTCGAAAAACCTGTCCTGCACCTGTTTCGCGCCGCGCTGCCGTTCCTGGCGCTGATGCTGGTCTGGCTGGCCATTGTCACCTACCTGCCTTTTCTCTCCACCTGGTGGCAATAGGCCGCGTCCCGCGCTTTATAAAATAGCCATCCCACCGCTATTACTATATCCTTTTCGATGAAAGGCTTATCGGGTCTTACGGCATGATGTTCGAGTCAGCACTGTATATCCTGGCGGGAATCGCCTTTTATGGCGGAGCGCATCAATTGTATCTCGGTGCCCGGCAAGCCTCCGATCATCCGCATGTCATTCACGGTGTCATGTACCTGCTGCTCTGCGCGTTCGCCGTGGCCAGCGCTCTGGCCTACCAGGCGGATTCGGTGGCGAACCTGATTCCCGCGGGCAAGCTCAGCGTGTTTGCCGGATTCCTGCTGTGGGGCGCGTTCGCCTGGTTTGTCGCCGCATACACCGACTACAAACCACGCCTGCTGCTCGCCGCGCTCACTGTGCTCTGGAGCCTGCTGTTGATCGGTAACATCGGCGCTCCGTTCAGCCTGCTCTATTCCGACGTAACGCCGATCAGCCAGACGCTGCCGAGCGGTCAGATGCAGATCACGCTGCACACCCGCGTCAATCCCTGGTGGAACGTGGTGCAGGCGGGCATGCTCGCCTCGCTGCTGTTTTCCCTGTACGCCAGCTTCAGGCTGTACCGCGCCGATGAAAAACGCGCCGCGCTGGCGCTGGGGTCCGGACTGCTGGTGCTTTTCGGCGCCGCGCTTTCCGACGCGCTGGTAACCGCCGGCCTGACGCGCTCAGCGTTCCTGGCGCCGTTCGGATTCCTGGCGCTGCTGGTCGCCACCAGCGTTTACCCGCAACTGCACCGCGTGCGCAAAACACGCGATGACGCCTCCCCTGCCAGTTACAACATGACGTTTCATCTCAACCAGCCGCCGCCGTACCGGCCCGGGCCCGCGTTCGTGCAGACGCCGCTGCCGGAATCCGCAGGCATGGATATAGAGGCGCCGACACAGGCGGAAATCACCCACGAGCAAAGCTCGCCGCCGTTTGTATTTTCGCCGCCGGAGGCGCCGGAGCCGGTGGTCTCAACGGCAGAAACTGAGTCAGCCACCGAAGCGACGCCGGTAACCGAAGGCGAAGTGCAATCCGCGCAGGACGCACCGCGCCCGAAAGCGCCGCAGCTGGACGAAGCCGCGCTCACGGAAGTCTCGGACAATCTTATCGATATCGCGGTCTACGCGACCATGGCGATGAACCGCTTCAAACGCGGTGAAACCAGTCCGGAAACGCTGGAGGCTTTGTTCGCCAAGGTACGGGCACAGGCCATCAACACCCGCCGGCTCGCCAACCGCCTGATGCATACCGCTGGCTCCAGGCATGCGGACGATAAGGATGCGGACCCGCCCGGGTCACGATAAAAACAGGCCTTCAACAGGCTTTGCTGGCCACTGCGGGAATTTCAGCCAGTTGCGGTAACGATCCGGCTGACCCTTGTTGTACCCGACCGGCGTAGTTGCATTCCCGGGATCCGGGAAAACCGGCGTAGCGCCCGGTCTCCGTCGACCGACTGTTGGTCGCCACCATGCCAGGCAAGTTGCCGTACACCCACTCGGCGCCACCGGACATCACCAGAATCACATTCAGACCCACCAGCAGCAATGCAGCGCCCATGGCGAAACGCAGCCGTCTCCCGCATGCATCCATATCGCTCCCCCTTGCGTTTTTCCGCATCATAGGCGGAATTCATGACATGGCTGTGACCATGTCACGCCGGATTCGCAAGCAATAGGCATACCGTGCCCCGATGACCTGAGAAACAACGCATACCGCGGCGAACTGCGGTTGCAGCGGCGCGTGCATGCACCAATCGGGGGATCCACGTGCGATGAATGCACAGAGTTAGCCCGCATTTCAGCGCGGGCGGGCGGAACAGCGCAACAGTGACTCAGGGTTGTCCGGCAGCGGTCGCGGCGCGTTCCAGCGGATCGGTCAATGTCGCGAAGTCGCGTGGCGCGACGTATTGCAGGACGTCCTTGCCCGGTTCGTTGAGAATCAGGTCCAGTCCCTTGTCCGGGTACAGCCAGTGCGTCGCGCCCGGCGTCGCGACGACCCGGGATGCGGGTTCTCCGAAGCGTTTGCGCGCGGCATCTTCGCCGATGTCCACCGTCGGCACAAACGTCAGGCCCTTGACCCGCGCCTGCCAGGCGAGCGGCAGATCCTGAGGATGCAGCCGGAATTTGCGGGCGCTGCTTTGCATGTATTCCGCGTGCACCGCTCGCTCGCGCATCTGCGCCAGGGTATCCGGCGCGACATCGGCGGCGACGATGAGTTTGCCGGACAACAGTCCTGCCGTGTAATGGCTGTAGAACATCTCCAGGCCACCCTGTGTTTCCCCGGGAAAAACAATCACCGCCAGTTCCATGTCATCGCCAAGCTGCTCGCGCACATCGTCGAGCGTGGCGTGACCGAGTTCGATACCGAACACGCTGGAAGTCCCGTCCGGGAGCAGTTCGATCTGCCAGGGCAGATTGCGGGCCAGTTGCGGCGGCTGCGTCGTGTTGCGGAACAACCAGGGGACAGTCGCGAACACGACAACGATCAGCACCAGCAGCGGAACCAATTTTCTCATGCGTGAGGGCCGGCGTATTCCCGTTACGCCCGGCAGTTCGCGAACAACACCATCAGCGCAATGCCTCGACCGCCTGCTGCAGCGCATCCGCCACGGCCTGTTCCAGCTCTGCGGCGATGGCCTCCGCCTTGCTGCCACGGGCCACGGCCGTCGGCCGCACGAACAGGATGCGTGTGCTGCCGTCCTGCTGAATCAGTGTGATATGCAAAGGGCACAGGGCCATCATGTCCGGATCGGCGTTACTGACGGCGTTGGCGTACCAGCCGTTGCAGAACACCATGGCGCGGATACCTTCCAGCCGGTTGCGGTTGTAATCGTCACCCCAGCGTTCGGCGAAGCCCTCGAGATTCGCCTGGATATCCGGCTCGAAAACCACGAAGAACCTGTTCTCTTCCAGTGTGTCATAAATCACCTTGTAGGAGGTTTCCAGATCCTTGCCGGTATCCCAGCTCAGCAGGGCCGGCGGCGATGCCAGTCCGGTCGCCGCCAGTGAAAGCATGATCATCAGCACAGCCAGTCGTTTCATCGCGTTACTCCTTCGGCACTGCGGGGGAGGCCCGCTCGCGGGCCCCGGTCAGAAATTCTGCGCCAGCAGACCCATCGCATAGTCGCCGTCGCCGAGCGGAATTTTCACCCGGTGACCGCTGCCGGGCGCCACCTCGGTGGGCTCCCCGTTCCGGTCCAGCATGGCGTCCAGCCGGAAAGTGCGGTTGCCGCCGGGCATGATCAGCTCCAGTTCGTCACCCACGGCGAAGCGGTTCTTGACCTCGATTTCCGCCATGCCGCTGTTACGATCATAGCCGATCAGCTCGCCGACGAAGCGCTGCTGCAGGCTCTTCGAATGACTGTCTATGTAGTTCTGGTACTCGTGCTGGTGGTGGCGCTGGAAAAACCCGTCGGTGTAGCCGCGGCTCGCCAGGTTCTCCAGGCGCCCGAGCAACGCGGGATCGAACGGCCGCCCGGCCACGGCATCGTCGATCGCCTTGCGGTAGACCTGCGCGGTGCGCGCCGCGTAATAATGCGACTTGGTGCGGCCCTCGATCTTCAGGCTGTCGATGCCCATTCTGACCAGGCGCTCGACGTGCTCCACGGCGCGCAGGTCTTTTGAGTTCATGATGTAGGTGCCGTGCTCGTCTTCCTCGATCGGCATATAGGAACCCGGGCGCTGCGCTTCCTCGAGCAGGTAGACCTGGCTTGGCGCCGCGTCCTGGTCTGCAGCGAGGCGGATATCGCCGCTGACGTCTTCAGACGCCGGCTGCACCTTGTAGTCCCAGCGGCAGGCGTTGGTGCAGCTGCCCTGGTTGGCATCGCGGTGGTTGAAGTAGCCCGACAGCAGGCAGCGCCCCGAATAGGCAATGCACAGGGCGCCGTGAACGAACACCTCCAGCTCGATGTCCGGACACTCGTGGCGGATTTCCTCGACCTGGCCCAGCGACAGCTCGCGCGACAGAATGATGCGTTTCACGCCGAGGCGCTGCCAGAACTTCACGCTGGCGTAGTTCATGGTGTTGGCCTGCACCGACAAATGAATCGGCATGTCCGGCCAGCGCTCGCGCACCATCATGATCAGTCCCGGGTCGGCCATGATCAGCGCGTCCGGACCCAGCTCCATGACCGGTTTCATGTCGGCGAGAAAGGTTTTCACCTTGTTGTTATGCGGCAGCACATTGCTGGCGAGGAAAAACGCCTTGCCGGCGGCGTGCACTTCGGCGATGCCGGTGGCGAGCGCCTCGAGACGGCTGAAGTCGTTGTTGCGCACCCGCAGACTGTAGCGCGGCATGCCGGCGTAAACGGCATCGGCGCCATAGGCAATGGCGTAACGCAGGTTGTGCAGCGTGCCGGCGGGCGCCAGCAGTTCGGGCGTCTTCATGTGTTGTGCCACCTCATCCACGGCGTATCGCTTCATCCATGGCCTGCACCGCCGCGTCCCATTCCGGTCCCTGGTTGCCGTGTACGGCCATCAGTTCCATCAGGCCGTAGGCCAGACGGCGCTGCCCGGGATTCAGATCGCGCAGTTTGCGCAACATGTACATATAGCCGCTTTTCTCCATCTTCAACGTGCTGACCAGGGCGTACAGGTTAAGGCTCAGGCCGCTGTGCGGATCGGCCCTGACGATGTCCACCACTTGTTGCAATACGTCCTGCTGCATGTCTCAGGCTCCCGCCTTCGGCTTGTCGGCGACATTGTCGCGCAAATACACCGGCAGCGCCTGTTCGGGCGCAAAGACGTAACCGCGGTACAACAGGTCGCCGGCGATGCGCGCGACATCAGCGGCGTGCGGTTTCGCCTCGCGCACGATGGCCGACGGCGCCAGTCCGCAACGATCCGCCAGCACGTCGGCGTAGCTGTCCCAGCCGCTGCCGGCGCCGATCCAGTCACCGGCTTCCGCGCGCGGCACATCAGCCGGCGCATAGACACCTTCGTCGCCGACCAGTTCCATCGAACCGTCGGGCTGGCAGCGCCAGGCGCCCCAGTAGACTTCCTTCATGCGCGCATCGAGCGCCGCCAGCACATCCTGCATCTGCCGGTCACGCGCCGCGCCCAGCGCCAGCGCCGCCAGGGTCGACACCGGTATCACCGGAAGATCGGCGCCGAACGCCATGCCCTGCGCCATCCCTGCGGCGATGCGCAATCCGGTGAAGGAACCCGGCCCACGCCCGAAGGCGACGGCATCGAGCGCGCCGGGCGCCAGTCCCGCTTCCTGCAACAGCGATTCGGCGAACGGCAGCACCAGCGCCGCGTGGCGGCGCGGCGCCACCTCGAAGCGTTCGCGTATTTCGCCGTCGACCAGCAACGCAACCGAACAGGCCTCCGTCGCAGTTTCTATCGCCAGTATGCGCGTCATCGAAAGTTATACGCCGGTAATGTCGCCGGCGTGGAAAAACGCCTGCACGTCGCTGAATTCGCGGCTGCGCCGCATCGCCGGCAGACTGTTCAGGAACACCCTGCCATAACGCTTGCCGAGCAGGCGCGGATCGCAGATCACCAGCACGCCACGGTCGTTGACGTCGCGGATCAGCCGACCCACGCCCTGCTTGAGCGTGATCACGGCATGCGGCAGCTGCTCGTCCATGAAAGGATTGCCGCCCTGCGCCTTGAGGGCCTCGATGCGCGCCTGCCACACCGGGTCGCCGGGCGAGGCGAACGGCAGCTTGTCGATGATCACGCACGACAGCGCCTCGCCGCGCACGTCCACGCCTTCCCAGAAGCTGCTGGTGCCGAGCAGCACGGCATTGCCCAGTTCACGGAACCGTTCCAGCAGTTCATTGCGCGGCGCGGCGCCCTGTACCAGCAGGGGATAATCGCAGCTGTCCCTGAGCCGGCGCTGGGCGATGCCAAGCGCGCGATAACTGGTGAACAGCACAAAGGTGCGTCCGCGCGCGGCGCGAATGATCTGTTCGGCGTGTTCGAGCACGGCGTCGGTGTACTGCGCATCGCCGGGATCGGGCAGCCCGGTCGGCACGTAGAACAGCGCGTTGCTGCTGTAATCGAAGGGGCTGTCGAGTTGCAGCGTGCGCGCGTCCTCGAGCCCGAGACGCCTCGCGAAATGATCGAAACTGTTGTTCACCGAAAGCGTCGCCGAGGTGAATATCCAGCGGCTGGGCAACGCCTGGCGGTGGCTGCTGAAGTGCTCGGACACGTCCAGCGGCGTGAGATTGATGCGGAACGACTGGCGCCAGGTTTCGAACCAGTGCACATGGTTGTCCGGCGGCTCGCGGGTGGTCTGCAGCAGCAGCGCCTGCAGGCGTTGCGCGCGCTGCAGGCAGTTTTCCAGTCCGCGGCTGCGTTGCGCCTGCTGTTGCAGCGCTTCGCCGAGCGCGGCGAGCGCATCGCGCAGCAGCTGGAAACGCTCCTGCAGCCCCGCGTCGGCAGACACATTCGACCAGGGCGCGCGCTGTTCTCCGGCGCCCAGCGCCAGCCGCGCGTCCTGCACGGCGTGTTCGAGACGCCGCGCCACATCGGGCAGCCCGTCGCGTTGCGCGGTCTCGAGCAGGTATTCGTTGATGCTGTCCTGCGCCAGTTCCTGTATCTGCCGGCTGGACAGGCTCAGGCCGAAGAAGCGCGCGGCGGTTTCCGGCAACTGGTGCGCTTCGTCTATGACAAAGGCGTCGGCGCCCGGCAGCAGTTCGCCGAAACCCTCTTCCTTGAGCGCCAGATCGGCGCACAGCAAGTGGTGATTGATCACCACCAAGTCGGCTTCCTGCGCCGCGCGGCGCGCGCCCAGCACGTGGCATTTGGAAAACCATTCGCACTGTTGCCCGATACAGTTCTCCGCCGTCGAGGTCACGCGCGGCCAGATCGGCGCGTCTTCAGGGATGCTCGACAGTTCCGCGATATCGCCGCTGCGCGTGCGGCCCGACCATTCATGAATGCGCTCCAGCTGCGCGACCTGGTCGCGCTGCGACAACAATCCTTCGCTGCGCGTGATGTGCAGCCGGTGATGACAGAGATAATTGGCGCGCCCTTTCAGCAACGCGGCCTGCACAGGCACGGCGAGCGCCGACTGCACCGTGGGCAGATCGCGGTGGAACAACTGGTCTTGCAGGTGCCGGGTGCCGGTGGAGATGATGACCTTGCGGCCGGAGAGCAGCACCGGCACCAGGTAAGCAAAGGTCTTGCCGGTGCCGGTGCCCGCCTCCACAATCAATGCCTCGCCGTCCGCAAGCGCCTGCTCCACGGCATCCGCCATGTGCTGTTGTTGCGGACGTGCCGCGAACCCGGGCACTTCGCCGGCCAGCGGGCCGTCGCCGCTCAGACAGTCGGCGGCGTGCCGGTATTCGTCAGGCAGATAGTCGGAAGTCGTGTTCAACGCTCAACGCCCGGACCGGTTGTTCCAGACTCCGTCTTCGATACGGCCTTCTTCGCGCGTCCATACCAGCCGGGAAATGATCTTGAAGCGGGCAACCGTCATGGCGCCGCGTTTTTTGCGCGCGCTGCCGGCCGCTTCGTCCATCGCGTTCTCGACCTCCTCGCGGTCGGCTTCGTAGATTTCGAACGTTTCGTAGTTTTCGTCCATGGTCACCAACACCACGCTGTCCCAGTCCTGATCCAGTTTGAGCTGCCCGACCCGTTGCCCGGATTTGTCCTCGTCGAATATGACCCGGCCCTTGATCTGCACCCGCCAGCCTTCGCGCGCGCCGCGGCCGACAGCATCATAGCCACCGGGTTTTTGCTTGCAGATTTCGAGATCGAGAAAACGCGCTGCGTCGTATTCGGCGATTTCCCCGCTGACGCCGGGTAGCGGTTTGCCCGTGGTGCGGCGGAATTCCGCGGCGAGCCGGCGCGCCTCGGCGATCAGTTTATCGACGGAATATATGGCCATGGCACACTCTGTTGCATGTCAGCCGGCTGCATCGCCCGGGTCCTCGCGGGCGATTGTACACTACCTTCCCGGGGCTGGTTTAACGGCCGTTGGGTCGGTACACGAGGTCCGGAGCCGCCTTCGCGGCGCGCCGGATTCCGCTACTGCAATTCACGCGCCTTGCGTTCCGCGGTGCGGGCGCCTGCGCTGTCATTGAGCGCCCATCTGGCCCGCGCCACCAGCGCCCAGTTCTCCGCCTGCAGGCGGCGGTCGCCAGCGGACAGGGTGTTGGATTTCAACGCCAGTTGCTCGGCCTGCCTGGCCTGCCCCTGGGCCAGGCGCGCAGCGGCCAGCCGGCTCCAGAGCCGGGCGTTGCGCGGATCGATGCGCAAGGCGCGCTCTATGGTGGCCGCTTCGTTGCCACTGTCTCCGGCGCGGTGATAGGCATCGGCACGATCCAGCAACGCAATGACCGCCCCGTGAGTCGATGTGGTCCGGGCCGGGGCCTCGATGACCGGTTCCGCCTCAGCCGGCGGCGGCAGGTCTGCCTGTCCGGAGCTGTCGATAACCGGCGGCAGCGTGCGCGGTGGGGTCGCGCTACAGGCACCGAGCAGCAGAACGAACAACACAACCAGGAATTTCATTGCAACAGATCCCTTATCCAGTGCAGAGACTTGCCGCGCGCGCACGGCACCTGCGGCGGTTTCGAGCCCTTTTCGATAAAGGGCAATTGTACGGTATTGTCGCAACCGCTGTCGGCCAGGCCGCCGCTCACCCGGTCGGCCAGGTACCATTCGACGCCCTCCGGTTTGACCGGCTGCAGCGGTATCGCTCCGGTCATGGAATACAGACTCGACCACACCTGCATGGCGCCGCCGGCGCCGGTGAGGCCCATCGGCTGGTTATCATCCCTGCCCATCCAGACAACCGCCAGCTTTTCGCCATCGTAACCGGCGTACCAGCTGTCACGCAGATCATTGGTGGTACCGGTTTTGCCAGCCAGTCCCAGTGCCGGCGAAAAACGCTGGTTGAGCGCCCTGGCAGTGCCTTCCTCGACTACCATCTGCAGCGCCCGGTTGATCAGGTACGCCGGCCCCGGATCGATGACGCGGTTGACGCTGAGTTCGTAGCGCTGCAGCAACGCGCCCTGCGCGTTCATCACTTCGCGAATGCTGCGCAACGGCACGTGGAAACCGCCGCTGGCAAAGTTCAAATAGAACTGTGTGACATCCAGCGGGCTCAGATCGGTTGCGCCGAGAAACAGCGACGGATAGGGATTCAAGGGTTGTTCCACCGACAGGCGCCGCAGAGTGGCGATCACCGCGTCCACGCCCAGTTCCAGTCCCAGGCGCGCGGTCGCGACGTTGTAGGAATGGGCCAGCGCCTGGTACAACGGCACCTGGTCGTGGAACAGCTTGTCGTAGTTGTTGGGCCGCCATAGCTGTCCCGATTGCTCGAACTCCAGAGGACCATCGTCGATGAGCGTCGCGAGGTTGTAGCGCTGCGGTTGCTCCAGCGCCGTCAGATAGATCGACGGCTTGACCAGCGAACCGATATGCCGCCTGGCATCGAGCGCGCGGTTGAATCCGGCGAAGCCGCCCTGGCGTCCGCCTTCCAGCGCCAGCACTTCGCCGTTGGCGGTATGCGTGACCAGACCGGCGCCCTGCAGGTCCGGGTGTTTCTCGAGCAATGGCCGGGTGTGCTGCGCCAGGCTTTTCTGCAGCGCCCACTGCACCTGCGGATCCAGCGTGGTGAAGATCTGCAGGCCTTCACTGACCAGGTCGGACTCGTTGTAATCGCGGCGCAACTGACGCCGCACCAGGTCCAGAAAAGCCGGGAAAGACTTGCTGGTGCCGGCCGCCGCCTCGACCAGACCGAGTTTTTCCCGGCGCTGCGCATGGTACTGCTGCTGATCGATGATGCCCTGCTCGTGCATCACCTGCAGCACCAGGTTGCGGCGCTCCAGGGCGCGATCGGGATGTCGCCGTGGATCGTAGTATGACGGGCCTTTCACCATGCCCACGAGCAGCGCGATCTGCGCCGTATTCAGCTCCTGGAGCGGTCTCTGGAAGAAAAACACGCTGCCCAGTCCGAAACCGTGAATCGCGCGCTGGCCATCCTGCGCCAGGTAGATTTCGTTGAGATAGGCCTCGAGGATTTCGTCCTTGTCATAACGCCGTTCCAGCAGCAGCGACATGATCGCTTCATTGAACTTGCGCCAGAAGCTGCGCTGGTTGCTGAGGAAGAAGTTCTTCACCAGCTGCTGGGTCAGGGTGCTGCCGCCCTGCACCACTTCTCCCGAGCGCACATTGACCCAGAACGCCCGCCCGACAGCGCGCGGCGAAATGCCGTGATGCTGATAAAACCTGCGGTCTTCGACCGCCAGCAGCGCCTGTATCAGTTGCTCGGGGACGTCTTCCAGCTTGAGCAGGATGCGGTCTTCCTGGCGCGCGGTATGAATGCTGCCGATTTCCAGCGGGTCCAGCCGCGCCAGCGCCAGCGTGTTGCCGTTGCGATCATCCTGCAGGGCGGTGAGTTCAGTGGAGGAAAATGCAGCGCGCAACGACTGCGATTGCTCCTCACCGTCCCAGAATGCGAACGGCCTGCTGATCAGCTGGAAACGGGTGCCGTTACGCGATACCTCTCCGGGCCTGCGCGCCACGGTGGTAAAGCGGTAACCCAGGGCCCTGAGTTCGTCGGCGAACCGTTCCGGCGATAGTTGCAGTCCCGCGTACAGTTCCAGCGGTCTGGCGTAGACGCGCGCCGGCAATGACCAGCGTTTGCCCTCGAACTGGCGGTAAACCTGGAAGTCGAGGAACGCCACGTAACCGGCGGCGATCAGCAATACGCTGAGCGCGAGCTTGATCCAGGGAAATCCCTGGCGCTTTCCGGTACGACGTGGTTTCGCTTTGGAACGGCGGGTTTTACGTTTTCTTGGCGGCATTCACTACTACTGAGCGTCACGATGCCGGCCGGACTGCCGGTATCAGAAGCGCCAGTATACCTGCCCGAAGCGCCGGCATGCAGCCGATCGGCAGCTTCTCGGGGATTTTGTGCGGATAAAGCCGCTGTCGGAACCGACCGTGTGTCGCCTCCCGGCGTCAGCCGCGCTACAGGAAGGTCAGCAAGGCGCGCCGCGCTCAGTCGACTTTCTTCTTGCCGGTCGCGGCGAGATAGCGGGCCTGCAGGGCGTTATACTGTTTTTCCATTTCTTCAATCGCAGCGTCCTTGAATTCGACCAGCGCCTCCAGTTCCTGCACCTTGATCTCCAGCTCGCGCAGCATGTCTTCGCTGGACTGATCACCCTGCATCTGCGCCGCTTCGGCCGCTTCCGCCGCTTCGGCAGCCGTGCGTTCCTGCGCTTCCAGATAGGCATGGATCTCCGCCAGTTCGTCGCGCAGCATGCCGTTCTCGTCTTCCAGCACCGCGACACAGCCGTTCAACTCCTGGTTGGTGCGCTGAATCTGCGCAATCGCTTCCTGCAGCTCTTTAGCCTTGCTCGCTTCCGGGGCCAGTTCCCGTATCAGATCCTGGAGAGAACTGATCGTGGCCTGCTGTTTGCCGACCATGTTCTTCAGCCCGGATAACTGCGCGGGATCGCGATCCGCGCCCCTGGCGCTGCCCGGCTCGTTGCGGCGCTTCGCTTCCTTGAGCCGTTCGTTCTCGGCTTCGAGCACCTGCAATGACTGCTGCAGTTCCAGGCTCTGGCGTTCGAATTCATCGAGCTTCTCGAGAATGCTTTCCATGCCGGCGATGTCGCCTTCGTTCTTTTTGAGCTGCGCGCGCAACGCCGCCATTGCGTCCTGTTGATTGTTGATGACCTGCCGCAAGTGGCCCAGCTCGTCCTGGTGGGTATCGCGCAGCTCGCGTATTTTCGCGGCGCTGTCTTCGGCCGGTTCTTCCGCCGTCGCCTCCGGCGCCGGGGCGTCGGCTGTCGCTGTCTCAACCACGGTTTCCTGTTGGGGCCGCAGCTGTTCGATCAGACCACGCATGCCCTCGGCAAGAGTCTGGCAGAATTGCACGGGGTTGCCTTTCGAAGCCTGCGCTGTCAGTTCCAGCTCCAGGAACTGCTTGCGCATGGCAAACGCTTCGCCGGCGCTGCTCTCGCGGCTGCTGTTAGCGGCGGTGGCGGCCTGGTCGATGAAGGCCTGGTTGCGGATAATTTCATCGCGAAGGTATTGCTCGAAGCCGACCGGTTGCGGCGCTTCCACCGGCTGATCGAGTTGGTGGTGCAGCGCCTGGACGCGGCGCGCCAGTCTGCGGCTGCGCAGACCGAACAGCACGGCAATGACGCTGATAACCAGGGCGAGTTCCAGAAACCCCAGCAGAACGAACAAATCGATCTGAATGCTTTCCATGGACTATTCAGCCGGCGGCGCGGAAAGCGCGCCCTGGCATTGGACCCGCGTCAGGCTTCATCCTCGGTGTCTTCCGCAGCGGGTTGAGGCTTTTTACGCTTTTTCAGGAACCACCAGGTGCCGAAACCGCCACCGCCCAGCAGCAGATTGATCCCCGCGAAGATGCCGAGAGCCATGCCCAGTCCGGGGGATTTTTTCGCATCCGGTTGTTCAACAGCGATGGTTTCCGTTTCGGGTTCGGGTACCGCTTCTGGTTCGGGTTCCGCTTCTGGTGCGGTCTCCGGTTCGGGTTCTGCGGGCGCCTGCATCCCGGGTTCGGCGACCGGCTCCGGCTCCGCGGTCGCGGTGAGTTCCGGGGCCGGTCCCTCGACGGCGAAATGCAGTGTTTTCTGACGCTCGAAAGTTTCCCCACGGGCGATAATGCTGAGCTGATAGGCGCCCGGATTGACGTAGCTCAGGGTGTTGGTATACACGCCGTTGGCCGGCGCCTTGTCGCCGTTTTCGCCCTTGTCGAACAGTTCGAAACGGGCAGTGGCGCCACCGGGATCCGTGATTTCCATTTCGAAACGGGTGTTGGTCAGCACCGCCTCTTTATCCAGCAGTTTCCCGTTCTCCTCCAGCCAGGCTTCCAGAACCATGTCCTCCTGGATCTTCACCTGGTGCTTGAGCGGATTGTGACTGAGCGCCATGTTGGTGACGATGTAGGCTCGATTCCTGCCGTCGGTCGACAGCAGCTTCCAGGTGCCGGGTTGCGGCTTGCTGACAGTGATCATGTCGAAGCTCTGCGACACAAACCACTTCATTCCGTCACCGGCGTCTTCCGCTCCCATCTTGCTCTCATCCGGCGCCTGCAGGTAGATGCGCACGTCTTCGCGTTCCTTGGACGCGACGATGGTGACTTCCTCTATCGATTCGTCCACCACGAAACGGTTGCCTTCGATCGGCAGCATGTCGGGGTTCTTGGCGCTTTCGAAAACGGCGCTGAAAACCTCGTGCAGGTCTTCATCGGTTCTGGCCAGTTTGAAAAGCGCGTCGGTGCGTTTGGCCACTTCCTGCAACAGTTCAACGTCCGAGGCTTCGGTAAATGCAATGGTGTAAACCTTGATGCCTTTCTGCCTGACTGATTCCAGCAGCTCGCCCTGCAGCTTTTGCGTCAGCGCCCGCTCGTCATCGGTGTTGCCGACATCCATTTTGCCGTCCGACATGAGCACCAGCATCCGCTCATGGTCCATTCGTCCCTGCTTGTCGAGCATCTCGACGCCTTTGGCAAGCGCCGCGTGCAGGTTGGTGTAGGCGCCCTTCGAAGAAACCTTGTCGGCCGCCGCGAGGATGCGCGCATTGTTGTCCGCGCCGGGTGCCGTCAGATGCAGCACCGGGTAACCGTTATCGCTGAAGCTGATGAGGCCGATGCGGTCCTGCTCGCGAAGCAGCGACATGAATATCCTGGCCGCCGGCACCCGAAGTCTGCGCGGGTCGGTGTTCGCCATGCTGCCGGAACTGTCCATCACCAGCACCGCATCGATACCGTTTTGCGCAAGAGCGTTGGCGGAAAAGGTGCCGGCGCAGACAAGTGCCAGGACGACAAGCTGATTGAGAACCGCGTGAATGCCGCGCGCGCCAGAGCGGGGGGTGAAAATCCTGTTCATGTCCTGCATCCTTATCAACCCGTTGATTTTATAGCTGTAAATCAAGCGTTCCGGTTGTTTCCGAAACTCAGCCCCTTCTAACGGCAAGCGGCAGATTTAATTTAGATTCAAACGCTTAATCGCCGCATCGAGAATGTTTCTGAACTTGGGCGTTACGACCGGGACGGCGCAGCGAGGGGCAGTCAGGCAATGCTGCGCAGGAGATAGATATGTTCGCGCATGCGCGACAGACCGCGTTCCCGGAAACGGGGTTCCTTGGCGAGCACATCGTCTTCGAGGGTGCATTCCAGCGACCAGTGCGGGCTGAACAGATCTCTGACTTCCTGATCGCTTACCGCGAAGGGCGGACCCTGCATCTGCGCCTGATCGTAGTCGATCGTAACCAGCAACATCGGGATATGCGTGCCTGGCAGCAAACGCTGCAAGTGTTCCACGTAACGCACACGCATGTCGGGTGGCAAGGCGATCAGCGACGCTCTGTCGTAAATGGCGCGGACGTCGCTTGTCTGCTGTGGCTGGAGGTCGAAAAAATCGCCGCACAGCAGGCGGATATTTTCCGCCTCATAACGGGTGAACGCGTGATCGCCGTGGCGCTCATACTCCAGGCGGTTTTCGGAGAAAAACGCATCGACCGCGATCGGGCTCAACTCGACACCGAGCACCGGATGGCCCTGGTCGCGCAGCCAGAGCATGTCCAGGCTCTTGCCGCACAGCGGCACGAACACTTGCCCGCCCGGCGGCGCCGCAACGCGCGGCCAGAAGGTTCTGAGGTGCGGATTGATGTCGGGCTGATGAAATCCGATGCGGTCTTCGCGCCAGCGCTGGTGCCAGAACCCGCTTTCCATCAGACGTGAGGGACACCGCCGAAGGGCCTTGGATTGGCGCCAGGCAGCGGTTCGAACCAGTGCAGCTTTTCGTGCAGTTCCACGACATGACCCACGATGATTATGGTGGGCGGTTTCAGGTCTTCTTCCCTGACGGTCTGCTCGAGCCGTTCGAGATCGGTAATGACGACGCGCTGGTTCTGGGTCGTGCCCTGCTGCACCAGCGCCACCGGCATGGTGGCCGGGAGTCCGTGCGCGATCAGCTGTTCGGATACGATTCCCACACCGTGCAGTCCCATGTAGAAGACGATGGTCTGGTTCGGATGCGCCAGCGCTTTCCAGTTGAGATTGACCGTACCGTCCTGCAGATGGCCGGTGACAAAGACTACCGACTGCGCGTAATCGCGGTGCGTCAGCGGAATACCGGAATAGGTCGCGCACCCCGAGGCAGCAGTGATTCCCGGCACCACCTGGAAGGCGACGCCGTTTTCCATCAGCGTTGATATTTCCTCGCCGCCGCGACCGAAAATAAAGGGATCGCCACCCTTGAGGCGCACTACGCGTTTGCCCTCCTTCGCCAGCCGCACCAGCAACTGGTTGATGTTTTCCTGCGTCAGGGTGTGATTGTCGCGTTCCTTGCCCACGTAGATGCGCTCGGCGTCGCGGCGCGCCATATCCAGTATCGGCGGCGCGACCAGGCGGTCATAGACCACCACATCGGCCATCTGCATCAGGCGCAGCGCGCGGAAAGTCAGCAGATCCGGATCACCGGGGCCGGCACCCACCAGGTACACTTCGCCGATGCGATGGGGTTCGTCCTCGCTTTCGTCGAGCGCTTTTTGCAGGCTCCTGCGCGCCAGTTCATCACGCCCGGAAAACAGCAGTTCCGAAACCTCGCCCTGCAGCACGTTTTCCCAGAACTGGCGGCGCTGGGGAATGGTGGTGAACCGCTGCTTGACCTGTTCGCGGAAACTCTCCACCAGCTTCGCCAGGCGTCCGTAGGCCGCGGGCACGTAGCTCTCCAGCCGGGCGCGCAGCAGCCGCGCCAGTACCGGGGATGCGCCGCCGGTGGAAACTGCGATCTGCACCGGCGAACGGTCGATGATCGAAGGCACGATGAAACTGCACAATTCCGGTTGATCCACCACGTTGACCGGCAAATTGCGCGCGTTGGCCAGTTCGGAAATCCTGCGATTGACCTCATGGCGATCGGTGCCGGCAATGACCAGCACCTTGTCATCGAGATCGGCATCCTCGAATTCCCTGGCGCTGTGACTGATCTGTCCTTGCTCTTTCAGCGCCGCAAGCTCGTCGCACAGCTTTGGCGCGACCACCTGCACCCGGGCGCCGGCACGCACCAGCAGGGCTACCTTGCGCGCCGCCACGCTGCCGCCTCCGGCCACCAGGCAGGCGCGGTTCTCCAGGTCCAGAAAAACGGGAAACAGATCCAATGTCAGTACCTCAGGTCCCGGACGCTTTCAGAATCGGTTCCAGCAACGGATCCAGTTCGCCGGCGCGATCCAGTGCCGCCAGATCGTCGTAACCGCCGACATGATAATCGCCGATAAAAATCTGCGGGACAGTGTGCCGTCCCGATCGCTGTTCCATCCTGCCCCACATGTCCGGGTCGTTGTCGACCGCGATTTTGGTGACGGGAACGCCCTTGCCTTTCAACAAACGGTCCGCACTGATGCAATACGGACAAAACCGTGTGCAATACATGACAACTTCCGACATTAACCACCAGCCCTGCTAAAGAATTTTGATATTACCGATTTCAATGGTATCAAACGCGTCGCTCAAATGCCGCCAGGCGATGCGCTCGACGTAAGTGTCCAGGTTTTCAACCTCCGCCTGTCTGCGCAACACCGTCAACAACAAATCGAACCTGGCCCGGTTCGGCGTCAGGTGCTGTGCAAGTTTCTGCACGGCATCGGTCTGGCCCGGGCGAACCTGGGGCATGCTGTAGGCGACAGCCTGCAGGGAGCGAACCTGAACACCGGCGAACAGCGGGCGCAACCGTGCACGCACTTCCTCGCGTACCAGGCTGGCGCCCAGCCATGCAAGCTGGTCGAGGATCTCGAACAGGGACGCATCGAGCGCCGCTTCCTTCTGGAAATAGTCCAGCGCGGGATAATACCCGAGCGACGCCGAGCGTACATAGGCATCGATCTGCGTCGCCAGTTGCATTCCGACGTCCTGGGGGCTGAAAGGCGAATGCCGTTCGAACGCCGCGTCCGGCACCTGGACCGTCGCGCTCAGCACGGCTTTCAGCGCGCGCAATCCCGCCACACGCTACCCGGTCCTGCCGCGCAATTGCGAAAACTGCTGGCGGAGCGGCACGCTCACAGGTTCCATCTTGCTGCGCATCACGGACCCGATGGCGTCGGTGCGCGAAAAAATCGGGTTCAGCAGCGACTCCCCTGTCCAGGCCAGCACCAGCATGGCGCGGACGTCATCCCTGCATTGCGGCAGCGCCTTCAACACCTCCTGAACGGCGCTGGTGGTGGCGCAAACCGGCGGCACGTCCAGCAGGGTCTCCGCGTCGCTGACAATGGTCTGCATGTCGGCAGCGGCATCGCCGTGCGGACACACCGGTGCGAAGTACGCCTGTATCGCTTTGAGCAGTTCGACAGCCACGTCCTGATTGGCGGGTTTGTTGAGCACGGTCTCTGCGGTTTGCAGGAACAGCTGACCCGAGGCATCCAGGCAGCGGCACAATTGCGCCGCCACCGGATTGGCGGCCGCGACCAGATCCGCAAGCGCGGCCTGCGCCTGCCGGGCATCCTTGCGGGCGACGGCGTCGCCGGGCAGCGCATCCGGACAGGCGTACAGGAATCCGATGTAATAGGAAATCCTGCGCTTCGCTGAATTCCACAGCTTGTCGCGCACCGGCGCTGAAACAAGACCGGGCTGCAACACCAGCCGGATGGTATCTATCATCGCCTTGTGCTCGGTCTCGAACGGCAGGTAGTCGATGAGAAACTCCGCCAGTTGCGGCCCCATCGCGCCTTGCACGACGCAGTCGCGTTCCAGCATGCGGCGGGCGTTGTCAGCAACCGGCATGGCCCACCAGGCGCGTCGTGCGATTTCATCATTCAAGCCACCGGCGTGTACCACCGCGACAATGGCTTCGGGTTCGCCGAGCAGCAATAACTGCTCCAGGCTGTTGTCGCGGGCCTGGCCCATGCGTGTCCAGCGCCTGAGGAAAACCGGGTAACCGCCCGGTGAGCCCAGCACCTGGCTGGACAGAAGCTCGCGCACTTTTTTCAGATACTGGTCATCGCGCCCGCGCGGGTTGAGCTTGACGCTGGCCTCGCCCTGTTCGGACAGCGCGTACACAGTCATCGACGATTCGTCGATGCGCACCGCCTGCAAGCGATTCGCCAGCAGCACGTTGAGGCGCAGCGCATCTTCGGAACACAGCTCCATCAGCGCTCGAAACCTGCCGCACGGTAGAGTTCATTCGCCTTGTCGAGATCCTGCTCAACGCCCTTGCCTTCTTCGTACATCATGGCCAGTGTGGTCAGCGAACCGACAAGCCCCTGGTCGGCGGCCTTGCGGAACCAGTGCGCAGCCTGGACCGGATCCTTTTCCACGCATTCGCCTTCGAGATACATGAAACCCAGTCCATGTTGAGCGATCGGATAACCGTTTTCCGCGGCCGCCTTCATCCACCGCAATGCCAGACCGTCGTGTTGCGCCACGCCCAGCCCGTTCTGATACATGATCGCCAGCCGGTGCTGCGCTTCGGGGTTGCCCTGATCGGCGAAAGGCGAAAGCAGCTGCGCCGCGCGCGAGAAATGCTTGGCCTCGAATGCCGCCATGCCGCTCGCGAATTCCACGTCTTCGTTGCTGGTATCAGACATACTCGTCTCCTGAAGAAATAGCGCATTATATAGAGTCGCGCTTTTCCGACCAAATTACTCAGGCTTTGTTCGCCCGCGCCTTTGCGCAGTGCGCAAACCCGGAACCGCTAATACCATTTTATTGATAAGGATTTATCTCACTCGGGATATATAGAGAAATCCTGATATACCTGTATACTCTCGCGCCATCCCATGGAGGCTGGTCATTGGTCAGCGCCAGCGAATGGACCGGGTCGGTAAACGAGCCAGTTGCGCTCCCGCCCCTATCGCCACACAACCGGGCTTTGCGCGGTGGCAATATCCGTGTTCAGAGTTCATTCGTCTGATATTAACGATTAGAAACCTTGTCATAAGGAGATCGCAACAATGGATCCAAGCTACTACGATTTCACGACCACGATGGAAAAAGCATCGGTGAACGACGACTACATCCAGGGCTGGCAGAGTGGTTTTCTTCTCAACCCCGAGCGCGAAGAGCAGCGTCGGACCGAGGCTTACGAAGCCGGTTACGCGGACGGCAAGGCGCGTAACATGGACAATTACAAGAACTGGGCCGGCAAGTAACCAGGCGCCGCGCCTGCAGTTCAAAGAACGGGCCTCTGGCCCGTTTTTTTTTGCGCGCGTACCGGTTGAGTCGCAGCGCCCGACGCGGCGCATTGTTCCCGCACCCGTCGCCGTATCTGCTGCGCGCAGTGAGGAATTTCAGGTTAATATCCTTGCGTCGGGTCAAGTAAGCACATGATTCGCCGAAACTAAGGAACCTGAACCCAATGGAACACGAGGACACCCACTCATGAGTAAACGGTTATATGCGGCGATAGCAGCCGGATTGCTGCTGCCAGGCGCCGGGCCGGTGCTGGCAATCGAGAACGTCGATATCAACGGCTTCTTCACGGTAGGCGCTACCCGGAGCGATTCATCTTCGATCGAATCGGAGAACGGCAACATCAGCAACGAGATCGGTTTCGAACAGGACACCCGCATCGGCTTGCAGGTCTACGCGGACATCAATCCTGCGATGTCGGTCACCGCGCAGATCCTCGGCGACAACCGCCAGGGCGGCAGTTTCGACGCCGAATTCGACTGGGCGTTTGTGAGCTACGCGTTCAACGACAATGCCAGCCTGCGCGGCGGCAAGATCAAGCTCCCGACCTTCCTCATTTCCGATTATTTCGAAGTGGGCTACGCCTATCCCTGGATCCGTCCGCCGGCGGAGGTCTATTCCAGCAACCCGATCAACGCCATCAGCGGCGTCGACGCCCTGTTGCGCGCCAACCTGTTCGGCTCAACGGACATCCTCGTGCAGCCGTACTTCGGTGTTTCCAAGGGTGACGAAGCGTTGTTGCCGCAGGAAGTCGTGACTGCCGCCCCGCCCAACGGACTCGGCGCACCGTCGGGTACTGTCGTGTATGCGGAATTCGAAGCGGAAAACATGATCGGCGTGAACGTTGCGCTCTCGGGTGATGCCTTCACGATTCGCGCCGGCTACCTGCAGACGGAAGTTTCGGCTCCCGACCTCGGCGTGACCGAAGCCGAGGACGTCACTTTCGCTTCCGTGGGCGCCACCATGGACTGGCACAATGTCATCGGTTACACGGAATACTTCGAGCGTGACATCGAAGGCCTTGCCAATGCCGCCTTCCCCAACCAGAAAGGCTGGTATGCCACGCTGGGATATCGCTTCAATCGATTCCTGCCGCATGTCACCTATGCGCAGTTGCGGGATGACAGCAGCAGCGGTGACCTGGCCACCGGCGTCGAGCAGGACTCGCTGACGCTGGGTCTGCGCTATGAGCTTGCCGCCGGCGCTGCGCTGAAGCTCGAAGCACAAAGAGTCGAGCCGGAATCAGGAAGCCGTGGACTGTTTATGGCCCCTGTCGATGACATCAACATCTACAGCCTCGCTGTCGACGTAATTTTCTAAGGGGCCGGGATTATGAAGAAAAACGTAGCTACTTTTCTTGCGCTAACCGTCGCCGGCATGCTCAGCCAGGCAAGCCAGGCCGAGCTGGCCGTAGTCGTGGCGCCTTCGGTGAACGTGGATTCGATTTCGCTGGATCAGCTCGAACGTCTGTACCTCGACAAATCCGTCTCCGGTCTGCAGGGCGCGAAGCTGACACCGGTCGATCACAAACAGGGTTCTGCGCAGCGTCAGGAGTTTGCGCAGAAGGTCATGGGCAAGACCGAACGGGAGCTGGCCAGCTACTGGTCGCGGGTGATGTTCTCCGGCAAAGGACAACCGCCGCGCCAGTACAGCAGCGACGCCGAAGTCATCGAACAGATCACCGCAGATCCCGGCAAGGTGGGATACATCGATGGTGCGTCGGTGACCGAAGGCACCAAGGTGATACTGCGGATACCTTGAAGGTTTCGCAGTCAACAAAAAAGGAGCCGCAAGGCTCCTTTTTTATTTCCCGGACGGACTAGCGGCAGGTCGACAGAAACCTCGCCGAAGGCCCGGCGCAGGGGTTCGAAGAGAATTTCTTGGCATCAGGATCGGCGAGTTCCGCGGCGACCGCCGGATCGCTCAGGGACCCGCTTGACGTTTCCGGTACGGGCAACGCCGTGGGTTCGGCTGCCGGCTGGTTTTGCGCGGCAACCCCGGATTCGGCTGCAACAGGTTCCTCGGCCGCGTCTGGCTGCGCATCGACCGCCGCGCTCGCCTCGGCAGCCTGGCGTTGCGCGTCGGCCTGCGCGCGTTCACGCGCCACCAGCTCGGCTTCCTGACGGGCGCGCATCAGCTTCTCCTGCTCGAGTTTCGCCTGCTGTTCCAGCGCCTCGCGCGCCGCCCGCTCGCGCGCCAGCTTCTGCTCGGCTTCCCGACGCTGTGCTTCGAGCGCCAGCCGCGCCTGACGTTCCGCCTCAAGGCGCTGCTCCGCGGCGAGCCGTTCCCGTTCCAGTTCAGCGCGGGCCGCGCGTTCGGCCTCCAGTTGCTGCTCCGCCTCGAGGCGTTCCCGCTCGACGCGTATGGCTTCCTGCTTGATCTCCAGCAGGCGTTCCTCTTTCTGCTGTCGCATCGCCTCCAGTTCGCTCTGTCGCTCGACAGCGTGCGCGTCTTCGGCGGCAGCGGCCACCGGCGCTGTCGATCGGCCTGCCGCTTGGGTGTCCGGATCAGCGCTTTCGGTGCTATGCGTCGCAACGGACCCGTCAATGTCCGCAACGCCGGGGGCAACCGGCCTGTCAGTCCAGACATCCCTGATCATCCACAGGGTGCTGCCGGCCATCGCGACGACGATGATCAAAATCCCGACCGCGCCGAAGTCGCCTTTGCCGCGCACCTGCGCCTGAGCGGAAGCACCCTCGCCGGGCTCGGCCGGCTCCAGGTCTGCATCTGTTTGATCGATTTGAGTTTCAGGTTTCACGTTATAGAGTCATCCGCCGGGTCGCCGAGAGGAATGCGCGAGCCGGTGCACGAACAACGTCGGCGGTCTGCCGTTGTTTCGCCCTGGAACCGCTGCGCAGCTACGCCCACAATAGCGCCCGCTGGCCAATTTTCTTAATAACCAGCAGGATACAGGGAAAAACCGCTTGATTTCAGGGCCGCGAACAGGTCGACATGAACCTCGCGGTAGGACCGTTGCAGGGATTGGCGAGAAACTTCTTCGACCCGGCTTGCGCAGTATCCTCCACGTCGGCTTCTGCCGGCGCACCGGACTGATCTCCCGCGGCTGTCACATCGTCGGCTCGGGCGCTGATCTCGGGCGTTGCGGCCGGCGCTTGCGGTGCCGCCGATGGCCGCTCATCGCGAGCTTCGACGGCGGCTTTTGCCGGCTCCTGCGCCGGCGCCAGGAAAAATCCCTGGATCTGCGTGCCGGCGCCCGCGCCTGCCCGCGCCGAAGACACGGTCGTCTGTGTCTGTTGCGGTGCCGGCGCCGGAGCGCTCAATTTCTCGTCGGAACGTGCCTGACGCAGTTTTTCCCGTTCACGGCGCGCCTGTTCTTCGAGTGCCTGGCGCGCCTTGCGCTGTTCGGCAAGCTTGCGTTCCGCGGCAAGCCGTTCGCGTTTCAGACGTTCGGCCTCTTCTTTCACCCTCGCCAGACGTTGTTGTTCGCGTCGCAGCTCGGCCTCCTGCGCGGCTGCGGCAGCCTCAGCTTCCTGCCTGTTCACATCGGCTGCACTTTCCGTAGCGGTGTCGTTTGCGCCTGCCGCTGCGGCAACTGTTGTCGCCGCCGGTTCGGCTTCTTGCTGAACAGTTTCTTGCTGAACGGCTTCCTGCGGCATGGCTTCCTGCGGAACGGCCTCCGGCTGCGTTTCCACCTGCACCGCTGCCTGGCTTTCTACGATGTTCGCGGACCCGGGGGCAGGATCGGGTTCAACCACTGATGGTGCTGCCGCGGCCGCCGGCGCGGTGACGACCGGAGACGGCTGATGTGTCGCCGCCGTTTGCGATTCCACTTGCCAGCCGGACATGTTGTCCACCGCATCAGCGATCAGCGGATACCAGGCATCCCGCGTCGCCCATGATGCCGCCGTGGCGGTAGCGATGACGGCGATACCCGTTAACAGCCACAAACCGGTACGCGCTCCGCGACGCCGGCGGGGCTTCTGTTGTTCTGCATGCACGACCAGGGTATGCAACGCGGACGCGGGCACGGGATGGTCGCTGGCGGCGGAAGACGGACCGTTGTCCGGCGTTCGCGCATCTGAAGGCGGCGGTATGCGTGCCGCAACCTGCACGTCCACCCGCTGCGCTGCAGCTTCGTCGGGCAAGGACGTGATGGCGGGCTCGTCCCCGCCAGGTGCGGGCGGCGGCGCATCCTTCCCTGCCGGATGCGACGCGGCGATACTCTGTTGTGCGTGTTCGTCGATGCGCTTGCTGTCATGCGCAGCGTCGGCGGAAACATCCCCGGCAGGCGCTGCAGGAAGGTCGGGGGCCCGCATACCTGCATGCGCGCTGTGCTCCGGGCGCCTGGTGGGACGGCTCACCGGCATGGACGCCTGATCGACCGGCGCAGTGCCGCGAACCGCTGCTACTTGCGTAAAAGCGTCGGCGGAACCCGCACGGGCGACGGCCTTCAGACCTTGTGCCTGCAATGCTCCCGGCTGTTTGCGCGCTGCCTCGAGGACCTTGCCCATGCGCTGGTCTTCGATCACCGCCTGCACCAGCTCCGGCGTGATCTGCGGGGATTCCTCCGCATAGCCGTACACCAGGGCAAGATCGCAGATGCGGTTGATCAGACGCGGTATGCCGTTACTGTACCGGTACACCGCGCGGCAGGCCGTAGCACTGAACAGGTCGGGAACCGCACCGGCGTGCCTGATACGGTGACGGATGTAGCGGCAGGTTTCCTCCTCGTTCAGCCCCGGGAGATGGAAATCGATCGCAATGCGCTGGGCGAATTGCTCGAGCACCGGCTGCCTGAGTTTGTCGCGCAACTGTCCCTGACCGACGAGGACAACCTGCAGCACGAGGTGCTTGTCCGAATTGACATTCGACAGCATGCGCAATTCTTCCATCGCGGATACGGAAAGATTCTGCGCTTCGTCGATGATCAGCAGGGTGGTCTGCCTGTGGGCGTAATTGTCGATGACAAAATCGATGAACCGCTTGTGCAGTTCGAGCCGGTCGCCGCTCCCGCACGGCAAACCGTAGGCGGCCATGATCCATTGCATGAGTTCGCCGAATGAGCGATGCGTATTGGAAACCAGTCCGACGCGCACATCGTCGCCGAGACGATTGAGCAGTTCGCGTATCAGCGTGGTTTTGCCGGCCCCGATCTCGCCGCTGATGACACAGAATCCGGACTGATTGACAATCGCCAGTTCCAGCAGATCGAGCGCGGTCCTGTGGTGTTCACCCAGGAACAGGAAATCCGGATCGGGCAGCAGGGAAAACGGGCGTTCACTGAAGCCGTAGAAGCGTTCGTACATATGGCAGCCCCCCAAACCATCGTTTATTGTTTTCAGGTTTTATTGTGGCTTTGGCGCGTACGATACCAGATTCTGCACGGCTACGCAGCGTGGCGCCCCCGCGGCCGGGGTTCAGGATGGCTGTGTGGAGGCTTTGTCCGGTGCCTGGCCGACGCTCCCGCGGTCCCCGGTATCGAACAGGTCTTTGAGTCCCTTCTTCAACGTTTTCAACATCTCGGGGACTTCGATTTCCATGACCTGGTCGCTGATCCACTTGCGGTCCCTGTCACCCATGGTGTTGGTCACGCACTCGCCGAGATAGCGCTTGAAAGCGTATCCGGGCTCGCCGTTATCGAAACGGAACGCCGCATAGTCAGCCATCCGGGCATTGAGATGATCGATGAACGGCTGGCGGAAGTCGTTCCCCGGACCTTCCGCATCGACACGATTATCATGCCAGGTGTCGGCGATTTTCAGCGCCAGGGCCACGATGAACCGTTGCCGGTCCTCGTCGTTCATCGTGTCATGCACCAGGCGGTCGCTGACGTGAATCAGGAACGCGCAAATTTCTTCCAGAACGTCAAGCCGTTGCAGCTGGGTATCCGTCTGGAACCCTTCGTTTTCCAGATTCAGCAGCGCCTGCCCGGCGATACGCCACTCGATAAATGCCAGGGCGCCGGCCAGCTCTTCCAGCGAACGTTCCTTGCCCTTGACGTTCCAGCGACTGCGAATGCGCATTGTAGTCCTTCAAATTATCCGGTTGGCGGCAAGAATACATCATGCTAGCATTGAAAACCATAGTAATTTAGTCAGGTATTCTGCCGCGCGTTTCTGCGGCGGCTGATGATGGCGGGAGAAGTTTCTATGCATCGAGACGCGCAGCTGCCGGAACGGCTTCAATCGCTTCGCAACAGCGTTCAGCACAACTGCCATATCTCCGATGCGCGGTACGCCAGCGACTATACGCTGTGCGTGTACCTGCTCAAGATGCGCGAGTATTACCGCTGGGAAAAAGGCTATGCCTACAGCGACACGCTGCCACAGGAACAGATAGGCCTCTGGCTCACCGAGCGCGAGGACTTCTGGGAAACGCTGGAAAACGCCGACTTCATGCCTGTCGAAATCGACGGCAGGCAGTATGATCCCTTCGATTCGGACGCCATCAACGAGGCGCTGCAGGAATACCAGCTGCTTTACAGCGCAGGTTACGGCAACAAGGCAAAACCCCACTTCTATCTGGCGCGACGCGAGAAAGAACTCGTGCACAAGGACTATCGCATCTACGTTTCGGCGGAAGAGTATGCGCGCGACCTCACCGCGCCGCCGGCCATGTCGCTGTCCAACCGCATTTACATACGACGCGAATCGCTGCGACGGATGCTCTGGGAAAAGATCGAGGAATGGCGCTGGAACAGACCGGACAATGCCATGGGTCGCGCCATCCGTTACTACGATTTCGACAATGATCCCGATGCCGCGCTCGAGGCGATGACGGAAACAGAAATCGATGCGCTGGTGTTGCACGAGATCGGTGAAGTCAAGGCCGGCGAAACGCTGGGGGACCAGTGGAAAGAAATGATCGGAAGCTTTCCCCGCTCGCGCCTCGAGTTGCTGGCGCGGGCGGTGCGGGATCATCTGGCGGATTCGCTTTCCACGCTGCCACGCCTGCTGGAGCAGAACCACCCGCCATCACTGCATTTTTACTTTGCCAACCTGTCCGGCATTCGCAAGGAAATCTATCCGGCCCTGTTAAAAGCCTATGACCAATGGGTAAAATACGGGGATACTGCGGAACTGGAGCGTCAGATTGAATCCGGCCGGGAACACTGGATGCGTCTCGCAGAACAGTTGATGGAGATTCATGAAAGCCGGGTGCGGACCGCCTGGCAGAAGATGGAAACGCTGATCCAGAGCAGATCGCTCTAGCCAGGCGTTGCCACAACACGTTCAGCAGGAATTGCGGATAACACCCGATGTCTCAGACCCGTCGCGTCGTGCCCTTGCGCACCATTGCCGAAGTCAGACCTGACACCTTTATTTTCGAGAAACGCGGCGCGTTGAGTCCGCAGTTATGCGAACTGGCGATCGCGCGCTTCGAAGCGCAGGTTGACGAGCAGTACGAAGGCCGCATCGGCCAGCTTGCCGAAAAGGACCGCAGCATCAAGAAATCCACCGACCTGGTGGTCAGCGGCAAACCGCACTGGAAGGATATCGACCAGGCGCTGTTTCGTTCTCTCGGGCAGGCGATCCTGGAATTCCGTGAAAGCTACCCCTATTTCAAGGGCCCGTTCAAGGACATGGGCTATGCCATCCAGAGAACCGGTCCTGGCGAGCATTACCACTGGCATATAGACGGCGGCAGCCACGAGTTCAGTCAGCGGCAACTGGTCGCTGTCTGGTATCTCAACGATGTGCCGGGACCGGGGGGTGAAACCGAGTTCCTGTTCCAGGATCTGAAAATCAAACCCGAACAGGGCAAGCTGCTGCTGTTTCCGCCATTCTGGACCCATGAACACCGCGGCGTAACGCTGCACAAAGGCGTCAAGTACATCGCCACCACCTGGGTGGTGTTCGCCTGACCTTGAACACACTGCAGGTTCGGTCGCCGCGCGATGATGCCGAATGGGAGGCCTATTACGAAATGCGCTGGCGTCTGCTGCGCGCGCCCTGGGGCCAGCCGCGCGGCAGCGAGCGGGACACGCTGGACAGTTCCGCAACGCACCTGATGGTCTGCAACCGGCAAGGCACGCTGCTCGCCGTCGGACGCCTGCAACGCAACGACGCCGGCACCGGTCAGCTGCGCTACATGGCGGTCGAAACCGCATTCCAGCGCAGCGGCATCGGTAGCATGCTGCTCGACGCACTGGAACGCGAGGCACGAACACAGGGCCTGTCGACGCTGCTGCTGGATGCCCGCGAGCACGCCGTGCCCTTCTACGTGCAGCGCGGCTACCGGGTGATCGGGCCGTCGCACATTCTGTTCGGGAGCATTCAACACTACAGAATGGAAAAACGATGGCAGATCTCTTCAGCGTGACAGCACCCCTGGCGATCCGCTTTGCCGATGGCACGAAACAGATCATGATCGAGCGCATACCGTTCCGCGACGGTGTTCTGTTCCTGCCGCCCTGGTGGACGGACCATTCCCTGGAGCATTCCCTGCGGTTTGTCGCAGGCCCGATAAAAGGCGACGGCCCCTGGAAGTCGGGTGATGCGGTGATAACCGTGCTCGGATGCCACGGCACGGATCCCGAACTGGCGCGCGAATTTTCCTGCTGGCAAAGTGAAAGGGAACAGATGGCCGGTTACCCGGCGCGCGAGGAAGTGCAGCGCCTTATGCGCGAATACGCGCCCGCTGTAGCACGCGCGTAGCGGTTGTCAGGCCACGATTTCGGTCAGCGTCATATCGCCCGTGGTGTCGACGACAACTTCTTCGACCTGCGGCAGCCGGCTCAGGATGTAACCGGACATCAGCAGCATCATGCGCTTGTTTTCGGTGTGGAAAGCGCCGAGAATCCGGTCACTGACTATCTGGCAACGCTGGTGAAGATCCGGCTTCTCGACCCAGAATCGGCTCATCTGCCAGCCTTTGTCCATGTCCGCATCCATTTTGGCGTAGAAGTCCTGCGCTTCCTCGATGATCCACGGGGGCACATCGATATCGTAGGTTTGATCGTCGATAGTCAATTTCAATATCATCGAATATTCTCCAACACAATCAGCCCAGGAAGCCCGATGTTAGTTGTCATTCCCAAAGTTCTCGGCGCCGCGCAGCTCGAGCAGGTGCGTTCCATGCTTGCCGGCGGGCATTTTGTCGACGGTCGTCTGTCCGCGGGGAAGAGCGCCAGGCGGGTAAAGAATAATGAAGAACTGCATGCCAACGCCAGCCAGATGGAACGGCTGAACAGCCTGGTGATGGGTTCGCTGGTGCAGAATGCTGTCTTCCAGGCAGCCACCATGCCCTGCCGCATCGCCACGCCCTACTACGCCCGCTACACGTCGGGCATGCATTACGGCGATCATGTCGACGATCCGGTGATGGGCCCGCCCGGAGGCCAGTACCGCTCGGACGTGTCGACCACCGTGTTTCTCAACGAGCCGGACCAGTATGAGGGAGGCGAACTCGTGATCCGGACATCGTTCGGCGAGCAGAGCATCAAGCTACCCGCCGGCGATGCCGTGGTCTATCCCTCTTCCAGCCTGCACCACATCGCGGAAGTCAGCTCCGGCGAACGCCTGGTTGCGGTAACCTGGGCACAAAGCATGCTGCGCGACCCGCAACAGCGGGAACTTCTGTACCAGCTTTACCAGGCACGCGAGAAACTCTTGAACACCCGCCCTGACGCCGACGAGACGACGGCCGTCGATCACGTCTACGTGAACCTGGTGCGGATGTGGGCCGAGGTGTGATGCCCTGATCGCAAAACAAAACGGGCCAGGTTGTCCCGGCCCGTTTGTCGATCGCCTAGCGCGAAAATCTAGCGGTGCGAACCCTTTTCCGCGTGAGCAACATCAACCAGCTGCATCGCCAGCTTGTTGTACTCTTCGCGATAGCCGTGCAGCGGGTGGCCTTCAGGGGCTTTCCAGTAGTCTTTCGGGTCAACGCCGTTCTGCTGTTCATACGCGGTGAACTTTTTCTGCAGTTCCAGCATCTTTTTGATCATTGCTTGCTTGTCGCTCATGGTTTTGCCTCCAAAGCGTTCAATTCAGTCGGCCAGGGCCGCTTAACGACGATGTCCGACTATATTATGGCTTGCTAACTTTCTCTATATCCCCTATGGGCAGGCCGATTGCACCGCAATCAGTAGCCGCCCTTGCGGGTGCTCTGAGGCAGGCCGGCGATTTTGCGGCCCTGCTTGCTCGGCATGCCGGGAAACAGGTTGTACATGCTCTTGCTGGTCGGCTTGTCACCCCAGAGCTTGGCCATATCCTTGAGGATGGTGCGTTCGTTGGGTTCATTGCCGGCGTTGTTGTAGTGCTCGTCGCGCAGGTACTTGACGATATCCCAATGCTTGTCGGTCATCTGCACACCTTCTTCGGCGGCGATTGCAGCCGCAACGGCCTCCGACCATTCCTCGGCATTGACCAGGTACCCGTTCTCGGTCGTTTCCACGGATTTTCCATCGACTTGAAGCGCCATTACTTTCTCCATACATTTCTATAGATTGACGTTTGTAGTTAAACCTGTTTCGCGATGAAAACAGGCGATTTGAATCTATGCTTTTTTGTCCGCAGTGGTCTCGTGCACCGCCTTGATGCCCTTGTGAGGGATGAACAGGCCGCAACCCATTTTCTTGTGCTGCCCGATACCCTGCTGCTGCAGCGTCACGGCTTCCTCGACCTCCAGGTCCGCGAGCATCACGCTGCGCGTGTGCAGATCACCCCGGGGATGCTGAATGCGGTGTGCGCGACCGCATAACAGTTTGCGGACCCTGATGCCGAGACTGCGGATTTCTGCGGCCGCATAAGCCATGAAGGCTTCCTCGTCATCCGGGCCAACCTCCTGCGGGACCACCACATAACGCGCGAACTGGGTAGGCAGCGTGGCGAACAGCTTCACTTTCGCCTTGCCGACTTCCAGTCGATGGCCGTCGATATCCAGCACCTCGCCGGTCAGTTTGTGCGCGTCATCGATCCGGTGCCTGGGCACGCGCAGCGTCATGCGCGAGCGATGCGACAGATGCAGCAACTGGTTTTCGGGGTCTTCCGGCCGCATCCAGCCATTGCCGGATTCAGCGCCGTGAATCAGGTGAATCCCCGCCTGTTCTTCATCATTGATCCAGGTCAGCGCACCGGCGACGGCGGTTGAAAAACTCCAGGCGTGGTCGAGCGGCAGACTGCGGCAACGGATGTTGTACACCATGTCCACCACATCATCCGGCACGATGTAGGCCCCGGAGTCCTGCTTTTCCTCTTCCCAATACATGGCAATGCCTCGCTTAACGCTTGCCGGCAACAGCGAAGGCCGCTTCCAGCCGGTCTTCCCAGCTTTCCGGCGTATCCGGGAACGGCGGCCTGACATCCATCTGAAAAAACAGCTCGCCGCCCCGCGCCTTGTCCTCGACGACTTTTACCAGGTCATCGAACGACTGCAGCTCGTGGTGCTGCAAAAGAATCTCGCTCAGACACAACATGTCAGGCTCCTGCTCCTGGATCGCTGATGCGATCGTAATAGCGCGCCCGCAACAGCAGCCGCTGCGGGCCGCCCTCGGGATGGTCGCTGAATTCCGTCCTGCAGTGCAGCACATTGTTGCTCATGACACCTTCGCCCGGTTTTAACCGGTGCCGAAATATATAGGCTGAATCCTGCTGAAACAAGTTCAGCAGGTATTCCGTGGCCGCCCGGGTGACGGAATCGTCTTTCCACACAATATTCCGCGCGCGCGCCGAATAACGCATGTGCAGCTTGCCGCCGGCATCGACCGAAAATACCGGTCCGCTGTGCTGCGGACGGATCTCCCGACCGTCGCGGATATTCGCCGGTACCGTCATCGTATCCGCAGCCATCAGCGCGCGAATGAAATCCGGATTTTCATCCCGCAGCTGTATATAAGCGATTTCGTGATCCAGCAGCGCGTTCTCGCCACCTTCCGCGGCCGGCTGGACGCAATGCAGGATGACGCCGCGCACCTGCCTGTCGGCGGCGTTGTAATAACCGTCGGTATGCCAGTTGAGGCGCCTGTTCGTGTAAGGAATGTATTCGCCTTCCTGGCGTTGTTCGACAACCCGCAGGGAGGTGATGCCGTCCTCGTCCGCGCACAGGTTGTCGTCGAGACGTTGCAGGCCGAACTGGCTGCCCAGCTGGCGAATCAGCGTTTTGTCTTCGCCGGCGGCATTTTCCAGGCGGTAGATCACCATGTTCGCCCGCCTCAGGCAAAGGTGCATGGCGTCCATTTCCGCGGCAGTCAAACTGCGACCGTCCTTCACGGTGACCATCAACTCCGGCGTCGACCGAGGATATTCAGCCAGCTTGCGTTCCCGCCAGACCCGGTACGCGCGCGCGTCGCCATCCGGATCGAACAGATCACGTGCCGGCGTCCCGGCGACGTTCAACGGCATCGATGTCATGGTACGGCACGCCCACTCAGTTGATCGAAAGCTGGATTTTAACAGAATCCGCCAACAGGGATTCGCATAAAACCCCGTTTTTTTATGCAGTTATGCTACCACTCGCGGTATCGCTGCGGCGATTTCCGGCATGCCATGTTAATAAGCGTTTGATAATATTCAAATCTTCGCGATTAATAGCTATTTTACGTGCCGGGTCTTATAATCGCCCGCCGCATGAGGCCCCGTTTGCGACTATCCCGTTTGGGATAGTGTTGCTCAAAGCAAACACCCCATGGGTAGGATTCTCTGAGTCAAGTCAGACTCCTAGACTCCAGTGTTACCGGATGAGGGAGTTCCGCGTATCAGTGAAGCTGGATCTGATACGGGAACTTCGGCTCATCGTACCGAGGTATCGAACCCGTTAACTTTTAGATCTGGTGGTTCTGAGCGTACGCGGCACCACCATTCAACTATTCAGGAAGGAGAAGAGGCCATGGCTGAAAAGCACCATCCGACGCCTATGCTCGACGAACTGGAAAACGGCCCCTGGCCGAGCTTTATTTCCGGCATCAAGCGTTTGCGTGATGATCACCCCGATGAACGTATCCGGAAGGTGAACAACTCATTGCTCGGCCAGCTCGAGCACTCCTACGAGACCCGCAAGGGTTACTGGAAAGGCGGCACCGTTTCTGTGTTCGGATACGGCGGCGGCATCATTCCGCGTTTCTCCGAAGTCGGTAACGCATTCCCCGAATCCCGGGAATTCCACACCCTGCGCGTGCAGCCCACGCCCGGCAACTACTACACCACCGACATGCTGCGCAAGCTCGGCGACAGCTGGGAAAAATGGGGTTCCGGCCTGCAGACTTTCCACGGCCAGACCGGCAACATCATGTTCATCGGTACCACGACGGAGAATACCCAGCACTTCTTCGACGAGATCAACGAATACGGATGGGACCTCGGCGGCGCCGGCCCCTGCGTGCGCACCGCCATGTCCTGTGTCGGTTCCGCGCGTTGTGAAATGTCCTGCGCCAACGAACACGGCATCCACCGTCACCTGGTGAACAACTTCACCGACGACGTGCATCGTCCGGCCCTGCCCTACAAGTTCAAGTTCAAGGTTTCGGGCTGCCCGAACGACTGTCAGAACTCCATCGAACGCTCTGACTTCGCCGTGATCGGAACCTGGCGCGACGACATGAAAGTCGACCAGGAAGAAGTCAAGGCCTATGTCGCCAAGAAAGGCCGCCAGTACATCATGGACAACGTCGTCAGCCGTTGCCCGACGCAGGCGCTGGCGCTGAATGACGATGACACCCTGGCTGTCGACAACCGCAACTGCGTGCGCTGCATGCACTGCCTGAACGTCATGCCCAAGGCCCTGCACCCCGGCGACGACAAAGGCGTCACCATCCTGATCGGCGGCAAGCGCACCCTGAAGATCGGCGACCTGATGGGCACCGTGGTGGTTCCTTTCAAGAAGCTGGAAACCGAGGAAGACTACGAGTCGCTGGTCGAGATGGCCGAGGAAATCATCGATTTCTGGGCCGAGAACGGTCTGGAGCACGAGCGCTGCGGCGAAATGATCGAGCGCATCGGTCTGGTGAACTTCCTCGAAGGCATCGGTGTGGACGTCGACCCGAACATGGTCAACAACCCGCGCCAGTCCTCCTATGTCCGCATGGACACCTGGGACGAAGAAGCCGAGAAGTGGTTCGACCGCAAGGCCGAAGGCGCCTGATCCGGTTGCGGACGCCTTCACGTCAATTATGAGCAGTATTGTTGACCCGGACCGGATCATCCGCTCCGGGTCAACCCTAGACAGCACTCAATATTCAGGAGAGTAACATGTCGATGGCAGATATGAGGGAACCGATCGAGTCAGGTTGCCCGGACGGTTTCCAGTACATGCATCCCGTGATGCGCAAGAACTTCGGCAACTGGAAATATCACGACGATCCCCAGCCCGGCGTTCTGCGCCATGTCGCCTACAGCGGCGACCAGGTGTTTACCATCAAGGCCGGCACCCAGCGTATCCTGGACGTCTTCACGCTGCGCAAGCTGTGCGACATCGGTGACCAGTACGCCGACGGCTTTATCCGTTTCACCATTCGCTCCAACATCGAGTACATCGTTACCGATGAAGCCAAGGTACAGCCCCTGATCAAGGCGTTGACCGATGCCGGCTTCGTGGTCGGCGGCACCAAGAACTCCGTGACCTCGCTGTCCCACACCCAGGGCTGGCTGCACTGCGACATCCCCGGCACCGACGCCTCTGGTGTCGTGAAGTCCATGATGGACGAGCTGATCGGCGAATTCACCGCCTGGAACATGCCGAACCGCGTGCATATCACCACCTCCTGCTGCCAGATCAACTGCGGCGGCCAGGGTGACATCGCCATCAACGTTCAGCACACCAAGCCGCCGAAGATCAACCACGACCTGGTGGCCAACGTCTGCGAACGTCCTTCGGTTGTGGCGCGCTGCCCGGTAGCCGCGATTCGTCCGGCCATGGTCAACGGCAAGCCCTCGCTGGAAGTCGACGAAAAGAAATGCATCTGCTGCGGCGCCTGTTTCCCGCCCTGCCCGCCGATGCAGATCAACGACGCCGAGCACAGCAAACTGTCGATCTGGGTCGGTGGCAACCACTCCAACGCCCGCGGCAAGCCGACCTTCCAGAAGCTGGTTGCGTCGGGCATTCCGAACAACCCGCCGCGCTGGCCGGAAGCGACCGCGATCGTCAAGAACATCCTCAAGTGCTACAAAGAGGATGCCAAGGACTGGGAACGCATCAACGACTGGATCGAGCGTATCGGCTGGCCGCGTTTCTTCGAGAAGACCGGTCTGCCGTTCACCAAGTTCCACGTGGACAACTGGCGTGGCGCGCGCGCAAGTCTGAACGCTTCTACTCACATCCGCTTCTGATCAGGCGAAGGGAGTAGCTGCATGAAATTATCGATACTGGTCAACGAAGGTCCGTATCAGCACCAGTCTGCTGACTCAGCGATCCAGTTCACCAAGGCTGCGTTGGCCAGGGGACACGAGATTTTCCGTGTGTTCTTCTACCACGACGGCGTGAACAACGGCACCCGTTTTGCGGTTCCCCCGCAGGACGACCGTAACATCACCGCGCAGTGGACGGCCCTCGCCGAAGAACACAATCTCGACCTGGTGGTATGCATCGCCGCTGCACAGCGGCGCGGCATCCTCGATGAGAACGAAGCCAAGCGTCAGGGAAAAGATGGCAACAACATCGCTCCCGGCTTCCGGATTTCCGGGCTTGGCCAGCTCATCGAGGCCGGCATCCAGTCGGATCGTCTTGTGATCTTTGGCGATTAAGTTGAGGAAGCAGAATCATGTCAGAACCATGGGAAGATGAACCGGAAGGCCCTGTCCGAAAGTTCATGTACGTCAACCGGCGGGCGCCGTACGGCACGATCTATGCCCTGGAGTCGCTGGAAGTCGTTCTGATCGCCGCCGCCTTTGAACAGGATGTTTCGCTGGTGTTCATGGATGACGGTGTCTATCAGATCAAGAAGGGTCAGAATACCGATGCTATCGGTGTCAAGAACTTCTCTCCGACCTATCGTGCGCTGGAAGGATACGATGTCGAGAAGCTGTATGTGGAACGCGAGTCCCTCGAGTCCCGCGGCATGACCACGGACGACCTGGTCGTCCCGGTGCAGCTCGTCGACAAGGATCAGCTGGCAGAACTGATGGAAGAGCAGGAAGTCATCCTGAGCTTCTGAGACGGAGAGAATCACGATGGTAATGTTACACACGGTAAACAAGTCGCCTTTTGAGCGGCGCACCCTGGACACCGCGCTGCGTCACGCGGTGAAAGGCGCAGGCATACTGCTGATCGAAGACGGTGTCTACGCCGCGTTCGATGGCACGGTTGTCGCTGAAAAGGTCAAGGCCGCGATGGCAGATCACAAGATCTACGTTCTCGGTCCCGACGTCGCCGCGCGCGGCATGTCGGAGCAAAACGTGATCGACGGCGTGCAGGTCGTCGACTACGGCGGATTCGTCGATCTTGTCACCGAGTACGACAAGGTACAGTCCTGGTTATAAATCGCAAACGATTTGCACCCTGTTGCAAACGAGGAGAGCTAGCATGGCAATCGAAGTAAATGGGAAGTCTCTGGAAGTTGATGAAGAAGGTTACCTGGCCAACCTGAACGACTGGGAGCCGGAAGTGGCGAACGTCATGGCCAAGGCCGACGGCACCGAACTCACCGACAGTCACTGGGAAGTGATCAACTTCCTGCGCGAGTACTATGAAGAGTACCAGATCGCACCGGCGGTCCGCGTTCTGACCAAGGCCATCGGCAAGAAGCTGGGCAAGGACAAGGGCAACAGCAAATACCTGTATGAACTGTTCCCCTACGGTCCGGCGAAGCAGGCGTGTAAATACGCCGGTCTGCCCAAGCCGACGGGTTGCGTCTAGACCCCCCGGACGCTGTCTATCGCGGGGGGCTGTATCGCCCCCCTGCGTTTTAATACTGTCTCTGACGGAGGAGAGTGAAGCGTGTCTTTAGTGACGACTCTATATGTCGGACTGTTCTACCTTGCCACGATATTGCTGGTAGCCGGTCTCGCCTTGCGTATCAGGAAATACGCCCAGACGCCCGCTCCCCTGAAGATTCCGACGATGCCGGCTCCCCTGACCGAAACCGGTGTCGCCATGCGTATGGCACGCGAAGTGGTGTTCTTCGAAAGTCTGTTCCGCTCCAACAAGTGGACCTGGATCTTCGGCTACCTGTTCCACTTCGGCATGCTGCTGGTGCTGCTGCGGCACCTGCGTTACTTCACCGAACCGGTCTGGTTCTGGGTGAACTGGATTCAGCCGTTCGGCAAATATGCGGCCTTCGCCATGCTGGCCGGCCTGCTCGGCCTGTGGGCACGCCGTTTCCTGGTCGACCGTGTTCGTTACATTTCCACGCCTTCCGATCATCTCATGCTTGCACTGCTGGTCGGCATCGCGCTCAGCGGCCTCGGCATGGGCTATCTCGTGCACACTGACATTGTTGCCGTCAAGGCGTTTTTCCTGGGCCTGATGCGGTTTTCACCGCAGCCGCTGCCCGCGGACCCGCTGTTGCTGGTCCACCTCGGTCTGGTTGCAATCCTGATGATCATTTTTCCGATCAGCAAGCTGCTGCACGCGCCCGGAGTGTTTTTCAGCCCGACGCGCAACCAGGTAGACAATCCTCGCGAGCGCCGTCACATCGCCCCGTGGGCGGAACAGATGGAAGCGAGCGAACGGTAATCACTGACCGGAGGATATGAAGCGTGGCTGATTTCGAAGTACCGGAGTTAAGAGAATACCCGATCGTCCCGAAGCTCAAGGAAGGGACGATGGCGCATTCCCGCCCCTATGTCGCGGCCGGCAAATTCCAGACGCCGCTCGGTTTTCCGGAAGAGCTGGTCGACAACTGGAAAGAAGTCGCCATCGACAAGATGGGCGAACTGCTCGGCAAATACCGCTCGCTGCAGGTGTTCCTGGATGCCTGCGTGCACTGCGGCGCCTGCACCGACAAGTGCCACTACTACCTCGGCACCTCCGATCCCAAGAACATGCCGGTGGCGCGCCAGGAGCTGCTGCGCAAGGTCTACCGGCGCTACTTCACTTTCGCCGGCAAGTATTTCCCGAAACTGGTCGGCGCCGCCGATCTGACCGAGGAAGTGCTGGACGAGTGGTACAGCTATTTCCACCAGTGCTCGCAGTGCCGGCGCTGCTCGGTGTTCTGCCCCTACGGCATCGACACCGCGGAAATCTCCATGGCCGCGCGCGAAATCATGGACGCGGTCGGCAAGGGCCAGAAGTACTGCAACGAAATCATCGGCAAGGTCTACGTGGTCGGCAACAACCTTGGCCTGCCCGAGCCTGCGCTGAAGGACACGCTGGAAGGTCTGGAGGAAGACATCGAGGACGACACCGGCGTCAAGGTGCGTCTGCCTCTCGACGAGAAAGGCTGCGAGATCCTGCTGGTCACGCCGTCGGCGGACTTTTTCGCCGAACCGCATGTCGACGGCCTGATGGGTTACGCCAAGGTGTTCCACGAAGCCGGCGTCAGCTGGACCCTGAGTTCCAAGGCCTCCGAGGCCGCCAACTTCGGCATGTTCATCGGCAGCTACGAGAACATGCGCAAAATCGCACTGCGCATCCGTGAAGCCGCGCTGGAGCTCGGTGTCAAGCGCATCGTGTTCGGCGAGTGCGGCCACGCCTGGCGCGTCGCCTACAGTTTTTTGAACACCCTCGCCGGTCCGTTCGACTTTCTCGATCAGAAGTACCCGATACCGCAGCACATCTGCGAGTTCACCTACAACCTGATCCAGGAAAACAAGCTGCGCTTCAACAAGGCGGCCAACGATGACATGCGAGTGACCTTCCATGATTCCTGCAACGTGGCGCGCGGTTCGGGCATGGGCAAGATGGAGGGTGGACAGTTCATCATTCCGCGCGCCGTCATCAAGGCGGCCTGCAACCACTTCTTTGATATGGATCAGGACACCATCCACGACAGCACATTCTGCTGCGGCGGTGGCGGCGGTCTGTTGACCGACGACCTGATGGAATTGCGCGTCAAGGGCGCGCAGCCGCGGGCACAGGCCCTGCAACGCGTCGTCGAGGATCACGGGGTAACCAACATGGCGGCGATCTGCGCGATCTGCAAGAGCCAGTTCACCAAGGTTCTGCCCTACTACGGATTCACCATGGATCAGATTGTCAGCGTGCACCAGCTGGTCAGTAACGCCATCGTACTGAAGGGTTCTGAACAGGAAGCTGAGCTTGCTGGAGAGACTGAGTAAACTTTAAAAGCAACATTGAATCTCCCAGCCGGGATTCACTGAATTAGGAGAACAGGCATGGCTACTTCTCGCGATGACACGAAATTGACGTTTCGCAAGTTTGAAGATGGCGATCACAAATGGGACAGCTGGTCCAAGCAGATTTTCGAAGGTGACCACTCCCACAAGTGTCCGACCTATGTGCACCGCACGCCGCCTTGCCAGGGCAGCTGCCCCTCCGGCGAAGACATTCGCGGCTGGCTTGATATCGTCCGCGGCATCGAATTGCCTCCGGAAGGTGTGAGCATGCAGGAGTACGCTTTCCGCCGCTCCACCGACGCCAACCCCTTCCCGGCGATGATGGGACGCGTCTGCCCGGCTCCCTGCCAGGACGGCTGCAACCGCAACGACGTGGAAGATTTCGTCGGTATCAACGCGGTGGAACAGTACATCGGTGATTCCGCGTTCAAGGGCGGCTTCAAGTTCGCCGGCGTTCCGGCTGCCACCGGCAAGAAGGTCGCGATTATCGGCGGTGGCCCGGCGGGTATGTCGGCAGCCTATCATCTGCGTCGCCGCGGCATCGGTTCGACGATTTTCGAAGACCACGCCGAACTGGGCGGCATGATGCGCTACGGTATCCCGGGCTATCGTATTCCGCGCGAGGAACTGGACCGCGAAATCGAACGCATCGTCGAAATGGGCGATATCGAAGTGCGCACCAGCACCCGTGTCGGCAAGGACGTGTCGGTTGAACAGCTCGAGAAAGACTACGACGCCGTTCTGTGGGCACTGGGTTGCTGGACCGGCCGTGGCCTGCCGCTGGAGGGCTGGAACGAGACGCCGAACTGCGTATCGGCGGTGCAGTTCCTCGAACAGTTCAACAAGGGCGAAATGAAGTACACCGCCAACAAGATCGTCTGCGTCGGCGGCGGCGATACCTCTATCGACGTGGTATCCGTGTCCCGTCGTATCGGCACCTTGAAGGATTACAAGGAAAATCCGGAAGACGCCGTCAACAGCGTCATCAAGCACGGCGACATCAACCTGGCCGACAGGGTGCCCTGCGCCAACGTCACCCTGACCGCGCTGTTCCCGCGCGACCAGATGACCGCTGCGGAACACGAAGTGAACGATGCGTTGAAGGAAGGCGTGAATATCCTCAACGAGGTGATGCCGGTCGAAATCATCCGCAACGACGCCGGCCGCGCAACCGCGCTGAAGCTGGTCGACTGCAAGTGGGAAAACAACGCACCGGTCAAGGTCGAAGGCGGCAAGGAATACATCGTCGAAGCGGACCTGATCGTTTCCGCCATCGGTCAGGGCGGTGAAATGTCCGGTCTGGAAGCCTATGCCAACGAACGCAAGCTGATGGATGCCGACAAGTACTACCAGGTGCCCGGTCGTCCCGGTCACTTCGTCGCCGGCGACATCGTGCGCCCTCACCTGCTGACCACCGCCATCGGTCAGGCCTCCATCGCCGCCGAGTCGATCGAGCACTATCTGAAAAACGAAGACCAGAAAAAGCGGCCGAAGGTAGACAAGCACCACTTCTCGCTGCTCGACAAGATGAAGGAAGCGGGTCTGGAGCCTGCCCCCTACACCGTCGGCGAGACGCGCGGCAGCGATTCGGAGAAGTTCGCGATCCATAACTATGAAGACCGTTCCAAGAACGAGATCATCTCTTCGGACAAGCTGTTCCTGGGACACTTCAAGTACACACCGCGGGTTCTGCGCGAGGAAGACGTGCCGACCGCTGACCAGGTGCTGAACCACTTCGCGGAACGCACCATCGGCTACACCGATGAACAGGCGGTCGAGGAAGCCAAGCGCTGCATGAGCTGCGGCATGTGCTTCGAATGCGACAACTGCGTCATCTACTGCCCGCAGGATGCGGTGTATCGCGTCAAGAAGGACGAGCACACCACCGGGCGTTATGTGGCGACCGATTACGCCAAGTGTATTGGATGTCACATCTGCTCCGATGTCTGCCCGACCGGCTACATCGACATGGCACTGGGTGAATAAGCGGAGTCCGGGATGAGCCAAACAACGGTACTGCGCCGGGTATTCGGCGTGTGGCTCGCCGCCCTGCTGGCGCTGCCTGTGGCAGCGTTCGGCGACGGCGATGCGTTGCCTTTCTCGAAGCTGAGCATAGCGGAGCCACAGAGGCACTTCAGCCCGACACAGGCATGCGTTGAACCTGAAGAGGAAATGCGCCGCAACCACATGGAGTACATCCTGCACCAGCGGGACGAGACCATGCATCGCGGCATCCGCACCCGCCAGTACGCGCTGGAAGAATGCATCAATTGTCATGCGACGAAGGACGACAGCGGCAACTACATCCGTGTCGAGGATTCACGGCACTTCTGCGCCAGCTGCCATACCTACGCATCGGTCAGTATCGACTGTTTCCAGTGCCACTCCGATGTGCCTGTGCGCGCTTCCGCCCTGAGTGGACAGCACTCCGGCACGGACCTGGCACGCGAAACGCTGCGGTTTCTGGCCTCAGAGGGAAAATCTCAATGAGTAGCGACACCAGCAAACAGGCGGATGCCTCCCGCCGCGATTTTCTGACCATGACCGCCACCGCCGCCGGCGCCGCGGCCATCGCACCCGGTGTTTTCCTCACCTCACCTGCTGTCGCCAAACCGGCCGATGAAAAGGTCACCGGCGACAAGCGCTGGGGCATTCTGATCGACACCCAGAAGTGCGCCAACGGATGCACCGACTGCGTTACCGCCTGCCAGACCGAGAACGGCTGGGGCGGCGAAAACGATCCGGAAAAGCACTCCAGCGACGAACAGCGTGCCCAGTGGATCCGCAAGGCGGAACTCAAGGACCGGGCGACCGGCCACGTCATTTCGCTGCCGTTGCTTTGTCAGCACTGCGAGACCCCGCCCTGCGCGGACGTGTGCCCGACCGGCGCGTCGTTCAAGCGCGCCGACGGTATTGTGCTGGTCGACAAGCACATTTGCATCGGTTGTCGTTACTGCATGATGGCCTGCCCGTACAAGGCGCGCAGCTTCATTCACGAAGATCTGAAGGATCAGTTGCCCTGGGCTCCGCGCGGCAAGGGCACGGTCGAGTCCTGCACCCTGTGCGTGCACCGGGTCGATGAAGGTCGCACACCGGCCTGCGTTGAAGCCTGTACCGCGGAGAATCACAACGCCATGTTCTTCGGCGATCTGTACGATGAGAACAGTGAAATTTCGCAGCAACTCAGAAAGCACGGCGGCAAGCAGATTCGCGCCGACCTGGGCTTGAACACCGGCGTCCGCTATCGCGGCATCTGACAATCTGAACGGAACTGGCGAATCACCAATGAAACTAGCGCTTAACTATCGCGAAATTGAAGGCAAGAGCACCGGCTTCTGGGTGCTGCTCGGCGGCCTGGGCGCGGTCATCGCCCTGGCGCTTGGCGCAACGCTGCATATGGAGCACTCCGGCCACCACGTGACGGGCATGAACAACCAGATCGTCTGGGGCATGCCGCATGTGTTCGCTATTTTCCTTATCGTTGCGGCGTCGGGTGCGTTGAACGTCGCCTCTATCGGCACCGTGTTCGGAAAGCCGCTGTACAAGCCTCTGGGCCGCCTGTCAGGTCTGCTGGCGATTGCGCTGCTGGTCGGCGGTCTGCTGGTGCTGGTGCTGGATCTCGGTCACCCCGACCGCCTGATCGTGGCCATGACCTATTACAATTTCAAATCGATCTTTGCCTGGAACATCATCCTGTACATAGGCTTCATCGCCGTCACCGCCGTTTACCTGTGGCTGATGATGGAACGCCGCATGAACAAGTATTACCCGCCGGCCGGTTTTGCGGCCTTTGTCTGGCGACTGATTCTCACCACCGGTACCGGCTCCATCTTCGGCTTTCTGGTGGCGCGGCAGGCCTACGACGCTGCATTGCTGGCCCCGAAGTTCGTCATCATGTCGTTTTCCTTCGGCCTCGCGGTTTTCATCCTGGTGCTGATGGCGGCTTACAACTGGACCGGACGCACACTGGGCAACGCGATTCTTTACCGCCTGAAGAATCTGCTCGGCGTGTTCATCGGCGCCGTGCTGTACTTTGTCGCGGTGTATCATCTGACCAATCTGTACGCCACCGAACACCACGGCGTGGAACGCTTCATCCTGATGGACGGCGGCATCTTCACCGCGCTGTTCTGGATCGTGCAAATCGGCATCGGCAGCCTGCTGCCGCTGGCGATGCTCTATCACCCGACCATCGGCAAATCGCGGCCCGCCATTGCGACCGCCTGCGCCCTGGTGATCATCGGCGGCTTCGCGCAGCTGTACGTGCTGCTGATCGGTGGACAGGC
>JAGFJP010000090.1 GCA_024102665.1 Thiogranum sp. | reverse complement strand
TCCGTGCTCACCTCGATGGATTCCATCAGTGTCGTACGCCGGGCCAGATCGATAGCGCCACGGATGCGGATCAGGTCACCGTCCAGCGCCGGCTGCCCGTGCCACCACTGGTAATCGGGCGACTGGTGGGCAATGCCCAGGTACAGGTTTTTCAAATGCTGCTGCATTTTGACGAAGTGCTTTTCCGCATCTTCCAGCGCGCCCGGCGGATAAGCGGCACGCGCCTGCTTCATCATCACAGCCGCTTCGCGCACTTTCATGCGCCCGATGTCGAGCATACGGTCGCCGTTATCGAATAACGATGTTATGTAACGCGGTGCATGACATTCCTGGCAGACAATCCGCGTGGCGTCCTGAATCTGTTCGCGTTCGTCGCTGCCGGCTGCCTGTTCAGGCTGCCATGCGCGTATCAGGGTACCGACATCATGGTTCCCGCTGTGCATGTGACAATAGGCACAACCGGGCGCGCGGTAGTTGGCTGAGCTTAGCGGTTGCCCCCGGTCTTTCTGTTCGAGACGGACCAGGACACCGTGCTTTGAAGTGGTGTAGCTGTGCACGACAGGATGCGTTCGGCCGCCATGACAATCGATACAGGTCGCGTCGCGCCGTGAAGCGGATGCCGCCTTCTCATGACTGTTGCCGTGACAGGCCACACAGGTGGCCGACTTCCCTCCCGTGGCATGAACGCTGTTACGCCATGCAGCGACCAGTTCGGCATCCTGTTGTCCATGGCACTCCAGGCAAGCGCCGTTTTCAAACTCACCTTCGGGTGCCGGACCACCGGCCATTACGCCGGCCGAAAATCCGGCCAGAAACATCGCGGTCAACCGGTCCATCAGTTTTGCTCCCGGTTGAACCCGGTGTATTCGCCTGACAGCCAGAAGTCTTCCGGGTCCGGACGTTGCGCCGGTCCCTGTTTTTCCCTCTCGGCAAGGCGCCGCAACGTCGCCGCCTGTGCCTTGATCGCCACCAGCGCCTGGTCCATGGCCTCATGCCCGCGCTGCACAAAACCGGCGTCGCCGTGTGCGGCGCCCTTGTATGCGCCCAGGTTGTCGAAGTACCACATCTCGAAATAATCACGTTCGATGGGCGAGACATTATAGAATGCCGACGCCTGACCCTCGTAAAAGCCAATGCGGGCGCGCGGGCGCAGTCTGTCCAGCCAGTCGTTGGGATACGGCGGGCGTTCACCGGCGGCCGGATATAACAGGTCATCGGCGCGCAGCGCCTTCAGAACCGCTTCGGCGGCGTACAGTTTGCTCCATGCCCGCTTGCGTTCTGCGTCCAGCCCGGCCAGCTGCCGGCGCGACCAGTCTTCCTCGTGACAGTCGCCGCACAGCGCGATCCACTGTTTGCGTTTCACCTCGTTACCCGAGGTCAGCGGATTGATCTGCCTGATGCCGAATCCCCATATCGACTTGTCAGCCACCTGGTGCCGGCCCGCGTCCATGTGGCAATAGGCGCAGGTGGGCGCCTTGTAATTCCCCTTGCGCAACGGTTTCGACCAGTCCCATTGTTCGCCCTCGGCGAGATACAGCTGACCGTGCGCAGAGGCGAACCAGGTTTCATCATCCGGATGCGGCGGGCCGCTGTGGCAGGTGATACAGGCCTCGGGACGCCGCGCCTCGGCCGCATCGAACCGGTGCCGGGTGTGGCAGGAATCGCACTTGTCGGCCACCGAATGACAGTTCAGGCACGCGCTCACTTCCGCCTTGGGTTTGTCCACGAAATGACTGGCATCCAGCGCGCGCTCCATGGCCAGCGCATGACTGGGAAAGCCGTAGCGTTTCTCATCCTCGAATTGCGTGTGCTGGACACTGTGGCAAGCCCCGCAGACTTCCGGTGTCGGCATGCGCAGTTGCTCATGATTGCTGCCATGACAGGCGGAGCAGTACACGGTGTCTTTGCCGGCGCCGGGACTGGAATGACGGCTCGCCCGCCAGTCGTTGACAATGCCGGGCGTCACCGCGGCATGACACTCGAGGCACTGTTCGACCTCGAACTCACCTGTCACCGACTTCACCGACGTGTAGAAGTCAGACGGATTCCAGTAGGCAAAAACGGCCTCAGGCACCCACTTGCGCGAATACAGTCCGGCGCCGCTGCCGCTCTTGCTCCAGTCCACGTAAAAAAAGCCCGCGGGTATCGCTATCAGCGCAACGATCAGCGGAATCCAGATATAGCGAACCCGCTTGTTGCGGCTCATGGCCGCGTCCGCCCCTGCCACCAGCGCATCAGTCCGACGAGCAGCAGCAACAGCAAGGGGCCCAGCGCCAGCCAGCGGCCACTGTCCAGAAGCTCGCGGGCATTCCACGCGCGATCGCCTGTGCTCGCCGCGGATAGCAGGCCTGCGGCAGGAATGCCGTCAGGATCCGGCTTTGAATCCTGTTGCAGATAAAGCTGGATCTGCTGCATGACTTCCGGGGATGGCGCAGCATATTTCATCACCGTCATATTGCGCTGCATGCGCTTCAATACCGCGGACCATTGTTCCGGACTGTGCTGACCGGCAGCGGGCAATGCATGGCAACTGCCGCAATGGGTGCTGAAGGCAGCGGCTCCCATGCCACGCGGTTCCCCCTGCATGGCCTGCAAGGCGTTGTCCGTTAAATAGGTCCTGATGACTTCTTTCTCTCCGGCACCGGGCACTTCGACCTTGCCCATCAGTCCACCGAAACGGCTTGCAACTTCCATGAGCAGGTTCATCTTGTCCAGCACGGCCTGCCATTCGTCGGCGGTATGCCGCCCCGGGCCGGGCAGCGCATGACACTGGGTGCAATAGGTCTGCAACAAACCCGCGCCCCGGCTTTGCGGATGCGGCAATGCGTTCGGCTGCATACCCGGCGGCATGATCTCCGGATACAACTTGCACAGATCGAGCCCGCCATAACTGTGGCTCGCCAGCGCCGTCACGCACCAGAACATGCCGGCACAGAAAACGCCCGATCTCACCGCGCGGATTCCTGCTGAATGACAGCGGCCATGGCCGGCACCCGGTCGTCTGCGGATTGCGCCGCGTTGAACAGCGCGGTGACCGTCCGTGTGGCGCGCCGCGACAGACGAAAACTGTCCAGTATCCCCTCGGCGGCGCGTCTTCCTGCCGCAATGGCGGTTACCACCAGCTCGGGGCCGAGCGTATTGTCGCCACCGGCATAGATTTTCGGGTGGCTGGTTCTGCCGCGTGCATCAACCCGGATGGTGCCCTGCGGACTGCTTTCGACACCCAGCCGTTGCAACCAGGCCGGCGGGCGGCACACCTGTCCGACCGCGAAGATCACTGTGTCGCAGGGGATGGTTTCCTGCCCGCCGGCCGGGTCGACGAAGCAGACACCGGTGACGAGGTCGTCACCCAGCACATTGATCGGTGCATTTTCAAGACGGAAACGCACGCCTTCTTCGCGCGCTGCCTGCATTTCCCTGGGCGACGCACGCATCGCCTGCCGGTCACCCCGGTAGACAACGGTCACTTTGGCGGCGCCCTGCCGTACCGCCGAGCGTGCGCAGTCCATCGCCGTGTCACCACCGCCAATCACCAGGACGCGTTTTTGCGCAATGGCTTCCATGCCGCTGCCCTGGTTGACCTGCTGCAGATAGGTCAGGGCATCGATAACGCCATGCAGATCCTGCCCCGGCAATTGCAGATCGCGCGAGGTCTGGGTGCCGGTGCCGAGGAACACGGCGTCATGCGTTTCGAGCAATTCACGCATCAGCGTTTCGTTCACCTCCACACCCAGCCGGAAGCGGATTCCCTGCTGCTGCAACAATGCATGACGCCGCTCCAGCAGGGACTTGTCGAGCTTGAAGGGCGGGACACCGCTGGCCAGCAGGCCACCGATCCGCGCTTGCCTGTCGAACAAGGTGACCTCGCAGCCCGCCTGCTTCAACTGGTCGGCGCACGCCAGACCAGCCGGCCCGGCGCCGATTATCGCGACCCTTCTGCCGTTGTCCCGATCGGCATGCTCCGGTTGCCATCCCTGCCGGAACGCGGTCTCGGTCAGGTAACGTTCAATGACGCCGATGGTCACCGCGCCATCGGGTTCTTTGGCC
>JAGFJP010000112.1 GCA_024102665.1 Thiogranum sp. | reverse complement strand
CTAACGATTATTAAGCGGCGTCCGCCGCATAGCACGAAACACACTGCGTGCGCCGCGTAGTAGCCGGATCCGGGGTAATACACTGCAGGTGCCGCATACTCCTTCCTCTTATCTATAGCCATCCTGGCCGACAGGTTTTTGATTGTTTTACCTGATTTCCTGGGGATGCGCAAATGGTCGCTGCTTGAACGGCGTGCGCCGTCATAACAGCGGATTCTGTGGCTTACACGGCGAGCACCGCATAATGCAGCCCCTCGCAAAAATATACCGGTGCTGTTACCCGCTGTTTCTACCGTCAAAACGGCGGTGCGCCGCTATATTGATACCGATAAAGACGCAGTTCTGGCGAGTCGTGCCTGTTGATATACCACGGGAACTGATGTTATATACAGTACTCGAAATCATTGCCCGACAAGGAGTGTCGCATGAGCAAGGTACGCCTGCTGGACCAGGTTCGTCATACGATTCGCGCGTTGCACTACAGCCGCAGCACCGAACATTCCTATTGCTACTGGATTCGCTTCTATATCCGTTTTCACCGGTGCCGGCACCCCGCCGAACTCGAGGCGCAGCATGTGTCGCAGTTTCTGACGTTTCTCGCCGTCAAGCGCAACGTCGCCGCGGCAACACAGAACCAGGCTTTCAATGCCATTCTGTTCCTGTATAGCAAGGTCCTGCAAAAACCACTGGACAACATCGAGAACGTCATCCGCGCGAAGCGCAGCCGTCGTATGCCCGTGGTGTTCACGCGCACCGAGATACAGCAGCTGTTCCGTCATTTCAGGCAGCCTTACCTGTTGATGGCGGGCTTGATGTACGGTAGCGGGCTGCGCGTAATGGAGACACTGCGATTGCGCATCAAGGATATCGAGCTTGATCGCAAGATTATTCTGGTGCGTCAGGGCAAGGGCAACAAAGACCGGGTTACGGTACTGCCTGAAGATCTTATCGAGAGTATCGGGCGCGCCATCGAGTGCGTGGCTGCGATCCACAGGCAGGATCTTTCAGAAGGCTTCGGCGAAGTGCAGATGCCGTATGCGCTGGCGAGAAAATATCCCGGTGAAGCGAGAAGTCTGCACTGGCAGTTTCTGTTTCCCGCGGCGCACCGCACGACTGATCCGGTTTCAAAGAAGGTTATGCGACACCACGTCTACGACACCTCGATACAGCGCGCCATGAAGCGGGCAATGCATTCAGCCGGTATTCATAAAGCTGCCTCGTGCCATACCTTCAGGCATTCGTTTGCGACGCATCTGCTGGAAGACGGCTACGATATTCGCACGGTACAGGAGTTGTTGGGGCACAAGGATGTCAAGACAACGCAGATATACACACACGTGCTGAACCGCGGTGGAATTGCCGTGCGCAGTCCCCTGGCGGGGGTTACGCTAAACCAGAGAGCTTGATGAAGCTGTCATTACGAGCGAAACGTGGAATCTCTTTGCGGCGCCAGCCTCTGTCAGGAGATTGCTTCGTCACTGCGTTCCTCGCAATGACGGGGTGGGACGCTGCTCTCCTCCAATGTCAGGGTGGGAGGCTGCGTTCCTCGCAATGACGTTGTCCCCTAGCCGTACAACCGGCTGTACAACCCGTCGCTCTTCAGCAATTCCTGGTGCGTGCCCTGCTCGGCGATGCGGCCGTCTTCGAACACGTAGACCTTGTCCGCCTGACGTACCGCTGACAAACGATGCGCGACAATGATGACCGTGCGGCCGTTCAGAAAATCGCGCAGCGCTTCGTGCAGGCGCGCTTCGGTTTCGGCGTCGAGCGCGGAAGTGGCTTCGTCGAAAATCACCACCTGCGGATCGCCGAGCAGCAGCCGCGCGATGGCCAGCCGCTGGCGTTGTCCGCCGGACAGGCGCACGCCCTGGCGGCCGAGCCGCGAGTCCAGGCCCTGCGGCATGTCCTGCACCACCTCGAGCAACTGCGCGCGTTGCAGCGCCTGCCAGAGCGCGTCGTCCGGGTAGTCGCGGCCCAGCGTCAGGTTGTTGCGCACGCTATCGTTGAACAGCACCGGGTGCTGCAGCACGGTGGCGACGTGTTCGCGCACGTTTTCCAGTCCGATGTGCTCGACCGGCACGCCGTCGAAACGGATTTCGCCGGACGTCGGCGGGTACAGACCCAGCAGCACCTGCACCAGGGTGGATTTGCCGCCGCCGCTGGCGCCCACCAGCGCGACGCGCGTGCCGGCCGGGATGTCCAGGCTGACGCCGTTCAACACCGGTTCGCCCGGGCGGTATTCGAACTGGATGTCCTTGAGATGGATGGCCACGCCGCGCTTGCCCTCGAAAGGATTCTCCAGCGCCGGGTAGCGCGGCTCTTCGTGCAGCTCCAGCAAGCGGTTGATGCGATCCAGCGCGGCGCGCGCGCCGTAAAACGCATACTGGATGTTCAGCGCTTCCTGCACCGGCCCCATCATGAACCAGAGGTAGGCGAACACCGCCATCATCTGTCCCACCGACAGGTCCGAGAACACCACCATCAGCATGCTCACGGCGCGGAACAGGTCGAAGCCGACCAGGAATATGAAAAACGACAGGCGGCTGGCGGCGTCGCTTTTCCAGGAAAAGGCCGCCGAGTCTTCCTTGATGCGGAATGCCTTTTCGACTACGCGCTTGAGGTAATAGCCTTCGCGGTTGGCGGCGCGCACCTGCTGGATGGCGTCCAGCGTTTCGGTCAATGCGCCCTGAAACATCTCGAACGCCTGGTTCTCGCGCTTCTTCAGCACCTTGACCTGTTTGCCCAGCACCACGGTGAAATACACCACCAGCGGATTCAGGAACAGGATCAGCAACGCCAGTTGCCAGTGCATCCACAGCAGGACGGCGGCGGCGCCCACCAGCGACAGCACGGCGACGATGAACTTGCTCACCGTCATGCCGATGAAGTTGTCCACCGCGTTCAGATCGGTGACAAAGTGCGAGGTGACTTCGCCGCTGCCGATGGCTTCGTATTCCGCCATGGAAATGCGCTGCAGGCGCAGCAGCAGTTCGCGGCGAATGCGGTACACGACGTCCTTGGCGATGACAGTGAACTGGCGCGTCTGCCACACGCCCAGCAGCACCGAGCCGAAGCGCAGCGCCACGGTGAGCGCAAGAATGGCGGTGACGTACAGCACCGGCCCGTGCCAGCTTGCCGGGAACAGGCGGTCCATGGCCGCGACCAGGGCGCCGGGCTGTTCCAGCAGCACTTCGTCAACCAGCAGCGGCATCATCAGCGGCAGCGGCACGGCGGCGAGCACCGCGAAGATGGCGACGATGTTGGCGATCACCAGTTCGCGGCGGTGCTCGGCGATCACCGACAGCACACGCCGCAGGTCGTAATGCCCGCCGGCAGTGCTGACTGGACGGCCGCCGTCAGGCATCGGCCTTCTCGAACAGCGCCATGGATTCCACGTGCGTGGTGTGCGGGAACATGTCCATCACCCCCGCGGCGGCCAGCCGGTAGCCCAGCTCGTTGACCAGCACGCCGGCGTCGCGCGCCAGCGAACCCGGATGACAGGACACGTAGACAATGCGTTGTGCGCCGAGTTTTCCGAGGTAGGGGATCATTTCCTGCGCTCCGCTGCGCGGTGGATCGAGCATGATTCGAGTATAACGCTTTTGCATCCAGGGCTGGCCGGCCGGATCCGCGGTCAGGTCGACCTGGTGATATTCGACATTATCAATGGCGTTTTTGGCCGCGTTGTCGCGCGCCCGCTGCACCAGGCCGGCATCGCCTTCCACGCCGACGACCTGGGCCGCGCTGCGCGCGATCGGCAGCGTGAAATTACCCAGACCGCAGAACAGGTCCAGCACCTGATCGTCGGCGCCGACCTCCAGCAATTGCAGCGCCTGGCGGATCATCGCCGGGTTGATGGCGGGATTGACCTGGGTGAAATCGGTCGGCAGAAAATCCAGCGTCAGTCCGTAGTCGGGCAAGGCATAGCTGAGCTGCGAGCCCGGCGGCCACACCAGCTCGATACTCTCCGGCCCTTTCGGTTGCAGGTAGATATGCAGTCCGGTGCGCTGCGCATAGTCGATGAGCGTGCCGGTGTCGCTTTCGCTCAGCGGATCCAGGTTGCGGAATACCAGCACCGAGGCATTGTCGCCCACCGCGACCTCGATCTGGGCGATGCGGTCGCTGGCCTCCAGGCCCTGGATCAACTGCGCGAGTTCTGCGAGGCGCTCGCCGACCGAGGGATGCAACACTTCGCAGCGCGCGATATCGGCGACGTAGGGTTTGTGCTTTTCGCGAAAGCCGACCAGCACGCGGCCCTTTTTCCTGACGTGCTTGACGCCGAGGCGTGCCTTGTTGCGATAACCCCAGACCGGCCCGGTCAGTGGTTCCAGCACGCGCTCCGGTTTCACCTTGCCGAGGCGCGCCAGGTTGTCGAGCAGGGTCTGCTGTTTGGCGAGGATCTGCTGCTCGGGCGACTGGTGCTGCAGACTGCACCCGCCGCAGATGCCGAACGACGCGCACTTCGGTTGCACCCGGTGCTCCGAGGCTTCGAACAGTTCGCACAACTTGCCCTCGTCGTGCTTGCGCGCGCGGCCGGTGTACAGAAAGCTGATCTCCTCGCCCGGCAGCGCGCCGTCGATGAATACCGCCTTGCCGTCGATATGCGTGACGCCGCGCCCGTCGTGCGACAGCGATTCGATACGCGCCCGCACCGGATAGTTGGGCAGCTTCGGCTTGTTGCGACGGCGCCGGTTCATTACCGCTGAATTCATCGCGGGCACCGGAAAGCTTTCACTGCGCCGTCCAGTTGTCGAGGAATTCGCGGATGTGGGGCTTGTCTTCCTGTTGCAGTGTGCCGCGCAGCAAATCCAGCTCTTTGGCATAGCCCGCTTCGGTAAGATGGCCGCGTATCAGCTGAAAGCGCAGGTACACGAGGTACGTGTTCAGCACATCGGTTTCGCAGTAGTCACGGATGGCGTCGATCTCGCCGGCCTGAAAGGCATCCCACACTTTGGCGCCGCTCATGCCCATCTTGCCGGGAAAGCCGAGCATGGTCGCCACTTCGTCGAGCTTCGCGTTGGCGCGCATCTGGTAGCCGGCCAGCACATCCATCAGGTCGGTGTGGCGCTCGTGATAGCGGCTGAGGTAGTTGTTCCATTTGAAGTCGCGGTCCTCGCCGCCGGTGTCCCAGTAGCGCGGCGCCTGCACGCCGTGCAGCAGCGCGCGGTAGTGCAGCACCGGCAGATCGAAACCGCTGCCGTTCCAGGACACCAGCGTCGGCGCGAACTTGTCGATGCCGTCGAAAAAACGCCGCACCAGTTCCGCCTCGTCGGAATCGCTTTCGCCCAGCGACCACACCTTGACGCGGTCGGCCTGACGCAGCACCACCGAAATGGCGCAGATGCGGTGCAGGTGCAGCGGCAGGAATTCATTGCCGGTCTGCTGCTGGCGCAGGTGCAGCATGGCCTTGCCGACGTCCGCGTCGCTCAGGCCTTCGAGGTTGTGCAGGCGGCGTCCGCTCGCAACGTCCGGAATGGTTTCTATATCGAAGACAAACAGGTTCATGAATCAGGATTTCGCAGCAAGGCAAGCCCCGCGCCGCGCGCGGGGACAGCAGCTGTGCCTATTTCTGCTTCCAGGCGCCGCCCTGGCGATACCACCAGCCGCCCGGCGCGTTGGCCACCCAGCGCTGCGCGAACGTGCTGCGGATATCGGGCTCCCATTCCGGGTGTCCATTGGCGCGCGCGATTTCCTTGTACAGGGCATTGCGGTCGCGGTTCTCGGCCTCCACCAGCGTGCTCACGGTCTTGCGATCGCGCAGCGCGACGGCATTGAGATCGCGCACCGTGATCAGTCCGTCCTCGGTCATGCCGATGCTGCCGCTGTCGAAAAAGGGCCTGAGCGCAGCGAAGCGCGCTTCCATGGATTTGCGGACAGCCTGGATGGCCGGCGAGGAAATGTCGATGTCGGCGTTGGCCCGGGCGGGTGTCACCAGCCAGTCGAGAACGCTCACGAACAGCGGTTTGTCTGCGGGCAGCGCGTGCGATGTATCCGGCACCGGGGTGACTTCGGGCGCCGGTTCGGCGGGCTTGTCCTGACCGTAGACGTCGCGGATGATGCGGTCGGCGGCTTCCACCGCCTCTGCGGTCGGGAAATAGACGTTGATGGTGACGCAGGCGCTGATAAACAGCAGCAGGCTCAATAACGAGCTCAATCGAATGCTTTGCATCATTCTCGCTTCCTTGTTGGGCACCGCGCCATTATAGGCATTAACGCGGGCCACCGGAAAAGGTTAATCGGTTACGGGCGCGCCGCCACCGGTGGTGACCGCCACCAGCCGCTGCACCAGCGATTCCCAGTCGACCCGCTCTGAATAGCCGATGACATCCAGGCGCGGCGGCAGGAACGTGCCTTCCACCAGGTAGTAGCCGCGCTCGGCCGGCGCCACGCCACCCATGCGGCAGACGCCGTTTTCCAGGCGGCAGCGAATGCCCAGCCGCTTGTACGGGAAATCCTCCAGCACCCGCAGGAAGCTGCGCGACACCGCGCCGCCGACGCCTGCGCCGCCGAGATTGGAGATATTGTCGACGGCTTTCTGACTGATGCGGTGGCGGCTGTCGTCGTCGGGCGGCGTCCGGAACATCGCGTCGAAGGCCACCGGTTGCCAGGCTTCCATGTAGAGGTCCTTGACCTCGCCCTCGAAGCGCCCCTCGATGCGGCCGAAGGAAAAGGTCCGCGTCAGGGTATCCAGGTCCAGGTCGGCGATTTTCACGTCCGCCCACAGGCGCGGCGCCAGTCCCAGCGGATCGCGGATGCGCAGGTTGCGCACCGTGATGTCGCCGTCGAAAGCCTGCACCAGCAGAATGCCGCCGACCGTCAGCTCGCCGTTTTCGTAGCGCACTTTCGGCACCATGCCGGAGAGCTTGCCCGCCAGCGTGGGCCAGCCCAGCGCGTTGCTGAAGGCCTGCATGGAAACCGGTGTCAGCACGCCATCGAGCAGCCAGCGCACTCCACCGTCATCCAGCCCCAGCTCGAACTGTTCGACCTGCAGCGTGCCGTCGAGCAACGGCACCGCCAGCGGCTGCTGCAATTTCAATTCACGCGCCGCGGTTTCCAGCTGCAGCGCCGCGGCGCCGAGCTGCAGGCGGTGGAAGCTGGCGCCCTGCCAGGCCAGTGCGGAGACGCGGCGCAGCTCGCTGTTGTCCCAGTGCAGATCGGCGTCCAGGTCCTGCACGCCGAACAGGCCGTTCTTCTCGCGGAACGACAGGCGCTGCAGCTGCAGCTCGAGCGCCTGCGGCTGCATGCCGGACAACTGCAAGCGCCCGTGCAGTTGTCCGGCGGTTTCCAGTTCCCCCAGCACTGTGCCCGCCAGCCAGGGTTGCAGCCAGGTCTCGTAGAGCCCCGGCAGCCAGGCCTGTTCGAGGGTCAGGTCGAGGCGCTGCAGCGGTTGATCGGCGGCCGGCACCAGCACGCCTTGCAGGGTGCCTGCGGCCACGCCGGACTGGCGGAACGCCAGTGACTGCAGTTGCAGCTCGCCGGCGGCGCCTTTCCATAGCGCGCGCGCATCCAGCGCCAGTCTGCGCGCATCGCTGAATTCCAGGTACAGGGGGTCGGCATAGAGCATGCCTTCGCGCGCGCCAAGCGAGGCTTCCACGCGCCAGTCGCCTGCCATCGGCGTGGCTGTGCCGCTGCTTGTCAGCACCAGCGCCTCGGCGGCCTGGCTGCCTTCGGCATTGCTGTATCCGGCCTGTTGGGTGTCGAGTTGCCAGCTGATTTGCTGCAACGCCTGCGCATCGCCGCGCACTGCCAGGGCGCCACTGACCCTGCCCTGGTAGGTCAGCGCCGGCATTTCCAGACCGGCGTCCGCCAGCAGCTGCGCTGTCCCGGCCAGCGTGCAGCTCTGCAGGTCCGCAGTGAGACGCCAGGCGGCGGCGGTATGATTCAGCGTCAGGCTGAGCTTCCCGTCCGCCACCGGCAGTTCGCGGACGGTTATGTTGAGTTCACCCGATGCGAAACGGTAATTGAGCGCGGCCGGCACGGCATCGGCATCGAGTTGCTCGCTTTGCAGGCTAAGGCGTCCCTGCCGGCAATCGACCTGGCCGGGCAGCAGCTCGAATGCCCCGCACACCAGGCGCACCTTGTCGAAGCGATAATCGTCCAGTTCGATGCGCGCCACGCTGACGGTCAGGCGTGACTGGCCGGCGGCATCCCAGTCCAGCACCAGGCTGAGGTTTTCGAGCCGCCAGCTGTCGGATGCGACGTTGCCCCAGTCGAGCTGAATGCGCTCCAGCGCCGCGGCGGCGCCGGACAACAGCAACAACAGCAGCAGGCCGGTCAGCCGGCATGTCAATCGGGAAATACCCCGGTGGAGAGGTAGCGATCACCGCGATCGCAGATGATCGATACGATCACGGCATTGTTCACCGAGCGACTGACCTTGAGCGCCGCGGCCACCGCGCCGCCCGAGGACACGCCGCAGAAAATGCCTTCCTGCGCGGCCAGCGCCAGCGTGGTCTGTTCGGCTTCCTGCTGGCCGATGTCGATGGTCCGATCAACCAGCCGCGCATCGAAAATGCTCGGCAGGTATTCCTGCGGCCAGCGCCGGATGCCGGGAATGGACGCGCCTTCGGCCGGTTGCACGCCGATGATTTCAATGGCCGGGTTCACCTCCTTGAGATAACGCGCCGTGCCCATGATGGTGCCGGTGGTGCCCATGGCGCTGACGAAATGCGTGATGCGCCCCCCGGTGTCGCGCCAGATCTCCGGGCCGGTGCCTTCATAATGCGCGCGCGGGTTGTCGGGATTGGAAAACTGGTCCAGCACCCTGCCCTTGCCCTCGGCTTCCATTTGCTTGGCGAGATCGCGCGCGCCTTCCATGCTTTGCTCACGCGTCACCTGGATGATTTCGGCGCCGAAGGCTTTCATCACCTGGCGGCGTTCCACGCTCATGTTCTCGGGCATGATCAGCACCATGCGGTAGCC
>JAGFJP010000086.1 GCA_024102665.1 Thiogranum sp. | reverse complement strand
GGCCCCGTTTACGCGCAGTCACCAGAAACACGGGGTACTCGCCGTTTTCCGTGACGACGCTGTGCGCCGTGCGGAAGTGGATGTCCTCGAACCCAGCGGATGCCAGCACTGCGCGAAGCGCGTCCCGGTCGAAGCCATGGTGGAAAACGCCCTGCGTTTCCGGCGGATGAAAACTGCCGTCCTCCTTGTCGAGGTCGGCCAGCGCCAGCAGCCCGCCGGAGTCGAGGTGTTCGGCGAAGCGTCGCAGCAGCGCACCTGTGTCGGGCACGTGGTGCATGGCCATGGCGCTCATGATGAGGTCGAAACGCGCATCCAGCGGCTTTTGCGTAATGTCCTGGCACACCGCCTCCACCTTGCCGCGCAGTTCCGTCTTGGCGGCGAGCTTTTTCAGCATCGCCTCCGAGGTATCCACGGCCAGGATGCGCGCGACGCGCGGCGCCACGTGCGCGCTGATCAGCCCGGTGCCCGCGCCGAAATCCATGACCTGCATGCGCGCGTGCAGCGGAACATGCGCCAGCAGGGCTGAGCCGATCGCCGCCGAAAGCTGTTTGATCCTGTCATTGACGTCCCAGTCCCCGGCCTTCTCTTCAAAAAGATCTGTCATAAGAAACGTCTCGTCCTGCTATTGCCCCGAAAGCGAGCGTTCGCCCGCCCCGTGTTCCAGCCGGTCTGCCAGGTTCACGATGCGCGCTGTGACATACATGGTCAGCAGCACGGCTGCCGCGAACGCATACAGACCGGCGCGCATCTCAACGCTGGCGATGGCGCCGAGCTTGACGGCGACCACCAGCACCGCCACCACGAACACGTCGAGCATCGACCACTTGCCGTAGAGGTGCATCCAGTGCAGATACCGGTCCAGCCGTTGCGCGTGCCGCCTGCTGCCCGAAAGCAGGCGCGTCAGGACCGCGATTTTCAACACCGGCAGCACAAGGCTGAAACCGGTAATGATAACAAACAGAAACAGCTGCCCTTCCCGCAACAGCGCGACAACGCCGCCCAGCACCGAAAAGGTGTTTTCGATCAGCACGAACTTCTTTAGCGTAATGACAGGCGCGATCATCCCCACGCCCAGCAGGCAGGCGGTAAGCAGCAGCAGGATTCTCAGGCGCCGCGTCTCGGCGGGAAAGGTTCTGGCAATGTTCACATGCGATGTCCCGCGCCCTGACGAACCGGCGCGGTTGCGTTCGGCCCCCGATGTACGCTTCCGGCGCCGTCGCGCGGCGGTGTCAGCTCCGGGAGGGCATGCTAGCCGACTCTGTCCGCATCCGGCAACCGCTGCACGCCGGACAGGCGTGCCGCGGCGGGCGCGCCATCTTGCACCTCAGATGCCACGCTGATCGGGTCCGAACTCCTCTTCCGATTCCGCCCAGGCATCGCTGAGCGCTTTATAGGCTTCTGCAAATCCTCTCTTTATACGGCTCCAGGCGTCCGCGGAACTGCTTTTCAGTTGACCGTACCATTCCGCCACCTCGGTGCGTTGCTTGCGCAGCGCCTTGAGACTGGCCTGCGCTTTTTCGCGCGCGGCCGCGTCCATCTCGTCCCAGCGCTCGTCGATCCAGGCTTCAAGCGCATCGATGCGACGGTCCAGGTCGGCCAGCGCTTCCTCGGTCGCGCGGATCGCTTCGTCGCGCTGCTCAGAGCTATAACTCTTGAGCGACTGAAGCAGATCCTGCGTGTCCTGCTTTACATCCTCGATGGTCGTTTTCTCGCCTGCTGTTTCCGCGTGGCAGAGCGGTGCAATCCCGCATATGCCGGCCAACAGAATGACAAACGCCATGACCGCATGGTTACTGGCTTCCATTTTTCTCCACCTCCTGGGTTTTACCGGGGTTGCTCTGGAATCAGTTCAACGGCACCAGCGCCGCAACGTGCCCGGGCAAGAGCGAGTCGATCGTGGCTATGCGGCGGGTATCGGAACGCATGGATGAGGTGGACCGATCCATGGAAATGTCGACGCGATCGGGCAGGTTATGCATGGCACCGGTTGCCGGATCGACAATCCGCATGCCAATCAGGCCAAAAGCAAAGGTCACAGCTTCGACTCCTGTCGGGCGCGCCATTTATTCCCTGCGTTCGATCACTTCATCAAGGTAACGTCGCGGTGTAGCAGGCACATCGCCAGCAGGAAATCCGAGCCGCAGCAAAATCTGCGCGAAGCCTGGCCGGTCAACGATCTGCTGCAACCCGGGCCGCAGCGATGGTACCTGGATGGGCTGATTCAGATACGACGCCTGCAGACCGTGCCGGTGCGCGTTGAGCAGAACGCGCTGCAGTGCCTGTCCGGCCCGGAGCCAGTCCGCCACTTCATCAGCATTTGTTCCCAACACCGCGAGCACCGGCGACCCATCTGCCAGCTGTCTGTCTTTTGCACCTGTCACCTTGCCCATGTTAAAGGTCCGCACAACGAGTTGCGCGACAGGCGCGAGCAATCCCGGCACGGTCAATCCGTCGCCTGTGCGCCGGGGGCGCATCCACGCCGCCAGTTCCCGGCGCCAGTCCGCGTTCACCCATTGAATGGCATCGCCTTCGGCTACCAGTTCCGCGATGTCGCGGCGATCTGTATCCCGGTCGATCACCTTGAACCAGTCCCCTTCTGCACCTGCCGCTGCCGACAGATACTGCAGGATTTCACCGGGCACGTCCCGGGCACGAAAAGCTTTGCGCCAGGTGCGCCGGCCGGTGATCGATGGAAACAGGCCGGCATCGGTCTGATCGGTTGCATCGGGTTCGAGATCGATGACAGCCAGCAGATCGGTGTCGCCGGCGTCGGGCAAAGCCTGGAGGTGCGCCGCCAGTCCCACCCTTGCCGCGGCGACACGCAGGTTCATCAGGGCGCATCCGCAACTGATGGTGAGTTCCCTGTCGCTCGGATCATTGACCGGAAGCGCTCTGCTGCGGTCCGCGTAAAGCAAAATGCGTCCGGCTTCCAGCCGAAAGCGCCATGGCTGGGTGTTATGACTCGAAGGCGCCAGCACCGCGTACTGCAACAGCAATTCCGGGTTTCCCGCATCGGGTGGATCAAGCTGTGGTGCATGCATTCGCCGCATCTGTCTGGCAGGCGCTGTCACAGGGCGCGCGCAATCAGGAACACTCCGACAGCAGCCATTAGACTTCCGGCGATGACGTTCAGGGTCCTTGTTGCCCTGGCGCTCTCGAGAAGCCGGCCGGCCCGGTGCGCCATGAAGGCGTAAAAAAGTTTCGGGCCGCCGACCGCCACAGCAGCGGTGCCGAGAATAATGCCGGTGTCCGCAGGTGATGTCCGTGACAGATCGACGAAGGCGGGCAGGAAGCCGAGGTAAAACAGAATCGCTTTCTGGTCGCCCAGCGTAATCAGCAGCCCGGTCATGAAACTCGCCAGCAGAGAGGCTTCGCCGCGCTCTTCAACCGTCATGCACGTCGATCGCGACTTCCACAGCCTAAGTCCGAGGTAAACGAGATACGCGCCGCCGATGATCTTGATCAGGACAAAGTGACCGCCCATCAGGCCCGCAAGCATCGACAGCCCATAGATGGCGATCAGTATGAACAGGATGTCGCCGACCAGGATCCCCAGTGATGTGGAAATACCGTGGGCAAGCCCGAATGCCGCTGACCTTGCCGATACCGCGAGCACACTGACGCCGGGAATCAGGGCCCCCATGATCATGACTCCGGCAAGTGCGGCGATACTGGCGGCGCTCAGGCTGCTCTGCATGGATATCACGTCCGGTTCAAGGCGGTCTACGCTGGTGAATGTCAAACCATGCTAGCCGACTCTGTCCGGATCGGACAACTGACGCGGCCTGACCCGCCCTCAGGCGATTGCGGCATCCCCCAGCAACCACAAGCCCCAGATAATGAACAGAGTCCCGCTGACGCCGCCGAGGAACTCCCCCGCCGGCACCAGCTTTTCCAGCAACACCAGCAGCGCGATGCCGATGATCCAGTACAGGTTCATGACACCGCCGTAGAACAACAGTCCCATCACCGCCCAGCAACAACCGACGCACAGCGCGCCGTGCCGCAACCCCATCTGCAGCGCGCCGCGAGTGCCGGGCCGCCAGTAACGCGTGATGAAGTCCAGCGGCCCGCGGCAATGCCTGAGGCAGGCATGTTTCCAGGGCGTGAACTGGTAGATGCCGGCCGCCATCAGCAGCAACCCGCCGACCAGCCGGTTCTGGCTGGCCATGTCGGGCGACAGGTAGCCGGTCTGGTCCAGTGCCCAGTGCGCGCCGGTGGCGAGCAGGCTGAACATGCCCCAGGCGACAAGATAACCCAGTGCAAAAACTGTCGTGGAGACCCAGGGTGCGCCGGCCGCCCGGCTCCTGCGATTGACCAGCGCGAACAGCAGAATCATCGGCGCGGCGCCCGGCAGCATCATGGCCACCATCATGATCCACCACATGAAGAACACTAGCGTCGCATAGCCCGCCGACCAGGGCATCGGCATGCTCATGTCCATGTCGCCCATGTCCATGCCGGCGCCGGCGAGCATGTACCCCCAGGCCAGCAGCGTCACCAGCAGCAAACCCGCCGCGACAACCAGCCGGTCGCGGCGCGCCAGTTGTTCAATAAAACCGGAGTCGTGCCCCGGCGCGGACGGATGGCTTGCCGTTTCCACAGACGATCAGTTCGCAGGACCGGCCGGCGTCATGTCGATCATGGCGATATGGCCGTGACCGATATTCCAGTCAAGCGGGATCGGTCCCTCGGCATGGGTCCGGCTGCTGACGAACTCTGCCTCGTGATACTCGAAGCCATGCGGCAGGAAAACGCGCGCCCGGTGGGCCTCCCCGGTCACCGGGTTGGCGATGGGCAACGCATTGGCGTCAATGTAACCGGGCACGGAAAAGTGGCCTTTCCAGTTCGCCTCATCGACTTCGAACTGGATCGGCGCGCGCACCGGGTCGTGCAGCCTGGTCAAGGTGCTGGCAAAAACATTGAACACTGTGGCGCCTGGCCGGGAACTCTGTCCCGACAGAATACTGAGCAGCGCTGCCTGCTGGTCGTCATCGGCGCGCTCATCGAGAATGATCAGCGCCTCGCCGTCGCCGTCGTGAATCGCTCCCGGCCAGGCGAACAGCGCCGACCAGAGCAACCGGTCCAGCCGCACGTCCCCGTAGAAGCCCTCGTCGATACGCATGGCCACGCCGGCGCGGCAATGTCCATGGGTTGGCACAGAGTTGAACTGGCAGGGGCAACCCCAGTTGCAGTTACAGGTCGAGATCTCCGGCCCGCGAATTCTCCAGTCTGGATAGCTCATGGCGATCACCTCGATCTTCTGTTGGCGGTGGAGGAAGTATAGTCGGGCCGGAACTCGATGAGTTCCCCGTGCACTCGATCTCTCTCGACTGTGAGCATGCCCATGCCGACCGGCAGCCGGAAACGCCGCGGGCCGGCGCTGCCAGGGTTGAAATAGAGCACGCCATCCTTGTGTTCCTGCTTCGGAATATGCGAGTGGCCTGATACGACCACGGAATACAGGCCCCTCGGATCGATCGCCAGTTCCTTCAGGTTATGCAGCACGTAGATGCGATGACCGAGGATTTCCGTCATGGCGACATCAGGGCAGGCATCCGCCCACTCACCCCGGTCGACGTTTCCCTTGACGACGGTGAGCGGCGCGATGGCGCGCAGCGCCTCGACGACGCCGGGTTTGCCGATGTCGCCGGCGTGGATAATGGCGTCGACACCGCGCAACGCGGCGATGGCTTGCTCGCGCAGCAGGCCGTGTGTATCGGAGATGACACCTATGCGTTTGCGCGTCATCCGTTACCTCAGGTTGCTGGTTTTGTCAGCAGCAGCACCTTGCCGGTATAGGGATGACAGGAATGCGCGACAACATCCCGCTGCTCCGCAACACGGTAACCCAGGCGCTGGTAGAGCCGCAGCGCACCGGCGTTCTGTGCAAAGACCTCGACACTGATGAGGCCGCAACCCACCTGTGCCGCAAGCCCGTCGGCGAGACTCATCAGCAGGGTACCGACACCGCGTCCTCGATACTTGGGGTAAACCGCGAGCATGTTGATATAAAAACTGCCCGGCACACACTGTTCCAGTTCGATCAGCGGACGAATGAAGGCCGGGAACTGTTCGAGGTCCTGCGCATCTTCCGCCGCCGGCAGCCGGTATGCCAGGAGCATCCCGGCGATGCGGTTTTCGAGCAGGGCAAGGTGCGCGTTGCGCCAGGAAAAATTGGCCTGTTCCGACGCGGCGTTCAACGCCCCGACCTCTACAAGCGCCTGACCCGGTTTCCTGGATTGTTCCCAGAAGTAAGCCGGTATGCCTTCTCCGGCAATCAGCGCCAGCTCGGCGATGGCGCGACAGTTTTCGCGCCTTGCCTTTCTGACTTCAGGCCGGTAGCGCGCCGCGTTGCCAACACCCGTTCCGGTGTCCCGGACTTTCGAACGCCCTGGCCGCCTGTCGCTCATCCGGTCAACGGTTGATTATGCGCCGGGCCTGGCTCCGCGGCCGGCGCAGGCAGGTCGCCGAACACGCTGTAGGCAACCGCGCCCTTGCCCTGGCGCTTGACTTCATACATGAGCGCATCTGCTGCGGCCACCGCGCTCGCCGCCGACAGCGCGGGATTCGGGAAACTGACAACGCCGATGCTGCAGGAGATGTCGACTTCGATCGCGGCGAAAGCCTGCTGCAGTTCGCGAATCAGACTTGATATAGCCTCGCGCGCGCCTTCGGGTCCGGTATCCGGCAGGATCAGGGCGAACTCATCGCCGCCGAGCCGCGCCGCGGTGTCCACGCGCCGGGTGAGTTTGTTCAGCGTCCAGCCGGCTGTGCGCAACACCCGGTCGCCCTCGGCGTGACCACGGGCATCGTTGACGGCCTTGAAATCATCCAGATCGAGATAGGCGAGCGTGACCGCGCTGTTGTGGCGCTGGGCCAGCGCCAGGTCGTGCTCCAGCTTTTCCTCGAACGCGCGCCGCCCCCAGAGGCCGGTCAGATCGTCGATACGCGCCAGATGCCGCTCGTTGAACAGCGCATTGCGCAGCATCGTCAGCAACAGTCCGCTGACCAGAAAGAAGCCCAGGCGCACCAGCGAATTCCACACCGGGATCGCCGGGTGTGAATACTGGTTGCCGGCCAGCAGGTCGGCGACATACCAGCTGACACAGGAAAGTATGGCGATGGCGACGCCCGACCAGCGTCCCGCGTACCAGGCAGCGACGGCGACCGGCAGGAGATAGAACAATGACATGGACACTTCGTAGCCCATGGAATAGTCGCAGACGCCGATCACACCGACGCCGAATGCGGCGACAACCACTGTCTGCAAGCGCGACAGCCGCGACAACCCGCGATCGAGAAACTTCAATGCCATGCAGGACCGCCTGTAACGCGCCTAGCCGCCTTCCGTTTTATCGTAGGGAAAGCGGGTGTGTCCGTAGCGAATGGCCAGGATTGCCAGCGCGATCACCAACGCTGCGCCGGCGATCCCCAGCATCCTCCAGGTGTCGAGGTTTTTCATATCCAGAATCAGGTAACGCGCCAGCGCGACAATCGCGATGTAAAGCGGCATTCGCACCGGCAGCTTTCCGGAGTCGAGATAGATCGACACCATCGCCAGCACTTCAAGATAGATAAACAATAGCAGCAGATCCGCCAGGGTCACCAGCCGCGCCGCGAACATGGAGGAGACCTCGAATCCCACGGCAATCACGGTGGCGATAGCGATAATGACCAGGCCCAGGTCCTGAATCCAGGTCAGCGCCTTGTGCCCGACAGTTCTCAGTTGATTCATGAAGCGTTTTCCCCGGCATCCGGCACTGCGGCATTTGTCAGCCAGGGATAATATCGACACAGCCGGAGATTGGAAAGGCGCTGCCGCTGCATTTCCCTAACACCGTTCGAGCGGGTATCTTGTCTGTTTTATCCCGGCTGGCGTTTTTTCCGATCCACGTGGAATTCTCGACTCTCGTCCCGCTTACCATAGGCCTGTTCAGCGCAGTGCACTGCGTGGGCATGTGCGGCAGCATCATCGGCGCGCTGTCGATGAGCCTGCCGCCGGCGGTGCGCGAGAATCGCCGGGCGCTGCTGCGCTTCGTGACGGCCTACAGCCTGGGCCGGATCACCAGCTATTCGGCGGCCGGGGCGCTTATCGGCCTGGCGGGCAGCCGGCTGTTCGACATGCTCAGCCCGAAATACGGCCATACGCTGGTGCAGGGACTGGCGGCGTTGCTGCTGATCGGCATCGGCCTGTATCTGGCCGGCTGGTTCCCGCGCTTCGCCGGACTTGAGCGTATCGGCAGCCCGCTGTGGCGGCGTCTCGAACCGCTGGGGCAGCGTCTGCTGCCGGTGCGTTCCGTCGCCCAGGCGTTTGGTTTCGGGATTGTCTGGGGCTGGCTGCCGTGCGGGCTGGTGTACTCGACACTGCTCTGGTCGGCGTCGGCCGAAAATGCCGTCCAGGGCGCGCTGTACATGGCCCTGTTCGGTCTGGGCACGCTGCCGGCGGTCATGACGGCGGGCCTGTTCACCGGCTGGATCACGCGTTTCACCCGCGACCGGCGCCTGCGCATGCTGGTCGGGCTGCTGCTGATCTTGATGGCCTTGCTGACATTGTGGTTTGATAGCCAGCTGGTTGACCACGGCGGGCATGTGCATCAGGTAGCTGATTGACCTAACTCAAGGCGACACCGCCCCCCGGGAGATAGCATCCCGCTTCCGTACCTATGGCAGGACGATATGAACAACGATAAACCTTTGATAGGCGATTCCCCGCAACTGCAGTCGGTGCTGCGCGCGGCCGCGCTGGTCGCCGCCGCCGATGTGCCGGTGCTGATCGAGGGCGAAAGCGGCACCGGCAAGGAGCTGCTGGCGCGCTCCCTGCACCGTCAGAGCCGGCGCGCAAGTCACGATTTTATCTCCGTAAACTGCGCCGCGCTGCCGGAGGCGCTGGCCGAATCGCTGCTCTACGGGCATCGCAAGGGCGCGTTCACCGGCGCTGTCTCCAGCCACCAGGGCTATGTCGCCGCGGCACACCGGGGCACCCTGTTTCTCGACGAGGTCGGCGAGCTGCCGCCCGGTGTGCAGGCCAAGCTGCTGCGTTTCCTCGAATCGGGAGAATGCCAGGCGGTAGGCGAGGCCAGGCCCATCGCTGTCGACGTGCGCGTGATCGCCGCCAGCCGCCGCGACCTGGCGCAGGAAGTCGACGCCGGGCGTTTTCGTGAAGATCTCTACTACCGCCTGAAAGTGGTACCGCTCGAGCTGCCGCCGCTGCGCGAACGCAAGGGTGACGTGGCCTTGCTGATCGAGCGACTCAACGTCACGCTGTCACAGCAGCACGGCTTGCCGACGCCGCGCTTCACCGATGCCGCGCGTCTGAGGCTCGAACACTACGACTGGCCGGGCAATGTGCGCGAGTTGCGCAACTTCTGCGAACGCATGCTGGTGCTGTTCAGCGGACGCAGCGTCGATGTGGACAATCTGCCGGCGGAAATACGCCATAGCGCCGCACCGGCGGCAAGCGGCTATTTCCGGCTGCCTGCCGGAGGCATCCGGCTCGATGACCTCGAAGTGCAGATGATCCGCCAGGCCCTGGATCACACCCGCGGCAACCGCAGCCGAGCCGCGCGGCTGCTGGGACTGACGCGCGATACGCTGTTGTACCGGATCAAGAAGCACGCGATCCAGCACTGAGCCTGCCATCCTGTGCTGGAATCAGCTCGCGGGATGCGCTTGCGGCAGCGCGACAGCTGCACCATATCACTGACAGTGATGCGTCATTTCACACAGTCGCGTCAGAGCCTGCGACGCCCGAAGCAGACAGTGACCGGAAATGCAACCCGGGCATGCTCGCTGCATGACAACATGCAATAATACCGGCTCTACGAATCGGAGACTCACGCATGCCACAACGCGGGCTTTTCGCCATGGCTCTGCTGGTGTCGCTGGCGGCCCACGGCGCAGCGGCCTGGTACTGGTCCGCGCACAGCAAAAGCGAAGGCGCCGGTGATCAGGGCATGGTGCATATGCCGATCAAGATCGTGATTGCCGCAAATCCCGCCCTGCCCGCCCTGCCCGCTCCGCCTGAACCGCAGCCGCAAGCAGTCGAACCGGTGACGCCGGTACCGGATCTGCCGCAACCGCAGCGCTCCATGAAGCATCCGCAACCGGTGGTGGCGCAGGCTCCCCAGCCGCGTGCCAGCAAAGAGCTGATGGTAACCGACACGCATTTGGAGACGCCGCAGGTGGCGAGCGCGGGCGCCGGCGCGGCGCAGTCACAACCGGCCGTAGACTATGCAGGGTTGACGGACAGCTGGCGCAGCCGCGTAATGGCGCGCATCGAGGCATTCAAGCATTACCCGCTGGCGGCGCGCCGCCAGCGGGTGGAAGGCAGTCTAGAGGTGGAACTGAACATCGCCTGTGACGGTGGCGTGGAATCGCTGAACGTTGAAGGCGAGAACGGCGTGCTGCGCAACGCCGCGGAACGTTCCGTGAAGCGCGCCGCGCCCCTGCCGGCGCCGCCGCCCCAGTTGAGCTGTCCGCAGCGGCTGCAGTACGCCATGAGCTACCGCTTGCATTGAGTCCTCTGGCGCTAGAGCCGGATTTCGACCCGCAGGCCGCCGAGTTTCGCAGAGGCGCCGAACGTCACCGTGCCGCCGAGTTCCTCCACCAGGCCCTTGACGATCGACAGACCGATGCCATGCCCCGGCACGCTCTCGTCATGACGCATCCCGCGCTGCGTCAACGCCGCCAGCGCCGAAGCATCGACGCCGGGCCCGTCATCCTCGACCCTGATCTGCACACCGGCGCTATCGGCAATCGTCAGCTGCACGCGGCCGCGTGACCACTTCCAGGCGTTGTCGAGCAGATTGCCCAGCAACTCCATGCCGTCCTGCTGCTCCAGTGGCAGCTGTTTGAGGCTGCCGATGTCCTGACCAAAGCGCACCGGCTTATCTTTGTGCAGGCGTTGAACGGTATCCACCAGCATCGGCAAATCGCTGCCCAGATCGAAGCGGCTGACGCCGAGACTGTCGCCGGCCAGCCGCGCGCGGCGCAAGGACTTGTCGACCAGCTCGTTGATGCGGCTGATGCACTGCCTGACTTCGGCACGCATGGTTGTGGCATCGGGCGCTTCCTTACCGCCGGCGATCTGTTGCAGCAGCGTCAACGGCGTCTTGATGGCGTGCGCCAGGTTGCCGAGCGCTTCGCGCGAACGCTGCAGCCGTTGCTGCTGGCGGCGCAGCAGCTTGTTGATCTCCGCCACCAGCGGCCGCACTTCGTCGGGCACCTGTTCGGACAGGGCGCTGATGTCGCCTTGCGAAAGGCGCGCCACCTCATCGGCTGCAGCGGCCACCGGGCGCAATGTGCGCGAGACGATGTACTGCTGCACCAGCAGCAGCAGAAAGGTGACGACCAGCGCCCAGCCGAGCAGGCGCAATTGCAGTTGCCGCGTGCCGCTGCGCATCACCACCAGGTCTTCGGCCACCGCCAGGCGCACGCGGTGGTCCTGTTTGCGAAACGCGCTGGTCCACAGCAGCAGCGGCTGCTGTTCGGGCCCATCGATATAAGTGAGGCGGGTCTCTCCGGTCTCGACCTCCGGCACCTGCAGCGTGACGTCCCACAGCGAACGCGAACGGATGATCTCGCCTTCGACGTCGATGATAAAGTAATGCCCGGAGAACGGTTGCTGATAGATGCCCTGGACGCGGCGCGTGTCCAGCGTGATGCTGCCGTCGGCGCTGATATCGAGACCGCCCAGCAGGGTTTCGCCGTCGTGTGCCAGCCGCGACGCCACCTGCTGCTCCATCAGCGCACGCACCGAAACACCGGCGACCACCAGCAACAGCCCGATCATCACCACCAGGCTCACCACCATCCCGGCGCCGAGGCGCGAACGCAGTGAAGTCACGAAGACGCCTCGAACACATAACCCTGGCCGCGGCGCGTGGTGATGACATCGCTGCCCAGTTTCTGCCGCAGCCGGTTGACGTACACTTCGATGACGTTGCTGTCCTTGTCGGCGTCCTGCTCATAGACGTGTTCGGTGAGGCGTGACTTGGAAAGCACGTGCCCGGGATGCAGCATGAAATAGCGCAGCAGGCGGAACTCGGTGCCGGTGAGCTGCCAGTGCTCATCGCCCCTGCGTACCGACTGCGTGGCTTCATCGAGTTCCAGGCCGTTCACCACCAGCGTTTCGCCCACCGCTCCGGTGTTGCGGCGAATCAGCGCGTGAATGCGCGCCAGCAGCTCTTCTTCGTGAAACGGCTTGGTGAGATAGTCGTCCGCGCCTTTCTGCAGACCCTGGACTTTTTCCTGCCAGGTGTCGCGCGCGGTCAGGATCAGCACCGGCGTCTTGATGCCGTCCTTGCGCCATTGATCGAGAACATCGAGTCCCGGTCGCTGCGGCAGGCCGAGATCGAGCACGATCACATCGTAGGGCGTCTCGCTGCCATAGTGGCCGGCGTCGACACCGTTGTCGAACAGATCGACCGCGAAACCCTGGCGGTCGAGAAAACGCTTCAGGCGGGCACCGAGTTCGGCGTCGTCTTCGGCGAGCAATAACCGCAAGTCAGTTCTCCCGTTCCTGTTTGAGCAATTCGCCGCTCATGGCATCGAGTTTCATTTCCCAGACCTGCCCGCCATCATCCACCAGTTCGATTTCGTAGATATAGCGATCGCGCTTGCGTTCGAGTTCCGCCTCCAGCACCCGGCCCTGGCGGTGGCTGCGGGCCCGTTCCAGGATCTGCTCCAGGGAAAGAATATCACCCTGTTGCTGCAGCATGCGCACCTGTTCCTGTTCGTCGCTGCTGTAACGCTGCGCGTCGCGCGCTTCGTAGCGATGTTCGTGGTCGTGGTCTTCATGTTCGCGCTGCGCATTGCCAGCAGCGTTGAAGCCGGTCCATAACAGGCCCGTGGTGCCCAGCACGGCGACAGCACTGAATATGACAGCCCTGGTATCCATTGTCTTCACCTCCGACTCAGACGCGCTTGCGACCGTTGACCATGGCCCTGGCCAGGTTTTCACGGTGTATCAGGCTTTCGACCACCACGCCGGCGATGTGCACGAACACCATCAGCAATGTCAGGTTGGCGAAAAACTCGTGCGCCTCCTCCAGCGTGTGTTCATATGCGCCAAGCGATGCAGCCATTCCCGCCAGCGGTCCGGCGCCTTCCTCTGCGCCGTACAGCATCATGCCGCTGCCGGCGGTCAGGACAAGGCCGGCAAGCATCAGGAATATCATCATGCCGCCCGCCGGGTTGTGTCCGAGGTAACGCCTGGCCCTGAGTTGCAGGGTATCCTTGAGAAACCCTTTCACAGCGCCGAAGCCGTAGGCGAAGTTGCTGAAACGCGCATAGGGACTGCCGATGAATCCCCACACCAGCCGCATTGCCACCAGTCCGGCGACAGCGTAACCGGCGTAGCTGTGCAGCGTCATCAGGTCATCTTCGGTCAGCCAGGCGACCGTAAAACTCAACACCAGGCTCCAGTGAAACACGCGGACGAATATGTCCCATACCTTGACGTCTTGCTGTGCCATGCCTTGCGCTCCCCTGGTTACGATGGCTGCAAGCATAGGCATGCAAGATGAATTCTGGCTTAACCCGACGTGGCGGCTTTTTTCAGGGTTTTCTCGATGACCCGCGCTACCGCGGTGAAACCCATTGCGCCGGTGACGAAGCTCGCCGAGCCGTAGCCCATGCGGCAATCCAGATGCACGCCGTGGATACCGGGTTTTTCATGGCCGATGCTGCCGTCGGCTTTCGGGTACACCTGCTGCTGGGCGGAGAACACGCATTCGACACCGAAGTAACGCTGCGGATTGCGCGTGTAGCCGTGCGCGCTGCGCAGTTGCGCGCGCACCTTGGCCGCCAGCGGATCGTTGAAAGTGCGCGTCAGGTCCTTGATCATGATTTGCGCGGGATCGGTCAGGCCGCCGGCCGCGCCGGTAGTGATAATCGGGATCTTGTTGCGCTTGCAGTAATAGATCAGCGCCGCCTTGAACTTGATGCTGTCGATGGCGTCGATCACGTAGTCGAAGCGGCTTTCCACCGGCAGGCACTCGAACAGGTTTCTGTCGGTGATGAAATCGTCCACCAGCGTGCAACGGCAGCGCGGATTGATTTCCCCGACGCGGCGCGCCATGGCATGAATCTTTTTCTCGCCGATGGTGCTCTCCAGCGCATGCACCTGGCGGTTCATGTTGGTCATGCAGACTGAGTCGTGATCGATCAGGGTCAGTGCACCCACACCGCTGCGCGCCAGTGCCTCGATCGCCCAGGAGCCGACGCCGCCGATGCCGACCACGCACACGTGCATGGCACTGATGCGCTGCGCGCCGGCTTTGCCGTACAGGCGCTCGAGACCTGAAAAACGCGTGGCGTAATCGTCCTGCATTATGTTCAGTCCGCGCGCGTGTCGAGCGCGAAGACCGCACAGGCGTTGCGCGTGGTTTGTTCCGCCAGCGACGCCGCGGATGCGTCCCGCACTTCGGCCAGCGCCTGCAGGCAGTCGGGCAGGTACTCGGGGCTGTTGCGTTCACCCTGGTGCGCCGACACCACGATGTCCGGCGCGTCGGTTTCCAGCACGATGGCTTCAAGCGGAAGCTCGCGCGCAAGTTTTCTGATGCGCGTCGAACGCGCATAGGTCAGCGTGCCGCCGAAACCCAGTTTGAATCCCATGTCGAGATACTGCTGCGCCTGCTGCAGACTGCCGTTGAACGCGTGCGCGGTGCCGCCCCTGACGTTGATGCGCCGCAGTGTCGCCAGCACCTGGTCGTGCGCCTTGCGCACATGCAGAATCACCGGCAGATCCGCGTTGCGCGCGATTTCCAGCTGTGCCTCGAACAGCCTCTGCTGGCCGTCCCGGTCAAGGCCGGTGACGAAATAGTCGAGACCGATTTCGCCCACCGCAATCGGGCGGTGCTGTTCCACCGCCCGCTCCAGCGCCTCGATGTCGGTCTGCCGGTGCCGGTCGAGATAGACCGGATGCAGCCCCAGCGCCGGGAACAGGCCGGTCTCGCGCTCACACAGGCGCAGCAGGTGCTCCCAGTGCGCGGCATCCACGGCCGGGATGACCAGCCGGCGCACGCCCTGTTCGCGCGCGCGCTGCAGCACCGCCTGGCGGTCGGCATCGAATTCCTCGACGTCGAGATGGCAATGGGTATCGATCAGATCCATGGCCGCGATTGTACGGCAGGCGGCCTGCGGCTGCGTAGCATGGCCGGCATGGCGATGGCCTCAGTCGCCGAGGTGGCGCAGCACCTCGACGGGGATCGGGACCGAGTGACCGTTGCGATGGTCGTACCAGACAATGGTCCCGTGACCGACGGCGCAGATCCGCCTGTTCTGGCTGTGATCGAGAATTTCGTAATAGCTGTCGAGACTGCTGCGGCCCGGCTCGCCCGCATACAGGCGCACCTCGAGGGTGGCCGGAAATTTAAGCGGCTTGAGAAAACTGCACGACACATTGGCCAGCACCAGGTCGTGCCCGCAGCCGATTGCGTCCAGCCAGTCCACCCGCACCTGTTCGAAATAGGTGAAGTAACAGGCATTGTTGACATGGCCGAAGGCGTCCATATCGCTCCAGCGCATGCTGTAGAGGGAGCTGTGCAGGAAGCGCGCGCCCGCCGGCACCGCCGCCAGATAGGCGACCTTGCCGTCGGGCTCCCGCGGCATCGTTACTGGCCCCTCGCCGCGGCGCGCGCCCCGGCCCACAACAGATTGAGCTGCTGGCGGTACACGGCGCCGATCTTGCGCGGGTCGCCCGACAGCAGGGTCAGCGGCGCCCCCAGCAGGACGGACAGCAGCGCGCTGAGCAGTGCGGGTACCAGCGTGTTGGCGGGCAGATCGCCGGCGGCGATGGCGGCTTCCAGCGGCGTGACCAGCAGGGCGTCCAGGCCCTTGATGCTGATGGCGTCGATGCCTTCGAGGTCCGGGAAAGCCAGCCGTTTCTCGACCGCGCTGATTTCTGTCGTCTGGCCCGGACTGGCGCCGCGCGCGATCCACACCAGCAGCTCGCGGAACACGCCGGGCTTGCGGGCGCAGGTCGTCGCGGTATGTGCGAACAGCGCATCGATGACCGGCAGCCCGGCACTTTGCGCCGCGGCGGCCTGAACGTGCCAGCCGAGTTCCAGCAGCCACATCTGCGCCAGGTAGCCCATCAGGTCCTGCTTGCCGGGAAAATAGTTGAAAAAGGTCGCCTCGGATACTTCCGCCTCGTGGCACAGTGCCTTGACCGAGACCCCGGGAAGCGGCTGATCGGTCAGCGCCTGCGACAGGGCGCGCGCCAGCGCCAGGCGGGTGCGGGCAAACTTTTTCTCGCGTAATTGAGTCATGCGCGAAATTATAGATAACTCTAAACTTGGATGGTAGTTTGTTTGTGAGGTTCGGGGCGATAGCGGTCGATGGGCGATCAGGACAACTATGTCGATAGCAAGCTCAATAATTAGGGTAGGCTTGTTTTATTTGAATTATCAGATTAATAGCAAATACGTAAGGCTGAATCCGCGTCGTTCCGCCATTCCGGCGCAGGCCGGACAAAAGCGCTAGCCTGCATTTCTCACCGCCGTTCGTAGCGAGGCGGTTCCAGGGTGCGGCATGGCTGGCTTTCGCGACCAAGGAGCGCGCAGGCATAGTCGACACTATGTCGAGCGCGCCGACCGAGCGAAAGCCGGACAGGGCGTGCCCTGGGGCCGCCGCAATAGAAAGGCGGTGAGAAATGCAGGCTAGCCTTGAACGCCCGCCGGGCGGCGCCGGGTCAGTCCGACAGGTCGCAGCGGTTGCGGCCCTGCTCCTTGGCCCGGTAGAGCGCCTTGTCGGCGCGTTCGAAACACTGTTCGGCGCTGTCTCCGTCAGTGAACCGGGCAAGACCGCAGGACACGGTCACCACCACGGCCTCATCGCGGAAATGAAAACCGGTAGCCTCGACCGCGGCGCGCAGCTTTTCCACCACCGGCAGGCACTCGGCCAGCGATGACCCGGTCATCAGCTGCACGAACTCCTCGCCACCGTAACGCGCGACGAAATCGGTCTCGCGCACGCCGCCGGCCAGCACGTTGGCGATGGCTCGCAGGACCTTGTCGCCCGCCTTGTGACCGAAGCGGTCGTTGATGTCCTTGAACCGGTCGACGTCCCACATCACCAGCACCAGCGGCGTGCCGAAGCGCTTCCAGCGCGCGACTTCCTGCTGCAGGCGCTCTTCATAGGCCAGCCGGTTCGGAATACCGGTGAGGGCATCGGTCATCGCCTGGCTGCGTTCTTCCCGCACTCGCTCGCGCAGCGTTTCCGCCTCGTGCTCCATGGCGCGCAGGCGCTCGCTCATGCCGGCCATGCGCGCCGTGGCATCCTGAAAGCGCTGCTGCTCGGACTCGCGATGCCTTTGCATGTGCTCCAGCACAGTTTCGATATGCGTCTGCACCACCTTGCGCAGCGCATCGAGGTCGGTGGCGTCGCGCACGCTGCTTTCGATGCCGGTGATTTCTTTCTTCACCGCGCTGTCGAGCTGTTCACCGGCCTGCCGCGAGGCTTCCTGGACCCGGCCGCTGTTCTGCAGCTGCTCGTCGACCTGCTGCAGCTGCCGGCTGAGCTGGTTCAGAAACTCGGTGATACCCTGCTTTTCCTGTTCGGTGCGCGCGTGGATCGCTTCGATCAGGTCGGCGATCTGCTGCAACACCCGGTCCCAGGAGTCGCCCTGACCCATTTTCTCGATCTGTTCGCGGATCGCTTCCACGCGCTCACGCAGGGCATCGGGCAGTGACAGGCGCTCCAGCAGGCGTATGAGAATTTCGCGCGCTGAATCATTGCCTGCCGACTGCGGCGCCGCCGGCGCGACCCGATGTTCAGGCGCCGAGACCGGCGTGGCGGGTGCGGGTTCGTTTATGGCGGCGTGTCCGCCGAACAGGCGCGCCAGCAACCCGGACCGGGAAACCGGCTCCCCTGAGTGTTCGCCCACGGACAGCTCCAGCGCCGCATGGATCAGTGCGGCGAACGCTGCGGTAATGGCTTGCGGCTCGGCGCCCGCCGCAGTTTCAAGCTGCTTTCTCAGGGCCCTGGCCTGGCGGCCGGTGCCCCTGGGCAAAGACAGGGCGTCGAGCAGTTCCAGCAGCGGGTTGTGGTCACCGCGCGGCTCGCGCTTTCTGCGTTCGCCGTCGAGTTTGACCAGGGTGCCCGACATGTCATCGATGCAGCGTCGCAGTTGCGCGGCGGTGACACGGTCACGGATAGCGTTGCGCAGGTCGCGCAACTGGCGATCGAGCGTTTTGTCGACGCCGTCGGCGGCCAGCGTCAGGCGTGAAATGGTCTTGCGCAGCAGGTCGTCGGCTTCTGCCCACTGCTTTTCGCGGTATTCCGATTCCTCAAGGTGATCGAAGTACTTCTTTTTCCACTGTTCCAGTTCCTGCGTGCCGGTTTCGATATCCACGCAGGCGACCCTTTACTGGGTGTGGAGCCGGACGCTTTCGGGCAGCACCACGTTCATGGTAATCGGCAGGTGATCAGAGAACGAGCAATCCAGCACCTGCGCGTGCTCGACCTCGACCGTGGGCGTGACCAGGATGTGATCGATGTTGCGTTTCGGGCGCCAGCTCGGAAACGTGTTCAGGCCGTGCAGCGGTTCGCTCATCAGTGTCTTGTTGAGCAGCAGGTTCATCTCTTGACTGTCGGAACAGCAATTCATGTCACCCATCAACACCACGTGGCGATAGTCGTTTACCAGGTCACTGAGATAATCGAGCTGGCTGAGACGACCGCGGCGGCTCAGCGCCAGGTGCACAATGAGAACCACCAGGGCTTCCTCGCCGTCACCGAAACGCACTGCCATGGCGCCGCGCCCCGGCACCCGGCCCGGCAAGCGGTGCTCCGTAATGCCGCTGGGCTTGTAGCGACTCAGCACACCGAGGCTGTGGCGGGCGATGCGGCCGATGCGCCGGTTGGTCTGGTCGTCCCAGTAGGGAAACTCGGCGCGCGCGGCCAGATACTCGGTGATGTTGATGAAATTGCTGCGCAGGCTGCCGGCGTCGGCTTCCTGCACGCCGACCAGGTCAAACCCGCTCATCATCTGCGCGATGCGATCGAGATTGGTGAAACGCTGCGGGTGATGCAGCACGTGCTTCCAGCTGTGGGTCAGGTACTGCCGGTAGTGGCTGGTAGTGATGCCGATCTGGATGTTATAGCTGAGCAACCGCAGCGTTTTCGCCGGTACGCTCTGGATTTTGGTGACGCTCGCTGAATTCAGCATTCTTTTATCTAAATGGGGCAAACAAGGTTGCCCAGCTGCTCTGTTAATTTAAGGTTTTCGCTATAGTCGACAGGACAGTCGATGATAGTCACTGTCGGCTGCGCCAATGCTTCCTTAAGTATACCCTGTAACTGCCCCGCAGCGGTGATCCGGTAGCCTCTGGCGCCGAATGATTCCGCATATTTTACAAAATCGGGGTTACTGAACGCCACGTGCGAGACGCGTTTGAAATGGGTCATCTGCTTCCATTCGATCAGGCCGTAACCGTTGTCGTTCCAGATCAGGATGACAATCGGCACGCGCAGCCGCATCGCCGTCTCGATCTCCTGCGAGTTCATCAGGAATCCGGCGTCCCCCGTGACGGCGACCACCGCGCGGTCCGGCGACACCATTTTCGCGGCTATGGCCCCCGGCACGGCGATCCCCATGCTGGCGAAGCCGTTGGAAATAATGCAGGTATTGGGATGTTCGCAGCGGAACATGCGCGCCATCCACATTTTATGAGCGCCGACATCGCAGATCACGATGTCCTCCAGATCCAGCACCGTGCGCAGATCCCAGATGATCTTTTGCGGCTTGACCGGAAAGCCGGTGTCGTCGCGGTGCCGGTTCATTTCCTCCACCAGCGCCTCGCGCAGCGGACGCATCAGGTGTCCCTGGTGCGGCGTGGTGAGTCGCGCGATGCGGATCAGGCTGTGCTTGATGTCGCCCAGCACGCCCACGGTCACGTTGTAGTGTTCGTCGACTTCGGCCTGGGTGCGGTCGATGTGGATAATGGTGCGGTCGCGGGTCGGGTGCCAGAGGTAGGGGTGATATTCCACCAGGTCGTAGCCGACGCAGACGATCACATCGGCGCGGCTGAAGCCGCAGCTGATGTAATCATTGGCCTGCAGGCCGGCGCTGGACAGCGAAGTCCGGTTGCGGAACGGCACCACGCCCTTGGCCATGAAGGTATTGGCGACCGGAATATTGAGTTGCTCGGCGAAATCGGCGAGCTGCTTCCAGGCGCCGGCCCGCACCACGCCGTTGCCGGCCAGGATCATGGGATTGCGCGCGTCCGAAATCAGCCTGGCGGCGCGCTCGACCTGTTCCTGCGCCGGTTCGGGTGGAAACGGTCGGTTCACGGGCAAGGGGCTCGCCACCGCGGGCAGCTTGGCGATGTCTTCCGGAAACTCGATAAAGGCAGCGCCGGTTTTTTCCGATTGCGCGAGCTTGAACGCTTTGCGCACCACTTCCGGAATCACGTCGGGCGACAAGACCCTTGATGCGTACTTGCTGACCGGCTGGAACATGTTCTGCAGATCCAGCACCTGGTGCGATTCCTTGTGCAGACGGTTGGTGCCGGCCTGCCCGGCAATGGCCACTACCGGCGCATGGTCCATGTTCGCATCGGCCACGCCCGTCATCAGGTTGGTGGCGCCGGGGCCCAGCGTGGAAAGGCAAACCCCGGCGCGACCGGTAAGACGCCCGTAGACATCGGCCATGAATGCCGCGCCCTGCTCGTGCCGGGTGGTGATGAAACGAATGCTGGAATCGAGCAGCGCGTCCATCAGGTCCAGGTTTTCTTCACCGGGAATGCCGAAGATGTATTCGACGCCTTCGTTTTCCAGGCATTTGACGAACAACTGCGCGGCGTTCATTGCAGGCGGGGAGCGGGTTTCAGGCTCGCAGAGCGGCGCCCGGATGCGCGCTGCGCACCGCGGACAGGCGCCGCGGCGCCGGGTCTGAAGGAATTGCCCGGTTCAATCAGTTGGCAACCGCGGAAACCGGCTCGCCGGCCAGCGCCTTGCCGCGTTCGCGCTCGATCAGCTGATCGACGACTTCCAGCATCTGTTTGTTGCCACCGGCCAGAGTCGCCGTGGTGCGATACTTGCCGTTGACCACCAGCACCGGAACGCCGGAAATGCCGTACAGCCTTTGCGCCTGCTTCGCGCGGTTGGTCTTGGTGATGACGGCAAAGGAACTGAAGGTGTTGTCGAAATCCTGTTCCGCGACGCCGTGCGCGACAAAGAAGGCCTTCAGATCGGCCGGCGTTCGCATGGGTTTTTTCGCTTTGTGAATGTGATCGAACAGTTCCTTGTGCAGCTTGTCCAGCACACCGAGCAGTTCCGCCGTGTAGTAGGCGCGCGCACCCAGTTCCCAGCCTGGTCCGAGCACCGCCGGCATGCGCACAAAGGCGACATCGTCGGGCTTGTTCTTCAGCCAGGCGGCCAGTTCAGGCTCCAGGTGATAGCAATGCGGACAGCCGTACCAGAACAGCTCCAGGACCTCGATTCTGTCAGCGGTCGTCGTCGGTTGCGGTGTTGCTATGGCCTGGTACTCGATACCTTCGTCGATTTCCGCGTACGCCAGCGGTGCGGCCAGCAACAGCGCCAGCGCCGTTATGAGTTTTTTCATGGGTCTTCGTCTCCCTGGAACCTGTCAACAGTATCCGCGGCCTGAGCAGTGCCCCGAGGATACACAACGTGCATGCTCTCCGCGCAGGCGGATGTTCAGCCCGGATGTCCGCACAAGCTCAAAGCGGGTTGACAGCTATTCTGAGCGGGGGTTCCGCCGGCTTCAAGCCGACAGCATACCGTTCGTTGCGGCGCGACGTACACGTTTTCCTCGCAGCCAGCAAAAAGGCGGCCCCGGGAGGCCGCCTCGTGGCTGTGCGAAAACGGCGACAGCCGCAGTGCGGCAGCCTGGCTAATGCAGGCCCTGCACGTAGGAAGCGACTGCAGCCATCTCCTGCGGCGTCATTTTCGACGCGGTGCTGCGCATCATCTTGCCGGCATCGTTCTTGCGCTGGCCGGACGCGAACGCTTTGAGCTGGTTTTCGGTATAGGTGGCATGCTGCCCGCTGAGTGACGGGAAGTTGGCTGCCGGGTTGCCTTTGCCGGTCGGCCCGTGACAGCCGATGCAGGCGGCGACGCCGCTGGCGGGGTTGCCGCCGCGATAGATTTTTTCACCCAGATCGACCAGCGCCTTGTCGGCGGCACCCATCTGCAGCGTCTGTTCGCTGTAGAAGGCGGCCAGATCGGCCATGTCCTGTTCGCTGAGCGGCGCGACCATGGGCGCCATCATGGCATTGTTGCGTTCGGTGCCGGCCTTGAAATCATGCAGTTGTTTTTCCAGATAGCCGGCGTGCTGGCCGGCCAGTTTCGGCCACTCGGGGTTGGCGCTGTTGCCATCCATGCCATGACAACCCGCGCAGGTCGCGGACTTGGCCTTGCCCGCTGCCGGGTCGCCTGCGGCGAGCGCCGTCGACGCACCACCGGCCATTGAAATAATCGCTGCAAAAACAACCCACTTGTTCATTATGGTCTGATCTCCGAAACGCTGGGGAGGGGGCACAGGCAAGAACTTCCCGCCGGCACCGGGAAAAAAGTGGCCAACTGTATACCAGCGGGGTCGCGGCGGGTCAACCGACGCGCGCGGGCCCGCGCCCGCCCCGAAACACCCGGATTGCGGGTAAGCCTCCGATTAATGGACGATTTATCGAGTCCACCAGGCTATTGCGAAACACCTGGCAGGCGAAAGAATTTGTGCCGCGCAAGCAATCTGCAGCGCTGCCAACGCAGCGGCGCCGGACTGTGCGAGAATGCCGCGATGACAATGACACCGCACCTTTCACCGCCGCTCACACTGCGAAAGCCCGATGGCACCCCCTGCCGGGTTTTGACCGGGGTCGTCCGGCGCCCGGCAGAGGTGAGAAATGCGGGTTAACTTCCGCCAGGCGAAATTCGCCACCAGTGTTCCCAGCGCCGATCTGGCGCCTGCGGACGAGGGCGCCGAAGTCGCCTTTGCCGGGCGCTCCAACGCCGGCAAGTCGAGCGCGCTGAACGCGCTCACCGGGCAAGGCGCGCTCGCACGCACCAGCAAAACGCCCGGCCGCACCCAGCAGATCAATTTTTTCACTTTGCATGACGGCATGCGCCTGGTGGATTTGCCGGGCTACGGTTATGCCCGGGTTCCGCAGGCGATGAAAGAACGCTGGCAACACCACCTCGCTGACTATCTGCAGCGCCGCGAATCCCTGCGCGGCCTGGTGCTGTTGATGGATTGCCGCCACCCGCTTACCGAGTACGACCAGGGGATGCTGCGCTGGTGCGCGGATGCCGGCCTGCCGGTGCACATCCTGCTGACCAAGTCAGACAAGCTGAGCCGCGGGCCTGCCTCGAGCACGCTGCTCGCAGTGCGCAAACGTTTGCCCGCCCTGCACGCCGAAGCCAGTGTGCAACTGTTTTCAGCGTTGAAGAAAACCGGTGTCGATGAAGCCCGCGAGGTCATTTCGCGCTGGCTGTCCGCTGACGAATAAAAGGCTCCGGCAACTTTTCTGCAGGCAAAAAAAACCCCGGAATGCAAGGGGGGAAGCACCGGGGCTAAGAATACCCGGCTTGGGGAAACCGGGTTGGAGGAATACCGTTCTTGCAGCAAAACAACGAACGGAGAGCGTCAGTCAAAATTTCATGAAAATTCGACACCGTCTTGTCACAAAAAGTTCCGTAATCTGTTTTTTCAATGAACCTCTTTGCACTCCAGGACTTCTTCGCTCGTTAACTACAATATAGATCAGTTCCTGTCATTTTGTGCATAGTCACACACATAATTCACAGTTTTTCACATTTGCCTTGCTGCCAGAAAAACGACGCTGTCCAACTGGTTGTGTTCCGCAATCGCAACAGCTTGAACCTGCCACCTTAAATACACCTTAACCGCGCGCAATGTGCACTGTTCAGTGTGCTTCGTCCCAGTTGTCACCGATGCCGACATCGACGACCAGCGGCACGGCAAGCTGCGCCGCCTGCTGCATCCTGGCGCGAATTTCCTCAGCCGCCGCCTGACACTGCGGCGCAGGAATTTCGAACACCAGTTCGTCGTGCACCTGCATAATCATTTTGACGCCGCTGACTTCGGTTTTAATCCATTCATCCACAGCGAGCATGGCTTTTTTGATAATGTCGGCGGCTGTGCCCTGCATCGGCGCATTGATTGCGGTGCGCTCGGCCGCCTGGCGGCGTTGCATGTTGCGGGCGTTAATGTCCGGTAAATAGAGGCGCCGTCCGAACAGCGTCTCCACGTAACCCTGTTCCGCGGCCATGGCGCGCGTGGCATCCATGTAGGCTTTTACGCCGGGGTAACGCTGGAAATAGAGGTCGACATATTTCTGGGCCTCGCCGCGCGGGATACCCAGCTGTCTGCCGAGACCGAAAGCCGACATGCCGTAAATCAACCCGAAGTTGATGGCTTTCGCCGAACGCCGCTGCTCGGCTGTCACCTGGTCCAGCGCGGTTGCGAACACTTCGGCTGCGGTAGCGCGATGGATGTCCTCGCCCTGCGCGAATGCCTGCAGCAACCCCTCGTCGCCGGAGAGGTGGGCCATGATGCGCAGCTCGATCTGCGAGTAGTCGGCGGCAACAATGCGCGAGCCGGATTCGGCGACGAACGCCTGGCGAATGCGCCGTCCTTCCTCGGTGCGTACCGGAATGTTCTGCAGGTTGGGGTCCGATGACGACAGCCGCCCGGTGGCCGCGACGGCCTGCTGGTAGGAAGTGTGCACGCGCCCGGTGCGCGGATTCAGCAGTTGCGGCAGCTTGTCGGTATAGGTGGACTTCAGCTTGCTCAGCGAACGGTGTTCGAGGATCAGCTTCGGCAGCGGAAAATCCAGCGCCAGTTCCTGCAACACCGGCTCGGCTGTCGACGGCGCGCCCTTGGGCGTCTTCGCCAGCACCGGCAGTTCCTGCTTGTCGTAGAGGATCGCCTGGATCTGTTTCGGCGAGCCCAGGTTGAAGGGCTCGCCCGCCAGCACGTGCGCCTGGCTTTCGACTTCCTGCATGCGTTTCGCGAGTTCCGCGCTCTGGCGTTTCAGCATCGCCACATCGACCTTGACGCCGGTGCGCTCCATGTCGCCGAGCACGGAGATCAGCGGTCGCTCCAGTTCCTCGAACAGGGTTCTGAGTTTCGGCACGGCGGCCAGGCGCGGCCACAGGATACGGTGCAGGCGCAACGCCATGTCGGCATCTTCGGCGGCGTAGGGTGTAGCCTGTTCGATGATCGCCTGGTTGAAGGTCAGCTGTTTCGCTCCCTTGCCGCACACGTCCTCGAACTTGATGTTGGTGTGCGCCAGGTACTTCTGGCACAGCGAATCGAGGTCGTGCCGACTGGCGGTGCTGTCCAGCAGATAGGATTCGATCATGGAATCGTAGGCGATGCCCTGCAGCCGCACGCCGTGATTGGCGAGCACGCTGCGATCGTATTTCAGGTGATGCCCCAGCTTCGGCCGGGCCGGATCTTCCAGCAACGGCTTCAACTGCTCCAGCACCCACGCGCGCTCGAGCTGTTGCGGCGCACCCGGGTAATCGTGGGCCACCGGCACATAAGCGGCCTCGCCAGGTTCGACGGCAAACGACAGGCCGACGATTTCCGCCTGCATGTAATCGAGGCTGGTGGTTTCGGTATCGAAAGCGAACAGCTCGGCCTGCTGCAGGCGTTCAATCCATTGCGCAAGCTGCTCGCGGGTGAAAATCGCCTGATAATCGGCGTCGAGCGTCGCCGGGGCTGCCGGCGTGGCTTGCGCCGGATCGCTGTCGAGCTGCTTCAGCCAGTTGCGGAATTCCAGGCGTTCGAACCACTCGCGCAGCGTTTCCACATCAGGTTCGGCGAGCACCAGATCCTGCAGCGCGGTCGCCAGCTCCAGATCACAGCGCACCGTGGCGAGCTCCCTCGACAGTTCCAGCTGCCCGAGATTGTCGCGCAAGCGCTCGCCCACCTTGCCTTTCACTTCGTCGGCGTGCGCCACCAGCGCGTCGAGTGAACCGTACTGGCTGAGCCATTTGGCGGCAGTCTTGGGGCCGACGCCGGGAACGCCTGGAATGTTGTCCGAGGTATCGCCGACCAGCGCCAGGTAATCGATGATCTGCTCCGGCCGGACACCGAATTTGTCCACCACGCCGGCTTCGTCCAGGCGGGTGTCGGTCATGGTGTTGATGAGCGTGACATTGTCGTTGACCAGCTGGGCAAGATCCTTGTCACCGGTCGAAATCACGGTTTCCCAACCGGCCGCGGTCGCCTGCTGCGCCAGCGTGCCGATGACATCGTCGGCCTCGACGCCTTCCACCTGCAGCAACGGCATGCCCATGGCGCGCACCAGCGTCAGCAGCGGTTCGACCTGCGACGACAGCTCGTCGGGCATCGATGGTCGATTGGCCTTGTACTGTGCAAACAGCTCGTCACGAAACGTCTTGCCGCGTGCATCGAACACTACGGCCATATGGTCCGGATGATAATCCTTGAGCAACCGGCGCAGCATGTTGATTACCCCATAAATAGCGCCGGTCGGCGTGCCGTCCTTCGTTGTCAACTGCTGGAGATTGGGCACGTGGAAAGCGCGATAAAGGTAAGAAGATCCGTCAACCAGGATCAGGGGTGGCTTGGCTTCAGATACCATACGCGAGTCTCGGTTTCACCAGGGTGCGATGGTATCATCCCGCAAACGATAACGCGGCCCTGCCGGGCGCCGCGGCACCTTGAACCGGGGACACACCGCAATGGATGAACAGACTCGACGCCACCACCTCAGCCTCGCGCCGGTCAACGACGCACAGTTGAGCCGCGAATCCTGGAAAATCTTCCAGATCATGGCCGAGTTCGTGGAGGGCTTCGAGCGGCTGGCCCAGATCAAGCCGTCGGTGAGCATTTTCGGTTCCGCGCGCACCCGCGAAGACCATCCTTATTACCGGCTGGCGGAGGATATCGCGCTGGCGCTGTCGGATGCGGGTTTCTCGGTGGTCAGCGGCGGCGGTCCGGGCATCATGGAAGCGGCCAACAAGGGCGCGTTCGCGGGCCGTTCGCCGAGCATCGGGCTCAACATCAATCTGCCGCGCGAACAGGCCGGCAACCCCTACCAGGACATCGCGCTGAGCTTCCGGCATTTTTTCTCCCGCAAGGTGATGTTCGTGAAATACGCCTCCGCCTACGTGGTGCTGCCCGGCGGATTCGGCACCCTTGACGAGCTGGCGGAAATCCTGACCCTGGTGCAAACCGGCAAGACCCGCCGCATTCCCATCATCCTGGTACACCGGCCGTTCTGGGAAGGTCTGCTCGACTGGTTCAGAAACACGCTGATCGAGGAAGGCACCATCGACCCTGACGACATGGATCTGTTTCAGATTCTGGACAAGCCGCAGCAAGTGGTGGATGCTATTTTCGCGCACTACGACAAGCGCGGTTTCGAGCCGTCGCCAAGCGAGCAGGAAATCCTGCTGGACCTCTAATCTTACCTGGATATCGCCATGAAACGCCTGTTGCTCCCCGCCCTGCTTTACTGCAGTTTCGCCGCCGCCGAGGAACCCGCCAGCCTGCCGCCGCCACCGCCGCCGGGGCTCGGCGACCAGGAGGGCATGGAACCGGAAGTGCGCATCATTCAGCGCGAGGACCAGACCGTCGAGGAGTACAGCATCAACGGACAGGTTTACATGATCAAGGTGACACCGAAAAACGCGCCGCCCTACTATCTGATCGACAGCGACGGCGACGGCAGCCTGGAGTCCAGTCCCACCGAAATCGAACCAAATCTGTTGATTCCGAGCTGGGTGCTGTTCCGCTGGTAAACACCGGCGGCCGCAGTAGATGTGCGGTGAGAAATGCGGGTTATAATCGCCGCCCATGTCTCACCCGTTCCTTACGCCACTCGCCACCAGACTCGACCGCGTGGCGGAGGTCATCGGCAATGCCGTTGCCTGGCTGTCGCTGGCGCTGGTGCTGGTCACTTTCAGCGTGGTGGTGCTGCGCTACCTGTTTCAGTTCGGCTCGATCGCGATGCAGGAGTCCATCCTCTACCTGCACTCAACGCTGTTTCTGCTCGGCGCCGCATGGACGCTCAGGGATGACGAACATGTGCGCGTGGACATTTTCTATCGCGGTTTCAGCGCGTCTCGCAAGGCGCTGGTGGACCTGCTGGGGGCGCTGCTGCTGTTGCTGCCGGTTTGCCTGTTCCTGCTGTGGGTCAGCTGGGACTATGTCGCCGCCGCCTGGGCGCTGCGTGAATCCTCGGGCGAAACCGGCGGGCTGCCCTACGTCTATCTCCTGAAAACACTGATTCCGCTGGCGGCAGCGCTGCTCATCCTGCAGGGCATCAGTCAGGCCCTGGCCAGCCTCGGCAAGCTGCTGGCACGGGCAAGGGAGAGGTCTTGAACGGCGAAATCGCCCTGCTGATGTTCGCCGTGGTGTTCCTGGTGCTGCTGACCGGCTATCCGGTGGCCTTCAGCCTGGCCGGCACAGCGCTCGCTTTCGCGTTTGTCGGGCAATGGCTGGGCAGTTTCGACTACGCCTTCCTTGAGGCGCTGCCCAACCGGCTGTTCGGCATCATGAACAACCAGACGCTGGTGGCGGTACCGCTGTTCGTGTTCATGGGCGTGATGCTGGAACGCTCGCGTGTCGCCGAGAATCTGCTCGAGACCATGTCCGGGCTGTTCGGCAGCCTGCGCGGCGGACTGGGGATTTCCGTCACCCTGGTGGGCATGCTGCTCGCCGCCAGCACCGGCATCGTCGGCGCCACCGTGGTCACCATGGGACTGCTGTCGCTGCCCACCATGCTGCGGCGCGGCTATGATCCGCGCATCGCCACCGGCACCATTTGCGCATCCGGCACGCTGGGGCAGATCGTGCCGCCGTCGATTGTGCTGGTTCTGCTGGGCGACGTGCTGTCCTCGGCCTACCAGCAATCGCAGCTCGACCAGGGCATTTTCTCGCCGAAAACCATCTCCGTCGGCGACCTGTTCGCCGGCGCCCTGATTCCCGGCCTGCTGCTGGTCGGGCTGTACCTGGTCTACATTGCCGCTGTCGCTTTTCTGCGCCCGCAGGCCATGCCGGCGCACGATCCTTCGCATGAGCACACGGGGATAGTGGCGATCATCCGGGCGCTGGCGCCGCCGCTGCTGCTGATCGTGGCGGTGCTAGGTTCCATCATGGGCGGCCTGGCGACACCGACCGAGGCCGCGTCCGTGGGCGCCGTCGGCGCCATGCTGCTGGCCGCGACGCGCGGTCAGCTCAAGGCGGCGATTCTTCGCGACGTGGTGCGCAGCACCATGAAAGTCACCAGCATGGTGTTCCTGATCCTGATAGGCGCCTCGGTGTTCTCGCTGGTGTTCCGCGGTTTCGGCGGTGACGTGCTGGTCGAGGAGCTGCTGACGCAACTGCCCGGCGGCGTGGTCGGCGCGGTGCTGGTGGTGATGCTGGCGATGTTCCTGCTCGGCTTCGTGATCGATTTCATCGAGATCACGTTCATCGTGGTGCCGATTGTCGGACCGGTGCTGCTGGCCATGGGGCTGGACCCTGTCTGGCTGGGCATCATGATCGCCATCAATCTGCAGACCTCGTTCCTGACTCCGCCATTCGGTTTCGCGCTGTTTTACCTGCGCGGCGTGGCGCCGGACAGCATTACCACCGGCGACATCTATCGCGGCGTGGCCCCGTTCATCGCGATACAGCTCGGCATGCTGGGGTTGCTGGCGCTGTGGCCGGCGCTGGCCACCTGGCTGCCCGGTGTCATCTATCCCTAGCCGGAACGCGCGTTGAGAAACGCGCTTGTCGAAATGGCATTCCACTTGATGACCTGGCGGCGAAACGCCTGGAAAGACTCGAACACGCGCCGCGACAGCGGATCCTTTTCGGCGATTTCGCCCACCACCTGTTCGGACAGCTCACGCAACCGTTCCAGCACCCTGTCCGGCAGCTTGCGGACATCGACATGGTGCTCGTCCACCAGTGTTTGCAGCGCCTGGTTGTTGCGGGCGACGTACTCGGACAGCATGTCCTGATTGGCGACGCGTGCCGCGTTGGTGACCACCGCCTGCAGATCTTCCGGCAGCGCATCGAATGCCTTCTTGTTGACCATGCATTCCAGCGTGGTGCCGGGCTCGTGCCAGCCGGGATAGTAGTAGTGTTTCGCCGCCTTGTAGAGGCCGAAGGCCAGATCGTTATAGGGATTGACCCACTCCGTGGCGTCGATGGCGCCCGATTGCAGCGAAGTGAACAACTCGCCGCCGGGCAGGCTGACCGGCGTTCCTCCGGCGCGCGCCAGCACTTCGCCGCCCAGCCCCGGGATGCGCATTTTCAGACCGCGCAGATCTTCGATGGTATTGATTTCGCGGTTGAACCAGCCGGCCATCTGCACGCCGGTGTTGCCGGCGGCCATCGGCACCAGGCCGAACGGCTCATAGGTCTCTTTCCACAACTCCATGCCGCCGCCGTGATACAGCCAGGCATTCATTTCCTCTGCCGTGAGGCCGAACGGCACTGCCGAGAAGAACTGCGCTGCCTCGCTCTTGCCTTTCCAGTAATAGGCGGAGCCATGGCCCAGCTCGGCGGTGCCGCGCGATACGGCATCGAACACCTCGAACGCCGGCACCAGCTCCGTGGCACCGTAGACCTTGACCTGAATACGCCCGCCGCTCATGCCGGTGATCAGGTCGGCCAGGAAATTCGCGCCGGTACCGAGACCGGGGAAGTTCTTGGGCCAGGTCGTCACCATTTTCCATTTCACCGGCCTGAAGGAGCCTCGGCCGTCTTCCTGCGCCTGCCCCGGCGTGTCCTGCGGTTTGCAGCCGGCGCCCAGCGTGGCGCCCGCGACCAGCGCGCCGCCGCCCAGTCGCCGTAAAAACAGTCGTCGTTTCATTGTGCCCCCGAGAGTGGTGGTTGGTCGCGGCTATTGTACGGGTTTATGTCGCGAATCGGCCCAAAACAATTGTTGCAAATTTGGTATGTTATGTCATTATGCTGCGCAATTAATTCAGAAATGTCCGTAGTATTCTGCTAAATAAGGGAATTAGTGGCACCAGGCACTGCAAGCACCAACAAGATCCGCGGTCCTGGCAGCCGGCGTCCCAGGGGGGCAACATGCTGGATGCACCCGAGCGCATAGGCGCCCGATTTTCGATCTTGCTGTTCATGGGGTTCCTGCTCGCCCCGTTGACCGGTTTCGGCGCCGCAGTGCTGTTCGGCGTCCTGAGCCCCCGGGAACTGCAGGCGGTGCTGGCCGCCGGTGTCCTGCCGGCGTTTTCCGTGACACTGATCTTTTTCTCCCTGTTTCAACTGCAACGCCTCATAACTCCGCTCATCACCTGGACGCTCCAGCATCCCGAGGGCGGCAATGCGCCGACCCACCTGCACCGCCAGCTGCACCGTTTCAGCCGTGACTTCTGGAGCCTGATGGCGCTGCACGCGCTGATCAGCCCGGTGCTGGTGTTCTGGAGCCTGGATGGCAACATCAGCATCAATAGCCAGCAGCCGTTTCTGCACTTCCTGCTGCTGCAGGTGGTCTGCACCGCGCTGGTCGGCACACCGGCCTGGCTGTTCGGACTGCACCAGCTCGGCAAACTGGCATCACACCTGAGCCTGGACCGCGTGCATGTCAGCCTGCAATCGCGCACGCTGCTGCTGGCGGGACTGGTTCCGCTGCTGTCATACGCGCTGCTCACCGAGTATCACTGGCTGCGCACCGGAGGCCTCGACACCGGCTACCTGGTGACCTGGATAGCGCTGGGCCTGCTTACCGCCGCCATCAGCCTGCTGGCGATCCGCAGCATGCAGCAGGCGCTGCGTCCTTTCCAGGAGCTGTTCAGCCGCAGCGGCGCTTCCACGCACGAGGATCTCGCCAAGCTGCGACCTGCCTCCACGGACGAAATCGGTCACCTCACCCAGACACTGGGCAAAGTCTTCCAGCGTCTCGGTGACCAGGAAACGCATATGCGCGCGGTGGTGGATACGGCGGCGGAAGGCATCATCGTGGTCGACGAAAAAGGCATTGTCGATACCTTCAACACGGCCGCCGAGCGGCTGTTCGGCTACCTGGCGCAGGAAATCCGCGGCCGCCACCTGGCATCGCTGCTACCGGCGGTGTTCGAGGTCAAGCAGTCGATCGACACGCACACCGAGGAACGCGAAGTGGAAGGCACGCACCGCAACGGTTCGCGCATCCAGATTTCCCTGCGCATATCCGGCATGGAAATCAGCGGCAAACGCATGTTCACCTGCATGGTCGCCGACATCACCCAGCGCAAGGCGGCGGAAACTGAACTGCTGGCCGCCGAGGCGCGCTACCGCGCGCTGGTGGAAACCGCCCATGATCTGGTGTGGAGTGTCGACACCCAGCAGCGCTGGAGCTATCTGAATTCATCGTCGCGCATGATCTACGGTCTGAATCCCGACGACATGCTGGGCCGCAGCATCAGCGAATTCTGCGCGCCGGACAACTGCATGGAAGACCAGAAAGCCTTTGCCAACCTGCTGGCGGGCAAGGATCTGTACCAGTACGAGACCGTGCACCTGGACAACGAGGGCAAGCGCCGCCACCTGAGCTTCAACGCCAAGGCGCACCGTGACGCGCAGGGCAACATTACCCAGTTCAGCGGCACCGCCCGCGACATCACCGAGCAGAAAGCCTTCCACCAGCAGCTCACCTACCAGGCCGAACACGACTCCCTGACCAAGCTGTTCAACCGCCACTATTTCCAGCAGGAACTGGAAAGGACCGTGGCGCGGGTGGGCCGGACGCCGGAGAACACCTGCGCGCTGTTCTACATCGATCTGGACCAGTTCAAATACATCAACGACACGCTGGGTCACGCCGCCGGCGACCGCTTGCTGGTGGAAATCACCCAGCTGCTGCTGACGCACGTGCGCGACGGCGACCTGCTGGCGCGCTTCGGTGGCGATGAATTCACCCTGCTGCTGTACAACATCCGCGCCGCGGACGTGCTGCTGGCGGCCGAACACTTCCGGCAGCTGTTCGAGAACTACAGCTTCCTGGAGGCGGGCAAGAGCTTCAATATCAGCTGCAGCATCGGCGCCGCCCTCATCGATCAGCTGGTCGAATCCGCCGAAGAGGCGTTGTCGCACGCCGACCTGGCCTGCAACATGGCGAAGGCGCAGGGCCGCAACCGCACCAATCTCTACGATCCGACCGATCGCAACAAGGCCGGCATGGCGGAAGACATGGGCTGGGCATCGCGGGTGCGCGAAATGCTGGAGCACGACAAGTTCCAGCTCGTCTACCAGCCGATCATGGCGCTCAACGATGACCAGGTGCAGGATTATGAAGTGCTGGTGCGCATGGTCTGCGACGACGGCGAAATCATTCTGCCGGGCGGCTTCATGCCGGCGGCCGAACGCTTCGGACTGATCCACAGCGTCGATCGCTGGATCGTGCGCCGCGCGCTGACGCAGCTGTCGCGCCTGCACCAGCAGGGCGAAGCGGTGCGCTTTTCCATCAACCTGTCGGGCAAGGCGTTCGAGGACGTGACGCTGCTGCCGATGATCAAGGAGCTGCTTGACGATTCGAACATCGACCCCTCGCGCGTGTGTTTCGAAATCACGGAAACGGCAGCCATCGCCAAATTGTCGGCCGCGGAAAAGTTCATTTCAGCGCTGAAAACCATGGGCTGCCAGTTCGCGCTCGACGACTTCGGCGCCGGATTCTCGTCGTTCGCCTACCTCAAGCACCTGCCCGTCGACAAGCTCAAGATCGACGGCGCTTTCGTGCAGGGACTCGCCGACAGCCAGGTCGATCAGGCCATGGTGCAATCCATGAACCAGGTCGCCCATGCGCTGGGCAAGCAGACCATCGCCGAGTACGTGGAAAATCCCCGAACACTGGAGCTGCTGCGCAGCTACGGCGTCGACTATGCGCAGGGCAACTACATCGGCAAACCGCGCGAGGCGCTGATGAACGTTACGCGCTTCCCGCAGGCGCGGGTACACAGCGCCGGCAACGCAGACTAAGCCGTAGGCCAACCCCCCAGTTCAGCTCGAGGCGGGCTTCGCTGGCGTCGTGGAACTGCCGGGTTGGCCAGGGCACAGCGTGCTGTCCCGCCCCGGGTTACCCCTGTCGCAACGGTGCAGCTTGAATTTTCTTACCCTTTCCCGCAGCCTGATGCGTCCGATTCAGAACTGAAAGTGAGTGCGTCCATGAGCGGTTATGCCCGTACATTGATTGCCGATCTCGGTCCCCTGCGGGCCGTGCTGCTGTTGCTTGGCCTGTTGTCGGCGGTATTCACGCCGCTGGCGGGGGGCGACGACATCAACTACCAGGGCTTGGGCCTGTTGAAGACCGTGTTCGGGCCGGTGTTTGCACCCATGATCTTCGTGGTGCTGGTCATGGACTCGGTAATGACACGGGCGACCTCCACCGAGGCCGGCGACGAGCGCAGGCAGGCCGCCGGCCGGATTGTCCGGATCAACCTGCTGGTGATGGCGCTCATCGCCGTCTCCTGGATCCCCTTCATTCTCGCCATCCGCAATTGATGCCCGCAGCCCCGCCCGGGCCATCGTGGGTCAGGCGCCCGGCATCGTCTACCGATTACCGATGCATCGCGACGCACCCGGTCAAGAAGGCCGGGTTTTGTGGCGAGATAGCCCACACAGGCGTAGTCATCGCCGTATAGCGCTTCCGGTGCACGCTGAAAATGACGGGCGGTCATGCGGCGAGGTCGGCTGGCAGAACGCGTCTCTTTCACGCCGCTCAGGCCGGCTGCAGATTGGCGTATGCCACCACCAGCCACTTGGAACCGGCGGTTTCGAAATTCACCTGGACGCGCGCGTGCGCGCCCTGGCCTTCGTAGTTCAGAACCACACCCTCGCCGAAGGTTGCATGCTGCACGCACTGACCGAGCCGGAAACCTTCCGGCGCCGGTTCGGTGATGCGGGTGGCGGTGTGGCCGGCCAGCGGCCGGCTGACCTGGATGCGCGGACGGATTTCGTCGATCAGCGCGGAAGGGATTTCATTGATGAAACGTGAAGGCACACTCCAGGACTCGCTGCCGTGCAGGCGGCGGTGTTCGGCGTGGGTGACGAACAGGCGCTTGCGGGCGCGCGTGACGCCGACGTAACACAGCCGCCGCTCCTCTTCGAGCCGCCCCGGTTCCTCGACCGAACGCTGGTGCGGGAAAAGACCTTCTTCCAGGCCGCACAGGAACACGGTGTCGAACTCCAGCCCTTTGGCGGAATGCAATGTCATGAGCTGTACACAGTCATCCCAGCTCTGCGCCTGGCCTTCGCCAGCTTCCAGCGCCGCGTGGGACAGAAACGCCGCCAGCGGTTCGAGGTTTTCCGCCTCGTTTTCATCGTATTCGTACTCGCGCGCCGCATTCACCAGCTCGTCGAGGTTCTCGAGGCGAGCCTGGCCTTTCTCGCCCTTCTCCTTGACGTAGTAGTCCTTCAGTCCGCTGCACTCGACGATGTGCTGGACCTGTTCGCCTAGCTCCAGCCCTTCGACGTCGGCGGCAAAGGTTTCGATCAACTCGATGAAACCGCCGAGCGCATTGCGCGCCCGCGCCGTCAGGACGCTGTCCTCGCGGGTGACGTGCGCGGCCGCCCACAACGAAATATTTTGCAGCCGCGCCCGTTCGCGCACCTGGTTCAGGGTGCGCTCGCCGATGCCGCGCGGCGGCTGGTTGACGACGCGATCGAAAGACGCATCGTCTTCGCGGTTCTGGCAAAGACGCATGTAGGCCAGCGCATCCTTGATCTCCTGGCGCTCGAAGAAACGCAGGCCGCCATACACGCGGTACGGAACGCCCGCCTGCAGCAGGCGCTCCTCGAACACCCGCGACTGGGCATTGGAGCGGTACAGGATCGCCATGTCGCTGCGCGCCATGCCGGTATCGATCTGGCCACGGATACGCTCCACCACGAACTGCGCTTCGTCCTGTTCGTTGATGGCGGTATACAGCTGGATGGGTTCGCCGTCTTCGCCCGCCGTCCAGAGATTCTTGCCCAGCCGGCCTTCGTTATGCGCGATCAGCGCATTGGCGGCCTTGAGAATCACGCCCGTGGAACGGTAGTTCTGCTCCAGTCGCAGGGTGCGCGCGGCCGGGAAATCCTTTTCGAAGCGCTGCAGGTTTTCGATTTTCGCGCCGCGCCAGCCATAGATGGACTGATCGTCGTCACCGACAATGGTGATGCGCGGGTCGTTGCCGGCCAGCACCCGCAACCAGGCGTACTGGATGCTGTTGGTGTCCTGAAACTCGTCCACCAGGATGTGCTGAAAGCGCTGCTGGTAGTGTGCCAGCACGGCGGGATTGTTCAGCCACAGTTCATGGGCCCGCAACAGCAGCTCGGCGAAGTCCACCAGCCCGGAGCGCTGGCAGAGTTCTTCGTAGGCCTGGTAAATGGCGATCTGCTGGCGCTGGAAGGGATCACCCTTGTGTTCGATATGCTGCGGACGCTGGCCCTCGTCCTTGCGCGCGTTGATGAACCACTGCACCTGGCGCGGCGGCCAGCGGCTTTCGTCGAGTTCCAGCGCTCTCAGCACGCGGCGGATGATGCGGTACTGGTCGTCGGAATCCAGCACCTGGAAGCTCTGCGGCAGGCCGGCTTCCTTCCAGTGCGCGCGCAACAGGCGGTGCGCCAGGCCGTGAAAGGTGCCCACCCACATGCCGCGCGTCGGCACGCCGATCAGCTGCTCGATGCGGCTGCGCATTTCCCCGGCGGCCTTGTTGGTGAAAGTGACCGCCAGAATGCCGTAGGGCGACACGCCCTCGACCTGCACCAGCCAGGCGACGCGGTGCACCAGCACCCGGGTCTTGCCGCTGCCGGCGCCGGCCAGCACCAGCAGCGGCGTGGCAGGTGCGGTTACCGCTTCGCGCTGAGCGTCGTTGAGCGGATCGATAATGTAGGAGACATCCATCGCGCCATTCTAACAAACGCACCGCGTCTAGCCCGCATTTCTCACCGCGTTTCTACTGCGACGAACAGCGGTGAGAAATGCGGGCTAGGGCTCATCAATACAACCAGTTTCGCCCGGGTTTTATTTTCGCAGCGCTGGAGTAATCTTCTCGCGGCACGATGTTGTGCTCGATTCAACTGACAGGAGCATTGCATGAGTACATCGATCGAACCCCATAAACTCGACGAACCCGGTTTTATCGTCGCCTGGCGCTCCAAAAAGGAATTCAAGGCCGGCAAGAACCTCGACAAGGTCATGACCCTGGGGGAGGCCATGAAGGAGGCCGAGAAACTGAGCCAGAAGGGCGACGGCAACACCTACTGGGCGGAAGCGGTACCGAAAACGTTCGCGCCGCACTGAAGCCGGCGGCCCGCGGCCGTACCCCAGCGGCACCGGCTCCTGTCGCGCGGCTATCCTGCCGTGGCTCCCACGGCAGGGTGTAGAATTGCCGGATGCCGGAATCCCCGAACTCCATCGGCCTGCTGGCCGGGCAGGGCGCGTCGCGCGCACGCGCCGATGCGATCGCCCGCCAGTTCGGCTTTAGCCGCCTCAAACAGCCGCCCGGCGCCGGCTTTTACCTGGCGCTCGGTGACGCGGGACTGGAGCTGCGCCAGGCCGGCGAGAATGCACCCGGCCCGATCCGCATCGATTTTCTCGGCGGCGCGCTCGGACACCGGCTGCGTTTCGGCGGCGGCCGCGGCCAGCCGCTGGCGCGCGCCGTCGGCATGAAAAGCGGTTTCAGCCCCTCGATATGGGATGCCACCGCGGGCCTCGGGCGTGACGCCCTGGTGCTTGCCAGCCTCGGCAGTCAAGTCACCTTGTGCGAGCGCGCGCCGGTGCTCGCCGCTTTGCTGGAAGACGGCCTGCAGCGCGCCGCGCTCGATAGCGATGCCGGCGACTGGATACAGGCGCGCATGCGGCTGGTCTACGCCGACTCCCGCGAACGGCTGGCAGCATTAGCCGCGGCGGAGCGGCCCGACGTGGTGTACCTGGACCCCATGTATCCGCCGGGCAAGGCGGGCGTGCTGGTGAAAAAGGAAATGCGCGCCCTGCAAACATTGCTGGGCCGCGAACAGGATGCGGAAGCATTGCTGGAAACCGCGCTCGGTGCGGCGCAACGGCGTGTCGTGGTGAAACGCCCCGGGCACGGCGAGTGGCTGGCGGGGAAAAAACCCGATACCAGCATCGCGAGCAAGAAAACACGTTATGATGTGTACGTTACGTTGATTTGAACCCGTCATTGCGAGCGCAGGCCTGAGGTTATAAATGCTGCAAGACCGTTTCTGGGAACACAAGTCGCTCGATGACATGAACAGCGAAGAGTGGGAAGCGCTGTGCGATGGTTGCGGGCGCTGCTGCCTGCTGAAAATCGAAGACCTGGACAGCGGTCAGCTGTTCTATACCAATGTCATCTGCTCGTTGCACGATGACAAGCGCGGCCGCTGCACCCGCTATGCGGATCGCTCGCTGCTGGTTCCCGATTGCATCAAGGTAACGCCGAAAGTGGCGCGCGAAGAACTCTGGCTGCCGGACACCTGCGCCTATCGTCTGCTGGCTGAAGGCAGACCGCTGTTCGACTGGCATCCGTTGATCAGCGGCGACACCCGCAGCGTGCTGGCCGCCGGCATCTCGGTCAGGGACAAGGTGGTGTCCGAGGAATACGTGCATCCGGATGAGCTGGAAGAGCACCTGGTGCACTGGTTCGACAAGGAATCCCTCAGCGGCTAGGCTGGCTCGCGTGCTTGCACAGGAACCGGTCCAGCTGGTTGGCGAAGGCCTGCCGGTCGCGCTGGTTCAGGGTTGGCGGTCCGCCGGTCTGCACACCGCTGCTGCGCAGTTCCTCCATCATGTTGCGCATGGTCAGGCGCTGGCCGATGGTATCCTGCGTGTACAGTTCACCGCGCGGGTTCAGCGCATGACCGCCCTTTTTGATGACTTCGGCGGCGAGCGGAATATCCGCGGTAATGACCAGGTCGCCGGCCTGCACCTGTTCCACGATGCGCCTGTCGGCGACATCGAATCCGGCCGGCACCTGCAGCGAGCGGATCCAGGGGGAGGGCGGGGTCTTCACCGGCTGGTTGGCGACCAGCGTCATCGACACCCGTTTGCGTTCCGCGGCGCGAAACAGAATGTCCTTGATGACATTGGGACAGGCATCGGCGTCCACCCAGATTCGCATGCGCATTCAGTCCTCTCCCAGCAACGCCTGCATCTGCGCTTCCGGCACCGGCAATGTCAGCACTGCGTGCAGCGGAAACAGGTCGTTGAGCTTGTCGACGTACTGACGCTCGGACTTGTCCACCAGCACGATCACCCGCGTGTGCCTGGAATACTTCTGCAAGGTCGACAGCAGCACGTCCAGGTTGCTGATGTTGACGCCCGCGTAATTGTTGCCGTAGCCGTAGAAGAACTCCGCCACCAGGAAATCCGGCTGTTGCTGTTTGAGCTGACTGATGGTCTTGCGGGTGGAAGTCAGTTTGGTCTCGTCGATCTGCAGACGCCGGTAGAGTCCGGAAAAGTTGGGATGACCCGAGGATTCGATCACCGAAAACAGGCTGCGTCGCGACATGGGCGCGAATTAAACCGCGGGGGCCTTGCGAAGGCAAATGAGCTGCGTTTGCGACCAGCCCATGCGCCGGTAAAACGCCAGCGCCCCGTGGTTGGTCCGGTCCGCCAGCAGTTGCAGGCGTATCAGACCCTGTTGCGCTGCCCAGTCCTCCATCGCCGACAACAAGCGGCGGCCGACGCCCTGGCCGGTGCAGGCGCGCGCCACGACCATGTCCTCGAGCATGCCGACGCGGCCGCCTTCCGCGGTCGAAATAAAGGTCTGCACCGAGCACATCGCGACGATGCTGCCCGCGCTTTCGGCCACCATGACGCAGTCTTTGCTGCTGTCGATGAGCAGACGCAGACCGGCAATCTGTTTCGCGCGATCGACTTCAAAATCAGTTTCGGTCTCGAACAACTCGCCCAGTAACGCTGCGAGCGCTCCGACATCCCCGGGCGTCGCTGTTCTCAACGTGACTTCCAACGCTGCTCCCCTGTGTCCGTCAACGCCCTGGCAACCTGCGGCGTTGGGCCCGGCCCGCGGCAAGCTGCCCGATACATGCGGTGCTAGGTTTCCTTGCGGCCCGGAAACGACAGCTCGAGAACCACGCAGCCGGTATCGGTCCGGAACGGCCCATGCAGTTCGCCGGGCGGGCGGCTGGCGTAGTGGCCGGGCTCCAGCCAGCAATCGAAGGCGGCATCATAAAGGCGGCCACTGACGATAAACACTTCCTCGGGATAGTCGTGGCTGTTGCCGCCGAACGCCGTGGTGTCTGCGCCTGGCAGAAAACGCGTAAGCCGGGTGTACTCGCCCGACGCCGGATCGATGCTCAGGGTCAACTGTTCGGCAAGCCCCTCGAGTCCTTCGACCGGCGTCCAGCGGCCGTTGTTCAAGGCATCCAGCGGGTTCCAGTAGGTGATGGTCGATTTCGGCACGGGACTCTTGCGGCTTACGAAGCGTTCATCAGTTTTGCACTGACCAGCGCCACTTCAATGGCGTCGCTGTCCAGCACTTCCGGAATCAACGGGTAGGACGACAACAGCGCCTGCGGCCGCTTGCAGGCCGCCTGCTCCAGGCGTTGGCGCGTGCCGGTGCTGAGGTTCTGGTGCGCCAGCAGCGAGGCCGCGTACCAGTCATGGTAATCGTCGACCAGACCGCGCTGGGTCTGGTCGTCCCAGTCTTCGCTGATCAGCAGTTCGGGAAATTGTTCATTCGGCAGTGTACGGCCTCGTTCCGCGTCTGCGACCCGCAGGCCGTCATGGCCGATACCGCTGCCGTCCGCCTGGCGTTCGAACCACTGCGCCGCCGGATAGGGGCGCGATGCCAGGTTGACCTGTGTTTCCAGCTGGTCACGATGCGGCGTCTTCCAGCCGCGCACCGGTGTCTGACGTTCCTTGCGCTCGAGTGTCGGCGATACGAAGCGCGTATCGGTCAGCAGGAACGGCCTCCAGTGCGGATCACCGACAGGCTCCATTTCGCGCGCGAGGTACCGCGTCCTGAGCAGCGCCAGCGGCGCGCGCGTCCTGTTGTTCAGCAGCCAGAGTTCATATCGATCGCGGATCGGAAACGGCACCGGCGGATGGTACCTGAGGGCTTCGACAAGGTTGTCGGCGTTGACGATGCGGGTCTTGTCCAGGCCTTCGTCGGTGACCTGGGTGACGCCCCAGCGGAAAGTGCCGGAGCTGGTCTGCTGCCGCACCCGCCAGGTGTGACCATTCGTCGAGTAAGCGCAGGCGTCGCCGACATCGATGACCTGGATGACACCGAGATAGGGACCGAGCCGGCGCACGCCATAGTAGGGATTCATTTGGTGCTGCGCAGTTTCTCCAGCTGATAAGTGAGCTTACCGATGAACTGTTCGGCGATATCGCGATCGATCTCGTCCAGTGCGTCATATAGCGATTCGAGCTCGTCGAGGGCGGTCAACAGCTCAGCCTCGCTTTCCTCGTCGATGTTTTCGACAATGTCGTAGATCCAGCGATTCATAGCCTGCCTGAAACGACCGAAGCCCGGGTTGTATCGAGTATAGCGGCAAGCGCTGGCGCGGTGAATCCGCGGCGGCATCGGCCAGAATACGGTTTTTGCGGTGAGACGCTCGCGTCGGAGCGATCGGGTGGGGTACTGCCGCGGCCCCGGCACGAGCGGCCGGGACCGTGCAACAGCTAGTCGGCGATGCTTGCCTGGATGATCTTGCGGTTTGCGGCGGCCTGCAGATTGGCGACCTTGGGCTTGCTGCCACCCAGATAGGCGTCCAGGCTCACGGTCGGTACCTTCTGGCTGTCGACCAGCGGGTACATGGTGCATTTCTCGCAGGCACGCAACATCGGCTGGGCTCCGGCAGGCGCTTTTCCGGCCGGGCGTTTGCGCAGATTGGTGCAGTTGGTGGTGCGCATGTAGGCCTGCTGGGGGATGCAATAGAACATATGATCCTTATTCACCGATGATTTCTCCTGCGTTTTTGTAGCCCGGAATCCAGGGCGCGGGACAAGAAAAGCTGTTGATGACATTGAGAGCCGTGCCCGTCACAGGCGGCGCGGTGCTCTGATTGGCTCCGACAGCAAAGCGCGTGACTGTACCATTTTCGCGACAAATCTTCAATATTTCCTTTTTTTCAAAAGGTTATGATGCCTGGGCCAGGCGGGGCAAGGGACAGGTAAGGTGTTGTTTTCGGCGGCAATGAAGGGTATCCGGTCAATGCACGGTACAAGGATCGGCCCGGACGGCAAAACAGCGGGAGCAGACTTCCCGGATGGTGTGACAGCCGGACCGGCGGCGGCCCGCTGGGGGAAACCGCCGCCGAAGTGACCGGCTACCGGTGCGAGATGGCCAGAATCAAGGAGCCGCGGCCGGATCCTGGAGACGATCCTGGTCGCGTAGACGATCCTGGTCCTGATCGGAGAGCCGATCCTGATCGCGGGTGCGCGTCAAATCGCCCTCGCCGGAACTTTCACCCGTGCCCTTGGCCTTTTGCTTTTGCGTATCGCGTTCGCCGGGGCCCTGATACTGTTCGCGATCACGGTCCTGTTGCAGCGCCTGGTCGGAGCTTCGCTGCTGGTTGCCCATCTGCTGCCCGGATGCAGAGCTGCCGCCCATCTGGTAACCACCGGGACCACCTTGTCCCATCCCAGCACCGCCGCCACCGCCGCCACCGCCACCCTGGCCTGCCAGCGACGGGCCACTGAATACGAGCGCCATGACCACTACTGCACTGTAAAACACGTTCTTTTTCATAACTGCATACCTCTTGCTGGATCTTGTTGAGTGAAGCCGGACGCATCGCAGGCGTCTCCGGACCCGGTTACTCCTGCTGGATAGACAGAGTGACGCTGCCGTTGCTTTCGAAAGCGATGTCGATACCCACATCGCCGTCGAGCATGGACGCATAATCGAGAAGCCCGTCGTCGATCATGTTTTCCAGTTCAGTAAGCGTGCGGGTCGTCAGCGTGATCTCGGTCATACCGCCGCCCATATCGGCGAACACCAGGTCAGCGTGGGGCGTATCGGCGACCATGCTGTCGATCATGGCGTAGATCTCCTCATCCACGATATCGGCGGCCGGATGATGCGCGAGCGCTGAAAAAGTGGTCAGTGCGGAACCGAGAACGGTGACTTGCAACAAACGTTTCATGTATTGCTCCTGTTCGAATCAAGCGTGGAATAACCGGCCATGCCGTTTGTGCCAATGCGGCTTCTCCGCCAAAGGCCGGCAGCAGCCGGTTTTCATTGACGGCTGAGATTCTAGGATCAAGGCATTTCGCGAGTGTTTCCGCGGGATAAAAATGTGTAACGAAATGTTTCCGCGAACTGGGGCGGGTATGCGAGAGCGGTGCTG
>JAGFJP010000071.1 GCA_024102665.1 Thiogranum sp. | reverse complement strand
GTCAGTCGGTGCTGGCGTATTCACGCAGCGCGCTGGCATCGAACTGATACCGGTCGCCTGCCACGTGCCGGAGGATGTTGCGGCGTTTCAGGTCGGCCAGGGCACGGCTTACGCTCTCCACCGTGATGTCCAGCATCGCCGCCGTGTTTTTCCCGTTGAGCAGCACCACCGTCGAACCGTCCCCGTCATCAGTGATCTCCGAAAGCCATTCAATGAGGTGCGCGATGCGCTGCTTCACCGTACCCGAAAGCAGCATCATGATATAGTCATCGGCCTGGAACAGTCCGGTGGCCCAGCGCTCCATCAGTTTTCGATAGAAGCTGGGGTGCTCCGCATCCAGCTGCTTCAGCACTTCAACCGGAATCCGGCAGGCGGTGACCCGCTGTACAGCAATAGCCGTATGCCCGTAGGGACGCCCGTGCAAACGTTCGAGCCCGATGGAATCCGCGGTCTTGCCGAGGCGGATGATGCGCTCCCTGCCGTCCGGCAGGTAACGGACCAGTTTCACCAGCCCGCTGCGAATCGTATACACCGCGTTGTCTTCACATCCCTCGCGGTAAAGCGCGACACCCTCCTCAAAGCTGAATTCGTCAATGGGCTCGTAAAGTCCGCCGAAGATGGTGCCAAGCTCGCTATCGGACAGGCCGTCGAACAAAACGTCATGCAACACATCGCAATGGGCGCAATCGGGACGGCCCAGCCAGGTCGGTCGATCCACGCACAAATTCTGGAGTTTCTGGTTCATCGCTGTCTCCTTTCCCGGGCCGCCCGCAATCATGCCATGCGGCCCACCCAGGCATGCCTGTGTCCCGACCGCTGCTTTACGAGTCTAATGGAAGCAAATCCGCCCGATGGTTTCATTGAGCGGGATCAATTAACCGTGCCGAGGAAGCCACCGACAGGCCGTATACCACCCACTTCAATGCACTATCATGACTGCGGCGGATCCGGAATCCACCTGTGCCACCGGAGCGGCACAGCCCCGCCGCCTCCAAAAGCCAGGTATTCAAGAACCACCGACGCTCTGTCAGGAATGCGACGCCATCTTCCTGTGGGGATCGAGGTTTCCGCCGTTTGTCACGAATGACCAGACATCCGGCCGTTGATCGAAAATTCCTTGCAGCACAGCATGCATTGACGCGGTGCAGGGTTGACGCAGACCATAATAGTCCATCACCGGACCGATAGGAGAAAAACGGATACCGAAACGGCTCAAAAGACGCATCAGCGTAGGCTCCATCGCGGCGCACCAAAAGCTTACATCGTTTTCCAAACTCATCTGCAGCACGGCCTTGAACAGACCCAGAGTAACGTACGGATGCTGGCGATTGCGCTTCGTTGACGCAGAGGTATCTGGATCGACCACTACGTTGTGCGTTTGATTCCTTTCGCCCGAACGGAGACGAAACTCTCTGGATACGGCGAAACGAGATATCTCAGCGAGTGCAACGCGAGGTGCGCGGTGGAAACTTGCCGGATCGGCATAAATATAACGTCCCAGATGTGTTTCAAGCGGAAACTTTGATTGCGGTCGTTGAGGATCCGCAAGGACGAGCCGGACGGTAGCCACATTGGTCCCGGTAGCCTTGTGACGCAACAAACTATGAACCGAATGGCCGTCAAATTCATCCAGTTCCAGATCGCTCTCGTAGCGGCTACCACTGAATATTTGATGTTCTGTACAAAAGATCTGGTAACGGAGTCGTTGACACTCTGCAACCAGCTGCGCGTCCGTCGCCGGGATTATCGTGAAGTGATCGTTGAATTCTTTACAAAAAGCATCCATGTTATTCTGAATTCTTGCTGCTGCGCAGTAATCAGGCCGGTGTTGACCAGGATACCTGGATCGCCTCCGCATCTGACAAGTTTTTGTTGGGCCTGCCGCTAAGGCCCGGGGCAAAGTCCAAGCATACGCAATTTCTGTTACGGAAGTCAGAGTGTTACACATACGATGGATCGACTGCCAGTGATTCCGGAAGATTGCACTGATTCAATAGCAGTCTGCCCTTTTGCGGGGGCTATCGGCGCCAGGCCGCGTCGCCGCCGGCGTATCTCTGGCAACATTGCCGCCGCATTACTCTTGATGATACTCATCAACCCCATGATCCTGTACGCCCAGCAGGTCTACGTAAATCCCGGCGTTTCCCAGGTACCAGACGACAGGCAGACACTACGCGCCATTTTCAGCATGCGGCTGCGCCAGTGGCCGGACGGCACACCGGTCACCGTCTTTGTTTTGCCGACCACCCACCCGGTGCACGTCGATTTCTGCAAGGAAGTACTCGGCGTGTTTCCTCACCAGTTGCAGCGTGCCTGGGACCGCCTGGTGTACTCGGGGACCGGCCAGGCGCCCGTGGAAGTCGACTCCCTCGAAGAAATGCGGCAGCGGGTGCAGGAAACTCCGGGCGCGGTCGGTTACGTGAACAAGGAAAACAGCGAATGATACAGCGCAGCTTACTGATGGACAGTCATGCGTTATTCCGCGCCCTGCTGCGGGTGATGGCCCTCGGCATCGCCATCAGCGGACCGGCAGGCGTGGCGGTAGTGCGTGCCGCCCAGCCCGATTTCCAGGTGCATGGATTTCTCAGCCAGGGCTATGTACTTACCAGCGAAAACAACTTCTTCGGCAACAGTACAAGCAACGGGTCGTTCGAATTCACCGAACTGGGCGTGAACGCATTCTGGCGTCTGACCCCCTCGGTGCACGCGGCCGTCCAGCTACTGTCGCGCCGTGCGGGGGAAAGCAGCAACGGCGAAATCCGTCTTGATTACGGTATGGTGGATTACCGGGCTGTTTCCAATGAAAGCCTCGACTTCGGCGTCCGGGTGGGACGCATCAAGAATCCGCTCGGGTTTTATAATGATACCCGCGACGTCGCCTTTACGCGCCCGGGCGTTATCCTGCCTCAGTCCATCTATTTCGATCGGACGAGGGATCTGGCACTTTCTTCCGATGCCGTGCAGTTCTATGCCAACCGGAGAAACGCCAAAGGAGAATGGGAACTGCAACTCGGCATTGGCAATCCTGACGTCGATGATCTCGATACCGAGCTCTCGCTTCTCGGTGCAGACCGCGCGGGAGACCTGAGAGAAGAGCTGTCATATCTCGGGCGACTGATGTATGAACGGGATGGCGGTAACATTCGGGTTGGATTGACGGGGGCACAGCTTAATATGGATTACGCGCCCGGCGTCGGCGACCCCAGCGGTCCCGGATCCATCCGCTTCACACCCGTGATCCTGTCGGCCCAGTACAACGCGGAGAACTGGTCGCTGACCGGCGAATATGCGCAACGCCAGCTGGAGTTTGATGATTCGATTATCTATGTGCCATCGTCATTGAAACACTTCACCGGGGAGAGCTACTATCTCCAGGGGAGCTATCGCCTGGACCCGCAATGGGAAGCACTGGTGCGCTATGACGTCACCTACCTCAACAAGGATGACCGCAACGGCGAAGACATGGCAACGCTCACCGGCGGCGCGCGTCCCGACTACAGCCAGTTCGCCAAGGACTGGACCATCGGGCTGCGTTGGGACCCGCACCGGTCATGGATGGTGCGTGCCGAGCACCACTGGGTGGACGGAACCGCCTGGTTGCCACTTCAGGATAATCCCGTCCCCTCGGAAACGGAGCGCCGCTGGCGCCTGTTCACGCTGCTGGTATCGTTCCGGTTCTGACGCCATCTCGAGCAACGCAGGGACGCTCAGCTGAACAATGGCAACGGCAACGGAAACAACCCCGGCCAGCAGATTCATCAGCCTCAAGTGGAAAGCGCTGTTTTTCCTCAGCCTGGTCCTGGTCGCCATCAACGGCGCCTTTACCGTCTCCCAGTACCTGAAACTCAAACAAGGCTTCAATGACGAGCGCCAGGCGCTGCATACCCGCAACGACCTCATTCTCGCCGGACTGCTGCAACAATCCGCTACCCGTCTGCAACAGCTGGCGGAGCTGATTCCCTGGCTCAGCGGCATGGAGCGCGCGCTGTCAGGCGGCAACGCCGGGCAGCTGCGCGATACCTTCGCACCGCACTGGCCACTGATGCAGCTGGACATGAATATAGAAGGTGTCGGCTTTTTTCGTCCCGATAACTCATTGATCGCCGCCTGGGGCTGGCTGGAAGACCGCTACGCGGCTGACCAACAGATGATGGCGGTGGCGCGCGGTGTCACGCTGACTGAACGACCCGCTACCGCCATGGACTGTGACCTGGCTTGCATACAATATGCCGTCATTCCGCTGCTGGTGGACGAACAGCGCACCGGCAGCACACTGGTAGGCGCGTCTCTCGCCGATGTCATCGTCGATTTCAGCCGTTCGACCCGGCTCGACGTCGGCGTCGTGATCATCGGCCAACCGTCCTCGAGCACCGATGCGCCTACCGTGCGACCTTTGCCCGAATGGGGTGCGCGGGTTCCCGCGCTCACTCGCGCCGACAGCACATTTCAGGTCGTGCGACAGGCCGCCTCGCGCTTTTCCCTGGAGGCGCTTGCCGGCGAGGGACGCCATGTAAAATCGGGTTCCCGGACCTATGACGTGTGGGCCGCGTCCTTCGAAAAACTGGGCCAGCACAGCGGCGGATATCTTTTGATGCTGGACGACATTTCCGCGGACCTGGCGCAGATCCGGCAGGCGACCAACAGCACCCTCGCCTTCGGAGTCGCCGGACTGGTCACCTCGGAGGCGGTTCTGCTGCTGGTTCTCTGGGCGCCGCTGTCGCGCCTGCGACGCGTCGTGAGCGCGTTGCCGCTGCTCGCGCAGAGCGCCTTTCAACAGGCACGCGACACCATGGCGGTGGGCAAACGCCGGTTTCCTCACTTGCGCGACGAAATAGACCACCTCGACACCAGCGCCGTGGCCTTGTCGCATCAGCTGGAGAAGCTGGAAACCAAGGTGGCGCAGCGTACCCGCAGCCTGGCCGAAAAAATGTCCGAGCTTACCCGTGAACGCGATTTCGTGCGCGGCCTGCTCGATACCGCGCAGGTGCTGATCATCACCCAGACGCCGGATGGATACATACGCCTCGTCAACCGTTACACGGAGTTCCTCACCGGTTATCCGGGCGAAGAACTGATCGATCGCAACTTCACCGATCTGCACGATGCCAACAGCCTGCCGCCGGAGTTCAGGCACAAGCTGCAACTGGTCGCCGCGGGGCGCCGTGCCAACTTTCAGCATGAATCTGTGCTGGAAACCCGCAACGCGCAGAAACGCACCATCACCTGGCTGCACGGACGCCTCGACGGCGACGAAGACAGCGCGCCGGTCATACTCACCGTCGGCCTGGATATCACCGACCGCAAGGAAGCCGAATCGCGGCTCGCCTGGCTCGCCAGCCACGATCCGTTGACCGGCCTGTTCAACCGGCGCCGCTTCCAGGAAGAATTCGAACTGGCGGTCAAGCTGGCGCGCCGCCACAACCGCTCCGGCGCACTGTTGTTCCTGGATCTCGATCACCTCAAATACATCAACGATACCAGCGGCCACAAGGTGGGTGATGCGATCATCAAGGTGGTCTCGAACGACCTGGTGCAGATGCATCGCGATACCGATATCATCGCCCGCCTCGGCGGCGATGAATTCGCCATCGGCATGCCCGACGTCAGCACCGAGGACGCCTGCAACGTGGCGCGCAAGATCAACGAACATCTCAACCGCCTGGTGGTTCCGGCCGGCGACCGCAGTCACAAGGTCTCGGCCAGTATCGGTATCGCCATGTTCCCGGAGCATGGCACACGCGTAGACGAGCTGCTGGCAAACGCCGACATCGCCATGTATCAGGCCAAGGACCTGGGGCGCGGCGGATGGCACCTTTTTTCAGAGGAAGAACAGGTTCGCGAGCGGCTCCGCGCTCACGTGTACTGGAAGGACCGTATCGAACAGGCCGTGGCCAGCGGCAGTTTCGTGCTTTTCTACCAGCCGATACTCGACATACAGACCGGCACCACCTCGCATTACGAAGTCCTGCTGCGCATGAAGGACAGCGACGGATCGCTGCTGGCGCCGGGCGCTTTCGTCGAGGTGGCCGAAAAGACCGGGCAGATCCACGCCATCGATCACTGGGTGCTGCAAACCGCCATTGCCAGCCTGCAGCAACATCTGCTCGAAGATCCGGACGCGACATTTGCCATTAATCTGTCTGCCTATGCGTTTATGGACCCGGACCTGCTACCGCTGCTGCGGCGTTGTCTGGCTGACAGCGGCATACCCGCCGAACGGCTGATTTTCGAGATCACGGAGACGGCTGCGCTCTCCGATTTCGCCGCCGCCTGCACCCTGATGCAACAGATTCGCGACATGGGCTGCAAGTTCGCGCTCGATGATTTCGGGGTGGGTTTCAGCTCTTTCTATTACCTCAAGCAACTCCCGGTGGACTACGTCAAGATCGACGGTTCTTTCATCAAGGATCTGGCAAACAGCGCGGATGACAGGATACTGGTGAAGGCGATGGGCGAAATTGCCCACGGCTTCGGCAAAAAAACGGTCGCCGAGTTCGTGGAAGATGCGGAGACTCTGCAGTTGCTGCGCGAGTTCTCGATCGATTACGGCCAGGGCTATTACATCGGCCGACCGGCCGACCGGCCGCTTGCCGGTCTTTCAGACCACAAGGGATAAACGCCATCGCGCGGCGCGTGATGCCGACTAACCGAAAGTCATTTCCCGCAAAATACCCCTCCGGGCGCTTGCACAATCTGCCGCGAAGCGCCAATCTTTCACTCATCGGATCAACAAGTACCAGGGAACTACTGACATGTGCAAGCATCGCAATGTCTGCCGGATACTTCTGCTGCTGGTGCCCGGGATCCTGTTCGCCCAGGACCACGACCTTTCGACCTTCACCGTCGAACCGCAAACCGTGCCGGTGCAGCGCAGCTTCGACGGCACTGTCGAAGCAGTGCACCAGGCCACAGTGTCTTCGCAGCTCGCCGGCCGCATCGAAGAAGTCATGTTCGACGTGGACGACTTCGTCTCGGCGGGCGATGTCCTGCTGCGCTTCCGCAGCCCGGAACAACAGGCCGGCGTCGCGCGCGCGCAGGCCAACCTGCACGAGGCCGAGGCAAGAGAGGCCGAAGCGAGCGCCGAATACGCGCGCATCAAGGATATTTTCGCCAGAAACCTGGTTTCGAAGTCGGCCATGGACAAGGCGGAAGCCGAATACAAGGCGGCCCAGGCCAGGTTGAAAGCCGCCCGCGCCGCGCTGACGCAGGCGCAGGAACAACTGGAGCATACGCTGGTGCGCGCGCCCTACAGCGGCATCGTCACGGAACGGCATGTGGAAACCGGCGAAACCGCTACCATCGGGCAACCGCTGATGTCCGGTATTTCGCTGGACAAACTGCGCGTGACCGTACAGGTGCCGCAAAGCGATGTCGAAGCGATCCGCCGGCACCATCGCGCTTCGATCGGGATTCCGCAGACAGACACGCCTGCGGTGTCCAGCGACGCAATTACCGTTTTTCCGTACGCCGACAGCGCCAGCCACAGTTTTCGTGTGCGTGTCGATCTGCCGCAAGGCACTGCCGGGCTCTACCCGGGCATGCTGGTGAAAGTCGCTTTTACGGTTGCTGAGCAACAGCAGCTGCTGATTCCCTCGCAGGCGGTTGTCGCGCGCAGCGAGCTGACCGGCGTCTATGTGCTGGATGATGCGGGCCGGCTGCAGTTGCGCCAGCTGCGCCTCGGCGATGATCACAACGGTCAGGTCGAGGTGCTGGCCGGTCTCAGCCCGGGCGAGATCATCGCGCTGGATCCGGTCGCTGCAGGTATTCAGCTGAAATCCGCCAGCCCGGAACAGCCCTGAGGAAACGCCATGGGGATTTCCGGCATCATCGCACGCCGTTTCCAGGCATCCGAAATCACGCCGTTGCTGGCGCTGCTGGGTCTGCTGCTGGGCCTGTTCGCCGTGCTCGTCACGCCGCGCGAGGAAGAACCGCAGATCAATGTCACCTTCGCCAACGTGTTCATCGCTTTCCCCGGAGCCAGCGCGCGCGAAGTCGAGCACCTGGTGACCACGCCCGCCGAGCAGGTGTTGTCGGAGATCGAAGGCGTCAAGCATATCTATTCGGTATCACGTCCGGGCATGGCCGTGCTTACCGTCGAATACCAGGTCGGTGAAGAGCGTTCCAGCGCCATTGTGCGCCTCTACAATGCCGTGTATTCCAAACAGGACTGGTTGCCCGCCAACCTCGGCGTGGGCCAGCCGCTGATCAAGCCCAAGGGTATCGATGACGTTCCGATCGTCACCCTGACACTGTGGACGCGCGACCCGGCGCGGGGCGCCTACGATCTGGAACGCATCGCGCATACCGTAGAGGCGGAACTCAAGCGCGTGCCCGGCACCCGCGACATCTATACCGTCGGCGGACCCGGCAAGGTGGTGCTGGTGAAACTCGATCCCCAGGCGCTGGCCGGCTATGGACTGACCATCGAAGATCTGCGTGTCGCATTGACGCAGGCCAACCAGGCGCAGCACAAGGGCGCGCTGGTGCAGGACAATCAGGAAATTCCGGTACAGATCGGCACCTTCTTCCGCAACGTCGAGGAAATCCGCGACCTGGTGGTCGGCCTGCGTGGCGATGCCCCCCTGTACCTGCGTGACGTTGCCGCCATCGAAACGGGGCCCGAGCAACCCGAACAACTGGTGTGGATGGGCCAGGGACCGGCCTCTCCGGAAAGCGGCGCAACGCCCCGGCAGTTGTTCCCGGCAGTAACCCTGGCGGTTGCCAAAAAACCCGGCACCAACGCCGTTCAGGTCGCCGAACAGGTGATACAGCGCTTCCGGCAGCTGCACGGAATCGTTATCCCTGAAGGCGTCGAAGCCACGGTCACCCGCGACTATGGCGCCACCGCCAACGACAAGGCGCAGACCCTGATCAAGAAACTCGTTTTCGCCACCTCCGCCGTGGTGCTGCTGGTGCTGCTGGCGCTGGGCTGGCGCGAAGCCGTGATCGTCGGCGTTGCCGTCGTCGTGACACTGGCCATTACGCTGTTCGCTTCCTGGGCCTGGGGATTCACCTTGAACCGGGTGTCGCTGTTTGCGCTGATTTTCTCCATCGGCATCCTGGTCGACGACGCAATCGTCGTCGTCGAGAACATCCACCGCCACCTCGCCATGGGCGGCAAGACGCTGCTCGAAGCCATCCCGGCGGCAGTGGACGAAGTCGGCGGACCCACCATACTCGCGACCTTTACCGTCATCGCGGCGCTGCTGCCAATGGCGTTCGTGACCGGTCTCATGGGCCCTTACATGAGCCCGATACCGATCAATGCCAGTATCGGCATGCTGATCTCGCTGGCGGTGGCGTTCGTGGTGACACCCTGGCTGGCACTGCAGTTTCTCGGTCACCAGGCACACGCGTCGGGCGAAGATGCCGGCGGCAGCGACAGTTACCTGGAGCGGTTTTTCCGCCGCAGCATGGGACCATTCCTGCGCGGACGCCAGGGGCGCGGCAAACGCTGGATGCTGCTGATCGTGATGCTGGTGCTCATCGCCGCCTCGCTAAGCCTGGCCGGCGTGCAATGGGTGGTGCTGAAGATGCTGCCGTTCGACAACAAGTCGGAGTTCCAGGTGGTGGTCGATATGCCGGAAGGCACCAGCGTCGAACAGACCAACCGCGTACTCACCGAACTCGCGTATTATCTGGCCACCATTCCGGAAGTCACCGACTTCCAGCTCTATGCGGGCACCGCTTCGCCGATCAATTTCAACGGCCTGGTGCGCCAGTACTACCTGCGCGACGGCGCCCATGTCGGCGATATCCAGGTAAACCTCACGGACAAACACCGGCGCGAGCGCAAGAGCCACGACATCGCGCGGGCGGCGCGCATTCCACTGCAGGAAATCGGACAGCGCTTCAACGCCAACATCAAGATAAGCGAGGTGCCGCCGGGGCCGCCGGTGATGGCGCCTCTGGTGGCCGAGATCTATGGCGTGGATTACGCCGGTCAGATCCGCACCGCAAAACAGGTGCGCGGGATTTTCGAACAGACACCGGACATCGTGGATGTCGATGACAGCGTCGAGACCGCTTCACCGGAATGGCGTCTGGCCGTCGATCGCCACAAGGCCGCGCGTCTCGGCATCAGCCAGGCGGACATCGTCAGCGCCATCGGCAGCGCCCTTGCCGGAGAGGATGTGACATATCTGCATGGCGACGCCGGCAAGTATCCCGTACCCGTGCGCCTGCGCGTGGCCAACGCCGACCGCGCCGATCTCGATCGCCTGCTTGCGCTCAAGGTGCGCGGTCACAACAACACGCTTGTCGCGCTCTCGGAACTGGTGTTGCCGGTGCCGGACCAGCGCGAACATGCCGTGTACCACAAGGACCTGCTGCCCGTCGTGTTCGTCACCGCCGACATGGCGGGCGAACTGGACAGTCCGCTGTACGGCATGATCGACCTGGTCGCGCAGTTCCGGGAACAGGGGGATTTCGAGCAGTTTTTCATCAAGCAGCCGGACAATCCCTATGAATACAGCCTGAAATGGGACGGCGAGTGGCAGATCACCTATGAAACCTTCCGCGACATGGGCATCGCCTACTCCGTCGGACTGGTGCTGATCTATCTGCTGGTGGTGGGGCAGTTCCGATCCTACCTGACACCGCTGATTATCATGGCGCCGATTCCCCTGACAGTTATCGGCGTGCTGCCGGGGCACGCGCTGATGGGCGCGCAGTTCACCGCCACTTCCATGATCGGCATGATTGCGCTGGCCGGTATCATTGTGCGCAATTCGATCCTGCTGGTCGACTTCATCAACGCCTCGGTCGAGGAAGGCATGCCCTTCGAGCAGGCGGTGATCCGATCCGGCGCAGTGCGCGCCAAGCCGATCGCCCTGACCGGTCTGGCAGCGATGCTGGGCGCCCTGTTCATACTCGACGACCCGATTTTCAGCGGCCTGGCGGTGAGTCTCATTTTCGGCATCCTGGTTTCCACTGTGCTTACCCTGCTGGTGATCCCGGTGATGTATTACGCCCTGCGGCGCAAGGCGATGGAGAGCCCGGGAGTTTCCGGGTAAAGGCCGCCTTCAATGCATGGTAACAAGCCCCGGGACATCGTCGGTCTGATCCCTATGGCCGGACGCGCCACGCGTCTCGCGCAGTTGTCGTGCAGCAAGGAAATTTACCCGCTGCCCGCTGGCGGTGACGGCGCGCAGCCACAGGTGGTCTGCCAGCACCTGCTGGGCAAGATGCGCGACGCCGGCATCGAGACTATCTACGTGGTGCTGCGCGACGGAAAATGGGACATTCCTGCATACCTTGGCGACGGTTCGCAAAGCGGCGTCAGCATTGCCTACCTGATGATGGGGCTGCCCTGGGGAACCCCCTACAGCGCCGACCAGGCCTGGCCGTTCGTACGCCACGCCATCGTTGCGCTCGGTTTTCCGGACATGCTGTTCGGACCTGAAAACATTTTCGCGCAGCTTCTCGAATACCGGGAAGCGAGTGGCGCCGACATCGTGCTGGGCCTGTTTCCGGCCGACCGCCCGCACAAAGTGGACATGGTGGACACGGACAGCGGCGGCCGGGTGCGGCAGATCATCATCAAGCCGGCCGCCACCGTTTTGCAGCACACCTGGGGCGTTGCGGTGTGGACACCCGCATTCACGGAATTCATGCACGAGTTCCTGATCCGCCACCGGCAAGGCGCCGCCACCAGCCCGGAACTGTATATCGGCGATGTGGTGCAGGCCGCGCTGGACGCCGGATTCAGCGTCCACGGCGTACCGGTCTCGCAACAACCCTATCTGGACATCGGTACGCCCGACGACCTGGAACGCGCGATAAAGCGACGCAAGGATTAGCCCGGGCAATGAGGCTGCTATCGCGGCAGCCTGCCCTGGCCGGGCACACGGTCGAGCATGGGGCAACACGGCTGCCGGCCTGGTGCGCACCGGGTATCTGATGCCGTCGGATGGCGCAGATCACGCAGGAGGTGCTGGAGATCCTGCGCCTGCCGCAGGACCGGTATCCACCGTTTCTGCAATAGGCTGCTTGCGCCGTTCAGGGCGGGTTTTCCGGTCAGCGGTCATTCGCACGCACCCGCCCCGCGGTAACCACGCCCCTGATTTCCATGGCGTACGCGGCTGCCGCGGCGTAAACCGGGGCATTTGGGCCAGGGTCTTTTGCAGGTTGACAGGCTTATGGGGCTGGGTTACCGTTGACATTGTTTAGACTTAGTCTAAATCTAAATCATGTGAATATGCGCAATCGGAGGGAATCATGATGGACCGGCTAGGCAGCACAACCCAAGCGAACCTGAAGGAGAAGTCTCAAGTGTTAAAGAAAAGCATTTCGATGATTGCTCTGTGTGTGATCGGCTCTGCCACACTCGCACCACTCAACCTGGCCCATGCCGGTATGACCGCGCCCACGAACGACTTCTGGTGGCCCGACCGGCTGAGCCTGGAGCAACTGCGTGCGCACGATGCCAGGTCCAACCCTTATGGCGATGATTTCGACTATGCCAAGGCTTTTGAAAGTGTCGACCTCAAGGCCCTGAAGGCTGACATTGAAAAGGCGCTGACCGATTCCCAGGACTGGTGGCCTGCGGACTGGGGTCACTACGGCGGCCTGATGATACGCATGGCCTGGCATGCTGCGGGCACCTACCGCACCCATGATGGCCGCGGCGGCGCCGAGGGCGGCCAGCAGCGCTTCGAGCCGCTCAACAGCTGGCCGGATAACGCCAACCTGGACAAGGCACGTCGCGTGCTGTGGCCGGTGAAGCAGAAATACGGCCGCAATGTCTCCTGGGGCGACCTGATGATCCTGGCCGGTAACGTCGCGCTGGAATCCATGGGCTTTGAAACCCTGGGCTTCGCCGGCGGTCGCGCCGACGACTGGGAAGCCGACATGGTCTACTGGGGAACCGAGACCGAGATGCTGGCCAACGACAAGCGCTACAGCAAGGATGGCGAACTGGAGAAACCGCTGGCCGCGCTGCAGATGGGTCTGATCTATGTGAATCCGGAGGGGCCCAACGGCAACCTGGACCCGGTCTCCGCCGCACATGACATCCGCGAATCCTTCTACCGCATGGCCATGAATGACGAGGAGATCGTCGCGCTGATCGCCGGCGGCCATACCCTGGGCAAGGTGCACGGCGCACGTAAGGCCGATTGCGTAGGTCCGGAACCCGCCGCTGCCGATATCACGCAACAGGGTCTTGGCTGGAAGAACAAATGCGGCAAGGGTAACGCAGAAGACACCATGACCAGCGGCCTGGAAGGCGCCTGGACGCAGACCCCGACCGCCTGGTCCATGCTGTTCCTGTCCAACCTGCTCAACTTCGAGTGGGAAAAGCAGCAGTCGCCCGGTGGCGGCACGGTGTGGGTGCCGAAGGACAAGTCATTGCACACCGCGGTGCCGGATGCCCACGTCAAGGGCAAGCGCAACCCGCCTATCATGCTGACCACCGACCTGTCGCTGCGGGAAGACCCCGGTTTCCGCAAGATCTCCGAGCGTTTCCTGGCGAACCCCAGGGAATTCGATCAAGCCTTCGCCAGGGCCTGGTTCAAGCTGACGCACCGTGACCTGGGACCGCGCGCCCGGTATCTCGGCAGCGAAGTGCCGGACGAAGAGTTCATCTGGCAGGATCCGGTACCGCAAGCCCAGTACACCCTCAGTGAAAAGGAAGCGGAGCAACTGAAGTCCAGGATCCTGAAGTCCGGTTTGAGCGTGTCCGACCTGGTCGGGACGGCCTGGGCATCGGCCTCCACCTTCCGCGGTTCGGACATGCGTGGTGGCGCCAACGGCGCGCGCATCCGCCTGGCCCCGCAGAAGGACTGGGCGGTCAATGATCCGCAACAACTGGCAAGGGTGCTCAAGCAACTGGAGAAAGTCCAGAAGGACTTCGGCAAGCCGGTTTCAATGGCCGATATGATCGTCCTCGGCGGTGTCGCGGCGGTCGAGAAGGCCGCGGCGGACGCCGGCCACAAGGTCAAGGTGCCCTTCAAGCCGGGTCGTGGTGACGCCACCCAGGAAATGACCGACGTGGTATCAATGTCATTCCTGGAGCCGACCGCGGACGCCTTCCGCAACTACTACAGCGACGCGGCCTACGCCTCGCCGGCGAAGATGCTGGTCGAGAAGGCCGACCTGCTGACGCTTACCGTGCCGGAGATGACCGCGCTGGTGGGCGGCATGCGCTCGCTGGGCGCCAATGCCGGTGGCTCCAAACACGGTGTATTCACCGACAAGCCCGGCACCCTGAACAACGATTTCTTCGAGAACCTGCTCGACATGTCGTACAAGTGGGAGAAATCGTCGCAGGAAGAGGGCGTTTATATCGGCCTTGACCGCAAGACAGGCAAGCAGAAGTGGACGGCGACAACGGTCGATCTGGTGTTCGGTTCGAATTCCGAGCTGCGCGCCGTTGCCGAAGCTTATGCCTCTGCCGATGGCGAAGCGCAGTTTGTCAATGACTTCGTTGCCGCCTGGGCCAAGGTGATGGACCTCGACCGTTTCGACCTGAAGTAATAAGCAGCAACCCTCCGGGTCCGACGCCCGGAAAGCGAAAACGGCGGCATGAAAATGCCGCCGTTTTTTTATGCGCAGGGTATGGTCAACGGCAGTTCATGAATCGCCCAGCGACTCGGCCTCGAGTTCCAGGTAGATGCGGTAGGCGTTGCCGCGGTTGCTGGCATCGAACGCGGGCATGTCGCGGTAGCGCGACCAGTCAGCTCGCCTGTAGGCCTCATCGAACGGTACGAAATCGGCGACCGCTTCGCCCATCACCGAACGCACATATTCGATATAGTCGCGGGTGACGCTGACGGCCTCCTCGATGGCGTCGGACGGTTCGCCGTGACCGTTGATCACGAAACGCGGCTGCGGATCGAGTTGTGCCAGTTGCCGCAACGCCTCCAGCCAGTGCCGGGTATCGGTTTCCGGGCTGTCCAGAAACGGCACGCGGCCCTTGTAGATAACATCGCCGCTGAACAGCACGCCGTAGTTCTTCACCAGCATGACGCTGTCGCCGGGGGCGTGCGCCGGCCCCATGTGCCGCAGCTCGAAGCGGATACCGCCGACCTCGAAGTTGGTGTCGTTTTCGAAAGTCCGGTCGGGCGGCACAATCCAGGTTTGCTCGTTGACCCAGGGGAAAAGGGCCTCGCGGCGTTGCTCCAGGCGCCGCCCGGCATCCTCGCCCTGGCTGGCGCGGTCACCGCCGACATAGCCGAGCGCCTGACGCTGTGCCCACACCGGCGGATCACCGGCATGTTCCTTGAACGCCTGCAGACCGTAGATATGGTCTGCGTGATAGTGGCTGACCACAATGCGCTCTATGGGCTGATCGGTGACTTCGCGGATGCGTTGCAGCAGGCGGTAACCGAGCGCCGGCGTACCCAGGGCATCGAATACCACCACGCCTCCATCGGTCACCACAAAGCCGGCATTCGACGTATGTCCCTCGTTTTCCGCACCCGGCACACCGGAAAGCCCGATGACGTAGTACACCGGCGCTCCCGGCACCTGGTGCAATTCGAACGGCAGGCTGACTTCGCCGTACGGCGTCGCCACTGGTTCGGCAAACCCGGTCGCCTGCGCCAGCATCAACCAGCCCAGTGTCATCCAGCGCATGCGTCGCGCGCCGGCACGCCGCTCATTGCATATAAGCATAGCCGTCCTCTTGTTGCAGACGCACGATCTCGGCATCGGCCATCGGCACGATTTCAACGAAACCGTGGATGTCTTTGGGTTGCAGGCCGTGGCCCCGGGCCGCCACCTCGCACATCCTGATACTGATCACGCCGCCCACCGTGAGGCTTTGGGCGCGAACCATCAGGTCCTTGTACCTGGGCAGGTTGGCGATGGCGAAAAACGGGATCTCGTTACCGTGCAGCACCAGCACGATCGAGGCCTGGAACGGGTCCGCCTCATAGAGGTTATTCAGGTAGCTGGCGCGATCCAGGACACGCGAAAAGCTCTCCTGATCGGACACCGAAACGTCATAGACGACTTTGCGGGGCTCGTAGTCGACGGGCGTGGATTGCGCCCTGCCCCAGGGCGCCTGTGCCTGCGCCGCCGCGGCGCTGGCGAACAACAGGACGACAATACCCAACAGACATCGATTCAGGGACCATGGCATTTTTTCTCTCCTTGTCGTTGTCGGCGGCCGGTGCGGCACCGGCCGTTCACCCGTACTGTTGATGATAGCGCGTGACGTGCGCAATCGCGGCCCGGCACCGCCGGTGACCGTCCGCGTCGCCTGAATTGCCCACAGCGCAAACAACATCAGCTTACAGCCAATAGACTCGCGCAACCGGCATAACATTCCCCCTGAATTTGCAAGTGTCTGACTTGCGAAAAGAATTGCCGATGCATTGGCAACGCGGTGTTGATGGCGCATCCTGTCACTCCCCTGCCCGAGAAGCTCAGGAGCCAGCCATGGATTCAGACCAGCGATACCGCACCGAACGCGACAGCATGGGTGAAGTCAAGGTGCCCGAAGACGCGCTGTACGGCGCCCAGACGCAGCGCGCCGTGGACAATTTTCCGCTCAGCGGGCTGACAATGCCGCGCCCTTTCATTGCCGCGCTGGGGCTGATCAAGTCCTGCGCCGCGCAGGTCAATGCCCGGCTCGGCCAGCTCGACGCGGACGTCGCCACCGCCATCGCCGCGGCGGCCGACCGCGTCTCCGAGGGCGATTACGACGCCCATTTTCCCGTCGACGTGTTTCAAACCGGTTCCGGCACCAGCACCAACATGAACGCCAATGAAGTGATTGCGACCCTCGCCTCGCAAGCGCTGGGCACCCGGGTGCACGCCAACGATCAGGTGAACCGCGGGCAAAGCAGCAATGACGTGATCCCGACCGCGATTCATGTCAGTGCGCGGCTGGCGTGCCGCGCGCAGCTGCAACCGGCCCTGGAACGACTGGTCGAAGTGATAGATGACCGTGCGCGGGAACTCGATGCCGTGGTCAAGACCGGGCGCACGCACCTGATGGACGCCCTGCCGATCACCTTTGCCCAGGAACTCGGCGGCTGGAGCGCGCAAGTGCGTGACAGCCTGGAACGCCTGGCATCAGTGATGCCCAGGCTGGAGCGCCTCGCGCAGGGTGGCACCGCGGTCGGGACCGGTGTCAACGCGCATCCGGATTTCGCGCAACGCTTCGCCGATGAGCTCGCCGCGCGCACCGGAATCGCTTTCCGGCCCGCCGCCAGCTTTTTTGCCGCGATCTCGGGGCAGGATACGGCGGTCGAGCTGAGCGGTCAGTTACGCGGCATCGCGGTTTGCCTGATGAAAATCGCCAACGATCTGCGCTGGATGAACAGCGGACCCCTGACCGGCCTGGCGGAAATCAGCCTGCCGGCGCTGCAACCGGGCAGCAGCATTATGCCGGGCAAGGTAAACCCGGTGATTCCCGAAGCGGTCACGATGGTATGCGCGCAGGTCATCGGCAATGACACGACTGTCGCGCTCGCCGGGCAGTCGGGCAACTTTCAGCTCAATACCATGCTGCCGGTGATCGCCTGCAATCTGCTGCAGAGCATCGGCCTGCTGGCGAACGCCGCGCGTCTGCTGGCCGACAGGACGCTGGCGGGATTTACCGTGAACGAAGCCCATATCCAGGCGGCGCTGGCGCGCAATCCGATCCTGGTAACGGCTCTCAACGAGGTTATCGGCTACGACAAGAGCGCCGAAATCGCCAAAATCGCCTATGCGACGCAGCGCCCGATCAGGGAAGTTGCCGCGGAAATGACCGGTCTGTCAGGCGCCGAGCTGGACAGCCTGCTGGATCCCCTGCACCTGACCCGCTCGGGGCGCTGACTAGATCATCAGCCAGGCGATCAACAGTCCGCTGACCGCGGCCACCAGCAACGGCAGTCCGACACGCAAACCGATAACACGGCCACCGATCACGGCTGCCATGGTTGCCTTGACCAGACTGTTCACGGCGGCCGCGATGATGATGCCGAAACCCGCAACCTGCAATGCCAGTTCGTCCTGGCTCATGCGCGCCAGCGACAGGGTAATGGCGTCGACATCGGCCACGCCCGACGCGGCCGCCAGCGCCAGCACGCCGGCATCGCCGAACCACGTCTGCAGCGTTTTGCCCAGCAACATGATCAGCGCCAGCAACAGGCCGAACTTCATGGCGGCGGCGAGTTCCAGCGGGTTCTTCAGGGGCGCTTCGGCATCGACCCGCTTGTGCGTCATCGACCAGTGGTAGAACAGCACAGTCGCGTAGATCAACAACGTCATGACCGCCGCCGGCGCCAGCAACAACTGCAGCAGTTGCCGGTTGAGCACGCCGGCAAGCAACAGCATGCGCGGAAACATGGTTCCGCAGGCGAGCAGGATACCGATGGCCAGGATCGGTCTCATGGCGGCGGAACGGCCGCCCATGCGCGAAAAATGCAGCGTCACTGCGGTGGAGGACGCCAGTCCGCCGAACAGGCCGGTAAACACCACGCCCTTGCTGGCGCCACCGATCTTGATGGCGAAATAACCGACAAAGGAAATCGCCGCAATCAGCACCACCAACCACCAGATCTGGTACGGATTCAGCGCCTGCCAGGGCCCAAAGCCGCGATTGGGCAGTATCGGCAGCAACACCACCGAGATCAGCAGCAACTTCAGGCCGGCGTGCAGCTCGTCGCCTTCCAGCGCGCCCACCCAGCGGTGCAGTTGCGGCTTGTAGCCCAGAACCAGTGTTGTCATGACGGCAAATGCCGCCGCGACGGCCAGTTCGCCGGTGGCGGCCAGCGCCCCGAACACGAAGGTCAGAAGACCCGCCACCAGGCTGGTGATCCCGACGTCCTGGTCGCGACGCAGGTTCGCCACGTAAACCGCCGTCAACACACCGGCAACGCCGATGAACGCCAGTCCCAGCGCCAGCGGTCCCAGATATCCGGCGAGCAGCGCAGAACCGCCGCCGAGCAGCCCGATCAGCCCGTAGGTACGCACGCCCGCAACGCGCTCGCCTTCTCCGAGGCCGCGTTCCTTCCAGCCCCGTTCGACGCCGATCAAAAGACCAATGGCGAGCGAGACAAACAGATAGTAGAAGGTCTGCTGGTCGTCGGTCATGTCACCGCATCGTCACAGGCAAACCCGGAACCGCACGCGCAGCAGCGAAATCGAGGGTCCGTTCGAACCTGCGTTTCCTGCAGGCAGCTGGAATTTTTTTGTCTCATTAACATCAGTTTAGCCCCATCCACCGGCGGCGCATCGCGGCTGCGACCGCCAGCGCTGCAGCGCACAGCATTGGCTATACTTGGAAGTCAGTAGTGTAGGCATCCAATCCTCTTGTTCGCATACGGGATTGCACATGAAAACGCCGCTCAGCGCATTGTTGAAAGACAAGCCCGGCCGGGTGTACTCGGTGACGCCGGACAGCAGCGTGGCCAACGCCGTGCGCGAGATGAACCGGCACAACATCGGCGCACTTGTGGTGCTCGACGATGGCGAACTGGTCGGCATTTTCAGCGAACGGGACGTGCTGGTCCGCGTGGTGGCGGCGGACCGGGACGCGGAAACCACCCGCGTGGAGCAGGTAATGACGCAGGATCCTGTCTGCGTTTCACCGGAAATGGCGGTGGAAGATGCCATGCTGCTGGTGACGGAAAAGCGTTTCCGTCACCTTCCCGTCATGCACGACGGCACCCTGCACGGTCTCGTGTCCAGCGGTGACCTGACACGCTGGCTGGTGCGTGACCAGCAGCACCGCATCGACGATCTGAACGCCTACATCATGGATGTGCCCGCGCACTGAGCGCGCTGCGATTCCATTTACCTTTCGTGGAAATACACCTGTAGCGCCGCATGCGCAATGCGGTCATTTGTGAATTTGATAAGCGATTCGGCGCAAGCGGTGACAATTACTTTCAAAAGCGGTCTAAATTTCAGGTGTGAACCCTGACGCATCTTCTGGCGTCGAACAAAGAGCGCAACCTGACCAGGGGGGTACAGCATGAATCAGAGGACTTCAGACTTTGCGACCTTGATCGAAACCGACCGCGCGCGCAGCAGGGATTACCAGTGGCAGGGTAATTTCCTGGAATACCTCGAGAAAGTCAAAGCCGATCCGACGATTCCGAAACTTGCGCATGCGCGCATCTATGACGCCATCGTCAGCCGCGGCGTCGCCAACATCAGCGACAGCGAGGATCCGCGCATCAACCGCCTGTTTGCCGATGAATCGCTCCGCGTCTATGACTTTTTCCGTGACGAATTTTTCGGTATCGAGCGCACGCTGGCGCAGCTGGTGCGCTATTTTCACTCGGCATCGCTGCACGGCGAGGAAAGCCGCCAGGTCCTGTACCTGATGGGGCCGGTAGGCGCGGGCAAGAGTTCGCTCATCGCCCGTCTGCAGCAGGGGCTCGAGGAATCCGAACCGGTGTACGCCATCGAGGGTTGCCCGATGGCCGAGGAACCGCTGCACCTGATACCCGTGCACCTGCGGCGTGAGTTCGAAAAAATGCTGGACGTGCATATCGAAGGCGACCTGTGCCCGGTGTGCCGGTACCGCCTGCGGCACGAATTCAACGGCCACTACGAAAACGTGCCGGTGGCGTGCGTGCCTTTTTCGCGGCATGAACGCCGCGGCATCGGCGTGGTGCCGCCGGTCGACCCCAACAACCAGGACACCTCGGTGCTGATAGGTTCGGTGGATATCTCCAAACTCGACACCTTCTCCGAAGGCGACCCGCGCGCGCTCGATCTGAACGGCGCCTTCAACGTCGGCAACCGCGGCATGACGGAATTCATCGAGGTGTTCAAGAACGAGCCGGAATACCTGCACACCATGATCACGGCGACGCAGGAAAAATTCATTCCGGCACCGGGCCGTCACGGCACTGTCTATGTCGACACCTCGATCGTCGCGCACTCCAACGAAGCCGAGTGGCAGCGCTTCAAGGGCGATCCTACCAACGAGGCCTTTCTGGATCGCATCGTCGTTATCAAGGTGCTCTACAACCTGCGTGTCTCCGAAGAAGTCAGGATCTATCGGAAGCTGCTGGACAAATCCGAGTTCCGCAAGCACATTGCGCCGCATACGCTGGAACTGGCGGCGATGTTCGCCATCCTCACGCGCCTGGAGCCCAGCAGCAAGGCCGACCTGATGACCAAGCTGCATCTTTACAACGGTGACGAGGTTGTGGAGAAAGGCAAGACCGTCAAGGTCAATATCCGCGAACTGCAGGAAGAAGCCCGACGCGAAGGCATGTTCGGCATTTCCCCGCGCTTCATCATGAAAGCCATCGACAACGCGCTGGCGGAAAGCCCGGAAGGCATCAATCCGATCAATGTGCGCGAAGCGCTCATCAACATGGTGAAAGCCGCGGACCTGCCCGATGATTCGCGCAAGCGCTACCTGGAGTTCCTGCAGGACACACTGCACAAGGCCTACCTGGAGATGCTGGAAAAGGAAATCACCAAGGCCTTCGTCTATTCCTTCGAGGAACAGGCCGAGGCGCTGTACCAGAACTATCTCGACCATACCGAGGCCTGGGTGAACAAGACGCGCGTCAAGGACCGCAACACCGGCGAAGAGCTGCAACCTGATGAAAGCTTCCTGAAATCGGTCGAGGAACAGATCGCCGTGGTAGGCAGCAGCGCGCAGGGTTTTCGCCAGGAAGTGATGGCTTACCTGTGGGGCAAGATACGCCGCGGCGAGACAGTGAACTATCAGTCCTACGAACCGCTCAAGGAAGCCATTGAAAAGAAACTCATGAGTTCGGTACGTGAAATGAGCCGCATCATCACCAAGGCGCGCACCCGCGACGAGGAACAGATGAGCAAATACAGGGATCTGGTCAGCGCCCTGCTCGAGCGCGGTTACAACGAGCATTCGGCGGAAGTGGTGCTGAAGTACGCGGCCAACAATCTGTGGAAAGACTGAGCAGGTGTGATGCGCCGGTCATGATGAGCGATACCGTCTTCAGGCCCTATTCCGCCTCCGACGCCCTGCGTTCCGACCGCAGCGCCGGCGATCGCCTGCGCCACCGCCAGAAGGTGCGCCAGGCGATACGCGACAACATCACGGATATCGTCGCCGAAGAATCCATCATCGGGCAAAGCCGCGACAAGATCATCAAGATACCGATACGCGGCATCCGCGAATACCGCTTCATTTTCGGTCCCGACAACCCCGGCGTGGCGACCGGCGACGAGGACCTGCAAGCGGGACAGGTGGTCCAGGATGCCGGTCCGGGCGAGCAGCAGCCGGGAAGCGGCAGTGATCAGCCCGGCGTGGACTATTACGAAACCGAGATCACCCTGGAAGACCTCATCGATATCATGTTCGAGGATCTTGCGCTGCCGGACATGGAACGCAAGAAGCTGCGCGAGGTTCATGTCGAAACCATGCGCAAACGCAAGGGGTTCCGCAAGGTCGGCGTTCGCGTCCACCTGGACAAGCGACGCACCGCGGTTTCCCGCATCAAGCGCAAGCTCGCGACGCGCGGCCCGGCCGGCGCCGAAACCGCAACCGGCCGTTTTCCGTTCCACCAGGACGATTTGACCTACCGTCGCCTGGTCCGCGACGTGCGCCTGCAGTCGAACGCGGTGGTGGTCTGCATCATGGATACCTCGGGGTCCATGGACACCATGAAAAAATACCTGGCGCGCAGTTTCTTTTTTCTGCTGTACCAGTTCGTGCGCACCCGCTACAGCAATGTCGACGTGGTATTCATCGCGCATCACGCCCGCGCGCGGGAAGTCAACGAGGAGGAGTTCTTCACCAAAGGCGAATCCGGCGGAACGCTGATTTCCTCCGGATACACCAAAGCCCTGCAGGTGATCAACGAGCGCTACCATCCCACGCTGTGGAATATCTACGCTTTTCATTGCTCCGACGGCGATAACTGGCCGCCCGACACCGAGGCCGCGCTGAAGGCGGCAGAGGAACTGTGCGACGTCTGCAACCTGTTCGGTTACGGCGAAATAAAGCCGGTCAATTCACGCGACTACGGTGATTCGATGCTGGATGCGTTCGGCAGGATCGAGCGTCCGAACTTCCACGCCCTGCTGATCGAAAGCAAGGAAGACGTCTGGTCCAGTTTCAAGGCGTTTCTGTCGCGCGAAACACCACGCACCGGAACCGAATCCGCCTAGGGAGTCGTCGGCATGGGGCAGCAGTGGGACATCAGGGACCTGAAGGAATGGGACGCCCGGATACGCGACAAGGTGGAGGAATTCGGGCTGTCCTGTTTCCCGCAGGAGTTCGAAATCTGCAATCACGACCAGATGCTGAGCTACATGGCATATCACGGCATGCCGGCCCACTACCCGCACTGGTCATTCGGAAAATCCTACGAGAAGCTGAAGACGCTGTACAACTATGGCGTTTCCGGGCTGCCCTACGAAATGGTGATCAACGCCAATCCGGCACTGGCCTACCTGATGCACGACAACTCCTTGTGCCTGCAGATACTCACCATTGCGCACGTGTACGGGCACAATGATTTTTTCAAGAACAATTTCATGTTTCGCGACACCCGCCCGGAACAGACGATCTCGCACGCCAGACTGCGCGCCGAGCGCGTGCGCGCCTATGTCGAGGATCCGTCCATCGGTTTGCAGGCAGTGGAGCGCATCCTCGACGCCGCCCACGCCCTCGCACTGCAGACGCAGCGCCATACTGCGATTCGCAAACTTGCGGCCGAGGAACAGAAGCAACGCGCGCTGGATGCGGCGCAGCCGCCGGCAGACCCCTACCATTCCATCCACACGCCGGTCGCCTACAAAGCGCCGGATCTCGAGCGCGTGCCGCTGGAGCCGGAAGAGGACATCCTGCTGTTTATCGCCGAGCACAATCCCTACCTGGCGGAATGGCAGAAGGATCTGCTGCACATGGTGCACGACGAGACGCGGTACTTCCTGCCGCAGATGGAAACCCGGATCATGAACGAGGGCTGGGCCAGTTACTGGCACCACGCCATTCTCAACAGCCTTGAGCTGCCGACCGACCTGCACCTCGAGTTCCTGGTGCACCACAACCAGGTGATCCGGCCGCATCGCGGCGACATCAACCCCTATCATCTCGGCTTCATGATCTGGCACGACATCCGCCGCCGTTACGACGAACCGACAGAAGCCGAGCTCAGGGAGTTCGGCACACCGGAAAAAGGCGCCAGGGACAAACTGTTCGAGGTGCGCGAAACAGACCGTGACTCGTCATTCCTGCGGCGTTTTCTGACGCGGGAGCTGATGCAGGAAATGCACATGTTCGAACACGTGCGCGAGGGCGATAAACGCGTCGTATCGAAACTCGCCGACGACGAAAACTGGATCGACGTGCGTAACACCCTGCTGCGCAACACCGGCACCGCGGCCATACCCGTGATTCGCATCATGGATGCCGACTATCACCGCAGCCGCACGCTGTACCTGGAACATGAGCATGACGGGCGCGACCTGGAACAGGAGTACATGCAGCGCACGCTGGAATACCTGTATCGCCTGTGGGGCAGAAAGGTGATGCTGGAAACGACTGTGCGCGGCAAAACCGCCCGCTTTAGCTTCGGCAGCGAAGGATTTGAAGAGCTGAACTAGCGATAGCGCGCGTCCGCGGCGCGGTCGGCGGCAATCTGCGCCTCGAAGCGATCGCCCATCGCCAGCAGCTGCTGCTTGTTGATGATATGCGGGCCGCGCTCTTCGAAGTGATACTCGAAAAAGCGCGTTTCGACGATGGCGTCCACAGGACAGGATTCCTCGCAAAAACCGCAATAGATGCATTTGAAAAGATCGATGTCGTAGCGGGTGGTGCGCCTTGTGCCGTCTTCCGCGACAGCGGATTCGATAGTGATGGCAACGGCCGGGCAAACACTTTCGCACAACTTGCAGGCAATGCAGCGTTCCTGCCCGTTTGGATAGCGCCGCAGCGCGTGCAATCCCCTGAACCGGGGTGACAAAGGCGTCTTGTCTTCGGGGTATTGCACCGTCACCTTGCGGGCAAACAGATACCTGCCGGTCAGCAACAGTCCCCGCAACAGCTCCAGCAGCAGCAGACTTTTGAAAAAGCGTACGAAAGCATGCACCGCGTTTACCTCTCGCGCGGCTGCAAAAAATATCCGTGCACAGCGCGCGGTGCATGAAAGTGTAGCGGCATTTGCGCACGCCGCACTGCCGTCGGCGCTGCAATTCCGTGACAGTGCATAATGAAATACGGCATGCAGAGATGCGCGCCTCGATGCGGAGAGATTCGCCGGGCGTGGCGAAAGCGATGCGCGTGTGATTCGCTGCGCGGGCCGGCGTTTCCCGGACAGTCGAGCAATCAGCGGTCTTTGGGTGGACCGCCGTCCGTGTGCGGTTCGACAACCTCCTCCACCGCTTCGGGTGTCGCCCGCACGGAGCCGCTGGACAGCACCGGTGCCGCGTCCAGATCGCCGGCGTCCATCATCGCGGCGATACGTTGCAGCGAAGTCAGCAGCAGGGTCTGCTCCCAGTCTTCCAGCGCTTCGATGCGGCTGGCAAAGCGGTCCTGTAACAAGGGCGGAGAAGACGCCAGGCACTCCCGGCCGGCCGCCGACAGTTCCACCATCACGCGGCGGCGGTCGTTCTCGGCGCGAACCCGGGTCACCAGGCCGCGCTGCTCCAGGCGGTTGAGGATATCGGTCACCGTTCCCTGGCTGAGGCTGACGCGTTTGGCCAGCGCGCCGGCCGACAGACCGCCATCCAGCAGCGTCCTCAGGATCAGCGCCTGCGGCCCGGTAAGGCCGTGACTCTGCACCAGCTGCCGCGAATGCAGATCGATGGCACGGATCACGCGCCGCAGCGCCGAGAGCATCCTGTCAACGTTGTCTTTCTGTAATGCCATTAGATAACAAGGGTTTTAGTCATTTGTGTCAGAAGCATTATATTTTTGAGCTGATTCACTATTAACATTTATTATCAGTATGTTATTTGCTTTCAAGCAATAGTATGGGGTAATTACTCTTATAAATTGCTTTGGGTTAGAATAATCGACTTCGCAAACCCGGACAGAACGAACGACGCCAAGGAGCGCCCATCATATACGAACACCGCCGACACCGTGTTCATCCCGACCACGCCCCGCCTGCGGTCCGAAATCCCCCCGGACGAACAGGGTTAGCCTGTGCCGCCCTGATACTGCTCGCGATCGCGGCAGCCTCGAGCGCCGCACCTCGCCTCGACGCGGACACCACGCTGGCGACCGCCGGGTACTATCAGCTGCGCTGGAGCGCGGATACCCCCGAGGTCGCCATCGAGGAAACGGCCGGCAACGAACCGGCCACCACCCGCATCTACCAGGGTCCGGATCGCGCCATGCTGCTGTCGGGCCTGGCGGACGGCCGGCGCACCTATCGCGCCGGCGAAATCGGCATCGATGGCCGCGTCATTGCCTGGAGCGACCCGGTGACCGTCACTGTCGCCCACCACACGCTCGGCCGCGCCCTGGCCTTCTTTGGCGTCGGCGCCACGGTGTTTTTCGCCACGCTGATTCTCATTCTCCACGGAACCCGGCGATACCGATGACAGGGGAAAGTTTACGCATCAATGCGGCGCGCCTGCGCGATGATATCGAGCAACTCGCCGGTATCGGGCGACGCGAAGACCACGGCATTTACCGTATGGCCTTTTCCGACGGCGATATGCAGGCGCGTGAGTGGCTGCTGCAGCGCGTCGACGCGGCCGGGCTGACCGTGCACCAGGACGGCGCCGCCAACATTTGTGCGCGGCTGGGCTGGCGGGACGATGTCGCCAGCGTGATCGCCGGTTCGCATATCGATACCGTGCCCGGCGCGGGTCATCTCGACGGCGCCCTCGGCGTGCTCTGCGCGCTGGAAGCACTGCGCGTGCTCAAGGATGCCGGCGTAAGCCTCAGACGCCCCGTGGAAGCGATTGCCTTCAGCGACGAGGAAGGGCGCTTTGGCGGGCTGTTCGGCTCGCAGGCGCTGGCCGGGCAGGTGACGCCGGGGTACCTGTACAGCGCCCGCGACCTCGACGGCGTCACCCTGATCGACGCCATGGCCAGACACGGTCTGGACGCACGCGCCGCGCTGCACGCGCAGCGCAGCCCGGACAGCATCCACGCCTATGTGGAGTTGCACATCGAGCAGGGACCGGTGCTGGATCGTCAGGGGGTGTCAGTCGGTATCGTCGACGCCATTACCGGCCTGTTCAAATGGCAGGTAACGCTGACCGGCGCCGCCAATCACGCCGGCACCACGCCGATGAACATGCGCGCCGACGCCTTTCAGGGCCTGACGGAATTCGCCACCCAGATCGACCGCGTGCTGGAAGAACACGGCAGCCCCGCCAGCGTCGCCACCATCGGGCGCGTCGAACTGTTCCCGGGAGCGGCCAACGTCGTGCCCGGCCAGGCAGTGTTCTCGCTGGACGTGCGCGATACCGACGCCGGCACACTGGCGCGCCTCGCCGAATCGTTTCAGCGCGCGCTGGCGGCCATCGCCCGGCGCCGCGGCCTGATGTTCGAGTATCAGATTCTCAGCGAAATCGCCCCGGTGCCGTGCGCGCCGCTGGTGCGCGACGCGGTGGAACAGGCCGTGGAGACACTCGGCATCGAGGCCACGCACATCAACAGCGGCGCGGCGCACGACGCCCAGGTGATCGCCTCGATTGCACCCGCGGGCATGGTGTTCGTGCCCAGCAAGGAAGGCCGCAGCCATTCCTCGGCGGAATGGACCGCCTGGAACGACATCGAAGCAGGCGCCAATGTGCTGCTTCATACATTGCAACGACTGGCAGGTTGAATGAACGACCAGACAAAACAACAATCAGGCAATCCGGGTTCGACCCCGGTCGACCCGCTGCGCGATACCTACCGCCGTTCGATCACGCACGTGCCAGGGGTGCAGCGCTCGCTGGAACATCACAACACGGCGCTGCTGTGCATCGACATGCAATACCTCGATGCCGCGCGCGGACACGGCATATTCGCCCGCGACGAAACCGCGAACATACCGCCGCAAGCGCATGATTACTATTTCGACCGGCTGGAAAACACCGTGCTGCCCAACGTGGCGCGCCTGCAGGCGGCGTTTCGCGCCCGCGAGCTGGAAGTCATCCATACGCGCATCCAGTCGCTGACGCAGGACGGTCGCGATCGCAGCCCCGGCCACAAGCGCCTCGGTCTGCACGCACCGCCCGGTTCCCGGGACGCAGAGTTCCTGGAAGCGGTGGCGCCGCTGGAGAACGAAATCGTCATCAACAAGACCGCCAGCGGTGTTTTCAACTCGACCAACATCGAGTACGTGCTGCGCAACCTGCAGATCAACGGCCTGTTCGTGGTCGGCGTGTACAGCAATGAATGTGTCTCCACGGCGATCCGCGATGCCTGCGACCTGGGCTTTTACGTAACGTTGATCTCGGACGGCTGCGCGACGGTGACGCCGGAACTGCAGCACGCCACCATCACCACCATGAAGGACCGCTATGCGCGCGTGTTCACGACCGATGAGGCGATCGCCGAACTGCAGGCGGTGGTGGATACATGAACAGCGTCAACAGCGCCATCCTCGACCCCTCGATCGGCTGGGCGATACTCGCCGGTTTTTCGCTGTTGTGGATCGCGCTCGGCTGGTACTGGGGGCGTCATGCGCAACAGCTCGACGATTATGTGCTCGCCGGTCGCCGCGTCGGCCTGGCGCTCGGCACCGCCACCGCCATGGCCACCTGGGTGACCAGCAATACCACCATGGCCGCGCCGCAGCTGGCGTTCCAGATCGGCGTGTGGGGCATGCTCGGCTACTCGCTGGGTTCGGTCGGTCTGCTGATGTTCGCGCCGCTGGCCCGACGCATCCGTCACCTGATGCCGAACGGCTATACCAGCGGCGATTTCATCCGTATCCGTTACGGCCACACGGCATGGCGCGTGTTCCTGGCGATATCGCTGTTCTACAGTCTCGGCTGGCTGGTCAGCATGGGCATGGCCGGCGGCATCCTGATTCACGCCCTCACCGGCATACCCTATCACTATGGCATGACCGTCATCCTGGCCATCTGTGTCGGCTATACTCTGCTCGGCGGTTTTCGCGCCGTCATCGGCACCGACTTCATCCAGGCGTTGCTGATACTGGTCGGCCTGGTGGTCATCGCCGTACTGGCGATCCGCCATGTCGGCTTCGACAGCATCCACGCCGCGGTGCTCGCCGAACGTCCGGAACTGCTCAACCTGCTGATGCCGGCGGCCATCATGTTTCTGTTCAACAATCTGTTGTTCGGCATTGGCGAAATCTTCCACTCCAATGTGTGGTGGAGCCGCGCCTTCTCGTTCCGCGAAGGCGTGGGTTTCAAGGCCTACACGCTGGCGGGGCTGCTATGGGCGCCGATCCCGATCGTCGCCGGCTTCGTCGCGCTGGCGGTTCCGGCACTGCAGCTCAACGTACCGGCCGCGGACATGGTCGGTCCGATGGTGGCCGCCAACCTGCTCGGCGTCACCGGCGCGGTGCTGGTGCTGTTGATGGTGTTCGCGGCCCTGTCCTCCAGCCTCGATTCACTGCTGGCCGCCACCAGCATCCTGGTCGTCGAAGACATTTACCGCAGGCACTTGAAACCGCACGCCAGCGCCGAGGACATGCGTCGCGCGGCGGCGCGCATTATCGTCGGCCTGGGCGTGCTGACCTGGCTGCTGTGCGCGCCGCGCCTGACCACGCTCGCCGAACTGCTCTACTTCACCGGCGCCTTCGTCGCCAGCACCATCTGGCCGATCGCCGCCGGGCTGTTCTGGCGCCGCGCCAACGCCGCTGCCGCGGTAGCCGGCATGGTGCTGGGCAGCGCCGCCGGGCTGTACAGCTATTTCGCCATCGGTTTCTACGTCGCCGCCCTGGTGGGCGCAGCGGTCTCGATGCTGTGCGTGGTGGCCGGCAGCCTGCTGGCGCCGCGCGAGTTCGACTGGAAGCAGCTCGGCGAAGCGCATCCGCTGCACAAGGAGGTGGCGCTGTGACTATCCCCTTGCCGGTTTTTTCCGTGCTGGTGCTGGTGGCGCTGGCGATCACAACGGCCGCACCGGTGCTGCTGCTGGTGCTGCTGGTCCGCGACTGGAAAAGGAAGCAACTATGGTGAACAGGCTCAGTCCGAAACTGCGCGATCCGCTCCAGGGACAACCGCTCGACATCCAGGGATTCGAGCAACCGCGCGCCCTGCTCGATCGCATCCCCGAGGACCTGACCTCGCTGCTCGACCTGGTGCAGCGCCCGGTGGTCTCGGCGACCCAGTTCAATCGCGAACAGCTGTTGCAGCTGGCGCGCCTGGCCTCGCGTTACGAGACGCAGCCACAGCTCAGCGTGCGTCCGTTGACCGGCAAGATACTCATCAGCGCGTTCTACGAACCGAGCACGCGCACGCGGCTGTCGTTCGAGAGCGCCTGGCATCGCCTCGGTGGCGACATCATGTCGATCACCGACCCGGCGTCGACCGGCATCGCCAAGGGCGAGTCGCTCTACGACATCGGCGAAATGCTCAATCACTACGGTGACCTGGTGGTGCTGCGCGACAGCAGCGAAAACGCGGTATACGAAATGCTGGAATCGCTGCGCATTCCCATCGTCAACGGCGGCAACGGCACCGACGAGCATCCGACGCAGGCGATGGCGGACATCTACGCCCTGCTGAAGTGGCGGCCCGAGCTATGCGACGCGCAGATCGACGCCGACAAGCGCATCCGGCTCGCCATCGTCGGCGTGCCGGGTGTGATGCGCACGGTGCGCAGCCTGCTTACTCTCATGAGCCAGTTCGCGCCGGCTTTCGAGGAAGTGCTGATCATCACCGATGAAGAAGCGCCTTTCGCCGAAGGTCAACGCGAGGAACTGGAAAGCGCCGGTCTGAGATTTCGCATTACCGCCGATATGGACCGCGAGCTGCCGGACCTCGATGTCATCTACATCAACAAGATCGCCTGGATCGGCGACGATTACCGGGAACTCGGCAGCCAGTACCGGCTGGACGAAAACTCGCCGCTCAAACCCGACGCAGTGGTGCTCCACCCGCTGGCACGCGGCGATGAACTTGCGCGCGCGCTCGATACGACGCCGCACAACTGGTACTTCGCCCAAGCCCGTGGTGCGGTGTTCATGCGTATGGCGCTGCTTTCGACCATTTTGAAATCTTTTGCGTGATGCCTTGACCCGAAGGGTAAGGTACCCGTAATGAACCCCGAAGGGGTTCTACGGGCCAGGTGACGAAGCACCCTTCGTCCGCGGACCGCCGCGCGGCTCACGATGACAGGACTAGCAAGGAGACGTAATTCAATCATGTGTGGTATTGCCGGATTCATGCACGCGGACCGTAACCGTCCCGTGGACCCCGAAACACTGGTGGCGATGGCCGCCATTCAGCATCACCGCGGTCCCGACGGCTTCGGCTGGCGCAGCCAGGATGGCGTCGGCTTCAGTCATGCGCGGCTGTCGATCATCGACCTCGACGAGAATCGCGGACGCCAGCCGTTCGCCAGCGACGATGGCCGGCTGATGCTGACCAAGAACGGCGAGCTGTACGACTTCCAGCGCATTCGCGCCGAGCTGACCGCGACCGGCGCGCGCTTCCGCACCCGCAGCGACTCGGAAATCGTCATGCACCTGTACCCACGATACGGCCTCGACGGCACCCTGCCCAGGTTGCGCGGCGAGTTCGCCTTCGCGCTGTATGACAAGGACGACGACCGGTTGATGCTGGTGCGCGACCGCTTCGGCATCAAGCCGTTGTACTGGACCGAAGTCAACGGCATGCTGGTATTCGGCTCCGAACTCAAGGTGCTGTTCGCGCACCCCGAGGTGCCGCGGCGTTTTTCGCCGGCCGGCGTCTACCACCAGCTGATGCAGACCATGGTGCCCGGCACCACGGCCTTCGAAGGCATTCACCAGGTGCGCCCGGGACACCTGCTCGACGTGCGCCGCCGTGACGGCCGCCTGCAGATCGAAGAGCGCAAGTACTGGGATATGGAATTTCCGCAGGAAAACGAACATCCGACCCGTTTCGATGAGCAGGACTATATCGAGGGTGTGCGCAGCCAGTTGCTGGAAGCGGTTCAGCACCGCCTGACCGCCGACGTGCCGGTCGGCAGCTATCTGTCCGGCGGTATCGACTCCTGCGCCATTCTCGGCCTCGCCGCGGCAGCGCAACAGAACCCGGTCAAGGCTTTCACTATCGGTTTCGACAACAGCGAGTACGACGAATCGGCCATCGCCACCGAAATGGCGCAATCGGCCGGCGCCGACCAGGACATCCTGATGCTCGATGCCGACCACCTCTACGATCATTTCGAAGAAACGCTGTGGCACACCGAACGCACCATCTACAACACCCTGGGCGTAGCCAAGCTATTGATGAGCCGCCACGTCACCTCGGTCGATTACAAGGTCGTGCTCACCGGCGAAGGTTCGGACGAACTGTTCGGCGGCTATCCGGCGTTTCGCCGCGACATGTTCCTGCACGGTCTCGACCACCTGCAGGCCGACGAGCGCCGCGAATGGGAAGCGCTGCTGGCGGAAAGCAACAAGCTGTTTCGCGGCGCCATGCTGGCGGAAAACGCGGTCGAGAACGCCGCGCTGACCGAACGCGTCGGCTTCACGCCGTCGTGCCTGCAGCCCTGGCTGGCCTCGGCGCAACAGGTGCCGGCGTTGCTCAACCAGGACCTGGCGCGCGAGCTCGAAGGCTATGATCCCGGTGCGGCCATCGCCGCGCAGTTCGACCCCGCCATGCTGCAGGGGCGCCACCCCCTGGACAAGGCCCAGTACGTGTGGATCAAGACCATGCTGGAAGGCCAGATCCTCACCTGGGGCGGCGACCGCGTGGACATGGCCAACTCCATGGAGGCGCGCCCGCCGTTTCTCGACCATCACCTGGCCGAGTACGCGACCCGCATTCCGCCGTCGATGCGCATCCACGGGCGCACCGAGAAATACGTACTGCGGGAGGCCATGAAGGGCCTGCTGCCCGACGTGTTGTACAAGCGCGAGAAGTTCGCCTTCATGGCGCCTCCCGCGCATACCGATCCCAGAAAATGGGCTGCCGTGCAGGATCTGGCCGCCCGCCATCTCACCCCGTCGGCCATTGCCGATGCCGGCCTGCTCGACAGCGCCGGCGTCGACGCGCTGTTCAGGCTGCACGAGGCCCCCGACACCGGAACCGCCACCCAGGTCCAGCTCGATGCCAGTATCAACCACTTACTCGGTGTACAGATCCTGCATCGGCACTTTGTCGCCGCGGACATTCCGCAACAGGCAAGGGAAACCGCCAACCGGCTCGGTTGGCGGCCATGAGGGTCCGGCTACAGAGTAACCCAGTAAAGCGAGGTAAATAACATGAACGCAACCGCTCAACAGAACTATGGACAGGATCCACTCAGTGTCCGCGACACCGATAAATACAAGGAGGAGTACGTCCACTCCTTTGTCGAGAAATGGGACCAGCTCATCGACTGGGACGGACGCGCCCAGGCCGAAGGTGATTTTTTCATACGCACGCTCAAGGAGCACGGCGCGAAAAAGGTGCTGGATGTCGCCACCGGCACCGGCTTTCATTCCGTGCAACTTCTGAAAGCCGGCTTCGAGGTCACCAGCGCCGACGGCAGTCCGGAAATGCTTTCCAGGGCCTTCAACAACGCCAGAAAGCACGGCCACATCCTGCGCACCATACACGCCGACTGGCGCTGGCTGAATCGCGACGTGCACGATCTGTATGACGCCGTCATCTGCCTGGGCAATTCCTTTACGCATCTGCACGACGAGCGCGATCGGCGCAAGGCGCTGGCCGAATACTACGCAACGCTGCGCCACGACGGCATCCTCATCCTCGATCAGCGCAATTACGACGCGCTGCTGGACAAGCAGATTGAACCGTCCCACAACTATTACTATTGCGGCGAGGATGTTTCGGCTTCGCCCGAGTATGTCGACGAGTCGCTGGCGCGTTTCCGTTACCGGTTTTCGGACGGAGCGACCTTTCACCTCAACATGTTCCCGCTGCGCAAACACTACATGCAACGCCTGATGGAAGAAGTCGGATTTCAGCGCGTCACCACCTACGGCGACTTCAAGGAAACCTACCGCGAGCACGAACCGGATTTCTTCATCCACGTTGCCGAGAAGCGCTATATCCCGGAGGACACGCAATGAGCAGCAGTTACTCGCAGGTCGTGAAAACGGCACAGGACTACTACAACAGCGACGACGCCGATAATTTCTACTATCACATCTGGGGCGGCCAGGATATTCACATCGGCAACTACGAAAGTGACGACGAACCGATCGCCGCTGCTTCCGAACGCACGGTGCAGCGCATGGCCGCGCAGGTCCAGGGCATGGGACCCCGGAGCCGTGTCATCGATATCGGCGCCGGTTACGGCGGCGCCGCGCGCTGGCTGGCGCAGACCCGCGGCTGCCATGTGAGTTGCCTTAACCTGAGCGAGGCGCAGAATGCGCGCAACCGCATGTTGACGGACGCCGAACAGCTCGGCGAGCGCATCGATGTCATCGACGGCAGCTTCGAGGAGATTCCTTTTGCGGCGCAGCAGTTCGACTTCGCCTGGTCGCAGGACGCTATCCTGCATTCGGGGCAACGCGCGCGGGTGTTCGATGAAATCGACCGTGTGCTGAAGCCTGGCGGCGAATTCATTTTCACCGATCCGATGCAGGCCGACGATTGCCCGGCCGGCGTGCTGCAACCGGTACTGGACCGCATCCACCTCGACACGTTGGGTTCGATCGCCTTCTACCGCCGGCAGGCGCAACGCCTCGGGTGGGAAGAGATCGCCGTCACTGACCTTACACCGCAACTGGTGATGCACTACACGCGGGTGCGCCGGGAACTGGCCGAGCGGCGCCCGGAACTGCAGGGCAAAGTGTCCGACGGCTATATCGAGCGCATGCTCCAGGGTCTGGGACACTGGATCGATGCCGGTCAGAACGGTTATCTCGCCTGGGGCATTCTGCACTTCCGCAAACCCGGCTAGCCTGTCAGTGCCGGCGGGTTCCCCGCCGGCGCCCGGTCTGTCGCAGGGTGGCGACGGGCGGGCAAGCCTGTTCGTTCGCGGGAATTGACAAGGCCGCTATCGCCGTTGCGGCGGGCGGTATTTTTTCCCCCGACCCGTCTTCCTTTTGTCCCGCAGTGGAGTATTGTGGCGCATGTTTTACGGCGCTGCGCGGCGCGGTTGGTCACTTCCCCGATCATGCGTTACTCAAAAGATCCGCAAATCGACAAAAGCCTTCGGCATTCGTTGAAGGACGCCGTGTCGTACGCGGTCATGACCGGCAGCATCGAGACCTATTTCTCAGCCTTTGCGCTGTTTCTCAAGGCCAGTGCTTCCCAGGTCGCGTTGCTGGCGACCCTGCCGAATCTGCTGGGATCCCTGGCGCAGCTCGTATCGGCCTGGCTCGGTCACCGTCTGCAACGGCGCAAACCTATCATGGCGCAGGGCGCCTGGTTCCAGGCGATGCTGCTGCCACTGATGATTCTGCTGCCCTGGCTGTTTCCCGGGCACGCCGTTGCGCTGCTGCTGGTGTTGTTGACCCTGTACTACGCCGCCGGCCATTTCATTGCGCCGCAATGGATGAGCCTGATGGGCGAGCTGGTCCCGGCGCGACGCCGCGGACGTTATTTTGCGCAGCGAACCAGGCTGGCGACCATTACCTCCTTTACCGCCCTGTGTCTGGCCGGTGTCGTACTGCACGTCTTCGATTTGCTGCACAGTGCGCTGACCGGCTTTGCGCTGTTGTTCGGCGTAGCCTTCATCGCCCGCATCGTCTCGGCATATCACCTGTCGAAAATGCACGAACCGCGCGAGCACGCGGCCAGTGTCGAGCCGGTTTACGACTTGCGCTGGCTGAAGCAGGACAGCTTCCGGCCGGCGCTGCGCTTCAGCCTGTTTTTCGTTCTGATGCAATCCGCGGTTGGCATCGCTGCGCCGTTTTTCTCTGTCTATATGCTGAAAACGCTGGAGTTCAGCTACCTGCAGTTCATGGCCAACACCGGCACGGCCGTGATGGTCCAGTTTCTGACACTGAGTTACTGGGGTCGCATCAGCGATGTCATGGGCAATCGCCTGATCCTGGTGACGACCGGCTGGATCATCCCGTTCCTGCCGGCGTTGTGGCTGGTGTCGCCGAACTTCTGGTACCTGATCTGCATCCAGATCATCAGCGGTTTCTGCTGGGCGGGTTTCAGTCTGAGTTCCGGCAATATCATGTACGAACTGATACCGCGGGAGAAACGCGCGACCTACCAGGCGTTGCAGAGCGTGGTCATGACGCTCGGTGTGTTCATCGGTTCCATGCTCGGCGTGCTGGCGACCCGCGTCGTACCCGCGCAGATAAGCATCATGGGCCTTGAATTCCATGTGGCGGCCGGCCTGATGTGGGCATTCCTGCTTTCCAGCATGATGCGCGTGGTGGTGTCGGCGATTTTCCTGGGACGCATCCAGGAATTGCGCACACCCAGGCGCAGGGTTTCGCCCTACCAGCTGGTGTTTCGTTTCACGCGTTTCAACGCCTTTTCCGGATTGCTTTATGAGATCATCGCGCGCGTGCAGAAAAACGAGCGCGATCGCTGAATACCAGACCATGCATGAAATCAGGCTCACCGACATCCGCGATGACCGGCAGCTCAGCCTGGCGGTGGTGCAGATCGGGCAGATGCTCGGTTTCTACAATGCTGAAGTCGCGCGGATACTCGGCGTCAAGTGCGGCGATATCGGCGCGCTGAGCGATGGCCGGGAAGTCATTCAGGCCGGCAGCGACGCCGGTCGCAGGGCGCATGCTCTAGTCAGGTTCTATGAAGCCTTGTTCGACCACCACAACGGCGATGAGGTGGCGATGCATCACTGGCTGAGGCGCGATAACAGGCATCTGAACGGACAGCCATTGCTGCTGCTGGTGGATGACAACCGGATCGACGAGCTTGTCCGGCACCTGGAGTCAGCGAACACTCATGGCCGCGGCGAGCGGTGATCCTGCCGGGTGCCGCAAACGGCGTAGACCGGGTCCGCGTTCGCCAGACGATCAGCATACTTGTCATCCTTCGGCCGCGGCAGGCCGCGCAATGACCAGGTCTCCAGCTCGGCGAACAATCCGCCATCCAGAAAGTATTCCAGCACCAGCCCCATGCGTTCGTAGTCGTGCAGGACCTGCCAGATGCGGATCGCCTTGGGCGGAAACCAGCGGTTTGAGAAAGTGACGATAAAGCGTCCGCCGGGTTTCAGGACGCGAGCGACTTCCGCGAAAACCTCCAGCGGCCTGACGAGATATTCGATCGACACGGTGCAGATCACCGCATCGAAACCACCGTCATCAAAGGGCAGACGCGTCTCCCGGTTCAGATCCTGGATGACATAATCATCGAGGCGTTTGTTATGCGCCAGTTCATCCGCGTTCAGGCCCAGTCCGGTCAGGCGCGCGATGGCTAGCGCATCGGGCAGGTGCGAATCCCAGCTCGCCATCAGGTCCAGGACACGGCTATCGCCCCGGATCCACTGCCGGTAGAGTTCACCGATAACGTCGGACGCGCAGGTATCGATATGACTGACCAGGCGCGGCTGGCGGTAGAACTCGCTGTCTGCCGAGGTGTCGTCGCGCGCAAAAGCATCGTC